>NZ_DASQCC010000055.1:0-55507 GCF_035634895.1 Actinophytocola sp. | reverse complement strand
AAAACGGCCCCACCGCGAGTCCCGCGTTCACCCATACCGAGTCCCGCATTCACACATGCCGAGTTGCGGTTTCGTGCACATCCCGGCTGCTACGCCGCGAACCGTCGCTGCGAGAAGACACGTCGGATCTCGGCGTGCAGCCGGGCCGGATCCTTCAGGTCGTCCGCGGTCGCGCGGATGACGGTCCAGCCCCGACGCCGTAGGTCCTCGTCGCGGGCGGCGTCCCGGCCCACCCGGTCCACGTGGGCCGCGTAACCGTCGTACTCGAGGGCCACCAGCGGTTCCTCCCAGGCGAGATCCAGGCGATAGATCTCCCGGCCACTCATGTCGAGCACGGGAAACTGCGGCGTCGGGACGGGAAAACCCGCGTCGTACAGGCTGAGCATCAACCAGCTCTCGGCCGGTGACTCGGCCAGCCCACTGCCAAGCGCGAGGAGAACCTGCGACCTCCGCCGGCCACGCGGATCCCGCCGGCCGGCGATCCGGTGGCCGACCTCGGCCCGGAACTCGTCCCGCAGTTCCGGCGACAAGGACGCGAGCGCCTGGTCGAGACACGCCAGGGCGTCCCGGCGGGGCGCCCGGCACAACAGCTCCGCCAGGGCATGTTCGAGGGCCATCACCCGCAGCCCGTCCAGGACCACGACGTCATCCTCGTCGTACAAACCCTGGTGAACGGCCACATCCGGCAGGTTCGACAGCCGCCGTTGGTAGTCCACCAGGAGGTGGATCCTCCCGCCGCTCGCCGCGGTACACCCGTGGAGGAACGCCGCGGTGTGGCTCGTCAGCACCGCGCGCGGGCCGGCTAGCAGGAGCGCCGCCGCGGCCCGAGTACGGAGTTCGAGCTGGCAACCGCGAACGACGACCACGTGACGGGAGTACGGAATCAGCAGTCCGTCGCGCAGGAGCGCCTCGAGTCGGTACCGGCCCAGCTGCCGGCGCAGGTCGCGGACCCGGTGGGCACCGTGGAGTCCCGGCGGTAGTGCGTACATGCGATCACGGTGCACCAGCCGCCGCGTTCAGGTCGGCCGCCGATCTCCAACTGTGGATAACTCCAGCGGCTGTGGATAACTGCGGATCTGCACGAAACCGCAACTCGGTAAGTGTGAACGCGGGACTCGGTGTGTTTGAACGCGGGACTCGCGGGTGGGGGGTTGCGTCGGGGTGGGGTGGCTGGGATGCTCGGGGAAACATTCCAGTTGGATTGTATTTGCGGGGAGTCGTTATGGCGCGGGCTCGGTCGCTGGTCGGGAAGGTTGTCGTGATCACGGGTGGGGCTCGTGGGATCGGGGCTGCCACCGGGGTCGCGCTTGCTCGGGCCGGGGCGTCGGTGGCTATCGGGGACCTCGATCTCGACCTTGCGAAGGGGACGGCCGGGGAGATCGACGCGCTGGCCCTGCCGCTCGACGTGACCGACCGGGACGGGTTCACGAAGTTCCTCGACGAGGTCGAGAAGCAGCTCGGGCCCGTCGACGTGCTCATCAACAACGCCGGGATCATGCGGCTCGGGCGGTTCGAGGACGAGGACGACCGGACCACCGCGCACCATCTCGCCATCAACCTGCATGCCGTCATCCACGGCACGCGGGAGGCGATCAAGCGGATGCGGCCGCGCGGGACCGGGCACATCGTCAACATCGCGTCCGCGGCCGGGAAGGCCGGGTTCCCCGGGGGCGCCACGTACTGCGCCACCAAGCACGGGGTCGTCGGCATGTCGGAGGCCGTGCGCCACGAGCTGCGCGGGTCGGGCGTCGAGGTCTCCGTCGTCATGCCGGCCGTGGTGCGCACGGAGCTGGCCGCGGGGTTGACCGAGTCGCGGTTCATCAAGCCGGTCGAGGCCGTCGACGTCGCCGCGGCGATCGTGAAGACGTTGCAGCGCCCCAGGTTCGACGTGTTCGTGCCGCGGTCGCTCGACGCGACGTTCCGCTTCACGCGCCTGCTCCCCCGGCCCGCCGCCGAGTGGGTGGCGCGGACGTTCAAGAGCGACCAGGTGCTCTTCGGCGCGTCGCCGGAGGCGCGCAGGGAGTACGAGGCCCGCGCCGCCGCGAGCGCGCCGGGCGCCGATCGGGAGAGCGCCTGATGAACCCCGTGACGGACGCCCTTCTCGCGACGCTGAAGGCTCGCGTCTGTTCGTCCACTTCGGACACCTACACGACCACCGAGGTGTTCACGGGCGGCGAGCTGGCGACCATGCCGGAGTCGTCCGTCGGCGACGTGAACACCGCCTACGAGCTGGCCCTGCGGGCGCAGCGGGAGTGGGCGGCGCTGCCGTTGCGGGACCGGCTCGCGGTCTTCCACCGGTTCCACTCACTCCTGCTGAAGGAGCGGGAGACGCTCGCCGACCTCCTGCAGGCCGAGACGGGCAAGGCACGCCGTGACGCGTTCGAGGAGCTGAGCGAGCCCGCGATCGTCACCAGCTACTACCTGCGCACCGCCCCGAAGCTGCTGCGGCCCCGGAAGCGGGCCGGGCTGCTTCCCGGTGCGATCACGGTTCGTGAGCTGCGTCAGCCGAAGGGTGTCGTCGGCATCATCTCGCCGTGGAACTACCCGTTCGCACTCTCCTTCGGCGACCTCGTCCCGGCGCTCGTCGCGGGCAACGGCGTGGTGCTCAAGCCGGACAGCCAGACCGCGCTCAGTCCCCTGTTCGGTGCGGAGCTGCTCTACCGCGCGGGCCTGCCGAACGGCCTGCTCCAGGTGGTCCTCGGCGACGGCCCGGTGATCGGCGGCGCGGTCGTCGACACCTGTGACTACATCGGTTTCACCGGCTCGTCCCGGACGGGCGCGCTGATCGCCGCCCGGGCGGGCGAACGGCTCGTCGGGTGTTCGCTGGAGCTCGGCGGCAAGAACCCGATGATCGTGCTCGACGACGCGGACATCGCGACCACGGCGACGTCGGCCGTGCGCGGCTGCTTCGCGAACGCCGGTCAGCTCTGCCTGTCCCTGGAACGGATCTACGTGCCGGACGCGATCTTCGACCGGTTCGCCGACGCGTTCGTCGCCGAGATCGGCAGGCTGCGCCAGGCCGGCGGGTACGACTACGGCGCGGACGTCGGCTCGCTGACGTCGCAACGCGCGTTGAAGACGGTGTCCGAGCACGTCGACGACGCGAGGGCGAAGGGCGCGACCGTGCTCACCGGCGGGCGCCCGCGGCCGGACCTCGGCCCGTACTTCTACGAGCCGACCGTGCTGACCGACGTGACGCCGGACATGTTGTGCCACAAGGCGGAGACATTCGGGCCGGTCGTGTCGCTCTACCCGTACCGCGACGAGGACGAGGCCGTCTCCCTCGCCAACGACACGGAGTTCGGCCTGAACGCGAGCGTCTACGGCCGGGACCTGACCCGCGCCGCGGGGGTGGCCACGAGAATCCGCGCCGGCACGGCGAACGTCAACGACGGCTACGCGTCCGCGTTCGGCAGCACGGACGCGCCGATGGGCGGCATGGGCGCCTCGGGCCTCGGCCGCCGGCACGGCGCGGAGGGCCTGCTGCGCTACACCGACGTGCAGGCCGTCGCCGTCAAACGGATCGAGATGCTGAACCCGCCGCGGTGGCTGCCGTACGGCGTGTTCTCGCGGTTCATGGCGGTGTCCCTGCGTGTGATGAAGGCACTTCGGCTGCGCTGAGGCGGGTTGGCCAACGGCCCCCGAGCCGGTCGTACGACACGGCACCGGCAGTTCCGTGAACTGCGCGTTTCGCCCCGTTCTGTCTGTGAACTGGGAAGAAGTAGCGGCCAGTCGGCCCCTTGTGGAAGTGGACCTTTCGCGGGAACTATCAGCTATCGGGCGGAAACGGACCGTGAGGGCCCGCCCGCACAACTGAACACGGCAACCTCCAGCGCCGGCTTGTTCCGGCGTCCCCTGCGGGAGGAAAAGCGTGAGACCCACACGCCCGTCCATCATGGTCGCGGCGCTAGCCGCCGCCACCCTCGTCCTCTCCACGAACGGCACCGCGGTGTCCGACCCGCAAGGGCGCACCTCCGCCGAGTACGTGGTCAGCGGCGTCAAGACCAACGAGGCCGTGAGCTCGGTCGCCGCCACCGGCGCGGCCGTCAACTCCGTCGAGCACGGACTGCTCAACGTCACGGCCACCCCAGATGAGATAGCCGAGATCGAGCGGCTGGGCTTCCGGGCCGAGCGGCAGGACTCCATGCCGAAGGCCGAGGACGCCACACCTCTGGACTTCCCCAGCGCCGACTCGAACTACCACAACTACTCCGAGATGACGACGACGCTCAACCAGGCCGTCGCCGCGTTCCCGAACATCGCGAGCCAGCGCTCGATCGGCACCTCCTACGAGGGCCGGCAGATGGTCGCGATCAAGATCTCGGACAACGTGGGCACCGACGAGGACGAGCCCGAGGTCCTGTTCACCGCCCACCAGCACGCACGTGAGCACCTCACCATCGAGATGGCGCTGTACCTCGTCAACGAGCTGACCACGAGGTACGGCTCCGACAGCCACATCACCGACCTCGTCGACAGCCGCGAGATCTGGATCATCCCGGACCTCAACCCCGACGGCGGCGAGTTCGACATCCGTACCGGCTCCTACGCCGGGTGGCGCAAGAACCGGCAGCTGAACAGCAGCGGTTCCGCCATCTACACCGACACCAACCGCAACTGGCCCTACAAGTGGGGCTGCTGCGGCGGATCCTCCGGGAGCACCGGCTCCGAGACCTACCGCGGCCCGTCGGCGGGCAGCGCGCCCGAGGTCCAGAACGTGATGAACTTCGTCAGCTCGCGCCGGATCGGCGGCGTGCAGCAGATCAAGACGAACATCGACTTCCACACGTTCAGCGAGCTGGTCCTGTGGCCGCGGGGTTACACCACCACGAACACCGGCACGGACATGACCCAGCAGCAGTACGACACGTTCTCGACGCTCGGTCAGCAGATGGCGGCCACCAACAACTACACGCCGGAGCAGTCCTCCGACCTCTACATCACCGACGGCACGATCGACGACTGGCTGTGGGCCACCGAGGGCGTCTACTCGTACACGTTCGAGATGTACCCGTCGGACGGCGGTCTCGACGGGTTCTACCCGCCCGACGAGGTGATCAGCCGCGAGACCACGCGCAACCGCGCCGCCGTCCTGCTGCTGCTGGACTACTCCGACTGCCCGTCCCGGGTCATCGGCGTCACCTGTGACGGCTCCGAGCCGCCGCCTGCCGGGCCGACGTTCGAGAACACGACCGACGTCAACATCCCCGACGCCGGCGCGGCGGTCAACAGCCCGATCACGGTGACCGGCGTGTCCGGCAACGCGCCGTCGGACCTGCAGGTGTCGGTCAACATCCAGCACAGCTACCGCGGCGACCTGCAGGTCGACCTCGTCGCCCCGGACGGCACCGCGTACCGGCTGAAGAGCACGTCCACGAGCGACTCCGCCGACAACGTGATCGCGACCTACACGGTCAACGCGTCCAGTGAGGTCGCGAACGGCACGTGGCAGCTGCGGGTGCGGGACCTCTACAGCGCGGACACGGGCTACATCAACTCCTGGAGCCTCACCTTCTAGAAACGGCCGCCGTTCCCCGGAGCCCGATCTTCGGGGGACGGCGGCCTTCGTACCGATGAAAGGGATGTGGATGACGTCTTGGAGACGACGGCTGACGTTCACGGCGGTGAGCGTCCTGGCCGTTCTGGGGGCCGCGGCGGGCCAGGCGGTCGCCGAACCACCGGCGGCGAACGACGTACAGCCGCAGGTCATCGGCGGCACACCCGCCGCTCAGGGCGAGTTCCCGTGGATAGTGCGCCTGTCCATGGGCTGCGGCGGATCGATGATCACCGAACAGATCGTCCTGACCGCGGCACACTGCGTGCCGGCGACGGGTCCGAACACCGGCATCACGGCCACGCTCGGTGTAGTGGACCTGCAGGACCCGAACCGGGTCGTGGTCAACTCCGACTACGTGATCCGGGCACCGGGCGCGGGCGGCCCGCCCGGTGACGACTGGGCGCTGATCCGGCTCGCGCGGCCGGTCGACGTCCCGACCGTGCCCATCGCCACGACACCCGAGTTCGACACCGGCACCTTCACCGTCGCCGGCTGGGGCGCCGCGACCGAGGGCGGTCCGCAGCAGCGGTTCCTGCTCAAGGCACAGGTGCCGTTCATCGACGACGAGCAGTGCATGAGCGCGGGGAGCAGCTACCTCAATCTCGTGCCCGCGGAGGAGATCTGCGCCGGCAACTGGGACTCCGGCGGCGTGGACACCTGCCAGGGCGACTCGGGCGGCCCGCTGCTCAACCGGGACGCCAACGGTGAGTTCGTCCTGATCGGCACCACGAGTTGGGGCATCGGCTGCGCCCGCCCGCAGAACCCGGGCGTCTACATGCAGGCGAGCCACTTCTCGGACGCCATCCTCGCGGCGGCGGCGTCGCTCGGCCCGAGGTGCACGCCGGCGGCCAACACGACCGGCCTCGCCATCCCGGACCTCGGCGAGGTGACCAGCCAGGTGACCGTGGCCTGCGACGGCAACGCGTCGGGCCAGACCAAGGTGGAGGTGAACATCAACCACCCGTACCGGGGTGACCTGGTCGTCGACCTGATCGCACCGGACGGCACGTCCTACCGGCTGAAGACCGCGAAGGGCGACGACGGCGCGGACAACGTCAACGAGCTGTACACGGTCAACGCGGCGAACAAGGCCGCGAGCGGCACGTGGACGCTGCGGATCCGGGACGTCTTCAGTGGCGACACCGGCACGTTGAAGAACTGGAAGCTGACCGTCTAGTCCATGTTGGTCTCGACCCGCTGAGGGCCATCCGCCGTATTCGGGGGGTGGCCCTCAGCGGCGTGCACAGGCAAGATAGCCGAGGTTACCGTGAGGTAGCGTCGCTGTTGTGCGGACATGGCGACGCCCTTCGTTCCCAAGGAGCAGACCATGCGCGAACTCGCCGTCCCCCCGCTGGCCAGCGTGCCGGAGAGCGGCGGCCTGGCCGACGTCGTCTACCTGAACGTCAAGGAGGCGCCGACCGACGTCGTGTTCCGCAGGAAGGTCGGCGGGGCGTGGCGGGACGTCACGACCGAGCAGTTCCTCGGCGAGGTCGTGGCGGTCGCGAAGGGCCTGGTCGCGTCCGGCGTCGGGCCGGGTGACCGGGTCAGCATCCTGTCGGCGAACTGTTACGAGTGGACACTGTTCGACTTCGCCGTCTGGGTCGCGGGCGCGGCGTCGGTGCCGGTCTACGTCACCTCCTCGGCCGAGCAGGTCGAGTGGATCCTGAGCGACTCCGGCGCGGTCGCGGTGGTCACGGAGAACGCGGTGCTGGCGGAGCGGGTCGAGCAGGTCCGCGACAAGCTCGGCAGCCTCAAGCAGGTCTGGCGGATCGACGACAAGGCGGTCGAGACGCTGGTCGAGGCCGGCAAGGACGTGGCGGACGAGGTGCTCGACGAGCGCAGGGCCGCGGTCAGGCCGGACGACCTGGCGACGCTCATCTACACGTCCGGCACCACCGGCCGGCCCAAGGGCGTCGCGCTCACCCACCGCAACCTGTACGCGGCGTGCCGCAACGCCGTGGAGTACCTGTCCGTGCTGTTCAAGCGCGGCACCCCTCTCGACGAGGCCTCGACGCTGCTGTTCCTGCCGCTCGCGCACGTGTTCGGCCGCATGGTCGAGGTCGCGGCCTTCATGGCCCGTGCCACGGTCGGTCACTGGGCGGACGTGAAGACGCTGACCGACAACCTGGCCGCGTTCAAGCCGACGTTCCTGCTGACCGTGCCGTACGTGCTGGAGAAGGTCTACAACGGCGCCCGGCAGAAGGCGCACTCGGGCGGCAAGGGCCGGATCTTCGACCTGGCCGCCGAGACCGCCGTCGCCTACAGCGAGGCGGACGGCAGGGCGGGCCTCGGCCTGAAGCTCAAGCACGCCGTGTTCGACCGGCTCGTGTACGCGAAGCTGCGGGCCGCGCTCGGCGGGCAGGTCAGGTACGTGATCTCCGGTGGCGCCGCGCTCGGGCCGCGACTGAACCACTTCTTCCGCGGCATCGGCATCATCGTGCTCGAGGGCTACGGGCTGACCGAGTCGTCGGCCGCCTCGGTGGTCAACTCGCCGGACCGGGTCAAGCCCGGCACGGTCGGCCGGCCGCTGCCCGGCTCCGCGGTCCGGATCAGCGACGACGGCGAGATCCAGATGCGTGGCGAGGCGATGTTCACCCGGTACTGGCAGAACGACGCGGCCACCGCGGAGGCCATCGACGGCGACGGCTGGTTCGCGACCGGCGACCTCGGTGAGCTGGACGAGGACGGCTACCTGAGGATCACCGGGCGGAAGAAGGAGATCCTGGTGACCAGCGGCGGCAAGAACGTCGCGCCGTCGGTCATCGAGGACCGGATCGCCGCGCACCCACTGGTCGGACAGGCGCTCGTCGTCGGCGACGGGCAGAAGTACATCGCGGCGCTGATCACGATCGACGCGGAGTACTTCGGCTACTGGAAGACCACGGCCGGCAAGGACGCGGCCGCGTCGGTGACCGACCTCGCGGCCGACCCGGAGCTCAACGCGGAGATCCAGAAGGCGGTCGACGAGGGCAACCTCGCGGTGTCCAAGGCGGAGTCGGTCCGGAAGTTTCGGATTCTCGACACCGAGTTCAACCCGGAGAACGGCTACCTGACGCCATCGCTCAAGCTCAAGCGCAACATCATCATGAAGGACTTCGCGAACGAGGTTGACTCCCTCTACTCCTGACTTGGTGTAACCACTTGTTCTCCGGATCGTAGTAGGTATGGTTTTGTCGCCCTGCCCACCAGTTTTGGAGGTTGACAGCCATGGGACGGCACTCCTCCGTCAAGTCCCGTGGCTGGCGCGCGAGATCGCCGTTGATCGCGTTGTCAGCGCTGCTGGTGCTCGCACTGGTGGGCTGGTTCACGTACGACTTCCTCGCCGACCGGCTGCGAGCGTCCAACTGCGACACCACGACGGCACTGAACGTGACGGTGTCACCGGACATCGCGCCGGTGATCAACCGCGCAGCTCAGGAGATGTCCTCACAGGACAGCTGCTACGACATCCGCGTGACCGACCGCGACTCCCAGGAGACGGCCGAGTCACTGGTGGTGTCCGACGGCAGCGAGCCGCCGGACGTGTGGGTCCCGGACTCGACGATCTGGTTGCAGCGGGCGCAGGCACGCGGTGCGTGGGACGTGCCGGTGTCGGGAACCTCGATCGCGAGCTCGCCGGTGGTGCTGGCGCTGACCCAGGACGCGGCGACGCTGCTCGGCTGGCCGGCCAAGCAGCCGTCGTGGGCGGAGGTGCTCGCCTCGAACCTGAAGATCGGCATGCCCGACCCCGCCCGCGAGCCGGTCGGCGTGTCGGTGCTGTTCGGCGTCCGGGACCTGATGAAGGCCGAACCCGACCCCGGCGCAGCGGTGACCACCGAGCTGCGGCGGCTGACGTCGGACGTCGTGCCGACGGTGGGCGACCTGTTCAACCGGCTGCCGGGCGTCGGCGCCGGGGAAGACCCGCTGGACGGTTTCCCGGTGTCGGAGAACGCGGTGCTGCGCAACAACGCGCGGCAGGACACCCCGCTGGTCGCGGTGTACGCGGACCCCGCGGTGCCGTCGCTCGACTACCCGTACGTGCTGCTGCCGACCGCGCGTGGGAAGAAGCGAGAGGCGGCGGAGAAGTTCCTGACCGCGCTCATGCAGCAGAAGACCGCAGATGCCCTGTCCGACGCGGGTTTCCGCACCCCGGACGGCGAGATGTTGCGCAACCGCGGCACGTCGGAGCTGACCTCCGGGGCGAAGGTCACCCCGGCGGAGGTGCCCGGGTCGGACGACGTGGACGACCTGCTCAACGCGTGGGCCGGCGTCAACCTGAACGGACGTGTGCAGGTGCTGCTGGACGTGTCCGGCTCGATGGCCGAGCCGGTGCCCGGCACCGGGGCCAACCGCATGGCGCTGACGTTGCAGGCGGCGTCGCTGGGCATCGGCCTGATGAAGCCGACCACGAAGCTCGGGGTGTGGCTGTTCTCGACGAAGCTGGACGGGGACAAGGACTATCGCGAGTTCCTGCCCATGCGGCCGATCGGCGAGCAGGCCAGGGACGGTGGCCTGGAGAAGCTGAAGACGATCCAGGCCGTGCCCAACGGCGGCACGGGCCTGTACGACAGCGTGCTGGCCGCGTACCAGTCGGCCCGGCAGGGCTACGAGCCCGGCCGCATCAACGTCGTGATCGTCCTGACGGACGGCAAGAACGACGACAGGAACAGCATCACCCGTGACACGCTGCTGTCGGAGCTGGCGAAGCTACAGGACCAGCGCCGCCCCATCCTGATCGTCGGCATCGGCATCGGACCGGACGTCGACAAGGGCGAGCTGCAGGCCATCTCTGGCGCGACGGGCGGCCAGGCCTTCACCACGGTGGACCCGACGAAGATCGGCGACATCTTCTACGCGGCACTGTCGAAGGTGCTCTGCCAACCCCCGCAGTGCCAACCGAAACCGGGTGGCTGACCGCCTCTCCCGGCACGTGACAGACTCGGGCGTCATTCCGTAACGGCCCGTCCATCCCTACGATAAGCAGGCAAGGTCGGGGCCTGGCGAGTACTACGGGAGTACCGGTGGCCATTGCCCTGCCCACGCGTCGGCGGCATGCCCGCACCGAGGACCCCGCTCCCCCACACCTGCGGCTCGCGGCCTTCCTCGTCGCCGCCGTGCCGGTCCTCGTCCACGCCTCGGTCGCCCTGCGCGGCTTCTACGGCCAGGACGACTTCATCATGACCTACCGGGCCGCGCACGCCGACCTGCTCGACCCGGCCTTCCTCTTCCAGGACCACAACGGCCACCTCGTGCCGGGCACCTACCTGCTCGCTTGGCTCGAGACCGCGATCGCCCCGCTCAACTTCACCGTCGCCATCCTCCCGGTCCTCGCCTTCCACGCCGTGATGCTCTGGCTCTTCTGGCTGGTGCTGACCAGGCTCTTCGGACCCCGCTGGTCGGTTCTCCCCTTCTTCGCCGCCCTCACCGCCTCGCCGCTGGTCCTGTTCCCCACCATCTGGTGGGCGTACGGCATGCAGCTCCTCCCCATCCTGGTCGGCATGGCCGCCGCGCTGCTCGCGCACCTGCGCTACCTCGACACCGGCGCCACCAGGTACGCCGTCCAGGCCGTCGCGTGGACAGGATTCGGCCTGCTCTTCAACGAGAAGGCCGTCCTGATCACCGCCGTCCTCTTCGCGGTCACCGTCCTGCGTGGCGACTCCTTCGGCGAGGCGATCGTGCGGCACTGGCGCGTCTGGGCGGCGAACGTGGCCCTCCTAGCCGGCTTCGCGGTCCTCTCCACCGCGCTCACCGCCAGCCAGACCACCGGGAAACCCGTCTCGGCGCCGGACCTCGCCGAGTACGCGTTCCGGGCCGTCGTCGACACCTTCCTGCCCGGGATCCTCGGCGGCCCGTTCGCCGCGCCCGGCAACGGCGCCACCTGGGCGACCCCGCCGCTCGCCGTGCGGATCGTGGCCGTCGTGCTCGCCGTCGCCATCATCGTGGGCAGCAAGAAGGTCCTGCCCTGGCTGTTCCTCGCGGCCTACGTGGCCGTCGGCCTCGCGCTCGTCGCGGTCACCCGGCTCGCGGACGTCGGCCCGGCGATCGGCGCCGACCCCCGCTACCTCGCCGACGCCGTGCCGGTCGCGGTGATCTTCGCGGCCTTCGCCTACCAGGGCAGGCGCGACCGGCGGTGGCCGATTGTCGCCGTGGCGTCACTCCTGGTCGTCGGCGGCACGGTCAGCTTCGTGCGGGTCGCGCCACCGCTGCAGTTCCGCGACGCGCGGGACTACGTCGCGACCGCCCGCGCCGCGCTCGCCGACCAGCCCGGCATCGTCCTGTACGACACCACGGTGCCCGGCTCGATCATCATCGACTGGTTCATCTACGACGACTTCACCTCGCGCGTGGTCGGCCTCGCGCCGGAGAAGCCCCGCTTCGACCGGCCCGCGGAGACCCTCTACCAGCTCGACGCCACCGGCCGGCCACAGCCGATCACCACCCTCACCGACTCCGTGCGCGGCGAGCGCGGCCCGGTGGCCGACTGCGGCCATCTCGTCGAGGGCGCGCCCGTGCGCATCCCGCTGACCGGCGCGTTCTTCGGGCGCCGCGTGCTGAAGCTCGGCTACTACACCGGCGACGCCGGGTACGCCGTCGTCGCCACCGGCGACACCCGGGAGACCGTCCGGCTCCGCGAGGGGCTGCACGTGCTGTACATCCCGGTCACGGGCACCCAGTCTCACGTCGACGTGTCGTGGAGCGCGGACCGCCAGCCCCTGTGCGTCACCGACGTCGAGATCGGGACACCGCGCTAGAACGGGTCGTACGGTCCATGATGGCCGAACCAGCCGGCCACCGGCCGCAACCGCAGGCGCAGCAACACCTTGAGCACCACGTTGCCGAAGAACCACGGCAGCTGCGTCACGACGCGCCACCGGTCCGTGAGCGCGGGCCTGCGCACCGCGAACCTGGCGAGCGAGCGGCTTCTGTCCACGTAGGAGTACCGGGCCCCGGCCAGCACCTTGACGAGTGTGCCGGCCGTCACACCGATCGACGAGAAGCAGTCGTGCACCAGGATCTCGCCGCCCGGTGGCAGATGGACGGACCAGCGCAGGTCGTCCACGTAGGTCCAGTAGTCGTGCTTGCCGTCGACGTACAGCAGGTCGATCGGTCGCGTCCAGGACCCGCGCAGCTTCGTGGAGTAGCCGACGACCAGCTCGACGACGTCGGTCAGGCCGGCGGCGGAGATGTTGGCCTCGAAGCGCGCCCGCGTCCCCGTGCCGCCGAACAGCCGACCGTCGACGAAGGCGTCGATGGCGACGACCCGGGCGCCGACCTCGCGGGCCGCGTGGCCGAGGACGACCGTGGACCTGCCCTGGTGGCTGCCGATCTCGACGACCGTCGCGCCTGGTGGCAGCCTGCGCACGGCGTCCCACAGCATGCGAGCCTGTCCCTCGCTGAGCCAGCCCGGGATGCCGGCCGCGGCGGCCCAGGCCGGGTCGAATCCGATCGTCACACCACCTGTCACGAGCGAACAGTAGCTTTAGGATCAGCCGGATGTTAACCACCGTTCGTACCTGGCCACGCAACCCGGCCGCATGGGTCATGGCCCTGCTGACGGTGGTGTCGTTCCTGCAGCGGCCCGGTCGGACCACCTTCGACACCAAGCTCGACCTCGTCGTCGACCCGGTGGCGTTCCTCGGCCGCGCGCTGCACCTGTGGAACGCCGACGCGACCGGCGGCGAGCTGCAGAACCAGGCGTACGGCTACCTGTTCCCGATGGGCCCGTTCTTCGCCGCCGGTCAGCTGCTCGGCGTGCCGCCGTGGGTCACGCAGCGGCTCTGGTGCGCGCTCGTGCTGTGCCTGGCCTTCGGCGGCATGCTGCTCCTGGCCCGCGCGCTCAACATCGGCTCGGAGCCGGCGAGGTTCGCGGGCGCCGTCGGGTACGCGCTGGCACCACGCATGCTGACCGAGATCGGGCCGCTGTCGGCGGAGATGTTGCCCGCCGCGCTGCTGCCGTGGGTGCTGTTGCCGCTGGTCAGGGCGAACCGGCTCGGGTCGCCGCGGCGGGCGGCGGGGCTGTCGGCGCTGGCCGTGCTCGGCATGGGCGGGGTCAACGGCGCGATGGTCGTGATGTCGCTGGTGCTGCCGGGCCTGTGGCTCGTGACCCGCCGGTGGACGCGCGAGCACGTGCGGCTCGTCGGGTGGTGGGTGGCCTCGGCGGTCGCGGTGTGCCTGTGGTGGGTCCTGCCGCTGCTGCTGCTCGGCGAGTACAGCATGCCGTTCCTGAACTACATCGAGTCGGCGACGAACACGACCGCGCCGATGTCGCTGTTCGAGGTGCTGCGGGGCACGAACCAGTGGGTGGCCTACGTCATCGAGGGCACGCCGTGGTGGCCGTCCGGATTCCTGCTGATCGACAACCCGCTGCTGATGCTCGCGACCGGCATGGTCGCGGCCGTCGGCCTGTTCGGGCTGGCGCGCGGCCGGCTGCCGGAGCGGCGGTTCCTCGTGCTCAGCGTGCTGACCGGGTTGACGCTGCTGACCATCGGCTACGTCGGCGCGCTGGACAGCCCGCTGTCGTCGGTGGTGCGTGGGCTGCTGGACGGGCCGCTGGCGCCGTTCCGGAACGTGCACAAGTTCGAGCCGGTCCTGCGGCTGCCGCTGATGCTCGCGTTCACGCACGCGATCACCGGCCGGCTGCCCGGCCTGGCCCGCGCGACGACGCCGGTGGCCGCGACCAGGGCGCGGCTGGCGGTCGGGGTCGCGCTGGTCGTGGTCATGGCCGCGCCGGCGTGGCTGTTCACGCTGCGGCCGGGTCCCGGCTGGTCGGACGTGCCGGACTACTGGCGGTCGGCGATGACGTGGCTCTCCGACCACAGCGACGTCCACTCCGCGAGCTCCGCCCGTGACCCCCAGGCCCGCACGCTGCTGTTCCCCGGCACCGGCTTCGGCGAGTACACGTGGGGCCGCACGGTCGACGAGCCCGCGCAGGCACTCGCGCGGGCACCGTGGGCGGTACGCAACCAGGTGCCGCTGGGGTCCGAGGGCAACACGCGGGTGATGGACGCGGTGGAGGACGTGCTCGCGGACGGGCGCGGCTCGCCGGCGCTGGCCGGGTTCCTGGCGCGGGCCGGGTTCCGGTACCTGCTGCTGCGTGGCGACATCGACCGGCGGACGACCGACGCGCCGCCGACGAACGTGATCCGTGCCGGGCTGGCGAGCTCGGCCGGGGTGACGCGGGTGGCGGCCTTCGGGCCGCTGGAGGTCTACCGGGTGGCGCCGGACGTGCCGCTCGTGACCGCGGTGTCCACCTCGGACGTGCCGACGGTGAGCGGCGGGCCGGAGTCGTTGCTGCCGCTGCTGGAGTCGGGCGTCCTGCCGGCGTCGACGCCGGCCGTGCTCGCGGGCGACGGCGGCCTGGCGGACTCGCGGGAGTGGCTGGTGACCGACGGGCTGCGCCACCGCGAGCGCAACGTCGGGCGGACGCGGGACAACCTGAGCCAGACGCTGACGGCGGACGAGCGGCCGAGGCAGGACCGGCCATCGACGGACGTGCTGCCGTTCCAGGGCCAGGCGCACCAGACGGTCGCCGCGTACCGCGGGATCCGTGACGTGACGGCGTCCTCGTCGGCGGCGTTCGCGGACGCGGTCGGCGCGAGCGACCCGTCCGGGCTGCCTTTCGCCGCGGTGGACGGGGACCCGCTGACGTCGTGGCGTTCGTCGAGCTTCGCCGGTCCGGCCGGGCAGTGGCTGGAGGTGGAGCTGGACACGCCGCGGACGGTGCCGTACGTGGATCTGTCCATTGTGGACGAACTACGCGTCGGCTGGCCGGTGACGAAGGTCCGGCTGACCACCGACGCGGGTTCGGTCGACCGTGAGGTGGCCTCGACCGCACAGCCGCAACGGTTCTCGCTGCCGACCGGGGTGACGAGCCGGGTGCGGGTGACGGTCCTGGCGGTGGCGGCCGACCGGGACAACGGGAACGTCGGGATCGCCGAACTGGGGATCCCCGGGGTGACGCCGCACCGGGCGCTCGTGGCGCCCGCGGACGCCATGCCGGCGTTGAACCAGGAGGCGAACTTCGTGTTCACGCGGGGTTCCCAGCCGAGGTACGCGTGCGTCGGCGGTGTGTGCGACCCCGGTTTCACGAGGACCGGCGAGGAGCCGGACGGCGTGCACCGGTTGTTCAACACGACGTCCGCGGCGAACTACCGCATCGAGGGGACAGTCCTGCCGGCACTGGGCGGGCCGAACCCCGTGTCGTTGCCGGGCGTGGCGGTGTCGTCGACGAGCCAGCTGGCCGGTGACCCCGCCGCCGGCCCACTGTCCGCCGTGGACGGCTCGACGTCGACCGCGTGGCGGCCGGACGTACGGGACCTGCGCCCGACACTGCGAGTGTCGTGGGAGACGCCACGGCAGCTGCACGGCCTGCGCATGGTCGGCAGCGAGGCGACCGACGTCGAGGTCACGGTGCCGCAGGGCGCCCAGACGGTGCCGGTACGCAACGGCGTGGCGAAGTTCGAGCTGACCACGAACTCGATCGAGATCCGGCCGATCGGCGGCACGGGCGCGGTGAACGAGCTGCGCCTGCTGGGGATGGACCTGCCGCCGGTGCCGGCCACGTTCACCGTCCCGTGTGGGCAGGGCCCGGTGGTCACGATGGACGGGTTCACGTACCAGACGTCGGTGTCGGGGACGCTGGCGGACTACGTGACGCACCGCCCGATGCGGTTCGAGACGTGCGCGGACTCGGCGGGCGGACTGGACCTGCCGTCCGGCCGGCACGAGGTGCGCACGGACCGCGCGGCGTCGTTCGTGGTGCAGGACCTGTGGCTGCTGAGTGGTTCTCCACCGCGCGCGGCCACCCGCCCGGTGACGGTGACGCGGTGGGACACGACGCATCGCGCGGTACGCGTCGAGGCCGGTGCGGCGGCCGTGCTGACGGTGCCGGAGAACGCGAACAGCGGTTGGGTGGCGACGCTGAACGGCCGGACGCTGCCGAGGGTGCGGGTGGACGGTTGGCAGCAGGCGTGGGTGGTGCCGGCGGGACGCGGCGGGACGGTGACGCTGGAGTTCACCCCGGACGGCCGGTACCGCCAGGGCCTGCTGATCGGCGGCGTGACGGCGGCGGTACTGCTGCTGTCACTGCTGATCCCGGTACGCCGCCGAGCAACCACCAGGCGATGGCTGCCGGCACGCCGCCTCTTCACCGCACGAGACCGACAGTCCCCACCCTCCAACGGGCAACCGGGAACGGATTCACCCACCCAACCCGCACGAAAGTCCCTTTCGCGCGCCGGGGGGCCCCCCGAATTCAACGCTACCGGAGAGCACCGACATTCACGCTTGCCAGCGGAGCTGGCAGCTGAATCGGCATCGGTGCCGGCCTCAACGCCACCGCCTGGCTCGGCTTCGCCGTCCGGCACGGCTCGGCGGGCCGTCTCGGTGCGGGCGGGTGGCGAGCGGTGGGTGCCGGTCGCACTCGTGGTGTTGCTGGGCATGCTGGGTGGGATGCTGCCGATCATCCTGCTGATCGCGTGTCTGCTGGTCCGCACGTTGTGGCCACCGGCACCGCGCTGGCTGGCCGTCGGCGGCGCCGGGCTGGCGTGCGTGATCGCGGTCAGCGGGCGGGTGCTGCGCAACGGTCAGGAGTGGGCGCACGGCACGGCCGCGCAGGCCCTACTGCTCCTCGCCGTGGCCGCGGTCGTCGCCGGGTGTCTCGACTGGTTCGCGCCGCGACCGAAGCTCGACCAGCGCGCCCGCGCACACGAGCACTCCGTTGGCGATGACGGCGGCGGTGACGACCTGCGTCAACCGATCGTGCAGCCAGCCGGCCACGAGCACGATCTCGACCACGACGGCGCCCCAGATGAGCAGCGTTGACCGCCGGTCGTTGCTCGCGATGCGGGAGTACATCAGGATCTGGACGAGCGACAGCATGGACCCGACCAGCGCGAACGGCCAGACAGGGAAGCCCGCGTAGTCCCCACCCCCGATGACGGCGACCACCGTCGCCCCCAGACCAGCGGCGCCGGCGACGACCACGAGGTCGAGCGCCCCGCAGACGGCGAGCGCGACCGGCACCATCCGCCGCCGCCCGTGCTCGCTGGCGAACCTCGGCAGCACGAGAATGGCGACGGCCTGCGGCAACCAGTAGGCGATCTTGGCGACGATCGCGCCGACGGCGTACTTGCCGGCCTCGTGGGCGGGCAGGAAGTGCCGCGCCAGCACGAGGTCGAGGTTGACGAGCAGGACGAGCGCGAGCATGGCGCCGACGGCGTGCAGAACGTCGCCGACGTTCGCCTTCCGGTGCCGTCGAGGCCGGGGCCGGCCGCACAGGAGCCACCCGAGAAAGGCGACGGCCGCCGCACCGGCGGCGGTGCCGGTCAGCGCGCCGACGGCGTCGCCACCGACCACGAGCCCCACCACCGTCCCACCGATGCGGACGAGCGCGTCGGCCGTGAGGAGCCCGGCCATGGCCGTGAAGCGCCGCCGCCCCTGGAGAATCCCGAGACAGAGCCCGTTGAACGTGACACCGGCGAGCGCGACCGCCACGAGGACCGGCGGCACCGGCGAGTCAAGGTGCAGGAGCACCACCAGCAACGGCGAGGCGACCAGCGCGACAGCGGTGACCACCCCGGCGGTCACCAGCCCGAGCGCGACAAGCCCACCCTCGCCCTGCCCCCGGGCGACCCGCAGAGCGGCGACGGTCTGCACCCCCATGGCCGGCACCGCCCCGATGACGAGCACGGCCAGGAGCGACCCGAGCTCCCCGAACGCGGCTGGCACGAGAAACCGCGCCGCGATCACGTTGAGCAGGTAGGAAGCGAGCTGGTTCCCGGCAACCCCCGCGGACACGACAAGCGCGGACACCCTGGTCGTCGTCGACACCTCCGCGGTCACGCCCGGGACTGTAACCCGAACCCCCGCGAGTCCCGCGTTCGAACATAGCGAGTCCCGCGTTCACCCACACCGAGTTGCGGTTTCGTGCGGACAGCGCCACGGCTCCCACCCCGTCTGACCGATGTCGGCCAGCCACACATGCACGAAACCGCAACTCGCACTGTCCGAACGCGGGACTCGCACCGTCCGAACGCGGGACTCGCGGCGGTTCGTGGTGGGATGCGGGGGTGATGGGTTGGGCGCGGCGGCTGGTGGTGCCGGGGGTGTGTCTCGGGATGGCACTGCTCGTGCTCGCGCCTCTGCTCGGCCGGGGGTTCGTGCTCAGCTACGACATGGTGTTCGCGCCTCGCCAGTACCTTCTGCCCGACTCGTTCGGGCTCGGGTCCGCGCTGCCGCGGTCCGTGCCGGCCGACGCCGTCGTCGGGGCGCTCACCACGTTCGTGCCGGGAGACGTCGTCGCGCAGGTCTTCCTGCTCGGGGCGCTCGTCGCCGGGCCGCTGGGCGCGGCGAGGCTCGTGCCCACGGAGTCCCTCGGCGTACGGGTGGTCGCCGCCGTCACCTACGGCTGGACCGCCTACCTCGCTGAGCGGCTCCTCATGGGCCACTGGCCGTACCTGCTCGCCTACGCCGCCCTGCCCTGGGTCGTCCTCGCGCGCAGGAGCCCCGCAAAGCTCGTTCTCGCCTGTCTGCCGGGGATTCTCACGCCGACCGGCGGGATTCTCGTCGCCACGGCCGCCGTTGTCGCCGCAGGCCCCAAGCGGCTCAGGTTCACCGTCCCGATCGCGATCGTCCTCAACGCGCCCTGGTGGGTACCCGCGGTGCTGCACTCGGGCACCGCACTGTCCTCCGCGGACGCCGTGGGTGCCTTCGCCGCCCAGGGCGACAACTGGGGTGGGCCCGTCGTCAGTCTCCTCGGGCTCGGCGGGATCTGGAACGCCGAGGTCACGCCGGCCAGCCGGGGCAACCCGCTCGTGCCCGTGCTCACCATCGCCACCGTCGTCGTCGCGTTGCTCGGACTGCGGCACCTCCACGCTCGCTGGGCCCGGCGGATCACCGTCCTCGGCGCCGTCGGTGTCCTCATCGCCGCCCTGCCAACACTGCCCGGCGGCCGCCAACTGGTCGGCTGGGTCGTGACGAACGTGCCCGGCGGCGGGCTGCTGCGCGACTCGCAGAAATGGGTGGCCTGGTGGGCACTTCCCCTGGCGCTCGGGGTCGCGATGGCGGTGGAGCGGGTCGGGCGTAAGGCCATCGTCGCCGCCGCGGTCGTCGTTCCGCTCGTCGCCATGCCGGACTTCGCCTTCGCCGCCTGGGGGCAGCTGCACACCGCGCAGTACCCGGCGGACTGGTACGAGGTCACGGACATCCTCGCGCACGACCGACGGCCGGGCGACGTCGTCACCCAGCCCTTCAGTGCCTTCCGCCAGTTCGCCTGGAACCAGAACCGCACGCAGCTCGACCCCGCGCCACGCTTTCTGCCGAGGCCGACGGTCATCGACGACACCCTCTACGTCAACGGCCGGCCACTGCCCGGGGAAGACCCGCGTGCGCAACGGATCCGGGAGGGCGAACCACTGGCCGGCCTCGGCATCGGCTGGGTGCTCGTCGAGCGCGGGACGCCCGGTCGGACCAGTCTGGACGGACTCGAGCCGATCTATCGCGGTCCGTGGCTGGAGCTGTACCGCGTGCCCGGACCCATCGCCGATGCGCCGGATGGACCAGCGCGGACGCCGATCATCGTGGCGTTCGCGGCTGCCGGGGCCTTGATCCTGTTCAGCTTGTTGTGGCTGGCGTTACCGACCGGTAGATTGACAGCCTCGCGGAGCAGACGGAGGTGAAGCCGTGGGCAGGCTGATCGGCGTGATCGCCACAGTGTTGGTCGCAGTCGCTGCTGCCACGGGGGTCACCTTCGCGGTCAACAACGCCGCCGCGCCGGACAAGTCCGTCAACCTCGAGAACCCGGCCTCGCCCAACAACATGGGCGGCAGCGGTTCGGGCGCGGTCAGGTACGGGTCGACTCCCTGACGAGCTCCTCGAACGCGTCCACGCTTCTGGCCCAGTCGTACCTGCCCGCCCTCGCCCGGCCCGCCACGGCCATGCCGGCCCGCAGGGTGGCCGCGCCGAGCAGCCGGTCCACCTTCTCCACCAGGTCGTCGAAGTCGTCGGCCAGCAGGCCGGTGAAACCGTCCACAATGGACTCGGCCACGCCGCCCGCGGCACGGTAGGCCACCGACGGCACGCCGTGTGCGGCCGCCTCCATGATCGCCACGCCCCAACCCTCCTTGACCGACGGGCACACGTGCACCCACGAGCGCGCGATGATCTCGTGCTTGTCCTGCTCGTCGACCCAGCCGTGCAGTGTCACGCGGTCCTGCACGTCCCGGAGGTCCGCGTGGCGACGCAGGTTCGACAGCCACCAGCCCTGGCCCACGACCTCCAGCCGCAGCTTCGGCCAGCGTGCCGCCAGGCGGGCCACCACGTCGATCGCGTGCTCCACCTGCTTGTGCGGCACCAGCCTGCCCACCAGGACCAGGGTGGGATCCCGGTCCTGCGCGGCACGCGTGGGTGGCACGGGGTCCAAACCGTTGTGTACCACCGTGATCCGGGCCGCGGACACACCGAGCCGGTCCAGCTCGGTCCGCGTCACCTCGGACACCGTGACATAGGCGCAGTTCCGGTACAGCCGGGGAGCCAGCCTCGACTCCACCAGCCAGCCGATCCGCCCCAGCACCGGCCCCAGCACGGCGGTCCACTGTTCCCGGTGCACGTGGTGCACGAGGACCAGCACCGGGCACCGCGCGACCAGGGGCGAGAAGAACGGCATCCCGTTCTGCACGTCCACGACCAGGTCGGGGCGGAGTCGCAGAACGGCGACCAGCGCCCACAGGTACACCGTGAGCCTGCCGCCGCGCCGGCGGAACCGGACGCCGTCGACGACCTCGTCGGCGGGCGCGTTGGCATGAGCCGCGCACTGGATCGTCACGTCGTACCCGCGCCTCGCCAGACCCTCGGCCATCCGCTCCACGTAGCGCTCAGACCCGCCACCCTCGGGATGCCGGGTGTCGCGCCAGTTCACGAGCAGTACCGTGGGACGACTCATGAACGCTCCGCCAGACTAAAAAGGCTACTGATCAGTACAGTGGATCAGAAAACCGACCGGAAAGACAGCCCTAAATGGTAGGTAAGACCAACTCCCTACAGAGATCGATCCACCTGTTCCGCGCATTTCTGAAAGAGCAGTCCGAACCGGACTACTTCTACCAGGTACTCGCCGGCGACTCGGTGCGCCAGATATCGGAGTACGTTGCACTGAACGGCCGAACGATTCTCGACGTCGGCGGTGGCCCCGGCTACTTCGCCGACGCGTTCCGGGCCGCCGGCGCCGTCTACTTCGGCATCGACCCGGATGTCGGGGAGCTGTCCGCGCGTGGCGATCCCGCCAAGGACATGATCCGCGCCAGTGGCACTGAACTGCCCATACGCAGCACATCCGTGGATGTCTGCTACTCCTCGAACGTCCTCGAGCATGTCGCCGACCCGGTCCGCATGCTCGACGAGATGGTCCGGGTGACCCGGCCGGGCGGCACCGTGTTCGTCTCCTTCACGCCCTGGTTCTCGCCGTGGGGCGGCCACGAGACCGCGCCATGGCATTTTCTCGGCGGCCGTTACGCGCGCCGCCGATATGCCCGCAAGAATGGGCACGAACCGAAGAACAAGTTCGGCGAGAGCCTGTTCGCACTTACCGTCGGAAAAGCACTCCGATGGTCCCGGAGGTCCGACGACGCGATACTCGTCCGCGCCCTCCCGAGATATCACCCGTGGTGGGCGACATGGATTGTCCGGGTGCCTTTTCTGCGCGAGCTGGCCTCCTGGAACCTGGTGCTCGTGCTCCGTAGGCGCTAGCCGCTGGCACCGACCGGCTGGCGCTCCCGCGGCGGCACCCCGTCGGCCATGCCGGACTCGCCGCGACCGAAGCCGAGGAACAGCAGGAACAGCCCGACGGCCGCCAGCACGCCACCCACGATCCACATCACGATCGGCCACATGGTCAGCAGTTGCAGCTGGCTCTTGGCGTCCTCGGCCTGGCGGACGAAGTCGCTCACGGTCTTGTCGTTGAGCCGCAGCGTGCCGTTGAAGACCACCGTGCCCTCGCCCGGCTCCTTGCCCGGCGGCACCAGCTCCTGCGTCATCTCCTGCTGGCCGAGGACGATCACGCCGGTGGACGGCTCCACCCACAGCGTGCGCTTGCCCTTGTAGTACAGGTCGGCGTCGACGCTCGGCTCGTCCGGCTCATCGACGAGCGACCCGGGCACCTCCTCCTCGCCGATCCGGGTGTTCGGCACGTCCATGACGAACTTGTAGACGTCCAGTCCCTGGATGGTGTCCTCGCCGACGTACTTGGCCTTGACGGCCTTGCGCACCTGCAGGTCGTAGAACCGGTAGTCCTGCTGGTCGACGCCGAACGGGAACTTGAACGACAGACCCGGCTGCTGGACCACGCCACGCTTGGTGGGCGTCTCGCGCTTGCCCTTCTCCACCTCGACGTACTGGCCCTCGCACGGCGCGACGGCCTCGCCGGAGAACCGGTCGAAGCACAGCTCGCGCACCGTGGCGTTGATCGTGATGCCCGTCGACTCGTCGACGGTCTTGATCGCCTCGACGTAGGCCGCGATGTCGCCGTCGGCCTTGACCTCCGGCTGCGTCAGGTCGCCGGTCACGTAGGTGGTCGACCGGACGTTGAGATCGTCCTCGACCTCCGGTGACGGCGTGCCGTCCACGGTCTTGATCACGAGCGCGGTGATGCCCGTGCCTTCGGCCACCGACGTCGACTTGGTGTCGAGTGGGGCTTTGGCCAGTTGCGGATACGCCCAGAAACGCAGCAACAACCCGAGCGCCACCGCGAAGACCCCCAGTCCCAGCAGGACGAAGCCGACGACACGACGCACCGGACCTCCTCTTCGAGGCGTAGACGATGGGCGCCAAATTACCGGACAGTAACCCGAACACAAGGCCCATCTGGAGCAGTGTTGAGGCATGATTCAGACATGCGATGCGACGTGTGGTGGGCGCACCCGGCCGCGGAGACCCCCGGACTCTTCGGTCTGCTGGACGAAGTGGAGCGCGGTCGCTTCGCGGGATACCGGCGGGAGGCCGACAAGCTGCGCTTCCTCACCGGGCGCGCGCTGATCCGCGGCGTCGTGTCCGCCGAGCTGGGCGTCGCACCCGGTGACGTGGTGCTGGACAGCTCCTGCTTCGACTGCGGCAAGCCACACGGCAAGCCGAAGGTCGTCGGCTCGACGCTGGAGGTGTCGATCTCGCACTCCGGCGAGTGGGTCGCGCTCGCGATGACCGACGGCGCGCCGGTCGGCGTCGACGTCGAGGAGGTGCGGGACGCCGAGGTCGACGGCCTGGCCGGGATCTGCTTCTCGCCGCCGGAGCTGACCACGTTCAAGGCGGTACCCGACGACGACCGTCGCGGCGCGTTCTTCACGTACTGGGCCCGCAAGGAGGCCGTGCTCAAGGCCACCGGCAAGGGCATGTGGGTCCAGATGAGCAAGCTGACGCTGGCCGCCCACGACGACGCCCCCCGAGTCCTCACCTCCGAGGCCTCCGAAGTGGACATCGACGCCGTACGCATGGTCGACCTCGACCGCGGCCCCGGCTACCGCGCCTGCATGGCCGTCTTCACCGACTCAACCCCCAAGGTCGAGGAACACGAGGCCACAGACCTGATCAAGTCCCTCTCCTGACCCCCGCGAGTCCCGCGTTCAGACACACCGAGTCCCGCGTTCAGGCACAGCGAACTGCGGTTTCGTGCCCCGGCCGACCAAGACCTGCACGAAACCGCGACTCGATGTGCGCGACCGCGGGACTCGGCATGCACGAACGCGGGACTCGGTATGTGCCAACGCGGGACTCGGTAGGTGTGGACGCGGGAGTCGGAGTGTGGGGAGGCGGGGGTCGTGAGGGTTAGGTGACGTCTAGGTGTAGGCCCATTGCGCGCAGGAGGGTTTGGAACTTTGCGGAGGTTTCGGTTACCTCCAGGTCGGGGACCGAGGCTGGCATGATGCCCGCGCCCGAGTACAGGGTCATGGTCGGCGGGCCGGTGACGGGTTCGGTCAGTTCGGCGCAGCGGATGCCGACGACCCACTGGCCGTCGCCGTCGGCGTCGCACCAGCCGATGGCGCCGGCGTAGAAGCCGCGGTCGAAGGGTTCCAGCGCCTCGATGGTGGCCCTGGCCTGCGCTACGGGGGTGCCGCAGACGGCCGGGGTCGGGTGCAGCGCGCTCGCGAGTCGCAGTGCGGTGACGCCCGGGTCGCGTAGCTCGCCGGTGACGCGGGTGGACAGGTGCCAGACGGCGGTGGTGCTGACGAGCTCCGGCTTGTCGGGCACGTCGAGGGTGCGGCAGAACGGCCGGAGCGCGTCGGCGACGGCCTCGACGACGACCCGGTGCTCGTCGTGGTCCTTCTGCGAGGCGAGGAGGGCCTGACCGTTGGCGTGGTCCTGGTCGGGGTCCTGGTGCCGTGGGATCGACCCGGCCAGTGGGTTCGCGACGACGGTGGCGCCGGTGCGGGACACCAGCATCTCGGGCGTCGCGCCGACCAGCGTCCGGCGGCCGGCGGTGGCCGGGAGGTCGACGGCGTAGGTGAAGCCGGCGGCGTTGTCGGAGACGAGGTTCGCGAGCAGGGTCCGGACGTCGACCGGCGCGGCCATGGTCAGCCGCAGCGAGCGGGCCAGGACGACCTTGCGCAGGTCGCCGGCCGCCAGCTCGTCGACGGCGCAGGCCACGGCGCGGGCGTACCCGGCGCGGGAGGGCATCGCCTCGACGCTCACCGCGGACCCGACGGGCCTGCGTGGGTAGGCACGCAGGGGCCCTGACCAGCGGGCCGCTTCCGGGAGCACGATGTGCGGCGCGGCCTCGACGTCGAAGGGAAGCGCGCCGACGGCGACGGGAACGTCGGAGTCGACCAGGAGCTTCGTGACCCGCTTGGCCAACTCGTCCGGGTCGGGCTCGGTCACGACCTGGCGTTCGCCGGTCGCCAGCAGCGCCCGCCGCGGCGAGGTCAGGAGGAACGAGCCGGGGCGATAGTCCTCGATCACGTCTCCATCATTGCCCACGAGCCGGGCCGTGAAACTCCCTTGGCGGTAGGATTTTGAACACGTTCAGGGCCCGCGAGCAGCTCCCACTCACGGGCCCTGACGGTGTGTCCTGGATCGGTTAGTTCAACGCGTCGATGAGCGCGGCGCGTTGACGGTCGCCGAGGCCGGCCGCGCGCCGGTCCGGGTCGATGCCGGTCTGCTCGAGCAGCGCGGCGACCTTCACGGCACCAAGTCCGGGCACGGCCTTGAGCAGGGCGGCGACCTTGGTCTTGCCGATGGTCTTGTCGTCCTTCGCCTTGCCGAGCACCGACGCGATGGTCCGCTCACCGGACTTGATCGACGCCAACAGCTCGGAGCGCGCCTTGCGCGCCTCCGCCGCCTTGGCCAGCGCGTCAGCGCGCTGCTCTGGAGTCAACGTGGGCAGAGCCACCGTGGTGTTCCTTCCTTCTCCGTCTTCTGGCAGGTCCGCGCAGGTCGACGACCAGGCAAAAGCCTGGACCGCTCCCCCGCGGCGCCGCTGCCAGTAAACACATCAACGCCTCGGAACATACGCGCGACACGCGAAGACTTCGCGCCGAAACCGCAGGTAACCCACCTTCCGGGGGTCCAATACGGAGTGTTACCCGTGTTCTGGCGCACTTTCGCGCACTACTGTTCTGGCCAGTAGCGGTAATCAGCCACAGGGAGCTTGAACAGCGATGTTGGGCACCATGCAGGACGGTCAACTGTCCATCGCGAACCTGCTGCGGCACGGCAGCCGGGTCCACGCCAGCGCCGAGGTCGTCACGTGGACCGGGACCGAGGCCCGCCGAACCAACTACGCCGAGGTCGGCAGGGAGGCGGCACGCCTCGCGCACGCGCTGCGCAGCCTCGGGGTGACGGCCGACCAGCGGGTCGGCACGTTCATGTGGAACAACGCCGAGCACCTGGTCGCCTACCTGGCCGTGCCGGCGATGGGCGCGGTGCTCCACACGCTCAACATCCGCCTGTTCCCCGAGCAGCTGACCTACGTCGCCAACCACGCCGAGGACCACGTCGTGCTGGTCGACGGCACGCTGGTGCCGCTGCTCGCGAAGGTGCTGCCGACGTTCGAAACGGTCCGGCACGTGGTGGTCGTCAACGGCGACGCCTCGTCGCTGCGGGCGCCCGACGGCGTGACCGTGCACTCGTATGCCGGGCTGCTCGCTGACCAGCCCGACACGTTCGACTGGCCGGACGTGGACGAGAACTCCGCCGCGGCGATGTGCTACACGTCCGGCACCACCGGCGACCCGAAGGGCGTCGTCTACACGCACCGCTCGATCTGGCTGCACTCGATGCAGGTGTGCATGACCGACTCGATGGCGTTGTCGCAGGCGGACCGGGCCTTGGTCATCGTGCCGCAGTTCCACGCGATGTCGTGGGGCCTGCCGTACGCGGCGCTCATGGTGGGCGCGTCGCTGATCATGCCGGACCGGTTCCTGCAGCCGGAGCCGCTGGCCGCCATGATCGCGGCCGAGAAGCCGACGATGGCGGGCGCGGTGCCGACGATCTGGCAGGGACTCCTGGCCCTGCTGACGCAGAAGCCGCAGGACCTCGCGCCGCTGGGCCGGGCCGTCGTGGGCGGCTCCGCGTGCCCGCCGTCCCTGATGGCCGAGTTCGACAAGCTGGGCGTGACGATCGTCCACGCCTGGGGCATGACCGAGACGTCACCGCTGGGCTCGGTGTCCCTGCCGCCCGCCGGGCTGCCGCCGGAGCAGACCTGGGAGTACCGGATCCTGCAGGGCCGCTTCCCGGCGTCCGTGCGGGCCAGGCTCCGGGACGACGAGGGCAACGAGCTGCCGTGGGACAACGAGGCGGTCGGCGAGTTGGAGTGCGCCGGGCCGTGGGTCGCGGCGGCGTACTACCGCGTCGAGCCCGGTCAGGAGGGCGCGGAGAAGTTCACCGACGACGGCTGGCTGCGCACCGGCGACGTCGGCGCGATCACGCCGGACGGCTTCCTGCGGCTCACCGACCGGTCGAAGGACATCATCAAGTCCGGCGGCGAGTGGATCTCGTCGGTGGACCTGGAGAACGCGGTGATGGCGCACCCCGCGGTCGCGGAGGCCGCGGTGGTCGGGGTGCCGGACGAGAAGTGGTCGGAGCGGCCGCTGGTGGCGGTCGTGCTGCGTACCGGCGAGTCGGCCACGCCGACCCAGCTGCGTGACTTCCTGGCCGACAAGGTCGCGAAGTGGCAGCTGCCGGAGAACTGGACGTTCATCGACGAGGTGCCGAAGACGAGCGTCGGCAAGTTCGACAAGAAGCGGATCCGCGCGGCAGCCGCGGACGGCACCCTGGACGTCACCCACCTCTGACTGTTCCGCCTCCCCGGGGTTTTTGAGTGTTGGTTTTGTTGGGGAGGTGCGTTCTGTTTGGGTACGTGCTTGTGGCTGGGCTGCGTCACGTTCCCCTGAGGTGGCGGTTGGTGGCCTCGGGGCTTGAGGTCACAGATGGGGGGTGGCCTGGGTGCGGGCACGCGACGGCGGTGGGCGGCCTTGACCCTCGAGTTCGGGGATGGGGGGTGTCATGGGTGCGGGCACGCGACGGCGGTGGGCGGCCTCGGGGCTCGAGTTCAGGGAAGGGAGGTGCCATGGGTGCGGGCACGCGACGGCGGTGGGCGGCCCTGACCCTCGAGTTCAGGGAAGGGAGGTGTTCTGGGTGCGGGCAGGCGGTGATAGGCCGTCTGTTGCATGGTGGGCGTCGGATCATCGTAGTCGTATCCGACGTTGTTGGTGGGGAGAAACTGCTGGTGGGGCGCGTTGTGTGGGAGTGGGGGGTGTTGTGATTTGGCATTTGGCCTAAACCAAATGGTCGGCACCGACCGTCGGAGATCGGTATCGTCGGCCACGTGCCCGAATCCCGTATGCGGAAGCTGACCGCGACTTCGTACGTCGTGCTGGGCATGCTGAGCTACTCGCCCGCGACCAGCTACGACCTCAAGCAGTGGATCGCGAACACCATCGGGAACTTCTGGGCGTTCGCGCACTCCCAGCTGTACGACGAGCCCGCCCGCCTGGTGGCCGACGGGCTGGTCAGCGAGGACGTCGAGGAGGGCGGCCGGCGGCGCAGGACGTACTCGATCCTCCCGGCGGGCCGCGAGGCGCTGCGCGACTGGCTCTCGGCGCCGACCGAGGAGCCGACGGAGGTACGCGACCTCGGCCTGCTGAAGCTGTTCTTCCTGAACTTCGGCACCCGCAAGGACCTGCTGCAGCTCGCCCGTGACCGCCGCGAGTCGCACCGGACGCGGGCCGACGCGTACGAGGAGCAACGCGCGGAGGTCGTCGACTACGCCGACCGCTGGCAGGTCAAGACGATGGAGCTGGGCATCCGCTACGAGCGCTGCGTGGAACAGTTCTGGGCCGACTTCCTGGCGGAACTGGAGGAAGAGGACCGCCGCTGAACCCACCGTCCGGCGTGCGTGCGCGGACGACATCCGCGAACTGTTTACATGACCTTGGACTGCCAGGAAAATCCTTGGCATGCGCGCACATCCATTACGCCTGGTGACCGCCGCTCTGTCGGCCGCACTGGCGATGTCCCTGTCCGCCGTGCCGGTCATGGCCGCACCGGCCACCGCTGACGCACCGGTCGACTTCCACGAGTGGAAGTCACCCGCCGACTTCCGCAAGGGCCGCGCCGAAGGTGTCCGGCCCACGCCGGCGGGCCTGGTCATCACCCGACCCGCCGGCACGGTCGAGCACACCGAGCCCGACCTCGGCACCACCCGGACCTACGAGTTCGGCCGCTGGACCTCCCCGGTCTACCGGCCGGGCTTCGACGCCACGCAGCTCGTCGCCTCCTGGAACGCCCGGACGCCGGACGACACCTGGCTGAGCGTCGAGATGCAGGGCACCACGGCGCAGGGCACGAGGTCCGGGTGGTACACGATGGGCCGCTGGGCGCTGAAGGACACCGACATCGTCCGCACGACGGTCCCCGGCCAGGAGGACGCCGTCGGCTACATCGACGTCGACACGTTCGTCGCGTCGCAGCCGATCGCCGGCTACCAGCTGCGGGTCACCCTCTACCGCGAGCGGGGCACGCACCGGTCACCCACGGTCGGCATGGTCGGCGCGATGACCTCCCACATCCCCGACCGCTTCAGCGCGCCCGCCGGGCCGACCGCCGGCGCGTGGGGCACCGAGCTGCCCGTGCCGCGCTACTCGCAGAACATCCACGCCGGCCAGTACCCCGAGTACGGCGGCGGCGGTGAGGCCTGGTGCAGCCCCACCTCCACGGAGATGGTCGTCGAGTACTGGGGCCGCGGGCCGAGCCGGAAGGACCTGGGCTGGATCGACCCCGCCATCGCCGACCCGCAGATCCCATTCGCCGCCCGGTACACCTACGACCACGACTACGACGGCACCGGCAACTGGCCGTTCAACACCGCCTACGCCGCCTCCTTCGGCCTGTACGGGCACATCACCCGCCTGCACTCGCTGACGGACATCGAGAAGTTCATCAGGGCGGGCATCCCGGTGATCACGTCGCAGTCGTTCCTGTCCAGCGAGCTGGACGGCGCGGGCTACGGCACGTCCGGGCACATCATGGTGGTCGTCGGCTTCACCGCGAACGGTGACGTCATCGCGAACGACCCCGCCTCGCACGACAACGACGCCGTCCGCAACGTGTACAAGCGCGACCAGTTCGCGACGATCTGGCTGCGCACCAAGCGCGTCAACGCCTCCGGCGGCATCTCCGGCGGCCCGGGCGGCGTGGCCTACATCATCGCGCCGCCGTGGAAGAAGCTGCCGAGGGTCTGACACCCTCGGAGGCATGTTCGCGGACGAGGAGTACCCGGCGGCGCCCTACCCCGGGCGCCGCCCACCGGGCTCCTTCGTGCACGACGACGCCACCGGCTGGGACCTCACCGCCGACCCGGCGGCCCTGTCCGGCTGGCGGGTCGACGGCCGGGACCTCGACGACTGGCTCGCGGCACGGGACGCGCCGCCGTTGGCCGACCGCGTCCCCGTGCTCTGCTACGGCTCCAACGTCTGCCCGTCCAAGATCACCTGGCTGCGCACGGCCCTGGGCATGACGGGGCCCGCCGTGCTCCTGACGGCCCGCTGCACGGGCCTCGCCGCGGTCTGGGCCAGCGGCCTGCGGGTCGTCGACACCCAGCGCCCCGCCACCCTCGCCGCGCTGCCCGGCAACGTCGAGGACCACGCCGTGTGGCTGGCCACCCAGGACCAGGTCGCCGTGCTGGACCGCTGCGAGGGCCGCGGGGAGCGCTACCACCTCGCCCGCGTCGACACCGGCGCGGTCCGCCTCACGAACGGCACCCTCGTCGACGGCCCCCTCGCCTACACGGCCGCCGCCCCGCGGCGCATGCCGCTGCTCGTCGACGGCAGGCCCGTCCGGTGCGCGGACGTCCCCCAGGCGGGCGCCGCCGCCCTGACCGGCGTGCCGGCCGACACCGACGGGCTCACCGTCCGTGAGATCAGCGGGGCGCCGGCACCCGAGGACTTCCCCGGCCGGGTGTTCGTCTACGGCACGCTCCAGCCGACCGCATCCGACTGGTGGCGGCTCGAACCCCATGCCGGCCAGACGTACGAGGCACGCATCCCGGGTGTCCTCTACGACACCGGACTCGGCTACCCCGCGTTACGACCGGGCACTGGGCCGGGTGTCGCCGGATGGGTAGTCCACCTGGCGGAACCCGCCCGCGTGCTGTCCGAACTGGACGACTACGAGGGCACGGAGTACCGGCGGACCAGAATCGCGCTACCAGGCGGTTTGCCGTGCTGGACCTACGTGTGGGTCGACTCCGTCGAGGGATTGCGTATCCTGGCGGCCCCGTGGGGAGGCGTGGAACCCGTCTCGGAGGTGAGGGCGTGGCCCGACATGACCGACTCTGTGTGATCGCGGCGCTCGTCCTGACGGCGACCAGTGCCTGCGGCGCAGGTCAGAACGCGGCCAGCGAGCCAACACCGACCCTCTCCCCGACCACCTCGACCTCCTCCTCGCCACCGCCGCCGACCAGTGGCGTGGCCGCGCCATCAGGCCCGGTGACCAACTGCACCGCCGACCTGCTCACCGGTTCCGTCGAGACGATGGGCGCCGCGGCCGGCCACCGGTCCGTGGTGCTCGTCGTGACGAACAAGAGCAACCGGACCTGCACGATCAAGGGGTTCGGCGGCCTGCAGCTGCTCACCGCCACCAGGGAGCAGATCCCCACGAACGCGGAACGCAACCTCGATCCGGTGCCCACGCTCATCCGGCTGAACCCGGGCGGCGAGGCCGGCAAGCGCCTGCACTGGACGGTGGTCGCGACCGGTGACGAGCCGACCACCGGTCCGTGCCAGCCGGTGGCGAGCGCGATCAACGTCCTGCCACCTGATGAGACCGCACCCTTCGAGGTCGACTACGAGTTCGGCTCGGTCTGCGACCACGGCAAGCTGGAGACGAGCGCGTACTACCCGCACTGAGGCCCTGACCCCTTATTTGCGCCATTCCCTGGTCAGACGTGCCGTTCAGGAGGCACGCTCTCCCCATGAACACCGAGCCCGACCTCGCGACTGCGCAGACGGTGCGGCAACCGGTGCCTCCGCACACCGAGTCCCCGCCCGAAGCGGAACGGCCGGCGGACCCGCTGGCCAAAGTCATGCTCACCCCGCGCCAGTTCTGGGTGGTCCTCTCCGTCGCCGGGCTGCTGCTCGGCCTGCTGCTCGCGTTGCTGCCCGTGCGGGTGGCCAACGCGGACCCGGCCAACCCCGGCCACGTCACGTGCGGCAACACGATCGGCGGCGTGGAGACCGGCCCGCTCGCCGGCGCGCTCGACCGGCCGGGCCAGGACGTCCTCGCCACCTACGTGAACACGTGCGAGAGCGCGATCGCCACCCGCCTCGCCTTCTCGTGGCCGCTGTTCTTCGCCGGCGCGCTCGTGATCGTCTGGCGCGGCGTGGTGCGCAGGGAACCGCCTAGCGCTTCTCATCCAACAGCTTCCCGGGGTTGAGCACGCCGTCCGGGTCGAGGGTCCGCTTGACCGCGGCGAGCACGTCCACGCCCAGCGGGCCGATCTCGCGGGACAGGTACGGCGCGTGGTCGACGCCGACCGCGTGGTGGTGGGTGATCGTCCCGAGTGTCCCGATCGCCTCGCACGCGGCCGCCTTCGCCTGCCGCCACTGGGTTTCCGGGTCGTCCTCGGCACGCGGGACGAGCACGGTGAAGTACAGCGAGGCGCCCGTCTCGTAGGCGTGTGAGATGTGACACGCGACGACCGGCGCCCGGCCGGGCGCGGCCAGCGCCGCGACGAGCGCGCCGCGGACCGCGGTGCGCAGCTCGCTCAGGTTCTTCCAGTACGCGGCGGTCTCCAACGTCTCGACGCAGACCCCCTTGTCCAGCAGGGCGTCCCGCTGCCGTGGGCCGGCGAACCGGCCGTGCCGCCAGGACTCCCCCGCCGCCGTGCCGAGCGAGACCGGCCGCAGGTCACGCAGCACCCGCAGCGTCGCGCGCCGGCGCAGCGCGAGCTCCTCGGTGGACGTGGCCTCCCAGCCCAGGATCAGCAGGCACGGTTCGAGGACGCCCCGCAGGCGCAGGTACTTGCGCACCAGCGCGGTCTTCCAGCCACCGGACAGCGCGAAGGCGACGTCGGTCTCGTGCGGGTCGGACAGTCGTGTCACGTCCGCGAGCACCTGCCGCTGCGCCAGCTCACGCATGGCCAGCGCGCCGGCGTCCCAGCCGTCGACCACGAAACCCTCGTAGCGGCGCACGGTCGGCAGCTCACGCACCCGCACGGTCACCTCGGTGATCACTCCGAACGCGCCCTCGCTGCCGACGACCAGCTGCCGCAGGTCGGGACCGGCCGCGGACGCCGGCGCGGCGCCAAGCCGCCACTCACCTCGCGGTGTCGCGACGCGCACGCCCTCGACCATGTCCTCGAACCGGCCGTAGCCGGCGGAGGCCTGGCCGGCCGACCTGGTCGCGGCGAAGCCGCCGATCGTCGCACGCTCGAACGACTGCGGCACATGCCCGAGCGTCAGCCCGTGCGCGGCGAGCAGCCGCTCCGCCTCCGGTGCGACCACACCGGCCTGGAACACCGCGAGCCGCGACACCGGGTCCACGGACACGAGCCGGTCCAACCGCGCCAGGTCGAGCACCACGACCGCGGCCTTGTCGCCCCGCAGCGCGGCCACCCCGCCGACCACCGACGTGCCCCCACCGAACGGCACGACGCCGACACGGTGTGTCGCGCAGACCTCCAGAACCCGTTGCACCTCATCGGGATCCGCCGGCACGACCACCGCGTCCGGCACGGGCGCCGCGCCGATCCCACGGTGGCGCAGGAGGTCCAGGTAGGACAGACCACCGGTGCGGCCAAGGCGTTCGTCCCGACCCGTATGCACGTGCTCCTTCCCGAGCACGGCGCACAGCGCCTCCCGCGCCGCCGGCGGCAGCCCGGATTCCGGTACGGTCAAAGCGGAATCCGGGGCAGCCGGCGTTGTTCGTACGGGCAGACCCGTCCGCGCCGCTAGCCAGCGGGCGGCGTGTGCCGGCAGTATGGCGTTGCTGTCACCGTCGACGGGCGTCCATCCGCGACGCTCGAGGCGGTCAAGGTGGTCATTGTTCTTGCTCACTAGTATAGTGTGACATATGGCCACCATCCGTCACACTCCGTCACCCAACCGTGTTGCAGATGATGTACTGCTCGACGCGGCCAAGGAGTGCGTGCTCGCGGTAGGCGTCCGCCGGACCACGCTGAGCGATGTCGCGCGCACCGCCGGAGTGAGCAGGATGACGCTCTACCGCCGCTTTCCCGATGTGCGCGGCATGCTGTCCGCATTGATCACCCGCGAGGTCGGCACGATGCTGGCGAAGGCGACCGAGGCGGCGCGGGACGAGCCGACCGCACGGGGGCAGCTCGTCGTCGCGTCCGTGCAGATGCTGCGTTCGCTGGCCGCCAACCCGTTCATGCACGCGGTGATCGAGCGGGACGCGGAGATGCTGGTGCCGTACATCTTCGAGCGGATCGGCACGAGCCAGCGGATGACCGAGGAGTACCTGTACGCACAGCTCGCGGCCGGGCACGCGGACAACTCGATCCGGTCCGCGCCGCTGAAGGTCCAGGCCCGCACGGTCTTCCTGTTGCTACAGCCGTACGTGTTCACGATCCGGCCCTCCACATCGGACGTCGACCTGGACGACCTGCTGACCGAGTTGGGCCGGATGCTCGACGTCGCCTTACAGCCGTGAGCGCTGCCCGCGGAGCGAACCGCCGGCACCGCGCCCTCGTGGGGACGCCGTGACGACCGCGCTCAACGCGACGCGCCGTGCCGCCGACCTGGCGGCGCTGACGGCCGGCGAGGTCGTCGACGTACTCGTGGTCGGCGGCGGGGTGACCGGTGCCGGCATCGCGTTGGACGCGGCCGCACGCGGGTTGTCCGTGGCGCTGCTGGAGGCCCGCGACCTGGCGTTCGGCACGTCTCGGTGGTCGAGCAAGCTCGTCCACGGTGGACTGCGTTACCTGGCGAGGGGTGACGTGCGGCTCGCGCACGAGAGCGCGGTGGAGCGCGGCATCCTGATGACGTCGACCGCGCCACACCTGTCCCGGCCGCTGCCGCAGCTGATTCCCTTGCACAGCCAGATTTCCGGCGGTCATGCGGCGGTCGTCCACCTTGGGCTGATGGCCGGGGACGTGCTGCGCCGCGCGGCGCGGACACCGTCGGCGCTGCTGCCCTCGCCGCGGCGGGTGTCGGCGCAGGAGGCGCTCGCGCTGGCGCCGGGGCTGCGTACGTCGGACCTTCGTGGCGGGTTGCTCTCGTTCGACGGCCAGCTCACCGACGACGCGCGGCTCGTGGTCGCACTGGCGAGGACCGCGGCCGGACTCGGCGCGAAGATCCTGACCCGCACGCCGGTCGTGGGTCTGTCCGGCACCGCCGCGGAGATCCGCGACGGCGGCCGGCTCGTGGAGGTCCGGGCCCGCGCGGTGATCAACGCGACCGGCGTGTGGGCGGGACGCCTGGTGCCGTCGGTGCGGTTGCGGCCGTCGCTGGGCACGCACCTGGTGGTGTCCGGCCCGTCGATCGGCCTGGCCAACACGGCGGTGACCGTGCCGGTGCCGGGCTCGCGGTCGCGGTTCGTGCTCCTGCTGCCGCAGCGGGACGGTCTGGTGTACATAGGGCTGACCGACGAGCCGTTCGACGGCGAGATCCCGGACGAACCGGTGGCCCCGCCGTCCGACGTGGACTTCCTGCTGCTGGTGGCGTCCTCGGTGCTGGCCAGGCGCCTGACCCACGACGACGTGCTGGGCAGCTACGCGGGACTGCGACCCCTGCTCGACGCGCCGGGCCGCAGCGCGGACCTGTCCCGCGACCACGCGGTCCTGCGCTCACCGGAGGGCGTGCTGACCATCGTGGGCGGCAAGCTGACGACCTACCGCCGCATGGCCGAGGACGCCGTCGACGCGGCGGTCGCGGCCGCCGGCCTGACCGCGACGGAGTCCCGCACCCGCCACCTCGCCCTGGTCGGCGCGGCGCCCCGTCCCGTCCTGTCCACGGTGGACGCACCAGAACGCCTGGTCGCCAAGTACGGCACCGAAGCCCCACGCGTGGCCGCCCTGGACCCCACCCCGGTGGCCGACGACCTGGAGATCACGGCCGGCGAGGTCCAGTGGGCGGTCCAGCAGGAAGGCGCCCTGGACGCCGACGACGTACTCCACCGCCGCACCAGAATCGGCCTGGTCCCAACAACCCTGGCCGCGGCCCGCGAACCCGTCACCGCCCTGGTGACCAAAACCCTCCCCACCACCCCCTGACCCGCGAGTCCCGCGTTCAGACATACCGAGTCCCGCGTTCAAACACCATGAGTTGCGGTTTCGTGCTGCACGAAATCCCAACTCGGTGCGTGAACGCGGGACTCGGCGTGCGAACGCGCAACTTGGTATGCGCGAACGCGGGACTCGGTATGCGCGAACGCGGGACTCGGGGTGTGTGAGTGCGGGACTCGCGGGTTAGTGGGGTTGTTGGGCTTGGCGGAGGCGTTCTGCTACGCGGGCCACTTCTTCCTGGGTGCCGATGATCTCGAAGTGCATCTCGTCGCGGCGGCCGGTGTAGTCGCCGCCCCAGCGGACCACGTTGTCGACCTCGCCGAGGATGCTGTGGATCTCCGTGGTCTGGGACGGGGTGAAGGTGCCCTGGGCGCCGAGCACGTGGCGCGTCGCGTTGATGTCGACGGCGGTGGCGCTGGCGTGGTTGGAGATGGCGTGGCTGCCACGCACGTTGCGGTCGGCGTAGCCCCAGTCGTCGTGCTCGCCGGCCGGGCCGTTCAGCTCGACGCCCTCGACGCGGGAGTTCACCTGGCCGAGCACGTGCATGAGCACCTCGCCCGCGTCGCCGTCGGCCACCGTCACCCGGATGTTGGTGCCGGGGATGGTGTGCGCGCTGCGTTGCGGGTTGACCGGCCAGCCGTTCTGCGACACCCGGCCACCGGTCTGCGCCGGCGCGGCCTGCCGCGGCGCCTGTACCGGCTGTGCGCCGGTCACCGGCTGCTGGGCGGCGCCCCGCGTGGCCTGGTTCGGGTTGACCTGCGGTGGCGCCTGCAGCTGCGGGCCGGCCTGCACCGTCGACTGCGGGCTCGTCTGCGTGGCCTGCGGGTTGAACTGCGGCACGGCCTGTACCTGCGGACCGGTCTGCGCCTGCGGGTTGAACTGCGCGGCCGTCGTGGAGTTCTCGCCGGCGATGGGGACCTGCCGCCACTGGTAACCCGGCGCGGCGGGCGTCGCGGGGGCCTGCGCCACCAGCGTCGCGTTCTGGCCGGCGATGGGCACCTGCTGCCACTGGTAACCGGGCGCGGCCGGCGTCCCGGGGCTCGAGTACACGCCCATGTTGTTCGGATCGAGGCCCTGCGACTGCACGGTGTAGGACACCGGCGTGATCTGGGGCGTCAGCACCGGCTGGTCGCTCGCCTTGCCGCCGATCTGCGCCAGCAGCTGCTTGACCTGCTGCACCAGCTGGACGATCTGCTGCACGGTCTTGATGATCTTCTGCAGCTTCTCGACGACGTCCTTGACCTTCTGCATCGTCTTCGTGGCGGTCGTGACGGCCTTCTGGACCGACTGCGCGATGCCCTTGGCGATCGACGCGCCGAACGACAGCCACGACGACGCCAGCGCCTCGATGCAGATCGTGATGATCTGCTGCACGGCCTGGCTGATCAGGTTCATCACCGTCTGGCGGGCCTGCGCGACGGCCTGGCCGGCCGTCTTCATCGCGGACGAGACCGCCTGGCTCGCCTGTGCCAGCGCCTGCAGGCCGTCCGCCTGGTTGGCGCTCGTCGTGCGGTAGCCGGTGCCTGCGGCACCCGTCCAGCTGGTGGTCTGGGTGGTCGACGCCTGGCGGTACACCTGGGCGGTGTTCGACAGGCCCTGCGCCGCGGTGGACCACGACTGCGCCGAGCCGGTGATCGCGCTCGGGTTGCCCATGAGGATGTCGAACGGCTCCCGCAGGAACTTCACCGCGTTCAGCACCCAGCCGACCCCGGCCGAGCTGATCGCGCCGAGCGGGTCGCCCGCGACGCCGATGACATCGAGCGCGACGTTCGCGACGCCCATGGCGGAGCCGAGGATGTCGCCCTTGTCGATGGCGTCGGAGGTGCTCTTGATGTGTGTCAGCAGGTTCTGCACCTGGTTGGTCGACGAGCTGGTCGTCGTGCTCGGTGCGACGATGGTGTCACTCATTTCCTACCCCCGGTCATGACTGCTTGCTCGACCGCTTCCGCCTGTGCTTCGTGTTCCTCCGCGAACGGGGCGGTGGTGAACACGCTCACGTGCTGGTCCTCGATGGTCTGGTACCCGTCCGCGGCCTTGTCGAGCCCCGACCGGACCTGGTCGACGGTCTCGCCCGCGTGGCCCATGGACTGCCGGACCGTGTCCGCCGCACCCGTGACGGCCGACGCGAAGAACTCCGCGATCTGACCGAAAGCACCACCCGACACCGAGTCCTGCGCGCCGCTCGCAACGGACCGCACCGTCCCCGCGATGTCGCCGACCGTCCGTGCGTGTGCACGCACCTCGTCGATGTTCACGTTGAAACCGTCACCCATGGGTTCCGCCACTCTCCTTGTGTGACGCGACGATCACGTCGCTCATCGCTTCTTGTCCGTCGGCTGCTCGTCCTTCACCGCCGAGGTGAACGACGTCATCCCGGCGGTGAAGACCCGCACGTGCTGGTCCTCGGTCCGCTCGTAGCCGTCGGCGGCCAGGTTCAGGCCCGACCGGACCTGGTCGACGGTCTCGCCCGCGTGGCCCATGGACTGCCGGACCGTGTCCGCCGCACCCGTGACGGCCGACGCGAAGCACTCCGCGCTCTGACCGAAAGCACCACCCGACACCGAGTCCTGCGCGCCGCCCGCGACGGACCGCACCGTCGCCGCGATGTCGCCGACGGCCTGGGCGTGCGAGCGCACCTCGTCGACGTTGACGTTGAAACCGTCACCCATGGATCCGCCCTTCCCCTCAGTAGTCCTTGGTTACCTCTGGTGGGCTGTCGAAGTAGTCGTCGTCCGTCCGCGGGCCGCGCCGCGCGGTCGGGTCGGCCGGGACGTCGTCGCCGGTGTAGCCCTGTGGCAGGTTCGCCCGGACGGCCTCGAGCGCCGCGCCCTCGCCGACGAACTTCGTCATCACGTCCAGGACCTGCTTGCCGGCGTCGCGCTGGGCCTGCTTGCTGGTCTCGAGGATGACCCTCGCGAGGTGGTCCGGCTCCAGGTCGCGCACGCCGGGACGCAACACCAGGTCGGCCAAACCCCCGTTGGCGGTCACCCGCACGGTGACCTCCCCGTCCTGTGAGGTGGCCGACCCGCCCACCTCACGCAGTGCCTGGTCAGCCTTGTTCGCGCTGGCAGCAGCCTCTTTCAGCTTCTCGTCGTACTGCGCGAACCACTTCTCCGGGTCCATGCCTCGTTACTCCCAATGGTCCTTCGTGGATCATCTGCACCCTTGCCAGAACCTACGCGGTACCGGACAGCCGACGGTTGTACTTCGGCGAAGAATTTTCAAAGGTAACCACCGGAATCTTCCGGCGCGCGAACCCCTGGATACTTGTGTTCGACACCAAGCGAGGGAGGCGCGGGTTGCTGGAGCTGAACCGGGTCGCCAAACGCTTCGGTGACGTGGTGGCGTGCGCGGAGATCGACCTCGCGGTCAAGTACGGCGAGGTCTTCGGCCTGGCCGGGGGCGGCAAGACGACCGTGCTGCGCATCGCGGCCGGGTTGATCCAGCCGGACGCCGGCACGGTCTCGCTGACCGGGCGGCTGGGTTACCTGCCCTCCGCCCGCGGCCTGTACCCGCGAATGCGGGTGCTGGACCAGCTGGTGTTCCTGGCCGAGCTGCATGGCGCCGACACCAACGAGGCGGTGCGTGCGGCCGAGCTCTGGGCGGCGCGGTTCGGGCTGCGCGGCCGGCGGACCGACCGGGTGCGGCAGCTGTCGCTGCTCGACCAGCGGCGGCTGTGCCTCGCGGCCGCGTTCGTGAACACCCCGGACGTGCTGGTGCTGGACGAGCCGTTCGCGGACCTCGACGCGGCGAGCGCGGAGGTGCTGGCGGCGCTGGTGCGGGAGCGGGCGGCCGCCGGTTCGGCCGTGCTGCTGGCGACCGACGAGCTGGCGGTGGTGGAGCGGCTGTGCGACCGTGCCGGTGTGCTCCACAATGGACGAATGGTGGCGGAGGGCGCGGTCGAGGACCTGCGGGCACGGGTGGAGCTCGCGGTGTCCGCACCGGAGGCGCCGGTGGACTGGGCGGCGGGACTGCCCGGCGTGACGGTGCTGTCCGTCCACGATGGACTCTTCCGGCTCGCGCTGGCCGACGGCGCGGACGACCAGGCGGTGCTGGCCGCGGCGCTGGCCACCGGTCCGGTACGGGAGTTCAGCCGGGTGCGGCCCGGCCTCGCGGACGTCTTCCGCGACGTGGTGGGCTCCCGATGAGCCGTGGCATGTGGCTGGTGGCCCGCCGCGAGGTGGACAACCGCCTGCGCACCAGGTCCTTCCTCGTCGGCACGCTCGTGTCCGCCCTCGCGCTGGCCGGTTTCGTGCTGATGCAGAGCACGGTGTTCGACGGGGACCGGCGCGACACCATCGGCCTCGCCGGTCAGGCGATCGCGGTGTCGGACCAGTTGGTGTCCGAGGCACGCCAGGTCGGCCGCGCGGTGCGCACGGTCGAGGTGACCGACCTGGCCGCCGGCCGGACACAGGTCGCCGACGGGTCACTGGACGCGCTGGTGAGCGGTGCGCCGGCCGCGCTGACCGTGCTGGTGAACCAGAGCCTGGACGACGAGCTGCGCGGTGTCCTCAATGGACTGGTGCGCCAGCAGGTGCTGCGTGGACAGCTCGCGGCACTGGAGGACTCGGCGGGGCTGGACGTGAACAGCATCCTGCGCAACGTGTCCGAGGCACACGTGACCGTGCACGCACTGTCCCCTGTGGACAACTCGCTCAGCGAACGGCTGCCGATGGCGCTGGTGGTCGTGGCGTTGCTGTACCTGGCGTTGCTGCTCTACGGGTCACTGGTCGCCCAGGGGGTGGTGGAGGAGAAGTCGAGCCGGGTGGTGGAGTTCCTGCTGGCGGCCGTGCGACCGAGACAGCTGCTGGCGGGCAAGGTGCTCGGCCTGGGACTCGTCGGCCTGGTGCAGCTGGCGGCCGTCGGCGTGGTCGGGTTGGTCGTCGGCGCCGCGGTGTCGGTGCTGCCGTCGGTCGGCGCGGCGGTGGCGGCGCTGGCGTGGGGCCTGCTCTGGTACGTGCTCGGCTTCTTGTTGTACGCCATGGTGTTCGCCGCGGTGGGCGCGCTGGTGTCCCGGCAGGAGGACGTGCAGTCGGTGCTGATGCCGGTCACGGCCGTGCTGGTGGTGGCGTTCGTCCTGGGGATCGCGGTCCTGTCCAGGGATCCGACCGGCACGACGACGACCGTGCTGTCGCTGATCCCGCCGTTCTCGCCGATCCTGATGCCGGGTCGGCTGGCACTGGCCGCGGTTCCGTTCTGGCAGGCGGCCCTTGCCCTGGCCCTCACGGCGGCGACGATCGTGCCGCTGAGCCGTGCCAGCGCCCGGATCTACCAGAACTCGCTGCTGCGCAAGGACTCCCGCAGCACCCTCCGTCAGGCCCTGCGCCGCACGCCATGAAGGACCCCACCGCGGCATTGGCTGCCGCGGTGGGGTCCTTCAGGAGGGGTCAGCGGTCGCCGAGCAGGACGTAGTCGCGCTCGGTGTGGCCGGTGTAGACCTGGCGCGGGCGCCCGATCTTGGTGGCCGGGTCGTTCATCATCTCGCGCCAGTGGGCGATCCAGCCCGGGAGGCGGCCGAGGGCGAACAGGACCGTGAAGAACTTCGTCGGGAAGCCCATCGCGCGGTAGATCAGGCCCGTGTAGAAGTCGACGTTCGGGTAGAGCTTGCGCTCGACGAAGTACTCGTCGGCCAGCGCCCGCTCCTCCAGCTCCTTCGCGAGGTCCAGGAGGCTGTCGTCGCCGCCGAGCCGGGTCAGGATGTCGTCGGCCGTCTTCTTGATGATCGCGGCCCTCGGGTCGTAGTTCTTGTAGACCCGATGGCCGAAGCCCATCAGCTTGACGCCCTTCTCCTTGTTCTTGACCCGCTTCACGAAACTGTCGATGTCACCGCCGTCGTCGCGGATCTTCTCCAGCATCTCCAGCACCGCGCTGTTCGCGCCGCCGTGCAGCGGGCCGAACAACGCGTTGATGCCGGCCGAGATCGAGGCGAACAGGTTGGCCTCGGACGAGCCGACGAGCCGGACCGTCGACGTGGAGCAGTTCTGCTCGTGGTCGGCGTGCAGGATGAACAGCAGGTCCAGCGCGCGGGCGAGGTCGGGGTCGACCTCGTACGGCTCGGCCGGGAAGCCGAACGTCATGCGCAGGAAGTTCTCCACCAGCCCGAGCGAGTTGTCCGGGTACAGGAACGGCTGGCCCACCGACTTCTTGTAGGCGTACGCGGCGATCGTCGGCAGCTTGGCCAGTAACCTGATCGTCGAGATCTCGACCTGTTCCGGGTCGAACGGCCGCTGGCTGTCCTGGTAGAAGGTCGACAGCGCGGAGACCGCGGAGGACAGCACCGGCATGGGGTGCGCGTCGCGCGGGAAGCCGTCGAAGAAGCGCTTCAGGTCCTCGTGCAGCAGGGTGTGCCGGCTGATCTTCGAGGTGAAGTCGTCCAGTTCCGCCCGGGTCGGCAGCTCGCCGTAGATCAGCAGGTAGCTCACCTCGATGAAGGTGGCCTTCTCCGCCAGTTGCTCGATCGGGTAACCGCGGTAGCGCAGGATGCCGTTGTCGCCGTCGATGTAGCAGATCGCCGACGAACACGACGCGGTGTTGACGAACCCGGGGTCGAGCGTGACGAGCCCGGTGGTCGAAAGCAGCTTGCTGACGTTGATACCGTCAGAGCCCTCCGAGGCGTGGGCGACGGTCATCTCGTAGTCGCCGCCTGGATAGCGCAGGGCGACGGATTCCGTCGCGCCGTTGTTGTTCTGCCCGTCAGGCATGCGTGGTCCCTCTCAACAAAATCGTCTTGTGTTCTTAACGCTAGTGCGCGCGACGCTTGGGCGGTAAGGGCAAAGGGTGTGGGCCACCGCACTTTACGGCGCAACGCCCAGTTCAGCAGCGTAAGGCGGCTCGGCGCCCGCCCGCGAGACGGTGACCGCGGCCGCTCGCACCGCGAAGTCGAGTGCTTTCCGCCACTCCTCCGCGTTCACCTCGCGTAGCGCGTCCGGTGTCGAGATGCCGGAGTTGTGCAGCCAGCACAGCAACGCTCCGTGCACGGTGTCACCCGCGCCGATGGTGTCGACCACCGTTGTGGGCGGCGTGGCCGGAACGGGCACGGCCACTTCATCGCCGGCCGCGGTGCGCACGAGGATCCCGTCGGCTCCCCTGGTCAGCACGACGGCGGCCGGGCCCTTCGCCAGCCAGCCCCTGACCGCCTCGTGCGGGTCGCCGTCGGCGAGCCACGCCGCGTCCTCGATGGACAGCTTCAGCAGGCCGATGTCCGGCAGCCAGGTCGCGAACCGGTCGCGGTAGGCAGGCGTCACGAGGGCGGTGCGGATGTTGGGGTCGAGGACCGTGAGCCGGCCGTTGGCCGCGTGGTCGCGGAGGAGCTGCTCGTAGTGGGTGGCGCCGGGTTCGAGCGCCAGCGAGAGCGTGCCGAGCGAGACGATCTCGACGTCGCCGGGCAGCGGGCCGGGGTGACGTACCTCACGGTCGGCCGTGCCCTGGACGTAGAACGAGTAGCGGGCCGAGCCGTCGGGCCCGATGCCCGCGATCGCGAGGGTGGTCGGCTCGGGTCCACGTTGGACCATGGTCGTGTCCACACCGGACAGTCTCAGCCGGTCGAGCAGCGCGTCCCCGAAGGCATCCGTCGACAGGCGCGACAGGAAACGGACCGGCGCGTCGAGCCGCCCGACCGCGATCGCGACGTTGTACGGCCCGCCGCCGGGCAGTGGACGAAGCTGGCCCAGCTCGCCAGGACGCGCCTGTGCCGCTGGCACGAGATCGACGAGGGCCTCGCCGCCGACAAGGATCATTTGGTTTCCTCTCCTACCCAACAGTAGGAAGTCATACTGTTTGTCGTCGGACTCAAAAGGTCTTGCGGAGGGAACGGCATGGCTGCCGAACGTTTGCTGCCGAGCACGGAGGCTGAGGACCTCGTCAAGCTGGCCAGGGAGATCGCCCGGGACGAGCTCGCGCCGGTCGCGTCGGAGTACGAGGAGGAGCACCGGTTCCCCCGGGAGCAGTTCCGGCTGCTGGGGCGCAGCGGGCTCCTCGGGTTGCCGTACGCGGAGCAGTGGGGCGGCGGCGCGCTGCCGTACGAGGTGTACCTGCAGGTGCTCGAGGAGATCGCGACCGCGTGGATGTCGGTCGGCGTGGGGATGTCGGTGCACGTGATGTCGTGCTTCGCGCTGGCCACGGAGGGCACGGACGAGCAGCGTGCGCGCTGGCTCCCCGACATGCTGGGCGGCGAGCTGTTGGGCGCGTACGCGCTGTCGGAGTCCCAGGCGGGTTCCGACGCCGCGGCGCTGAGCTGTCGTGCGGTCCTCACAGGAGACAAGTATGTGGTCAACGGCGTGAAGGCGTGGATAACCCACGGCGGCGAGGCCGATTTCTACACGACGATGGTCCGCACGTCGCCCGACGGCGGCCGGGGTGTCTCGTGCCTGCTGGTCGACGGTTCGACGCCGGGCCTGTCGGCCGGGGCGCCGGAACGCAAGATGGGCCTGACGGGCTCGACGACCTCCCAGCTGGTCTTCGACGACGCGACGGTGCCCGCCGACCGGCTGCTGGGCGCCGAGGGTGACGGCCTGCGCATCGCACTGTCGTCGCTGAGCTCGGGGCGGCTCGGGATCGCGGCGTGCGCGGTGGGGCTGGCGCAGGCGGCACTGGACGAGGCCGTCACCTACGCGCGGGGCCGCGTCCAGTTCGGGCGGCCGATCATCGAGTTCCAGGGGGTGGAGTTCATGCTGGCGGACATGGCCGCGGCAGTGGAGTCCGCCCGCGCGACGTACCTGGAGGCAGCCCGGCGGCGCGACCGCGGCCTACCGTTCACCCGGCACGCGTCGATCGCGAAGCTGGTGGCGACCGACGCGGCGATGAAGGTCACGACGGACGCGGTCCAGGTCCTCGGCGGCGCGGGCTACACGCGCGACTTCCCGGTGGAGCGCTACCTGCGCGAGGCGAAGGTCGCCCAGATCTTCGAGGGCACGAACCAGATCCAGCGAATGGTCATCGCCAGGGAGTTACGCAGGGCCTGACTCCAGGTTCTCCGCCATGTGCCGCAGGGTGCGCACCGTGCGGTGGTAATCGTCGTCGGCCAGGCCGGTGAGGAACGTGGCCCGGATGCCGTGGACCTTCCGCTGGACCGCGGCATGTGCGGCCTCGCCGGCCGGGGTGAGCGCGTAGCTCCCGGCGAGCCAGCCGCGGCGGGCCATGTCCCCGGTGACCTCGTCCAGCGTGCTGACGCGTTCGTCCTGCGTGCTGACGCCTTCGGTCCAGAACGGGCGCAGCGCGTCCCGAAGGCCGGCCGCGTCCCGCGGTGCCTCCCGCAGGATGTTCAGCACCTGCCAGTGCCTCCTCGTCACCCCCTCCGCCCCGAAGGCCCGATCCATCGCACCGTCGATCAGCCGATCAAGATGCTTGAGCCAGTAGCCGATCGGCCATTCAATGCCAGTTTGCATACACATGTCATATCACATGTACATGACAGAGGCTATAGACTGCACCGCGTGGAACGGGAAGCCGCAGCCGAGGACATCGCAACCGTGGAACGCGATGCCGCAGCCATGAACCACGACCTCGCAACCGCCGAGCGGGATGTCGCGGCCGTGGAGCGGGCCATGGTTGCCATTCGCCGCAGTCAGACGCGGCGTGCCCTCGCGCGACGGGCCGGCGCCAGCACCACCGGTACCGAGGTCCTCGACGTCGTCGAAGAGGCCGAGGAGGCAGGCGAACCCGCCACCGTCACCAGCGTCGCCGCCGCTCTCGACGTCGACCAGCCCCGCGCCAGCAAACTCGTCGCCGCCGCCGTCGAGGCCGGACTCGTCCGCCGGGAGGCCGACCAGAAGGACGGCCGGCGGGCACTACTGGTACGCACCGACGAGGGCCGGCGCGTGTCCACCGAGATCCACGCCTTCCGCCAGCGAACGATCAGCGCGGCCATCGAGGACTGGCCCGCGCACGAGCAGGCCGACTTCGCCCGCCTCCTCACCAGGTTCGTCACCGCCTTCACCCCACCCACCCGCGAGTCCCGCGTTCACCCATAGCGAGTCCCGCGTCCAAACACACCGAGTCCCGCGTTCACACACCGAACTGCGGTTTCGTGCAGACACGTGTGCACGAACCCGCAACTCGCACTGTCCGAACGCGGGACTCGCGGGGTTATTGGTGGTCCTTGTAGAAGGGGCTTCTTGTCATGCCTTGGTTTGTGGGCTCGTCGAAGTGGTAGACGGGCTGGCCGTTGACGAAGACGCGGACTGCGCGGCTCATTACGTCGAGGGGGTCGCCGGACCACAGGACGATGTCGGCGTCGAGGCCGGGTTTCAGGGCACCGACCCGGTCGTCCAGGCCCATGATCCGGGCCGGGTTGACCGTGATCGACCGTAGGGCCGTGTCGGAGTCCAGGCCTTCCTTCACGGCGAAGGTCGCCTGGTGGACCAGGAAGTCGATCGGCACCACCGGGTGGTCGGTGGTCAGCGCGATCTCCACGCCGGCGCGGGCCAGGATGCCGGGGTTGCGCAGCGAGCGCCTGCGCACCTCCACCTTCGACCGCCCGACGATCAGCGGGCCGATGATCACCGGGATGCCCTTGTCCGCCAGCACGTCCGCGATCAGGTGACCCTCGGTCCCGTGGTTGACGATCAGCTTGTAGCCGAACTCCTCGGACAGCCGGATGGCGGTCGCGATGTCGTCGGCCCGGTGGCAGTGCTGGCACCACGGCAGCTCGCCGTCGAGCACGCGGACCAGCACCTCGTTCGTGTTGTTGCGCTCGAACGGCTTGTTCTCCCGGTTCGCGTGCTCCCGCGCGGTGCGGTAGTCCTGGGCCCTGGTCAGCGCGTCGCGGATCACGGCCGCCACGCCGAGCCGGGTCGACGGGAGCTTGTCCTTCTCCCCGTACACCCGCTTCGGGTTCTCGCCCAGCGCGCTCTTCACGCTCACCGGCTGGCGCACCAGCATGTCGTCGGCCGTCTTGCCCCACGACTTCACGGCCACGGTCTGGCCGCCGATCGGGTTGCCCGACCCCGGCTTGACGACCACGGTCGTCACCCCGCCGGCCAGCGCGTCGCGGAAACCCTCGTCATCGGGGTTGATGCCGTCGAGGGCACGCAGCCGCGCGCCGTTCGGGTCGGTCATCTCGTTGACGTCGACGCCCGCCCAGCCGTCGCCTTCCTCGTAGACGCCCAGATGCCCGTGCGCCTCGACGAAACCCGGCAGCACCCACGTGCCGGACGCGTCCACGATCTCCGCTTCCTCCGGCACGTCCACATCGGCTTCGGCCCCGACCGCGACGATCACGCCGTCGTCCACCAGGACCGTGCCACCCTCGATGGGCTCGCCATCGACGGGCACGACGTATCCACCTGTAATCGCGATGCTCACGACAGCAGAACCTACGCGCCCAGTGGGGTGATACCCCAGCGACCCGCCCAGGTCTCACCCGGCCGCAGCCACAGCAGGTCCACCCCGGAGTTCAGCGCGTCGGGCGGGCACGTCATCGGCTCGACGGCCACCGCTCGGGCGCCCTTGCCGGGGTACTCGTCCGGCGTGAACACCTGCACCCAGCCGAACACCGGCTCCGCCCAGACCTCGACGCCGGTCGCGCCGGAGCGGACCGAGTGCCGCACCAGCCCGTCCGCGCCGGGCACACAGCCGCCGAACGCGGTGTCCAGCTCGATGCCCCGCAGCGGCCGGCCCTCGCCGAAGTCGTACTCGGTACCGACCACGTCGATCGGCGAACCGTTGGGAATCATGGTGTCCAGGTCGACCGGCAGGACCGTGTGGGCGGCGAGCGTGAGCACGCAGTCGTCGACGTCCACGTTGCCCGGCCGCGGGTAGGGGTGCGTGCCGACGCCGAACGGCATCGTCCGCTCGCCGAGGTTGTCGACGGTGTGCTCGACGGTCAGGCCGGTGTCGGACAAAATGTAGGAGATCCCAGTGCGAAAGGGAAACGGCCAGCCCGGCGCGCCGGCGACCCGCACCTCCAGCGTGACCGCACCGTCCTCATGCGACGCCACGGACCACGACGCGTGCCGCACCAGGCCGTGGATCGCGTTGCCCCGCACGGCTTCCGTCGCCTCGAGGGTGTGCGTCTCGCCGTTCTGCGTCCACTTGGCACCGGCCACCCGGTTGGGCCACGGCACAAGCACCGCACCGGCCCCGATCTGCGGCTCGTCGCCGTAAGTTTCGGCGTAGGGCACCCCGCCGACCTCGAACGCGCGCAGCCCCGCGCCGACGGTGTCGACGACCGCCTTCGCGGAGCCGTGCGTGATCTCCAGCTGCTTTCCTGTCATGAGCGGAAAGCCTACGGGGGTCAGTGCTCCTGCGCCCGTTCCTTCACCTGTTCGCCACGCGACCGCATGACCGCCCGGTTGACGAACCACAGCAGGACGCCGACCCCGATGAGGACCAGCCCGACCCAGTAGTCGCTCGCCGGCCGGCCGGACAGCCACGGGACCGCGAGGTACGCGCACAGCACGGCGCCGACGATCGGCGTCCACCCCGGCGCGCGGAAGTGGCGGTGCGCGACCTTCTCCTTGCGCAGCACCAGCAGGGCGACGTTCACCACGGTGAACACGCACAGCAGCAGGAGCGCGGTCGTGCCGCCGAGCGTGGTGACCGCCTTGGTGCCGGCGGTGCCGGCCAGCAGCGCCACGGCGATGAGGCTGGTGGCCAGGATCGACACCCACGGCGTGCGGCGGAGCGGGTGCACGGCGCCGAAGACCTTCGGCAGGATCCGCTCGTTCGCCATCCCGTAGAGCAGGCGGCTCGCCATCAGCATGTTGATCAGCGCGGAGTTGATGACCGCGAACAGGCCGATCCACTCGAAGATCCAGATCGGGAAGTTCGGGGCGCCGACGCCGATCACCTCGAGCAGCGCGCCGGACTCGGCCGCCGCGAGGTCGTTGGCGGCGATGAGCAGCGACGACGTGACCGCGACCAGCACATAGATGACCGCGGCGGTGGCGAGGCCGGACAGCAGCGCCTTCGGGAAGATCCGCTGCGGGTCGCGGCACTCCTCGGCCATGTTGACCGAGTCCTCGAAGCCGACCATGGCGAAGAACGCGAGCGAGCTGGCCGCGGTGATCGCGAGCAGCCAGTTGGTGTCGGCCGTGTTGATCTCGACGAGGCGGCCCGGCTCGCCGTCACCGCTCGCGACCGCGAAGATGCCGACGCCGATGATGATCGCGAGGCCGGACACCTCGATGCAGGTCAGGACCACGTTGGCCTTCACCGACTGGGACACGCCGATGAGGTTGACGGCGGCCAGCAGCGCGACGAACAGCACCGCGACACCCACGATGACCGGCTCGGACAGCTCGATGTCGAACGCGGCGGGCAGGTAGGTGCCGGCGAACGCGCGTGCGGCGGCCGACGCCGAGGTGATGCCGGAGCACATCACCGCGAACGCGACCAGGAAGGTGAGGAACGGCTTGCGGAACGCGCGGTTGGTGTACAGGGCGGCGCCCGCGGCTCTCGGGTACCTGCCGACCAGCTCGAGATAGCTGAACGCGGTCAGGAACGCCACCACGAACGCGACGATGAACGGCAGCCAGAGCGCGCCGCCGACCTTGCCGGCGACACTGCCGGTCAGCGCGTAGATCCCGGTGCCCAGTACGTCCCCGATGACGAAGAAGTAGAGCAGCTTCGGGCCCATCACCCGGTTCAGCTCGGTCTTGTCCTCGATGAAGGCTGTGTTCTCGGTCACCATCACCTGAATATGCCCGATCTGGGTGGGTATGACCAGATCAAGTCGTTACGGGTTCCCCAACTATCCGGTGGTGGCCCGGTAACGCCAGAACGCCGGCAGGCAGACCACGGCGACCACGGCGAAGATCACGACGAGCACGCCGCCGCCGGTGGCCGCCGTCGCGGTGCCGACGCCGGCCGCCGCCCAGCCGTGCGCGAGGTCGGCGATGCGCGGCCCGCCCGCCACGACGACGGTGAAGACGCCCTGCATGCGGCCGCGCATCTCGTCGGTGGTGGCGGTCTGGAGGATCGCGCTGCGGTAGATCATGCTGACCAGGTCCGCGGCACCCGCCATGACCAGGAACATGACGGCGAGCCACAGGTGCTGGGCGAGCCCGAAGCCCACGATGGCCAGGCCCCACGCGACGACCGCGACGGTGACGCCGACGCCGTGCCGGCTGATGTGCGAGAGCCAGCCGGACAGCAGGCCGAAGATCAGGGCGCCGATCGGGATGGCCGCGTAGAGCCAGCCGAGCGCGAGGCCACCGCCGTGCGGGTCGCCGAAGGTGCGCTCCGCCATCTCGGGGAAGAGGGCACGCGGCATGCCGGCGACCATGGCGATGATGTCGAGCAGGAAACTTGCCAACAGAACGTTCTTCGCGGCGATGTACCGGAAGCCCGCCGCGATGTCCTTGATGCCGGCCCTTCGCCGGACCCCGTCGAGCGGGCTCAGCTTGGGCAGCCCGGCGAGGAGCAGGGTCGCGAGCACGAGCGCGACGGAGTCGGTGAGGTACAGGACGGGCAGGCCGGCGAGCGGCATGAGCGCGCCGGCGAGCAGCGGCCCGAAGACCATGCCGAACGACCCGACCGTGGCCGACAGCGCGCTGGCCGGCGCGATCAGCTCGACGGGCACGAGCCGGGCGACCGCCGCGGTGCGGGTCGGCATGTTGACCGCGACGAACGCCTGCTGGACGGCGAACACGCTGAGCACGACCCAGACGTTCGCCCCGACCACGGCGAACAGCCAGAACAGCACGCTCGTCGCCGCCACCCCGACGTTGGTGACGAGGATGACCGTGCGCCGGTCGAAGGCGTCGGCCAGGGCGCCCCCCAGAGCCCGAAGATCAGCAGCGGGACGAGCCCGAACGCGCCGGCGAGGCCGACGAACCCGGACGACCCGGTGAGGTCGAAGACCTGCTTGGGCACCGCGACGGTGGTGAGCTGCGACCCGACCGCGGTGATCGCGGTGGAGATCCAGAGCCGGCGGTAGGTGGGTATCCGCAATGGCCGGGTGTCGATCGCGACCCTGACCCGGCGAGTGGACTTAGCTGCGGAAACCCCCACGCAAAGAGCTTAGGCCCGCTAACGACCTGGCGTCGCGTGACTTTCGCCCCACCTACGGCGAGGGTGCCCGTCAGGACGGTGAACGTCCCGAGGGGCACCCTCGCGGTGGGTGACCAGGTCAGGGGCCGACGCGCTCGACCTTCCAGCCGTCGCGGCCGAGGTGGAAGCGGAGCCGGTCGTGCATGCGGTCCATGCGGCCCTGCCAGAACTCGACGACCTCGGGCCGGATGCGCCAGCCGCCCCAGTGCGGCGGCACCGGTACCTCGTCGGCGTCGGCGAAGCGGCGCTGGACGTTCGCGAGCGCGTTCTCCAGCACGGTCCGGTCCCGCACGACGGCCGACTGCGGGGAGGCCCACGCGCCGAGCTGCGAGCCGCGGGGGCGGGACGACCAGTACGTCTTGGTCTCGGCGGGGCTGACCTTCTCGACCGTGCCGCGGACCGTGGCCTGGCGGTGCAGCGTGTACCAGGGGAAGGTCGCCGAGGCGAAACGCGTCGACATCAGGTCGTGGCTCTTGGCCGAGGTGTAGTTGGTGAAGAACACCACGCCACGCTCGTCGAGCCCCTTCATGAGCACGGTGCGCGACGCCGGGATGCCGTCCGCGTTCGCGGTGGCCAGGACCATGGCGTTCGGCTCGGGGGCGCCCGCCCGGATGGCGTCGTCCAGCCACTTCTGGAGCTGCTCGTGCCAGGTGCCGGCCAGCTCGCTCTCGCTCAGCATCCCCTCTTCGTAGGACACCCGCATGGTCGGCAGCGCGAGCGCGATGTCGGGCGTGGCAATGTCGGCGTCCGCCATCCTTGGTCTCCTCGACGCGTAGGGACTACCTCACGTTTCGACAGTACGGGTGGAACCGGCCCGAAGGAAACCGCGCAGCGGGTGATGACCCACACTTGAATCGATCTGGAAACAGCCTGTTCGCAGGACGTTAGCCCGGTCGGGTGATCGCCGCGATGCAGATCTCCCTGATCTCGGTCGCCACGTCCGCCACCGGCACCGGCGGCTCGGTCGCCTGCCACTCGCGCACGAGCCCCGTGATCGCCCCGACGAGCGCGATGGCGGTCAGCCGGTAGTCCCGCGCCGGCGCCAGGCCCGTGGCGGCCGCGCGGTCGCATTCGGCGGTGATGAAGTCGACGTAGCGCGCGTACCAGGTCAGGTGCTGGCGCTCCATCGCCTGGCTTATCCCGGGCGCCTCGACGTAGTTGAGTCGCGGGAAACGGGGATCGGAGGTGACAGCTTCGACGAAAGCGTCTACCAATCTGGTGATTCGCGTTAGTGCATCCGCATCAGCGAGCGAGTCGAGCACCGGAAGCACGCGCTTCATCGCGACGGTGTTGATGTGCGAGTGCAGTTCCAGGAGCAGCGCTTCCTTGCTCGCGAACTTCTCGTAGAAATTCCTGGTGGAAACACCGGCCTTGGCACACAGATCGGCGATCTTGGTCTTGTGATAACCGCGGGTGGTGAACTCGTCCAGCGCGGCCTCGAGGAGTCGCTCCCGCCGCTCGGCACGACGCTGCTCGGTGTCCACCCCTCGGTACATCCGGCTGTGCGCACCCGCGCCCTGAGCCATCGAACCTCTCCTTGGCCCTTGTGAAAACAGGTCCAGTTATTCTGAAATTGGTAATTACCAGTGCAGTGGTAAGTGGTCTGACATGGTCAGCGGAATCCTCCCCGTGGTGACCGCCACCCAGTTGACCATCCTCAGGCGGACCGTTCTACACCCCATAGGTTCCAGCGGTGCAAGGGACCCCGGCCCGTGATCACCATCTGAAAACAAAGGCCCGAAAATCCACTTTCGTCCACAGTTCGACAACCGTGACCTGCAACGATGACTTACCGTGTCCGCCGGGCACGTTCGGGAATGCTCTGATCACTTTCGGTCATGACCGTGGGAGGGTGCTACACGTCCCCTGCCGACAGGTAGCGCCGAGCCGGCGTGCCGCCGTCACCGCGTCGTCCGCCAGGGCGGTCGTGAGCGTGCCGCCCGCGGCGAGGCGGGTTCGCGACCACCACTCACCGCTCGCCGTCTCGCTCATGTCGTTCGTGCACAGTGCCGTGGCGACGACACGCCGGCCCATCAGCAGCTCCCTGGTGACCGCCAGGCTCTGCCGGAGCACCGGCCGGCCGGCACGGGTGACGTGCAGTGCGGTCGTCAGGTCGCCGCCGGCCTCACCGGCCCGGCCCAGCACCACGGTCTCGCGCATGTGGAGCCGGGCGCCCTCGGCCAGCGTGACGGTGAGGAGCGACTCGTGCCGGGCCCGCCGGGTGATCACCGTGGGTTCCGGCAGGTAGGCGACGGTCGCCTCCTCGCCCAGTTCGATGTGGACGGTCGTGTGGCTCTCCTCCCCGTGTGGACCGGGAAGTGCGACGGTGGCCGCGATGCCGGCCAGGGTCAGGCACGCGCCGGGGCCGACGCGCACGGTCAGCGTCAGCTCGTCGCCGCCGAGCGGGCTCGCGGCGGAGCCGACCAGGTGCACGACCGGCTCGCCGCGGACGGGGACCAGGGTCAGCGGTGCGGCCGAGCGCAGCGTGCGGACCACGGAACGGCCGGCCGCGTCCAACTCGACGGTCAGGTGCGCATGTGCCTTCACACCATCAGTTTCCGCACCCAGTCGGCCACCTCTGGCGCGTCCGGAGTGTCCACGAGGGACTGTTGGACGACGGGCAGGCCGCCACGGACCCGGTGCGCGTCGCCGGCCATCACGGTCAGGTCGGCGCCGACCTGCGGGGCCAGGTCGGTCTTGTTGATGACGAGCAGGTCGGCGGTCGTGACGCCGGGGCCGCCCTTGCGCGGCACCTTGTCCCCGCCCGCCACGTCCACCACGAAGATCTGCCGGTCGACCAGGCCGCGGCTGAACACGGCGGTCAGGTTGTCGCCGCCACTCTCGATGATCACCAGGCGCAGCGCGGGAAACCGCTCGGCGAGGGTGTCGACGGCGTCGAGGTTGGCGGTGATGTCGTCGCGGATGGCGGTGTGCGGGCAGCACCCGGTCTGGACGGCCTCGATGCGGGCCGGGTCGAGGACGCCGGCCCTGCGGAGGAAGTCGGCGTCCTCGGTCGTGTAGATGTCGTTGGTGACCACGGCGAGCTCGACCTCCTGGCCGAGCGCCCGGCACAACGCGGCAACGAGCGCGGTCTTGCCGCTGCCGACCGGCCCGCCGATCCCGATCCGCAGCGGGCGGTCGCCGCCGGGCAGGCCGGGGTGCGGGTCCGGGTCCGGCACGGTGGGGTCGAAGTTGATCGGGTGGACGTGGTCCGGCTCGTGGTTGTGGTCAGCTGACAAAGAGACGCACCTCTTCCCGGTGGTGGCGGTCGTGCTCCTCGGCCAGGAGGTCGAGCCCCGGCGAGGAGGGCGCGGGCAGGTCGGCGGGGTCGAGGTGCGCGGTGGCCGTGGCCGCCGCGGCGACCGCCGTGACCTCGTCACCGAGGGCGGCGACGATGGCGTTGACCCGCAGGGGGTCCAGCCCGAGCAGCCGGACGGCGGCACTCGCGGGCCCGGAGATGGCGAGGTAGGCGGCGGCAAGCGCGGCATCGGCGGGCGCCCCCGCGAGGATGCCGAGGATGACGGCGTGGTGCGGCCGGCGGCCGATGCCCAGCAGGACTTGCGCAGGGCAGGTTGCCATCTGGCCGGCCGCGCGGGCGGTGGCCTTTCCCTGTGCGCGGGAGGCCGCGCGTTGCGCCGCGGACGGCGTGCGGGCGTCCAGCTCGTCGTCCACTGTGGACCATTCGGTGAAGCCCTGCCCCGCGAGGTGGGCCGACGCCGCCGCGAAGACCGCCGCCAGGGTGCCCGCCGTCCGCAGGCGGTGCCGGAGGAACGCCGGCAGGTCGTCCTCCGTGCGTACCAGGCCTCTCGCCGCGGCCTCCTCCAGGCCGCCCGAGTGCGCGTGGCCGCCGCCCGGGAAGCGGGAGTCGGCCAGCAGCAGTGCCATCACGTTCATCAGACCAGGAAGTAACGTTGGGCCATCGGCAGCTCCGTCACCGGCGCCGGTTCGACCAGCTCGCCGTCGACGTGCACGGCGAAGCTGTCCGGGTCCACGGTCACGTCCGGCAGCTCCGCGTTGTTCACCATGTCCGCCTTCGTGACCGCCCGGGTGTCGGACAGGGCCGCCAGCGGAGTCCAGGTGCCCAGGTCCAGGTCAACGGCCGACGGCGCGACGAAGTGCAGGCTGGACGCGGCCGCCACCCTCGGCGCCGCGCCGTACATCGGCCTGGCCAGCACCGGTTGCGGTGTCGGGATGGACGCGTTCGCGTCACCCATCGCGGCCCACGCGATGAAGCCGCCCTTCAGCACCAACGACGG
>NZ_DASQCC010000054.1:0-6693 GCF_035634895.1 Actinophytocola sp. | reverse complement strand
TGGAGCTCGCGGACCGCGTCACATCACCGGTCGTCACATCACCGGTCGTCATCTCACCGGTCGTCATCTCACTGATCGTCGCGGGTGCCTGGTCTCGACTGGTTGCGGCGCAAGCCGATCCGCCGCCAGTTGCGGGCCCGGCCCGCCGACCGGCGCATGCGGGGCGCGTCGGTCGGCAGCAGCACGCCGTGCTCGCCACCGCCGTTGCGCCGCGGCCACACCGCCCGCGCGGCGCCCGCGACCCGGCGCATCCGTGGCGGCCGCAACCCGAGCCGGCGCCCGGCGCCGCCCCGGCGGATCGCGCGGCGCTCCCTCGGCGGCACGTCCCACGCCTCCGGGTGGTTCGCGAGCCAGTGGTGCCGGCGGATCGCGTACGGCACGTGCAGCAGGTAGATGCCGAGCAGGCACGCCAGCGTCACCAGCGGGTAGGTGATCACCGCGGCCGCGACCAGGGCGACGAGCCCCAACAGCACCGCGACCATCCTTGGCGGCACCTTGATCGTCTTGAGCGACAGCGTCGGGATGCGGCTGATCAGCAGGGCCGCGATGGCGACGGTCCAGACCATGACCAGCGCGTCGGAGTCCCACCAGCCGTCGCGACCGATCTGCATCGTCACGATCAGCGGCAGCAGCGCCGCCAGCCCGCCGGCCGGCGCGGGCACGCCGACGAAGAACTCCTTGGCGTACGGCGGTTGTTCGGTGTCGTCGAGCAGCGTGTTGAACCGCGCGAGCCGCAGGATGATGCACACCGCGAACACCAGCGCGATCACCCAGCCGACGCGGTTGCCCTGGAACTGCCACACGTACAGCACGAGCGCCGGCGCGACGCCGAACGAGATGGCGTCGGCCAGCGAGTCCAGCTCGGCGCCCATCTTGCTGGTCGCGTCGAGCAGGCGGGCGATGCGACCGTCGAGGCTGTCGAGGACCGCGGCGACGGCGATCGCGGCGATGGCCAGCTGGAACTGTTTGGCCAGCGCGAACTGCACGGACGACAGGCCCGCGCACATGGCGAGCACGGTGATGGCGTTCGGCAGCACCCGGACGCCGGGAGAGGCGGCCAACTCAGGCCTCCGGCAGTTCCGCGAGGACGGTCTCGCCGCCGATCGTGCGCTGTCCCGGCTCGACGAGCACCCGCGAGCCGGCCGGCACGTAGACGTCCACGCGGGACCCGAACCGGATCAGCCCGTAGGTGGCGCCGACCTCGACCTTGTCACCCTCCGCGACCTGGCACACGATCCGGCGCGCGATCAGGCCGGCGATCTGCACGACCACCACCTCGACGCCGCTCGAAGTGGTCAGCAGCAGGGAGTTGCGCTCGTTGTCCTCGCTGGCCTTGTCCAGGTCGGCGGACAGGAACTTGCCCGGCCTGTACACCGCGCGGGTGACCAGCCCGGCGACCGGCGCCCGCTGTACGTGCACGTCGAACACGGACAGGAACACGCTGATCCGCAGCCGCTCACCGGCGGGCAGCCCCAGCTCGGCGGGCGGCTCGGCGAGTACGACGTGGGACACGGCGCCGTCCGCGGCGGCCACGACCACGCCGGTCCGGCTCGGCGGGACGCGCTTGGGCTCGCGGAAGAACCAGGTGACCGCGCCCGCCAGCACGAACCCGACCACGCCGAGCCGGCGGGAGAGGCGGCGGAGCAGCAGCGCCAGGCCCGCGGCGCCGAGCGCGAACGGGCGGCCCGCCGGGTGTATCGGCGGCACGACGCTCCTGGTCAGCGCGATGATGTGGGCAAGGCGGCCCGTATCAGTGGTCTTGCTGGGTTCGGTCATCAACCGGACATTCCTCGCAACTGGTGCGGCGTCAATACACGCACCACGCTACGCCGGTCGCTGTCGGTGACAGCGGGGACCAGGGCCGGGTTCGCGGGGTCGCACCGACCGAGGTCCCGGGGAGCCGGCCGCGTGCGCCCCCCGACGACGCGCACGTGCCGACAGGCTCCCGGGGGTACGGGAAGTGTACGTGCGTTCACAGGAAGCGAGCAATAGCCCACCGTGTGAGGTCGGCTACTGTCGGTCGCGACTCGCGAGTCCCTGGATCAGCCGGACGATCACCAGCAGGACGACCGCGCCGACGGCGGCGACCCCCAGGCTCGGGAAGTCGAAGTCCCAGGTCTTCTCCTGACCGGTGAACGCCCGGTACAGCAGTCCGCCCAATGCGGCCCCGACCACGCCGACGATGATGCTGACCAGGCAACCCTGCCGTTGCCGGGAGCGCCCGCCGACCACGATGTTGGCCACCCAGCCGACGATGGCCCCGAACACGATCCACGCGATGAATCCCACGATCGTGAGCCTAACGGGATCAGTCGAGAACCAGCACGGTGACGAGATCACCCTCCGCGATCACTTCGACGTCCTCGGGCACCTCGATGAGGCAGTTGGACGCGGCGAAAGCGGCAAGCAGGTGCGAGCCCGGTCCACCGACCGGATTCACCACGTCCCCCTCGACGTACCCACGCCGGTACTGCCGCCGCGCCGACGGCGACCGCAGCTCCGCCGCCGACCGCGCCTTCAGCCGCGGCCGGTCGATCACCGTGTGCCCCATCGCCGCGAGCAGTGCCGGCCGGAGGAACAGCTCGAACGACAGCGCCGCGCTCACCGGGTTGCCCGGCAGCGTGACCACCGGCAGTCCCTGGAACGACCCGCTGCCCTGCGGCCCGCCCGGCTGCACCGCGACCCGCAGGAAGTCCACGCCCTGACCCGACAGCGCGTCCTTGACCACCTCGTACGCGCCCGCGCTCACCCCGCCCGAGGTGATCAGCACGTCCACGTCGTCGACGTGCCCGGCGATCGTCCGGTGGAAGGCCCGCACGTCGTCGGGCACGAACCGCAGCACGGTCGTCTCGCCGCCGATCTCCCGCACGGCGGCCGCGAGCAGCACGCTGTTCGACTCGTAGATCTGTCCGGGCCGCAGCGGCACGCCGGGCTCGACCAGCTCCGAGCCGGTCGACAGGATCAGCGCCCGCACCGGCCGGCGCACCGGCAGCTCGGCCCGCCCGACCGCGGCCGCGAGCCCCAGCTGCGGCGACCCGAGCACGGTGCCGGCACGCAGCACGGTCGCGCCCTCGGTGACGTCCTCGCCGGTCCGCCGGACGTGCGTGCCCGGCGCGGCGGACGCCCTGATCGTCACCAGCTCGACGCCGCCGTCGGTGTCCTCGACCTTCACGATCGCGTCCGCGCCCGGGGGCACCGGCGCGCCCGTCATGATCCGGTGCGCGGTCCCGGGCAGCAGCGGCACGACGTCCGTCCGGCCGGCGGGGATGTCCTCGGCGACGGGCAGCTCGACCGGGCCGCCGGTCCCGCCGGCCCCGGCGACGTCGACCGAGCGGACCGCGTACCCGTCCATGGCCGAGTTGTCGAACGGCGGCAGCGACACCGGCGCCACCAGGTCGGCGCCGAGCACCAGCCCGACGCACTGGTCGAGCGGCAGCGGCGTGACGGGGGTCGCGGCGACCAGCGCCCCGACGCGAGCGCGGTAGTCGTCAACGGAAATCGGTTTCGGCACGTCCGGCATCCTGCCCCTCGGAAAACGTGCATGCCAGACTGCACCTGACTCGTTCTCACGTCTCGGAGGGCTCGACAGGTGCAGGTCCGCACTCGGCACACCCCGGCGTTCGGCGTGGCCAGGCTGCTGCTCGCCCCGGGTGAGGCGGTGCAGGCCGACTACTCGTCCATGATCGCGACCAGCTACGGCATGGTCGTGGACGTGCGGCCCCGCGGCGGATCGAGATCGAAGGCCGCCCGTGCCGTGTTCACCGCGCCGGCCGAGGGCGGCTGGGTCGACGTCGCGCCGGCGCTGCCCGGCGACGTGTACACGCTGGAACTCGACGGGGTCAGCGGCTGGTGCGTGTCGAAGGGCTGCTGGCTCGCCGCGCCCGCGACCGTGCGCACCGACGCGCAGTGGGCGGGGTTCCGCGGCCTCTTCGGCGCCGAGCACGGGTTCGTCGAGCACGTGTCCGGCGTCGGCGCGCTGGCGATCTCGGCATGCGGCTCGCTCGACGTCGTGTCGCTCGGGCAGGGCGAGCTGATCACCGTCGACCCGTCCTACCTCCTGGCCTACAGCGAGCACACCCAGGCCCGCCTGCGGGCGGTCAGCCAGTCGGTCAGCCAGTCCGTGCGGACCGGGGAGGGGCTGCTGCTGGACTTCGCCGGACCAGGTCAGTTGCTGATCCAGACCCGCAACGCGCGGACCATGGCCGCCCTGCTCGCGGCATCAGGTCACAGCAGATGACCGAAGACGCGAACCGGACGTGGGTCGTCCGCGTCGGACGTTAGGCTGTGCCGAGTCGGCCTACGAATGGATGAGTGGTGGCGGAGGACCTCACCGGGCGTCGCATGGGGCATTACCGGATCGACGGTGTGCTCGGCAAGGGCGGCATGAGCGTGATGTACCGCGCCACGGACATCCGGCTCGGGCGCAAGGTGGCGCTCAAGGTCATCGCCGAGCACCTCACCGAGGACCCCGAGTTCCGCGAGCGGTTCGTCGACGAGGCCCGCAACACCTCGGCCATCGACCACGCGAACGTGGTGCCCCTGTACGACTTCGGCGAGGTCGACGGGCTGCTCTACATCGCCATGCGGCTGGTCGACGGCTCCGACCTCGCCTCGTTGATCAAGGACGGACCGCTCCAGCCCGACCGTGCGCTCGCCCTGCTGTCGCAGGTCGCCGAGGCGCTGGACAACCTGCACGAGCGCGGGCTGGTGCACCTGGACGTCAAGCCGGCGAACGTGCTGGTCACGAGCCGCGAGTCGACCGCGGAGCACGTGTACGTCGCGGACTTCGGGCTGACCCGCCGCGGCGCGACCGGCCACCGGACCAGAGGCGGGGACTTCCTCGGCTCGCCCACCTACGCCGCTCCCGAGCACCTGCGTGGCGAGCCGGTCGACGCGCGGACCGACGCATATTCGCTGGCCTGCGTGCTCTTCGCGTGCCTGTGCGGGCGGCCGCCGTTCCAGGGCTCGGTGCCCGAGGTGATCCAGGGGCACCTGAACCGGGACGTGCCGGCACTGACCGCGCAGGCGCCGAACCTGCCGGCCACCATCGACGAGGTGATCCGCCGCGGCATGGCCAAGGCGCCGGCCCAGCGGTACGCCACCTGCCGCGAGCTGATCGCGGCGGCAAGGCAGGCGCTCTCGCAGCCGGTGCGGCAGCGCCTCCCCTCCGTGCCGGTGGGGCCGAGGTCCGCGGGGCCCGTGCCGCCGTACCGGCAGCAGCCGAGCGGTCCGCCCAGCGGGTACCAGCGTCCCCCGGTGTCCTCGTCCGATCCGGTGCGGCTGCGCCCGCCGGTGCCGGCGGGCAGCACGGCGTTCACGTCGTCCGACTCCGCGGGTGCCAACCGATGGATCGCGCCGGTGCTCGTCGGCGTCCTCGCCATCGGACTGATCGTGGCGGCGATCTTCCTGTTCTCGGCGTCGGACGAGCCCCCGGCGGACAACAACCCGGGCGGCTCCGACCAGACCACGACGAACACCACGAAGAAGACCCTGCCGTCGATCAAGGTCGGGGAGGACTCCGGTCACTCGACCGGGGCATCTCGCTGACCTGCATTTCTTGCACTCGTGCGGGGAGAGTGCTAAACACGGACCTGGCACTCATGTCTGTGGAGTGCCAAGTTGAGGTCGGGACGGTGAGGCCGGGTACCTCCGGTCGTCCGTCGCGGGCACCGAGCCTGGCCACGCAACGTAGGACCACAACGGAGGACTTACACCGCAATGGCCAAGTTGATCGCGTTCGACGAGGAGGCGCGCCGCGGGCTCGAGCGTGGGTTGAACATCCTCGCCGACGCCGTGAAGGTGACGCTCGGACCTCGTGGCCGCAACGTCGTGCTCGAGAAGAAGTGGGGCGCGCCCACCATCACCAACGATGGTGTCTCCATCGCCAAGGAGATCGAGCTCGAGGACCCGTGGGAGAAGATCGGGGCCGAGCTCGTCAAGGAGGTCGCCAAGAAGACCGACGACGTCGCGGGTGACGGCACCACCACCGCGACCGTGCTCGCCCAGGCGCTCGTGCGCGAGGGCCTGCGCAACGTCGCCGCCGGCGCCGACCCGCTGTCGCTGAAGCGCGGCATCGAGCAGGCCGTCGAGGCCATCACCGAGCAGCTGCACAAGGCGTCGCGTGAGGTCGAGACCAAGGAGCAGATCGCGGCGACCGCGTCCATCTCCGCCGCTGACACCACGATCGGCGAGCTGATCGCCGAGGCGCTGGACAAGGTCGGCAAGGAAGGCGTCGTCACCGTCGAGGAGAGCAACGCGCTCGGCATGGAGCTGGAGCTCACCGAGGGCATGCGCGTCGACAAGGGCTACCTGGCCGGTTACTTCGTGACCGACCCGGAGCGCCAGGAGGCCATCCTCGAGGACCCGTACATCCTTCTGTACGGCTCGAAGATCTCCGCCGTCAAGGACCTGCTCCCGGTGCTGGAGAAGGTCATGCAGGCCTCGAAGCCGCTGCTGATCATCGCCGAGGACGTCGAGGGCGAGGCCCTGGCGACCCTGGTGGTCAACAAGATCCGCGGCACCTTCAAGTCCGTCGCCGTCAAGGCCCCGGGCTTCGGTGACCGTCGTAAGGCGATCCTGCAGGACATCGCGATCCTGACCGGCGGCACCGTCGTGTCCGAGGACGTGGGTCTGAAGCTGGACAACGCCGACATCTCGCTGCTGGGCCGTGCCCGCAAGGTCGTGGTGACCAAG
>NZ_DASQCC010000053.1:0-63927 GCF_035634895.1 Actinophytocola sp. | reverse complement strand
AGGAACTGGGGGCGGATGGCGCCTACTTCCGGGTGCACCACTTCGCGCGGCAGCTGGCGTCGCCGTTCCCGTTGCTGGCCGCGATCGGCGCGAAGACGGAGCGCATCGAGATCGGTACCGGCGTGATCGACATGCGGTACGAGAACCCGATGTACATGGCCGAGGACGCGGGTGCCGCGGACCTCATCGCCGGCGGGCGGTTGCAGCTGGGGATCTCGCGCGGCTCACCGGAGCAGGTGATCGACGGCTGGCGGTACTTCGGCTACGAGCCGGGGGCGGGCGACACGGACGCCGAGATGGCCCGCAACCACGCCGAGGTGTTCCTGAAGGTGTTGGAGGGCAAGGGTTTCGCCGAGCCCAACCCGCGGCCGATGTTCGCCAACCCGCCCGGCCTGCTGCGCGTCGAGCCGTACTCGCGGGGTCTGCTGGAGCGGATCTGGTGGGGTGCGGGCTCCAACGGCACGGCGGTGTGGGCGGCCGAGCACGGCATGAACCTGATGAGCTCGACACTGAAGAACGACGAGGGCGGGGCACCGTTCCACGTGCAGCAGGCCGAGCAGATCCGGGCGTTCCGCAAGGCGTGGTCGGAGGCCGGGTGGGAGCGTGAGCCGCGGGTGTCGGTGTCGCGGAGCATCTTCGCGCTGGTGTCCGACCTGGACCACGCGTACTTCGGCCACGACGACGACAGCAGGGACCAGATCGGCCACATCGACGCCAACACCAGGGCGATCTTCGGTCGTACCTACGCCGCCGAGCCCGACGCGCTGGTGGAACAGCTGGCCGAGGACGAGGCGATCGCCGAGGCCGACACACTGCTGCTGACGGTGCCCAACCAGCTCGGTGTCGACTACAACGCGCACGTGATCGAGAGCATCCTCACCCACGTGGCGCCCGGCCTGGGCTGGCGCTGAACCTCAGAAGGGCGCGAGGCCGAAGCGCCCCAGTGCGATGAACGCCGCGATGACGAGATAGGTCAGGTTCCCCAGCAGGAACCTGACCCCGTCGTCGTGGCGTGCGTGGGTGATCATCGCGCCGATCATCAGCAGGACCCAGCACACGGCGGTCACCGGCACCATCACCGGCGCGATGCCGACCAGTGCCGGCACGACCAGGCCGACGGCGGCCAGAATTTCGAGCACGCCGAGCGACCTGACGAAACCCTCACTCACGTCGGCCGTCCACCCACCACCGGGGGCGGCGGCGATCCTTTCCCTGGGCAGGAGCGTCTTGGTGAGGCCACCGAGCAGGGCGACCCCGGTGAGCAGTCCGGCGGCGATCCACAGTGCGAGGTTCATGAGCTTCTCCCTTCGCGCCACATGACGCCGCCCGGCCCGGCGTTGTGACAGCCCGAGTGCCGGCGGTGTTCCCACCCGGCGCCTGGACCCAGCTGGGGCTCGCCCTCCGTGCTCCCGTCGGTCGAGTTCACTGGCCGGGCACGGAGACCTCACCCCGCTGGTACGGCTACATCGAGGGCGCGGTCCGCTCGGGCGAGACCGCCGCGGACGCGGTCGCCCAGGAGCTGCGTGCCTAGTTCGCGCGGCGATCCTGGTGCGCGGCAGACGGCCGCGGTCGCACACTGGTCCCAGCGGCGCCGGCGAGGGCGCGCCGCGAACGGGAGGCGGTCATGTTCGCCTGGTGGCGTAGGTGGCGGAAGTCGGTGAAACGCAGAAAGGCCGCGGCGCGGCGGAAGAGCGGCCGGCGTGACCGGCGCCTCGGCTGGGACCCCAGGTACGGCGATCCCTCCGACGGCGACCTCTGAGCACGTCGCGAGGACCGGTACCGAGGACCGGGTCGCGGGTGGCCCGCGGTCAGGGCCTGGCGAACGCGAAGCCGGCGGCGGTCAGGGCGACGAGCGCCGCGGCGAGCACGAGGACGCCGGTGACCGTGACCTGGAGCAGCAGCGCGCCGGTCGCCGCGCCGGCGAGCATCGCGACCACCGACCACAGGCGGCGGTACGGGTTCTGGCCGCTGCCGCCGGCGAGGACGCTGTCCGCCGCGAGGCCGGTGAGCGTCTGGGTGAGCACGGTCGTGGTGAGGTCGCGGGCGGCCAGGCGCCGGACCGTGGCGTTCTGCAGTCCGAAGGCGACGGCCAGCGGAACGGTCGCGACCAGCGCCGGAAGCGCGGCGAAGAAGATCGCCGTGACCGCGATGATCACCGCCTGGGTGGTGAACGCGAGCGCCAGCCATCGGCGGGGCCGGCCGCCGAACATCGTCGCGAGCCGGCCGCCGAGCAGCGCGCCGGCCAGGAAGGCGCCGATCGCCACGGCGGACGCGGCGGGGGAGAGCCCGCCGCCCGGGTACAGCGACAGGCCCAGGAACACCACGTTCCCGGTCATGTTCGCGACGAACACGTGGCCGAGCCGCAGGTAGCTGACCGCGTCGATGAGGCCGGTGACGCCGGTCAGCACGAGCAGCAGCGCGACCAGCGTGCGGTCCTTCACGGGGGCGTCCATGACGTCCAGGATGCCGCCGGCGACGCCGGACGCACCGCCAGCACCCCGTCCTCGAACGGGGGACGGCCGCGACCGGATGCCGAACCTAGGTCAGGCCCGCCTCGTAGGCGAGGATCGCGGCCTGGACGCGGTTGCGGGCGCCGAGCTTGTCGAGGATCGAGCTGACGTGGGCCTTCACCGTGCCCTCGACGATGTACAGGGTGCGCGCGATCTCGGCGTTCGAGTGGCCGGCGCCCACCAGCCCGAGGACGTCGCGCTCGCGGTCGGTCAGTACCGCGACCCGTTGCCGCGCGTCCGTCGCCGACACGTCCGCGTCCCGGTAGTTCCTGATCACGCGGTGCGCGACGGCCGGTGACAGGAACGCCGCCCCGGCCGCGACCGCGTGCACGGCGGTGATCAGCTCGCGTGGGTCGGACGCCTTCAGCAGGAACCCGGCCGCGCCGCCGCGGAGTGCCTGCGCGATGTAGTCGTCCTGCCCGAAGGTGGTCAGCATGATCACCCGGCTCGCCGGCGCCACGGTCGCCAGCTCGTTCGCCGCCGCCAGACCGTCCAGCACGGGCATCCGGATGTCCAGCAGCACCACGTCCGGGCGGTGGGCCCGCGCCAGCTCCACCGCCTGCCGCCCGTCCGCGGCCTCGCCGACGACCTCGATGCCGTCGTCGCTGGCCAGGATCGCCAGGACGCCGGCACGCATCATCGCCTCGTCGTCGGCCACCAGCACCTGGATCGCCACTACCCCCGCTCCCACCGCGTCTTCGAGACCAGCACGCCGCCCGCGAAGCAGAGCTGGAAGACCTGCGCGCCCAGCCCGAGGCCGGTGCCGGCCCGGTAGTACTCGCAGGTCGCGCCTTCCGGCCGCGGCGGCGCGGTGACCACTCGCGGCGTCTGGCCGAGGGCCTGCACCGGCACCATCCGCTCGACCTCCGCCCGGGACTGGCCGACCCGCAGCTGGTCGAACTGGGAGTTCGCCAGCCCGGTCCGCCGCACGGTCAGCATCTGCACGACGACGAGCGCGATGATCAGCACGATCCCGACGGTGACCGGCAACGCGGCGGTCTGCCGCAGCCGGCGCCGGGTCTGCCGCCTGCTGACGCGCAGCTCGAAGTCGGGTGGGTCGTCCTCGCGCGGCCGCGCGCCGTCGGGGAACGACGCGGTCACCACCCAGCCGCCGCCGGTCCGCGGGCCGGCCGAGAACCGGCCGCCGGCGAGCCGCACCCGCTCGTCCAACCCGATGAGCCCCTGCCCGCTCCCGCCGCCCGCGCCGTCCTGGGTCGCGGCGTCGTTCACGACCTCGATCCGGTCCTGGGCGACCGTGACGGTCACCGCCGCGCCCGGCGCGTGCCGGGTGGCGTTGGTCAGCGACTCCTGGACCACGCGGTGCGCCGCCTGGGCAGTCATCGGCGGCCAGGCGGGTGCCGGGCCGCCGTGCCTCAGCCGCACCGGCAGGCCGGCCGCGGCGGACCGCCGGACCAGGTCGTCGATGCTCTCGTCGGCCGGCAGCAGCTCGCCCGCGGCGTCCGTGTCGCCGAGGACCTGGACGATCTCGTGCAGCCGCGTGGTGGCCCGGACCGCGCAGGCCCGCACCTCGCCCGCGGCAAGGCGCTGCTGGTCGGTGAGGTCCCTCGCCAGCTCCAGCGCGCCGCCGTGCAACGCGATCAGTGCCAGCTCGTGCCCCAGCGAGTCGTGCATGTCCCGCGCGATCCTGGCCCGCTCCCGCAGCCTCGCCTGGCCGGCGACGATGTGCCGCTCCCGGTCGCGTTGCTCGGCCCGCAGCCGCCGGTACCGGCCGACCGACCACGGCAGCACCGACGCGCCGAACTGGACGCCGACGGCGGTGAGCCACGTGTTGACCGGATCGGGCGAGTGCCAGAAGGCAAGTGCGAGAGCGGCCACCGTCACCGACATGAACAGCCACAGCGCGACCGGCAGCGAGGCCATCCGCCTGCCGGCGGGGTAGGCCAGCACGAGCATCACGAACGGCAGGTAGTCCACGGTGTCCCAGAGGACGTCCGCGAGCGACAGCGCGGCCGAGGCGGCCAGCACCGGCGCCCACACGAGATCAGCTCGCCGGTATCGCACCGGCCCACCCTACAAACTCCGCGGCGTCCCGTGACCCTGACGAAAGTCGGGGTGCGGCCTGGCGGAAGTCCGATGCCCCACCGTGTCCGGGCGCCATACCGTCGGCGCCATGATCTCCGTGACCGCGCTGCACAAGCGCTACGGCGACAAGATCGCCGTCGACGACCTCTCGTTCGAGGTGCGGCCCGGCACCGTGACGGGCTTCCTCGGCCCCAACGGCGCCGGGAAGTCCACGACCATGCGGCTCATGCTCGACCTCGACCACGGCGGCGGTGAGACGCTGTTCGACGGCCGCCGGTTCGCCACCATCCGCCATCCCATGGCGGAGATCGGCGCGGTGCTGGAGGCCAAGGCGTTCCATCCCACCCGGACCGCACGCAACCACCTGCGGATGCTCGCCGCGGGCAGCGGCATCGCGGCCGCACGGGCCGACGAGGTGCTCGAGCTGGTCGGCCTGAGCGACGTGCGACACCGCAAGCCACAGGGTTTCTCGCTCGGCATGGCGCAGCGGCTCGGCCTCGCCCAGGCCCTGCTCGGCGACCCGGGGACGCTCATCCTCGACGAGCCGGCCAACGGCCTGGACCCGCACGGCATCCACTGGCTGCGTGACGTGCTCCGGTCGCTCGCCGCCGAGGGGCGGACGGTCCTCGTCTCCAGTCACCTGCTGTCGGAGATGTCGCTGATGGCGGACGAGCTCGTGGTCATCGGCCGCGGCCGGATGATCTACCAGGGGGACGTCGACGGGTTCGTCCGCCGGTTCACCGACTCGACGGTCCTGGTCCGCAGCCCGCACGCCGACCGGCTCACCGCGCTGCTGCGCGGTTCCGTCGAGCTGCTGGCCGACGGCGCGCTTCGCGTGTCCGGCACGGACGCCGGCGCGATCGGCGAGCTGGCCTACCGCAACGACATCATGCTGACCGAGCTCGCCACCCAGACGGCGTCGCTCGAGTCCGCGTTCATCACCGCCACCGAGGCGGACGAGGAGTACGTGGGAGGCGCGGCGTGAGCGAGCTCGCGAGCGGACCACTGGTGCTGACCGACGCACTGCGGTTCGAATGGGTGCGGATTCGCACCCTGCGCTCCACCTACTGGCTCGTCGGCGCGGCCGTGCTGCTCAACGCCGTGCTGGCGCTGGTCGCCGCCTACGGCACCCAGGACCGGCCACCTGCCCCCGCGTTCGTCGGCGCGATCCTGACCGGCGGCGGGCCGTTCGTGCCGATCCCGCTGGCCGCGGTGTGCCTCGCGGCGATCGGCGTGTTCGCCACCGGCCACGAGTACCGGTACGGCACGATCCAGCCGGCACTGACCGCCCTGCCGCGACGGTCGGCGCTGCTGGCGGCCAAGCTCGTGGTGCCGGCGGCCGTGACGCTGGTCGTGGCGGCCGTGTCCATGGCCGTCAACGCCGCCGTCGCACTGGCCGTGTGGGGTGAGCTGCCCGGCCTGACCTCCTGGCCGGTCGACGAGGCGATGCCCGGGTACCTGGTGCTGGGGGTCCTGTGGACGGTGCTGGGGACCGCGCTGGCGCAGGTGTTCCGCGGGGTGCCGTCGGCGCTCGTGCTGCTGCTGGTGGTGCCGTTGGTCGTGGAGCAGCTGATGGCTCAGCTGTCCTATGTCGACCAGTTCGCCTGGCTCGGACCGGCGCTCAAGTTCCTGCCTTTCATGGCGGGACAACACCTTCTCGACCTGGGCGGGACGTCGGATGTGGACCTGTTCGGCAGGTGGGCGTCCGGTGGCGTGTTCGCCGTGTTCGTGGCGGTGGTGGTGGGCGCGGCATGGACGACGTTCACCCGCCGCGACGCGTGAGGTGCCGGTAGGCTCCGCGGTCATGCAGGTGGTGTATGCGCCGGAACGCGACGGCGATCCCGACCCGGGCGAGGTGGTGTGGGGCTGGGTGCCCTACGAGGACGATCCGTCGATGGGGAAGGACCGGCCGGTGCTGGTCATCGGCTACGCCGACGACGCGCACAAGCGGCTGCTGGCGGTCCCGCTGAGCAGCAAGGACCCGGAGCACAAGCGGGACGCGGACGAGTGGGTGCCGGTGGGCGCCGGCGGCTGGGACCGCGAGGAGCGGGAGAGCTTCGCCAACGCCGACCGCTTGTTGCGGTACGAGGCGGAGGAGGTCCGCCGCGAGGGCGGGGCCCTGCCGAGGGACCGCTTCGACGACGTGGTCGCCAAGCTCCGCGACCTCGGCAACCTGCCCTGACGGGCACGCGGCTCAGACCGCGTGCCGGATGATCTCCAGCACCTCGTCCACATGGGCCTTGTGGGTGCGGACGCTCAGCACGCACAGGCGGATGGTGTGCCGGCCGTCCACCCGGGTGCTCGACAGGTATGCCCGCCGCGTCCCGTTGATCCGGGACAGCAACCGCTCGGTGGCCGCGTCGCCGGCGGGGGAGCGGAACACCGTCACGGTCAGGTCCGGGGTGAGCGGTACCGCCAGGCCCTCCGCCGCCGTCAGTGCCTGATGCGCGTGCGCGGCCAGGTCGAGCTTCTCGTCCAGCGCACGGCGGAACGCGTCCACGCCGTGCAGGTGCAGCGGTAGCCACAGCCGCAGTCCCCGGTACCCGCGGGTCAGCTCCGGGCCGAGGTCCGCGGGGTCCGGCCACCCGTCGCGCTCGAAGTCCTGCAGGAAGTCGCCGGTCGCGGCGTGGGCGGCGCGGAGCAGCGCCTGGTCCCGGACCAGCAGTACGCCGGTGCCGAAGGGCAGGAACATGCTCTTGTGCGGGTCCAGCGTGATCGAGTCCGCGCCGGTGATCCCGGTGAGCACCTCCCGGCCGCGTGCGGTCAGCTGGAACGCGCCGCCGTACGCACCGTCCACGTGGAACCACATGTCCTCGCGGCGGGCCAGCTCACCGGCGTCCGCCAGCGGGTCCACCGTGCCGGTGCTCGTCGTGCCGGCCGTGCCGACCAGCAGGAACGGCCGGCGGCCCGCGGCACGGTCGCGGGCGATCAGCGCGGCGGCCGCGTCGACGTCGAGGCGCAGCGCGGCGTCGACGGGCACCGTGCGGACCTGGCCGGCGGTCAGCCCGGCGATCCGCGCCGCCTTGGCCACGCAGTAGTGCGCCTGCTCGGTGACGTACAGCGTGCCGCGCGGGTCCGGACCACCCAGCCGGTCCTCGCGTGCGGCATGCAACGCCGCCAGCGTCGCGATCGACGCGCCGGACGTGAACAGCCCACCCGCGCCCGCCGGCAGCTCGAACACGTCGCACAGCCAGCGAACGACACTGTGCTCCAGCGCGGCGAACGCGGGTGCCGGCGCCGCCATCCCGGTGTACCGGTTGACCGCCTGGGACAGGAACTCCGCCAGCACCGAGCTGTACAGCCCACCGGCCGGGAAGTACGCGAAGTACCGCGGCCCGGCGCACTCGATCGCCCGGCTCGCGGCGTCGCCGAACCGGGCCAGCAGGTCGCCGAACTCGCCGGGACCGTCGGGCGGCGGCGCGAGCAGCCCCGCGGGCACCGGCGCGTCGTGCCCGCTCGCCGGCGCGTCCGCCAACCCCGCCACGAAGTCCTCGACGAACGCGGTCGCCGCCGCGGTCCATGCCCGCCTGGTCTGCCCGTCCGGTTCCATGCCGCGGGACACTAGGAGCCGGCCTCGCCCCGGGCTTGTACGTTATTGCGCTGATAGCGCCCCGGCGTGAGCCCGACCAGCCGCCGGAAGTGCCGCGACAGGTGCGACTGGTCGGCGAACCCCACGGTGACCGCGACCGCCGCCGCCGGCATCCCCTCGTCCAGCAGCGTCCGCGCCCGGCGGACGCGTAGCTGGTTGAGGTAGGCGTGCGGCGGCAGCCCGTACCGTGCCCGGAACGCCCGCAGCAGCGCGAACCGGCTCGTGCCGACCGTCGCCGCCAGCTCGCCGAGGCTCGGCGGGTCGACCAGCCGCGCGTGCAGGATGTTGCGCACCGCCGCTGTCTCGCGGGTGCCGCCGGCCATCGGCGCCACCCGTCGCCCACCGCCATACCCGCGCCACAGCAGGGAAAGCGCGGCCGACAGCAGTGTCTCCGACGCGAGCCGGTCTGCCGACTCGGCGGCCAGGTGAGCCTGCCCGAGGACCGCGGCGGCCGTGGGGTCGTCGACGACCGGCCTCGTGAACCACGGGGCCGGGCATCCGGTCGCCGCGGCCACCACGTCGACGCTCGGGTAGAACACCCGGTACGCCCAGCCGACGTCGTCGACCGGGCCGCCGGTGTGCACGACGTCCGGGTTGAGCAGCACGACCCCGCCGGTCGAGACCACGTGCCGCACCCCGCCGGCCCACAGGTCCTCGGTGCCGGCCCGCACCACACCGAGCGCGAACGTCTCGTGCGTGTGCCGGGCGAACCCGTGCCGCACGAACCGGGCCCGCATCAGGTCCACCCCGGCCACGGCCGGATGCCGCCAGTAGTGCGCGACGTCGCCGGACTCCATGACCGCCAGCTAACCACGAATTCGTTCAGGGGCTTGACTTTCTCGCAGATCTGGACATCACCCGCGGTCGCGTGGTGAGATCGGTGGGGCGGCTTTTACAACGATGTAAATCCGGGGTCCGGTCGTGTTCACCCCCACAGATTGGACGAGACGTTGAGAGCACACGGTTTGATCGCGGCGGTGTTGACCGGCCTGATGGTGGGCGGCGTCGCCGTCGCCGAGCCGGCCGGGCACCAACGGGTTCCCGACTACTCGACGGCGGAGGCGGGCAACCCCTTCGTGGACGGGTGGTACGCCGATCCGGACGTCGCGATCTACAACAACGAGTACTGGGTGTTCCCGACCTCGTCGCGGGTGTACGAGGAGCAGACCTACCTCGACGCCTTCTCCTCGGCCGACCTCGTCCACTGGACCAAGCACCCGAACGTGCTCACGACCGCCAACGTCTCCTGGGCCCGCAGGGCCGTCTGGGCGCCCGCGCCGATCGCGCGCAACGGCAAGTACTACCTGTACTTCGCCGCCAACGACATCCAGGACAACACCCAGCTCGGCGGCATCGGCGTCGCGGTCGCCGACCGGCCGGAGGGCCCGTACGTCGACGCGATCGGCAGGCCGCTGATCGGCCAGTTCGTGAACGGCGCGCAGCCCATCGACCAGGACGTCTTCATCGACTCCGACGGCCAGGCCTACATGTACTACGGCGGCTGGGGTCACTCGAACGTCGTCAAGCTGGGCGCCGACATGACCAGCCTGGGCACCTTCGCCGACGGCACGCAGTTCAAGGAGATCACGCCGCAGAACTACGTCGAGGGTCCGCAGATGTTCAAGCGGAACGGCAGGTACTACCTCATGTGGTCCGAGGGCGGCTGGACCGGGCCGAACTACGCGGTTTCCTACGCGATAGCCGACTCGCCGACCGGGCCGTTCCGCCGGATCGACAAGGTGCTGAGCCAGGACTCCGCCGTGGCACGGGGATCCGGCCACAACTCGGTGCTCAACATCCCCGGCACCGACACCTGGTACATCTTCTACCACCGCCGCCCGCTCAACCTCACCGACGCCAACCAGCGGCAGGTGAGCTACGACCGGATGTACTTCAACACCGACGGCGCGATCAAGCCCGTCACCATGCTGGTCAAGGACAACTTCAACGACGGCAACGCGATCGGCTGGAAGACCTACGGCGGTTCGTGGTCGGCGAGTTCGAACAGCTACACGACCACGTCCTCGCTGGGCGGGAAGGCGTTGCTGGAAACCAACTTCGGCGACCTGGTCTACGACGCGAACGTGACGGTGCGGTCCGGCGGCGGTGACGCCGGCGTCGTGTTCCGCGTGTCCGGGGCGGCCACGGGCGTGGACAGCTACCAGGGCTACTACGCCGGGATCACCACCGCGGGCCGCGTGCTGCTCGGCAAGGCCAACAACGGATGGACGCCGCTGGCGTCGACGCCCATGACCGTCCTCCCGAACACCACCTACCACCTCCGCGTCGAGGCGGTCGGCTCGTCGATCCGGGTGTACGTCAACGACGGCCTGAAGCTCTCGGTCACCGACACCAGCTTCACCAGTGGTGCCAACGGAGTTCGCGTGTTCAACGCGGGCGCGAGCTTCGACGACCTGGCCGTCGCCCATCGCTGACGCTAGCCGGTGGTGGCGGGCTGGTCCGACCGCAGTGCGGACATGACCTCGGTGCTGAACAGCTCCATGCTGCGGACCGTCCGCTCGTGGCTCAGCCCGCCGATGGCGAACAACCCGATGAGCTGGCCGAAACCCAGCTCGTCACGCAGCTCCCGCAACCGTGCGGTGACCGACGCCGGGCCGCCCACGACCGCGTACCCGCCGGACAGCAGGTCCTCGTAGGACAGTTGCGGGAACGGCGTCATCCCGGCCGCCAGCACACCACGCATCGACGACGGTGACATGTACCCCGGCGGGTTCATCAGCTCGGGGCCCTGCTTGAGTCCCTTGTGGAACAACCACATGAGCTGGTCGCGACCCTCGCGGTGGGCCTGGGCGTCCGTGTCCGCCACGAAGATCGGGATCGACAGGCCGATCTTCTCCGGATCAGGCTCGTAGCCCAGCTCCGCGGCGGAGTCGCGGTACCCGTCGAACCACCGGCGGACGACCCGCGTCGGCGCGTACACCGACATGTAGGTGTACCGGCGCTGCGCGACGAACCGCATCGTCTCGGTGCTGCCCGCGCCCGGGATGTAGATCGGCGGGTGCGGCTGCTGCAGCGGCCGGGGCCAGAGGTTGACGTAGCGGTACTCGTAGTTCGGGCTGATCCACTGGAACATCTCGTCGGACGTCCACGCCTTGATGATCAGGTCGTGCGCCTCGTTGAACCGGTCGCGCGACCTCGTCGGGTTGATGCTGTGCGCGAAGTACTCCCAGCCGATGCCCCGCACGAACCCGGACACGATCCGCCCGTTGCTGAGGTGGTCGAGCATGGCGATCTCCTCGGCCACCCGCAGCGGGTTGCCGCGGATGCCGATCGCGTTGCCCAGCACCATGATCTGTGCCCTGGACGTGCGCCGGGCGAGCGCGGCGGCCATGATGTTGGGCGACGGCATCAGCCCGTAGGCGGTCTGGTGGTGTTCGTTGACGGCGATCCCGTCGAAGCCCAGCCGTTCGGCGTGCTCCAGCTCGTCGAGGTAGCGGTGGTAGAGCCGGTTGCCGGTCTCCCGGTCGAAGTACCTGTTGGGAAAGGTGAGCGACGGCGAGGGGTACCGGGTGTCGAAGTCGTCCGGCAGGTACGGGTAGGGCATCAGGTGGAAGAAGACGAACTTCACCGGCTCGCTCCCGTCAGCTCGGTCAGGAACTCCGTGACGGCGGCCGCGAACTCCGCCGGGCGTTCGAAGTACATGGCGTGTCCGCAGTCCGCGACCACCCTCAGCTCGGCACCCGCGATCAGCCCGGCGTAGCGGTGACCGTGCTCGATCGGCACGACCCGGTCGTCGTCCGGCCAGACCACCCGGGTGGGCGCGACGATGCGGCCGAGCCGCCGCTCCAGCTTCGGGTTGCACAGGAACGGCGTCCACGAGAACCGCGCGAGGCCCGACATGTCGCGGTAGGCGGCCAGGATGTCGTCGATGCCGGGCTCGGCCGGGAACATGCCCGCCGCCTTGGCGGGATCGTGGAACAGCGCCGCGCCCAGCTGCTGGGGCGTCATCAGGAACAGGTCGGCGATCGGGTGCTCCGGCAGCCGCAGCCCGGCGGGGCTGAGCAGTGTCAGCGACTCGACGGCGTGCGGCGCGGCGACGGCCAGCTCGGCCGCGAGCCAGCCGCCGAACGACCCGCCGACGACGTGCGGGCGGTCCAGCCCGAGCCGGTCCATGACGTCGAGGTAGTGGTAGACGAGGTCGCTCATGTCCTCGACCTCGCCGAACTCGTCGGTCCCGCCGAAGCCGGGGTGGTCCGGCGCGTACACGCGGAACCGGCCGGCGAGCAGCTCGTGGAACTCGTGCCACTGCCCGGCGCCGCCGGCGGCGTGCAGGAACAGCAGCGGCGGCCCCATGCCGCCGCTCAGCAGGTGGACACGACCGCCAGGAAGCTCGAGATGTTCGTCGGTGTGTGCCATCCCGGCGACGCTAGGCGTGCCGTGGGCCGGCTTCGAGCCGTTTCGTGCGCCGCCGGGCCGCTTCCCGCATTGACTTGGCGGAGCGTGGTGGTGATCCTCGTAGTATGGCCGTGCTGGCGGCAGACATCCCCGATCCGGCGTTGATCCACACCGATGATCCGTACGAGGCAAGGGTTCGGACGCAGGAGTTCCTCGGCTGCGCGCACCGGATGACCGTGCTGGGGCGGGAAGCGCCGTTCCTGGCGGATGTCCGGTACCGGTCGGTGCACGGGCTGGGGCTGATGTCCTCGACGTACGGGCCGGCCGTCGAGATCGGCTGCTCCCCGCCGATCGACCTGGTCACCGTCAACTTCGTCCAGGGCGGCGAGATGCTCGTGGACGACGGCGGGCGGACCGCGGTCGCCGACGCGGCGCACGGCGCGGTGTTCTGCTTCCACGAGGAGCTGACCATGCGCTGGGCGCCCGGGCTGCGCCAGCTGATGCTGACGGTCGACAAACGGCTCGTGGACCGGCACCTGCGGACCCTGCTGGACACTCCGTTGCGGTCACCGGTGCGCTTCACCGGTGCGGTGCGCCCCGCCGGCGGCGGTCAGGCCATCCTGGCGGCCGTGCGGACGATGGTGCGGGCGCTCCAGCTGTGCGGGCCGGCGGGCCCCGCGCCGGTGCTGGCGTCGGAGCTCGAGCACGGCGTGCTGACGGCGTTGCTGCTCGGGCAGCGGCACAACTACACGGACGCGATCTTCGCGGCGCGGACGCTGCCGGCGCCGAGGGCTGTGCGGCGGGTGGTGGAGCTGGTCGACGCCGCGCCGGAGAAGCCATGGACCGTGGCGGACCTGGCGTCGTTCGCGGGGGTCAGCGGGCGGTCGCTGCATGCGGCGTTCCGGGGGCAGCTGGGCACCTCACCGATGTCCTACGTGCGGCGCCGCCGCCTGGAACGGGCACACGAGGAGCTGCTCGACCTCGACCCGGCCAGGGGGACCCGGGTCATCGATGTGGCTCTACGCAACGGTTTCACGCACACAGGCCGCTTCGCCGCGGCCTACCGCGCCCGCTTCGGCGAGTCGCCGTCCGCGACGCTGCGCCGCTGAGCGAGGAACCCGGTGATCCGCTCGCGCAGCTCGGCGGCGAGTCGCTCGTCGTCGGCCACGGCCCGGCCGATCTCGATGGCCTCGTCGAGGTCGGCCGGCTGCCCGGTCCGCTCGAAGCGGCGGAGCAGTGCCATCCCCAGGCTGTGCAGGGCGGCCGCCCGATCCGTCTCCTCCTCCAACGCCCCCTGCCGGAACAGCGAGATCGCCCGCTCCAGGTGGTGCGCCTGACCGGTCCGCTCGTACTCCCGCAGCCGCGCGGCGCCGCCCTCGGCGGGTGACGCCAGCCCGAACAACCTCCGCACCCGCGGCGGCGCCAGCCGCGGGTCGACCGTGTGCAGCTTCGTGTACAGGGTCTGCGCCATCCGCAGGTCGGCGTGCCCGAACCCCAGCGGCAGCGCCTGGAACCGGCACAGGTGCAGCGCCGCAACGCGGACCAGGCTGCCGGCGTCCGGCTCGCCCAACGCGGTCAGCTCGGTGACCAGCTCCAGCGCCCGCGCGTCCAGCACGCCGGACGAGTCCCCGTCGGCGTGCCGGGCGATGCGGGTGTCGAGGTCCGCGAGGAGCCGCTCCTTCACGGCTCACATCGTGCCATCTTCTGTCTGTGAGAACTAACTAAAGATTGTCCCAACACGTTCGTACCCGTCTGTGGGCCGCATTAACATTGCGGATCGGCCAGAAGTAGCGGCAATTCCCCGACCGGAAAGGGAGAACGCGTGGAGCGAAGCCAAGGCGTGGAGCGGAGCCGATGGGGCGTGGTCGTGGCGGCCGGGCTGTCGGTGTTCGTCGCCCAGTTGGACGCCACGATCGTGAACGTCGCACTGCCGTCCATCGAGGACTACTTCGACACCTCCACCTCACTCGTCCAGTGGGTCGTGCTCGGGTACCTCGCGCCGATCATCGGGCTGGGACTGTGCGCCGGCCGCTGGGTGGACGCGGTCGACACGCGCCGGGCCCTCACGCTGGCCTGCACCGGCTTCGCCGTGGCGACGGCGGCGGCCGGGCTGGCGCCCGGGATCGGGTGGCTGATCGCGGCACGGCTGGTACAGGGCACGTTCGGCACGGTGCTGCTCGCGCTCTCGGCGGTGCTCGGCACGGTGGCCGTGCGGCAGACCTCCCGGGCGCGGGCGTTCGGCGTGATCATGCTGTTCGGTACGACCGGCGGGGTGACCGGGCCGGCCCTGGGCGGGCAGATCATCGAGGCGCTGGGCTGGCGGTGGATCTTCTACCTGTCCATCCCGGCGATCGTGGCCGTGGTGCTGCTGGCGGCCGGCCAGCTGCCCCTCGGCGGCCGGCTGACCTGGCCAAGGCGCCGCTGGCTGGTCGAGGCCGCCACGTTCGGCGGCGGCGCGATCGCCGTCCTGGTGGGGCTCTCCCTCGCGGTCACCGAGAGTCCTCTGTGGCTGACCGTGGTGCTGGTGGCCGTGCCCCTCGTCGCGACGTGGTACCGGGGTCGGGACGCGGTGCCGGTGCGGGAGCTGCTGGGCACCCGGGGCGTGCTCGGCCCACACGTGGCGCTGGTGCTGGTGTACACGGGGTTCAACATGCTGATCTTCGTGCTGCCGTTCTTCCTGCAGCACGGACTCGGCACGACACCGGGCACCGCCGGGCTGGTGCTGCTGGCGTTCCCGATCGCGGCGCTGGCCACGAGCTACGGGGCCGGCATGGTCGCCGACAAGGTCGGCACCCGGCCGGTCGCGGTCGCCGGCGCCGGGGTGCTCGCGCTGGGCGCGGTCCTGCTGCTGCCCGCCGGCGGGGGACCCGCGGACCTGTTCTGGCGGCTGGCCGTCGTGGGTGCCGGGTTCGGGCTGTTCAACGGGCAGCTACAGGTGTTCCTCATGGGCAACACACCACGCGACCAGCTGGGACTGACGTCGGCGACGTCGAACCTGGTACGCCAGCTGGGGATCGCGTTCGGGTCGGCGACGGGGGCCGCGCTGTGGGCGGTGGCGGACTCCGCCGCGCTGCGCTGGGGCGCGGCGGTCGGCGCGACGTTCCTGGTGATCGCCGGCGTGGTCGTGGCACGCACCCGTGCCCAGGCGCCGGCCGAGGTCGCGTCGTAACGGGTCAGTGTGAATTTTCGGGCATTTCTTGGTTTGCATATTCCTGAAACGCCCGATATTGACCCGGCGTGCCCCGAACCAAGAAGCTCGGTTTCGGCTGTCGAATCTGGTTACTGTCAAGGAGAAGGCATGGACACCATGGACAATGCGGTCGTCGTCGTGGGGGCCGGTCCGGCAGGCCTGATGCTGGCCGGCGAGCTGCGGCTCGCCGGGGTCGACGTCGTCGTCGTGGAGAAGCTTCCCGCGCCGACCGGTGAGTCCCGCGGCCTCGGGTTCACCGTGCGCACCATGGAGGTGTTCGACCAGCGCGGGCTCCTGCCCCGGTTCGGCGACCTGCCCACGACCGCCCACCACCACTTCGGTGGCCTGACCCTGGACCTCGGCGTGCTCGACGGCGCCCATCTCGCCAACAAGACCGTCCTGCAGTCCCAGACCGAGCAGGTGCTGGAGGACTGGGCCACCGAGCAGGGCGTGGAGATCCGCCGCGGCCACGAGCTGGTCTCGCTCACCCAGGACGACGACGGCGTCGAGCTGGAGCTACGCGGCCCGCGCGGCGCCTACCGGCAGCGTTGCGCCTACGTCGTGGGCTGCGACGGCGGGCGCAGCATGGTGCGCAAGAGCGCCGGGTTCGAGTTCCCCGGCACGCCGGCGACGATGGAGATGTTCCTCGCCGACGTCCGGGACCTGCGGCTGCGTGAGCGCAAGTACGGCGAGACCGTGCCGGGCGGCCTCGTCATGGCCGGCGACCTCGAGGACGGGCTGACCCGGCTGATCATCTGCGAGCGTGGCACCACACCGAAGCAGCGCTCCGGCCCGCCCTCGTTCGCCGAGGTCGCGGCGGCCTGGCACCGGCTGACCGGCGAGGACATCTCGACCGGCACCCCGGTCTGGACCAGCGCCTACGGCGACGCCGTACGCCAGGTGCCCAACTACCGCCTCGGCCGCGTCCTCCTCGCCGGCGACGCGGCGCACATCCACCTCCCCGCGGGCGGGCAGGGCATGAACGTCAGCATCCAGGACTCGGTCAACCTGGGCTGGAAGCTCGCCGCCGTGGTCGGTGGCACCGCGCCGGCGGAACTGCTCGACACCTACCAGACCGAGCGGCACCCGGTCGGCCAGCGCCTGCTGACCAACACCCGGGCCCAGGGCCTGCTGTTCCTGGGCGGCACGGAAGTCCAGCCGCTGCGCGACGTGATCACCGAGCTGATCGGGTACGACAACGTCCGGCTGCACCTGGCCCGCATGGTCAGCGGCCTCGACATCCAGTACGACATGGGCGAGGGCGACCACCCGCTCCTGGGCCGCCGGATGCCCCACGTCGACCTCGTGGACCACGACCGCAAGACCAGCACCACCGAGCTGCTGCACCCGGGCCGCGGCGTGCTGCTCGACTGCGCGGACGACGCCGGCCTGCGGTCGGCCGCGGCCGCCTGGGCGGACCGGGTGGACGTCGTCACCGCCGTCCCGGTCGACGAGAGCGCGTTCCACGGCGCGGACGCGTTGCTGCTGCGTCCCGACGGCCACCTGGCGTGGACGAACGGCAGCGCGGCCGGTGTCGACCAGGCGCTGGCGCGCTGGTTCGGTCCCGCGTGAGGTACCCCCATCCACCACCGAACACGAGGACGGTCATGGTCTTCACCGACAGCGAGCTCGAGTACCTGGCCAGCCAACGACTCGGCAGGCTGGCCACCACACAGCCCGACGGCACCATCCAGATCAACCCGGTCACGTTCCGCTACAACAAGGCCACCGACACCATCGACATCGGCGGTCGCCACATGGGAAGGAGCAAGAAGTTTCGCAATGTCGCGGACAACGGCCGCGTCGCGTTCGTGGTCGACGACCTCGTCTCGCCGGAGTCGTGGCAGCCGCGGTGTGTCGAGACGCGGGGGCGTGGCGAGGCGATCGCCGAACCGGCCGACTCGGCCTGGGCCGGCGAGGACCTGGGCTGGGACGGTGCGATCATCCGGATTCATCCCCAACGAATCATCAGCTACGGAACCGAACCGGACGCGGCCCCGTTCACGAGCAACCGGCGTAATGTCGGCTGACTCGAAATGCTTGCCGGGCAACGGTTTTCGCCGTCGGCCGGCGTTCGTCGAGAGTTGCGGCCGGGACGCCGGCCGCAACCCCAATGGATCAACCTCGCTGACGGACAGGAATGATATTCCTCCGATCGGGTGGCTCTGACCGGGGCGCAGATGCGATCTTGTGCCCCACATGCCACTCCGACTATGGTCGGTTTCAGCTCAGCTCAAGGAAGACAGGGGACAGGGGCAGATGGATCTTTGTCGTGCGGCCGATGCATAGGCCACGAAATCGCTAGTGGCAGGTTAATGGGCTGGCGTCCACTTCCCAGCGCCGGTGCGATTGTCCATCAAAACAGAATTCATATTTAATAGCCGCAAGGCAAGCTGACCCGAAAGATCGCGCGGAGAAAATCTGCGCCTGGTCTTTTCTTCGGCTTGCCGGCTTTGGCGTGTGAAGGGGGTCGTCGCAATCGTGAGCGACGTCGTTTCTGCTGGACATGTCGAGATGGTGGCGCTCGGCGAGCTACTGCCGGGTGACTCACCGCGGATTCAGGGCGAGGACGTGACGCACGTACGGAACCTCGCCAAGACCAGTGACCCATTACCCCCGGTGGTCGTCCACCGCCCGACGATGCGGGTGATCGACGGCATGCACCGGCTCAAGGCCGCGCGGGCGCGCGGCGACGCCGAGATCGCCGTCGAGTACTTCGACGGCACCGCCGCGGATGCCTTTCTCCGCGCGGTGAAGGAAAACGTGGTGCACGGCCTGCCGCTGTCCCGTGCGGACCGGGAGGCGGCGGCGAAGCGGATCATCCAGTCGCACGCCGGCCTGTCGGACCGCGCCATCGCGACGGTGGTGGGGCTCAGCGCGCCGACCGTCGGCACGATCCGCCAGTGTTCGACTGACAGTTCTTTTCAGTCGAACAGCAGAGTTGGTCAGGACGGTCGGATGCGACCACTGAGTGCGGTCGACGGCCGGCTACGCGCGAGTCGGATCATAGCCGAACGGCCGGAGGCCTCGTTGCGGGCCATCGCGCGCGAAGCGAACGTCTCGCTGGGGACGGCACAGGACGTGCGGAAGCGGATGGACCGGGGCGAGGACCCGGTCCCCGCGAAGTTCGCGCCCCAGCTCGTGCCGCAGCCGCGTTCCGCGGAGGCCCCGATGGGCCTGCCCGCACTGCACCTGCTGCGGCGTGACCCGTCGCTGCGGCTGTCCGAGACCGGACGGGCGTTGCTGCAGTGGATGGGGGTGTGCGGGGCCGAGCACCGGCGTGAGGAGATCGTCAACGCCGTGCCGGAGCACTGCGTGCGGATCATCGTCGAGCTGGCCCGCAGCTGCGCGGCGAGCTGGACGCAGCTGGGTCGCGACCTCGAGCGCCGCACCGTCGTCAACAACGGGTGATTCCCCTCGGCCCACCTGCCCGCGCGGGGTAGGTGGGCCGAGGGGCATCCGTCAGCGCACCGGGTAGCGGTACCGCGGCGTCAGCTCGATGCGGTTGATCCGCCAGCCCTGCGCGGTGTTCACCACACCGACGCGGGCGCCGACCGCCGTCACGCTGACCGGCGGCACGTCGTCGTTGGCGCCGACGAGCACGCCGATCACGTTGGCGTGCGCGACCGCGTGGTCGCCGTCGAGCTCGATGCCGATGCTGCACCCGTTGTGCTGGGTGGCCCGGTAGGGGACGTTCAGCTCGCGGGTGCACTCGATGACCGCGGCCGCGCCGTTGATCGGCTCGCCGCCCGCCATCACCAGGGCGATGTCGTCGGTGTACAGCTCGTCGGTGCCGTCGAAGTCCCCCTCGTCCATCATCCGCCAGTTCCTGGCGAGGAGCTCGGAGATCTCGGCCCGGTGCGAGAGCTCGCGCAGCAGCGTCGCCTGTTCGGTCTCCAGCATGTTCGTCATCAATGCGCTCCCATCAGAGCCGGGGATTTCGAAATGCCCAGTCGAACTGGGCGGGACTCATGGTGACCCTGGCGTAATTAAGTGGGCGCGACAATCCCCTTGTATTTGTGTTGCGTTGTTGTTGACGGGTCTTTGAGGTTCTGACGAAAAGCGGTGTAAAGCGGACAAAACGTATTCCCCTAGTGAAGTTCTCGCAGGTTGGCTACAGTGCGGTTCAGGTGACCAGTTCACGGTCTCGCGGTGGATCGAGTGAAAATCCGCGTTTGCGGTCACCGTGAATATCGTTCAACATTCAAGAAAAGATGTGGGAGGGCGTGGCAGTTGGCAGTTGAAGTCGGTTTAGCCAGTTTCACGATCGCGCAACCACTACGGATCCTCATCGTCGCGGATCAACCAACCGACGCCGAGACGCTCGCGCGGGGCCTGGCCCGCTACGGGCACGGCGCGTTCACCGCGACCGACGGCGCCACGGCCATCGAGTCGCACGCCGATGCCGAGCTGGTCCTGCTCGACCTGGAGCTGCCGGACATCGACGGCCTGGAGGTGTGTCAGCGGATACGCCACGCGAGCGACATCCCGATCATCGCCTTCACGACCGGGATGCTCGACCGGGTGCTCGGACTGCAGTCGGGGGCGGACGACTGCCTGGACAAACCGTATGAGTTCCGGGAGCTGCTCGCGCGCATCGACGCGGTCATGCGGCGCTCCCGGCTGCGCGGGCTCGCGGACTACTCGGCCGACAACTCCGTGTCACACAACGGATCGCACGACAACGGGACGCTCAGGACCGACCGGCAGACGGTGTCCATCGGCTCGCTGACCATCGACACGGCGTACCGGCAGGTGCGTGTCCGGGGCAGGACCGTGGAGCTGACGCGCAAGGAGTTCGACCTGCTGCACTACCTGGCGACGAACTCCGACACGGTGGTCACCCGCAGGCGGCTGATGGCCGAGGTCTGGGGGGACCAGTCCTCACACGCGGCGAGCACGCAGGCCAGCCGCACCATCGACACCCATGTCAGCTCGCTGCGTGGCAAGCTCGGCGAGACCGGCTGGATCCGCACCGTGCGTGGCGTCGGGTTCCGGTTCGACAGTGGCGGCTGAGGAATTTACGTTCCGCTTGCGGATCTCTTGACACATTCTTGCCGGCAATCGCCTTGACGGTGACCGCCGGAACGATGAAGCTGAATATCAGCGCCGGCGAAACACTTCGGCCGGTAAACAAAACCATTCGTTGTTCTTGACCGCGGGTCGGTCGCGAAATAATGGCGATTCAAATTGTGAGGGAGATGGCGTGGACGCTCCAGTAATCGTCGTGGGCGCCGGGCCGGCGGGCCTGATGCTCGCGGCCGAGTTGCGGCTCGGCGGGGCAGAGGTGCTTGTTCTCGAAAGCCTTGCCGAGCGTTCCGGCGAATCCCGCGGGCTGGGACTGTTCATTCGCACGATGGAGGTCTTCGACCAGCGCGGGCTGATGCCACGCTTCGGCAACCCGGAGTCGAGCGCCCTCGGGCACTTCGGCGGGGTGCCGCTGGACTTCTCCGTGCTGGGCGGCACGCACCTGGCCAACCGGACCGTGCCGCAGTCGCAGACCGAGCAGGTGCTGGAGGAGTGGGCGGTCGCGCTCGGTGCCGAGATCCGGCGCGGGCACGAGGTCATCGGGCTCTCCCAGGACGACGACGGTGTCGAGGTCGAGGTCTCGGGTCCGGACGGCGTCTACAAGGCACACTCGGACTACGTCGTGGGTTGCGACGGCGGCCGCAGCGGGGTGCGCAAGGCCGCGGGCTTCGAGTTCGTCGGCACCGACGGCACCATGGAGATGTTCCAGGTCGACCTGCGCGGCGCGGACATCCGGCCACGTGAGATCGGCGAGAAGGTGCCCGGCGGCATGGTCATGGGCGGCCCACTCGGCGACGGCGTCTTCCGCATCACCATCTGCGAGCGCGACAACCCGCCGAAGAAGCGCACCGAACCACCCGCCTTCGCCGAGGTGGTCGCCGCCTGGCAGCGCCTCACCGGCGAGGACATCTCGCATGCCACGCCGGTGTGGATCGGCGCCTTCACCGAGGCCACCCGGCAGGTCACCGAGTACCGCCGCGGGCGCGTCATGCTCGTCGGCGACTCGGCGCACATCCACCTGCCGGCCGGCGGCCAGGGCATGAACACCAGCATCCAGGACGCGGTGAACCTGGGCTGGAAGCTCGCCTCGGTCGCACGGGGGAGCACGCCCGACTCGCTGCTGGACACCTACCACGGCGAGCGGCACCCGGTGGGGCAGCGGCTGCTGATGAACACCCGGGCGCAGGGCCTGATCTTCCTGCGCGGTGAGGAGATGGCGCCGCTGCGCCAGGTGCTGACCGAGCTGGTCGGCTACCGGGACGTGCACGAGCACCTGGCCAGGATGGTCTCCGGCCTCGGGATCCGGTACGACGTCGGCGGCGGCGACCACCCGCTGCTCGGCGACCGGATGCCGCACCAGGAGCTGATCTCGGGCGACGGCAAGACCAGCACCACCGAACTGCTGCGCCCGGCCAGGGGCGTGCTGCTGGACTGCGCCGACGACGCCGGGCTGCGTCGCGCCGCGCGGCCCTGGGCGGACCGCGTCGACGTGGTCACCGCCACCCCGCACGCCTCCGGCCCGATCGCCGGCACCGCGGCGGTGCTCATCCGACCGGACGGTCACGTCGCCTGGACCCCGGAGAGCCACGACGACCTGCCGGTCGCGATCGAGCGCTGGTTCGGTCCCGCCGCGCGAAGGAGTGGCTGATGCACAGCACCGGGCGCCAGGTGGCCATCACCGGGATCGGGGTCGTCGCGCCGGGCGGGGTGGGCGTCAAGGACTTCTGGTCGCTGCTGAGCGACGGCCGGACCGCGACCAGGACGGTCACCTTCTTCGACGCGGCGCAGTTCCGCTCGCGGATCGCGGCCGAGGTCGACTTCGACCCGGAGTCGCACGGCCTCGGCCCGCAGGAGCTGCGGCGGATGGACCGCGCCGCCCAGTTCGCCGTGGCCACCGCCAGGGAGGCGGTGGACAACAGCGGCATCGAGATGTCCGAGGTGGACCCGACCAGGGTCGCCGTCACCATCGGCAGCGCGATCGGCGCCTCGATGAAGCTGGAGGAGGAGTACCGGGCGGCCAGCGACGACGGCAAACTCGAACTGCTCGACGGGTTCTACGCGTCCAAGCACCTCTACGACTTCTTCGTGCCGAGCTCGATCGTCGCCGAGGTGGCCTGGAGCGTCGGCGCCGAGGGCCACGCGACGCTGGTGTCGTGCGGCTGCACGTCCGGGGTGGACGCGGTGGGCTACGGCGCCGAGCTGATCCGGGAGGGCTCGGCCGACGTGGTGGTCGCCGGGGGCACCGACGCCCCCATCACGCCGATCACGCTCGCGTGCTTCGACGCGATCAAGGCGACCTCGCCACGCAACGACGACCCGTCGCACGCCTCCCGGCCGTTCGACGCGACCCGCAACGGGTTCGTGCTCGGCGAGGGCGCGGCCATGTTCGTCCTGGAGGAGCTCGGGCACGCGCGGCGGCGCGGCGCGCACGTGTACGCCACGATCGCCGGCTTCGCGGGACGCTGCAACGCCTACCACATGACCGGCCTGCGCGCGGACGGCCGGGAGATGGCCGAGGCGATCCGCATCGCGATGGCCGAGGCGCGGGTGAACCCGGCGGACATCGACTACGTCAACGCGCACGGCTCGGGCACCAAGCAGAACGACCGGCACGAGACGGCCGCGTTCAAGCGCAGCCTCGGCGAGGACGCCTACCGCGTGCCGGTCAGCTCGATCAAGTCGATGATCGGCCACTCGCTCGGCGCGATCGGCGCCATCGAGGTCGCCGCGTCGGTGCTCGCCATCGCCAACGACGTCGTCCCGCCGACGGCGAACCTGCACACCCGGGATCCCGAGTGCGATCTCGACTACGTGCCGCTGACCGCCCGCGAGTGGCGCACCGACACGGTGCTCACCGTCGCCAGCGGGTTCGGCGGCTTCCAGAGCGCCATGGTGCTCACCGCGGAAGGGGAGAACCCATGACCACCACGACACCACACACGCCACCGCCCGCGGCGGACATCCAGGACGTCTGCCCGGCGACCCTGGTGACCATCCCCTCCGGGGGGACGGCCTACCTGGTGAGCCGCCACAACGAGGCGCTCCAGGTGCTGTCCGACCCGCTGTTCAGCCGCCAGGAGGTGTTCCGGACCCAGGGCACCAACTACACGGGCCCCGGCGCGTCGAGCACCGGCGACATGCTGCTGGACATGGACCCGCCGCAGCACTCCCGGATCCGCGGGCTGGTGGCCAAGGCGTTCTCGCGTCGGCGGGTGGAGGCCATGCGGCCCGGCGTGCAGCAGATCCTCGACGGGCTGCTGACCGACCTCGCGGCGCAGGGACCGCCGGCCGACCTGGTCGAGAAGCTGTGCCTGCCGCTGCCGATCACGGTCGTGTGCCAGCTGCTCGGGGTGTCCTACGACGACCGGGAGTGGTTCCAGGAGCGGTCCTACATCCTCGCGTCGACCGTCGACACACCGGAGACGAAGCTCAGGGCGGTCAACGAGCTGCGGGCGTACCTGACCGAGATCATCGCCGAGAAGCGCAGGTCCCCCAAGGACGACCTGATCAGCGAGCTGGTCTCGGCCCGCGCCGAGGAGCGGCTGTCCGAGGAGGAGCTGATCAACCTCAGCGTCCTGCTGCTGCCCGCCGGCTACGAGACCACGGCCAACCAGATCACCAAGAGCCTCTTCGCGCTGCTGGAGGTCCCGGACGAGTACGCGGCGCTGTGCGCGAACCCGGCCGGCGTGCCGGCGGCGTCGGAGGAGCTGATGCGCCTGCACCCGTCGGTGCTCACGCCGGGCTTCCGGGTGGCGACGAAGGACGTCGCGGTCGGCGAGGTGACCATCCCGGCCGGCAGCCTCGTCATCGTCTCCGACGCGCTCGCCAACCGGGACCCGGAGATCTTCGAGTGTCCACAGGACATGGACCTGCGGCGCAGGGAGAACCCGCACCTCGCGTTCGGGCACGGGCTGCACTTCTGCCTCGGCGCGGCGCTGGCGCGGGTCGAGCTGGAGGTCGTGATGACCGGCCTGGTGACGAGGTTCCCCGGCCTGCGGTTCGCGGTCGAGCCCGACACGATCCGCTGGCACACGCAGCGCCGGTTCCGCGGTCCGTCCGAGCTCCCCGTGACGTGGTGACCGACCGGAAGGCGGTGGTCACCGGCCTCGGGGTGGTGGCGCCCAACGGTCTCGGCACCCGGGACTACTGGGCGGCGACGCTCGCCGGGCGGAGCGGCATCGGCCGGGTCACCCGGTTCGACCCGTCGAGCTACCCGGCCCGCCTGGCCGGCGAGGTGCCGGGCTTCACCGCGAAGGACCACCTGCCCAGCAGGCTGCTGCCGCAGACCGACCACATGACGCAACTGTCCCTCGTGGCCGCGGACTGGGCGCTGGCCGACGCCGGTGTCCGGCCCGACGAGCTGTCCGGGTTCGACATGGGCGTGGTCACCGCCAGCTCCTCGGGCGGTTTCGAGTTCGGCCAGAACGAGCTGCGTGCGTTGTGGCGCAAGGGAAGCAAGTACGTCAGCGCCTACCAGTCGTTCGCATGGTTCTACGCGGTGAACACCGGGCAGATCTCGATCCGCAACGGGATGCAGGGGCCGAGCGCGGCGCTCGTCAGCGACCACGCCGGCGGGCTGGACGCCATCGCGCAGGCCCGCCGGCAGATCAGGAAGGGCACCTCGGTCGCGGTCACCGGCGCCGTCGACGCCTCGATCTGTTCGTACGGCTGGATCTCCCAGCTCGCGAGTGGACGGGTCAGCACGGCCGACGACCCGGCAAGGGCGTACCTGCCGTTCGACGCGGACGCCCGCGGGTACGTGCCCGGGGAGGGCGGTGCGCTGCTCATCCTGGAGGACGCCGAGACCGCCGCCGAGCGCGGCGCGCGGGTCTACGGGGAGATCGCGGGCTACGCCTCGACGTTCGACCCGAAGCCGGGCAGCGGCCGGGAACCGGCGCTGCGCCGCACGATCGAGCTGGCGCTCGCCGACGCGGACCTGGCGGCCGCGGACATCGACGTGGTGTTCGCGGACGCCGCGGGCGAACCCGGGCTGGACCGCGTCGAGGCCGACGCGATCACGGCCGTGTTCGGTCCGCGCGGGGTGCCCGTCACCGCGCCGAAGACGATGACCGGCCGGCTGTACTCCGGCGCGGCGCCGCTGGACGTCGCCGCCGCGCTCCTGTCCATCACGGACGGACTCATCCCGCCCACCGTCAACACCTCACCCGACCCCGACTACGCGCTCGACGTGGTCGTCGGCCGGCCGCGGCCCGAGCCGCCGCGCTCGGCGCTCGTGCTGGCCCGCGGCTACGGCGGGTTCAACTCGGCGCTGGTCGTCCGGGCGGCGTGCGGAGAAACAGGAGAGATGAATGAAGGAGATCACCATCCAGGAACTGACGACGATCCTGCGCGAGTGCGCCGGTGAGGAGGAGGGCGTCGACCTCGACGGCCAGATCCTCGACGTCGAGTTCGCCGACCTCGGCTACGAGTCCCTCGCCCTGCTGGAGGCCAGCGGCCGGATCGAACGTGACTACGGCATCGTCCTCGGCGACGACGCGCTGAACGAGGCACGCACGCCGCGGGCACTGCTCGAGATCGTCAATTCCCAGCTGCTCAGCGCCGACCTGGCCTGACAACCGTTTAGGGAGTGAGAATGGCTAAGCAACTCGTCGCCCTCGTCACCGGTGCCACGAGCGGGATCGGCCTGTCGACCACCCGTGTCCTGGCCGAGCAGGGACACCGGGTCTTCATCTGCGCACGCACCGCCGACAAGGTCACCGAGACCGTCAAGTCCCTGCAGGCAGAGGGTTTCGACGTCGACGGGACCAGCTGCGACGTCCGTTCGCCCGACGACGTGCGCGCGTTCGTCCAGGCGGCCGTCGACCGCTACGGACCGGTCGACGTGCTGGTCAACAACGCCGGGCGCACCGGAGGCGGCGTCACCGCGGACGTCCCGGACGAGCTGTGGCACGACGTCATCGCCACGAACGTGACGAGCGTGTTCCTGATGACCAAGGAGGTGCTCAACGCCGGCGGCATGCGGCGGAAGAACCGTGGCCGGATCGTGAACATCGCCTCCACCGCGGGAAAGCAGGGCGTCGTGCTCGGCGTGCCGTACTCGGCGTCCAAGCACGCGGTGGTCGGCCTCACCAAGGCGCTCGGCAACGAGCTGGCGCCCACCGGGATCACCGTGAACGCGGTCTGCCCCGGCTATGTCGAGACGCCGATGGCGCAGGCGACCCGCCAGCGCTACGCCGCGGCCTACGAGACCACGGAGGACGCGATCCTGGAGAAGTTCCAGGCGAAGATCCCGCTGGGCCGGTACTCCACGCCGGAGGAGGTCGCGGGACTGGTCGGCTACCTGGTGTCCGACACGGCCGCGTCGATCACCTCGCAGGCACTCAACGTCTGCGGCGGGCTGGGCAACTTCTGATCCCGGAAAGGAGAAAGCCATGGTGCAGCAGGTAACCCGCGAGGTGGAGCACGAGATCACCGTGCGCGCCGACGCGGACACCATCTACCGTTTCCTGGCCGAGGTCGAGAACTGGCCCCGGCTGTTCCCGCCGACCGTTTACGTCGACCACGTCGAGCGCTCGGCGGACGAGGAGCGGATCCGCATCTGGGCCACGGCGAACGACGAGGCGAAGAACTGGACCTCGCGGCGCTGGCTCAACCCGAAGGCACGACGCATCGACTTCCGCCAGGAGGTGTCGCCGCCGCCGGTGGCCTCGATGGGTGGCGGCTGGGTGATCGAACCGCTGTCCGACAAGGAGAGCCGGGTGCGACTGCTGCACGACTACCGGGCCATCGACGACGACCCGGCGAGCCTGGCGTGGATCGACAAGGCGGTGGACACCAACAGCCGCAAGGAGCTCGGCGCGCTGAAGGAGAACGTCGAGACCGCCATCGTGACGGCGGACCTGCTGATGTCGTTCACCGACTCGGTCGAGGTGGCCGGCTCGGCCAAGGACGTCTACCAGTTCATCTACGAGGCCGACCGGTGGACCGAGCGGCTGCCGCACGTCTCCCGGGTCTCGATGCAGGAGGACACTCCCGGGTTGCAGATCCTGGAGATGGACACGAAGACCAAGGACGGCTCGACGCACACGACGAAGTCGGTCCGGGTCTGCTTCCCGCACCAGCGGATCGTCTACAAGCAGACCACGCTGCCGGCGCTGATGTCGCTGCACACCGGGTACTGGGAGCTGCGCGAGCACGAGAACGGGGTCACCGCGATCGCCGAGCACACGGTGATCATCAACACCCTGAACGTCGCCAGGGTCCTCGGCCCGAACGCGGACGTCGACCAGGCCAAGGAGTTCGTGCGCAACGCGCTCGGCAACAACAGCCGCGCGACCCTCAACCACGCCAAGGAGTACGCGGAGCGGCAGAGCTGATGGCGACGCGGGATTCCGACACCGAGGTGCTCGTGGTCGGCGCGGGTCCGGTCGGCCTGCTGCTGGCCGGGGAGCTGCGGCTGGGCGGCGTGCGGGTGACCGTGCTGGAGAGGCTGACCGAGCCGACCACCGAGTCGCGGGCATCCGCACTGCACGCCCGCACGATGGAGTTCTTCGACCAGCGCGGTCTGCTGGACGGCCTGCGCCTGCCGAACCTGCCGCACGGTCACTTCGGCGGAATCCCGCTCGACCTCACGCTCGACTCGAAGTATCCGGGCCAGTGGAAGATCCCGCAGACGGAGACCGAGAAGCTGCTCTGGCGATGGGCCACCGGCCTCGGCGCCGACGTCCGCCGCGGGCACGAGCTGGTCGGGCTCACCGAGGACGCGGACGGCGTCGCCGTCGAGGTGTCCACGGTGGACGGTGTGCGCCGGCTGCGCGCGCGGTACCTCGTCGGCTGCGACGGCGAGGAGAGCACGGTGCGTCGGCTGGCCGGGTTCGCCTTTCCCGACGCGGGCGTGACCCGGGAGCTGATCCGGGCGGACGTCACCGGGATCGAGATCCCCGACCGGCGGTTCGAACGGCATGCGCACGGGCTCGCCACCGCCTACCGCTACCCCGACGGCCTCACCCGGGTGATGGTGCACGAGTTCGGCAGCACCACCCGGCCGCGCTCCGCGCCGCCGGCGTTCGCCGAGCTGGTCGGGGCATGGGCCCGGATCACCGGCGAGGACATCGGTGGCGGCACGCCGGTGTGGATCAACGCGTTCGGCGACCGCCAGCGGCAGGTCGACCGGTACCGGCGGGGCCGGGTGCTGCTGGCTGGGGACGCCGCGCACCAGCAGATGCCCTCCGGCGGGCAGGCACTGAACCTCGGCCTGCAGGACGCGGCGAACCTGGGCTGGAAGCTGGCCGCCACGCTCCGCGGTGTGTCGCTCGTGGACAGTTACCACACCGAGCGGCACTCGGTCGGCGCTCGGGTGCTCGCCAACATCACCGCGCAGGCCTCGCTGCTGCTCGGTGAGCACGGCGTGGACCCGCTGCGTGCGGTCCTCGCCGAGCTGCTGGCCGACGAGCAGGCCAGGGCGCGGGTGGCCGGGATGATCAGCGGCCTGGACGTCCGGTACGACGTCGGCACGGGCGACCATCCGCTGCTCGGCGCCCGCCTGCCCTACCACCGGGCGGCCTTCTCGGCGCTACGCGACGGAAAGGGCGTGCTGGTCGACTTCACGGGTCGCCGCGGCGACGTGGCGGACCGGGTGCGAGTGGTGGCCGCGGACACCGACCCGGGTTTCGGCGCGGCACTGGTGCGTCCGGACGGTTACGTCGCCTGGGTGGACGGCACGCGGGCGGAGCTGGAGACCGCGCTGGACCGGTGGTTCGGCGCGACGACGCTGCACACAACGGGAGGACGACATGGGCAAGCTGGCTGACCGGACGGCGCTCGTCACCGGTTCGAGCCGCGGCATCGGCCGCGCGACGGCCGAGCGGCTGGCGCGGGAGGGCGCGCTCGTCGCGGTGCACTACGCGGTGAACGCCGACGCCGCCGAGGAGGTCGTCCGGGGCATCGAGGCCGAGGGCGGCCGGGCGTTCGCCGTCCGGTCGATGTTCGGCGAGCCCGGCGACGTGGACCGGCTGTTCGACGGCCTGGAGCGCGGGCTCAAGGAGCGGACGGGCTCGGCGGAGCTGAACATCCTGGTCAACAACGCGGGGATCAAGTCGGTGCAGGCGCCGGAGGAGGTGACGCCCGAGGTCTTCGACGAGGTCATCGCGGTGAACGCGAAGGCGCAGTTCTTCGTGCTCCAGCGGGCGCTCGGGCTGCTGCCGGACGGTGGGCGGGTCATCAACATCTCGTCCGGGATCACGCGGTTCGGCAACCCGCAGGAGGTCGTGTACGGGATGAGCAAGGGCGCGGTCGAACAGCTGACGTTCCACTTCGCCCGGCACCTGGGGCCGCGCGGCATCACGATCAACAGCGTGGTGCCCGGCGTGACGGACAACGGCACCACCCCGATCTTCGCCGACCCGGACATCGTGGCGCACATCGCGAACATGTCGGCGCTGAAGCGAGTCGGGCAGCCGGCCGACGTCGCGGACGTGGTGGCGTTCCTGGCCACGGACGACGCCCGCTGGATCACCGGCGCGGTACTGGACGCGAGCGGCGGCTCGCTGCTCGGCTGAACCGCGCCCATGCACGCCGTGGCCCCCGCGAAAGGATGATCATGCTGGAAGAACCCGTTCGCCTGGCCGTGATCATCGGCGGGGTCCAGGGCAGTCACTTCGCGCCGGTACTGGCCAACTGGTTCGCCGGTGAGGCCAAGCAGCGCACGGATGTCAGCCTCGACGTCATCGACCTCGCCGCCGAGAAACCCTTACCCCTGACCAGACCCGCGCGCTCTGAAGCGGTGGCCGAGGCACTCGCCGCCATCAGCCCGCGCCTGGCCGCGGCCGACGCGTTCGTCGTCGTGACGCCCGAGTACAACCACAGCTTCCCCGCACTGCTGAAGAACACCATCGACTGGCATCTCGCCGAATGGCGGGCCAAGCCGGTCGGTTTCGTGTGCTACGGCGGCAGGTCCGGCGGTCTGCGTGCCGTCGAACAGCTCCGCCAGGTCTTCTGCGAGCTGCACGCCGTGTCCATTCGCGACACCATCAGCTTCCACGGTGACGACACCTTCGACGAGCACGGCCGGCCCAGGGACCCACAGGGCTGCGACGCCGCCGCCGAGAAGATGCTCGACCAGCTCGTCTGGTGGGCCGTCGCCCTGCGCGACGCACGCGCCAGACACCCCTACAGCGCATAAGGACGAGCCGATGACCCTCCCGGTGCTCTTCGGCGCCAACGTCGACCCCTCGCACGCCGACCCCACCGCGCCGCTGCGTGCCGCCGAACGGATCGAGCGTGCCGGACTCGACCTCGTCACCATCCAGGACCACCCGTACCGCCCGGGCTTCTACGACACCTGGACCCTGCTCACCTACCTCGCCGCCCGCACCAACCGCGTCACGTTCGTGCCGACCGTCGCCAACCTCCCGCTGCGCCCGCCCGCCGTACTGGCGAAGTCGGCCGCGAGCCTCGACGTGCTCACCGGCGGCCGGCTCCGGCTCGGGCTCGGCGCGGGGGCGTTCTGGGACCAGATCGTCGCGATGGGCGGCCCACGCCGCGCCGGCCTGGACCGGATCCGCGCGCTGGACGAGGCGATCGACGTGATCCGCGCACTGTGGAGCGACGCGCGGTCGGTGCGTGCCGGCGGCGAGTTCTACCGCGTGCGGGACGTCGAGCCCGGTCCACGACCCGGCGGCGAGCTGGCCATCTGGCTGGGCGCGAACGGTCCGCGCATGCTCGACCTGCTGGGCGCCAAGGCGGATGGCTGGCAGCCGTCGCTGCTGCACCTGGGACTGGACGACCTGCCGGCGGCGTCCGCACGCGTCGACGCCGCGGCCGAACGGGCCGGCCGCGTCCCGGGGTCGATCCGCAAGGTCTACAACATCACCGGGCTCGTCGGTCCCGAGTCGCCGCGCCCGTTCCGGGGATCGGCCGCGCAGTGGGTCGACCAGCTCGCCGTGCTCGTCGGCAGACACGGCATGAACGGCTTCGTCTTCTGGCCGGAGTCCGACTTCGACCGCCAGGTCGAGCGGTTCGCCGCGGAGGTCGTCCCCGCCGCCCGCGCGGCGCTCACCTGAACCGGGCCAGGACAACGGAAAAGGCGCGTCCAGGACGTCGATGTCCCGGACGCGCCTTTCCCGTTGTTCAGCCGGCCGTGAGCCGTTCCAGTGCGGCGTGCCACCCGTCCAGTGTCCCGGCCGCACCCGTCGGCAGCAGCGGCACGACCTCACTTCGTCCACTGCGGACCGCGGGGTGCCGCCGGGCCAGCATGGACAGGCCCCTGCCCGGTCCGGCCTCGACCAACGTGAACTCCCCGCTGGCGAGCAGCCCGTCCAGAGCGGGCCAGAACAGCACCCGCTCGGCCAGCTGCCGCGCCCAGAACCGCGCGGTCACCGCCTCGCCGGGCTGCACCGGCCGCGCCGTCCGCGTCGACCAGATCGGGATCTCGGGCGGAGCGAGGCTGATCCCGACGAACCCGGACTCGAACAGCGTCGCCGCGTCGGCGACCGCGGGGCAGTGGAACGGCTGCCGCGAGCCCACCCGCCGGCTCTTGATTCCGTTGTCCAGCAACGCCTTCGTCATGATCGTCAGGCGCGGCTCCGGGCCGGCCAGCACGGTCTGGCGTGGCGCGTTGATCGCACCGACCCCCATCCCGTCCGACCGGGCGCCGGCGTCGAACCACGGCTCCAGCTCGGCCGCGGTCGCGGCGACGGCGAGCATCCCGCCAGGCGGCGCGGTCGCCATCGCCGCCTGGCGGGCCAACATGATCTGCGCGGCCGCGCGCGGGTCGAAGACCCCGGCCAGCGCGGCGGCCGCCAGCTCGCCGACGCTGTGCCCGAGCAGGACCGACGCGTGGATGCCGTGCGCGGCAAGGGCTCGGCCCAGCGCGTGACCGAGCGCGAACAGCAGCGGCTGCGCCCGCGACGCGTCGTCCAGTGGCACCACGGGCTCGTCGGCCAGCCAGTCCGCACGCAGCCGGCCGCCCTCGGTTCCCATGAGAGTGAAGAACTCGTCCATGGCCGCCGTGAAGCCGGCGTCGGCGCCGTACAGTTCCACGCCCATCCCGCGGTGCTGCGCGCCCTGGCCGGCGAGCAGCACCGCGATCCGTCGACTGGCCATCAGGCCGATGGGCGCCAGTGGTAGAAGCTCGTGGCGAGGGCGTCGATCGGCTTGCGCCACGTCTTCGGGTCGTACGGGTCGATCAGCTTGTTGAGCTTCGCGCTGACGTCGATGAACAGCGGGTGCGGCATGGCCTTCTGGATGGCCTCCTCCGCGTTGTGGTCGTCGTCGAACTGCTGCAGGTGGAAGTACAGGTCGTTGTAGACGAACAGCTCGCGGCGCCGGGTGCCCATGAGGTGGGGCATCTCGGTCTCGTCGAAGGCCTTGAAATGGCCGGCGACCTCGCCGGTGGTGGACGGGTCCATTCGGCCCACGATCAGCGTGGTGTACATGGGGAGAGCTCCTTGCTTTTCGTTGGCGACTTCGAATCGAGCTTCTCGACTCGCCGGAAAATAGTCAATGCGTGTTCGTCAGAGCTTCCGCATTGTTCTGTCAAACCGGTTTGCGGGCGACCCACGCGTACAGGAAGACGTTTTCCGAACCGGCCGGCACGGGCCCGTCCGGGCGCCAGTGCGGCATCTGCACCACCCCGGGCTCGACGAGCTCGAGCCCCGCGGCGAACCGTGCGACCTGCTCGGCGTCGCGCATGGCGACCGGCTCGCCCGCGTCCGCGGAGATGCGCTCCAGCTGTCCGGCGGTCTCGGGCGTGAAGTCCGCGGTGAACTGGGAGAACAGCACGTAGCTGCCGGGCGCCAGCCGCTCGACGTACTGCGCGACCATGCCGTACGGGTCGTGCTCGTCCCCGAACAGGTGCATCAGGCCGATGAGCATCAACGCCATCGGCCTGTCGAAGTCGAGCAGCTCCCGCAGCTCGGGCAGGCCGAGCGTGCGGCCGGGATCGCGGACGTCGGCCTGGATCGCGGCGGTGCCCGCCGGCAGCAGGGTCCTGGCGTGGTCGAGCAGGATCGGGTCGACGTCCAGGTAGGCCACCCGGGCGTCCGGCACGACCGTCCGCGCCACCTCGTGGGTGCTCGGCGAGGTGGGCAGTCCCGCCCCCAGGTCGAGGAACTGGTCCACGCCGGCCTCGGCGGCGAACCGCACCGCGCGCTGGAGGAAGGCCCGGTTGGCGCGGACGACGTCCCGGACGAACGGCATCGCGGCGATCAGCTCGTCGCCCACCTGGCGGTCGGCCGGGTAGTTGTCCGTGCCGCCGAGCATGTAGTCGTAGACCCGCGCGGAATGCGGAATATCGGTGTCGAGGGAGGTATTCATGCTGGTATTTCTACCGAGCGGGTTCGCCGTTTGTCCACGGCTACCACGATTTACGGTCGCTTGACAGATTTCTTGAAGAGCTCTGACGTGTGGGCGTGTTGAAATCTTTCACGGCGGTGCGCATTGTTGTATTCCGGTGAAAGGGGAACGATGTCCGAAAACGGTGATCCGGCGGCGGTGTTGATGCGCCTGCTGTGGGGGTACACGACCACGGGACTGGTCGTCGCCGCGATGCGGCTCGGGCTGCCCGACCAGCTGGCGGGCGGACCGGCGACCAGCGCCGCGCTGGCCGCGGCGACCGCCACCGACGAGCCGTCGCTGAACCGCCTCCTGCGCGCGCTGTCCAGCATCGGGCTGACCGACGAGGTCGAACCCGGCCGCTACCGCCTGACCCCGGCGGGCGCGTTGTTACAGACCAAGAGCCCGACCTACGCGGTCGCCCGGGTGAGCACCGACGAGACGGTCGTCGACGGCTGGCGCGACCTCGACTACAGCGTCCGGAGTGGACGGCCGGCGTTCGACCGGTCGTACGGCACCGACTTCTTCACCCACCTGACCCGCGACCCAGGACTCTCCGCGCTGTTCAACGCGTCCATGGGGGAGGGCACCCAGGACACCGCCGACGCGATCGCCAAGCACCACGACTTCTCCCGGTACCGCACCGTGGTCGACGTCGGCGGCGGCAACGGGACCCTCCTGGCGGCGATCCTCGACGCCGAACCCGCCCTGCGCGGCATCGTCCACGACAGCCCCGAGGGTGTCGCGGAGGCGAGGGACACCCTGCGCGCGGCCGGGGTGGCGGACCGCTGCGAGGTCCACGCCGGCGACTTCTTCGCCGCGGTGCCCGAGGGCGGTGACCTCTACCTGCTCAAGAACATCCTGCACGACTGGGACGACGAGCGGGCGACCCGGATCCTCGCCAACTGCCACCGCACCGGCGGCCGGGTGCTGCTCGTCGAGTCCGTGCTGCCCGCACGTGTCGACCCGGCGGGCCCGCCGGACGCCTACCTCATGGACATCAACATGCTCGTCAACTTCGGTGGCCGGGAACGCACCGAGGCCGAGTTCCACGCGCTGCTGACCGCCGCGGGCTTCGCGCCGGCCCCGGCGGTCCGCGTGGCCGGCCTGGACGAGCACCTCATCGAGGGGACCCCATGACCACACCCTCGGTCGGCTCCGTGCACGCCCGGCTGCTGGACTGCGTGCAGGCGAACCTCGCGGTGCTCGCCGACCACCACCATGCCGCCGGCGCGCACCTCAACCTCGGCGCGACACTCCGCTTCCGCTGGCGCATCGAGCCCGGTGGGCTGCCCACCGTTGAACCGAGCCTCGCCGAACACGTCGCGGCGGCGGAGGACCTGCTCGGCCTGGTGGTCCGGGACCGCGCCACGGTCACCGGCGCCGAGCTGGTGGAGGAGGTCCGGGGCGGCGACTTCGTCTACGTGATCGCCGACGCGTACGAGCTGCCCTGGGTCCCCTACTTCGGCCAGCGGCACATGGAGCACAGCTTCCTGCTCGGCGCGGACTTCACGGTCATCGACGCCTACGCCAACGAGACGCCGTGGGGCACCGCCACGCCGGGCCGCTGGAAGCTCTCCCGTGACCAGCTGGCCGTGAAGAAGGCCGAGGTGATCCACTTCGACCGGGCCGGCACGGGCCTGCCGCGCCCGGTGGTGTCCGTCGAGGACACCTGCTTCGACGGCTACCTCTCCGCCTACGAGTCCTGCCCGGACCGGCTGCGGGCACTGGACCGGCTGACCCTGGAGACCTGGCTGTTGGCCAGGTCCCGCAAGCTGCACGCCAGGTTCCGCGAGCACGACGGGTTCCCGCTGGACGCCGAGCAGCGCGCGCACCTGGACCAGTGGGACGCGCTCGTCGAGCAGACCTACCTGGCCTTCCGCCGCGTCTCCCGGGGGCGGGGCGAGCCGGCGAGCGTGGTGCGGCGCCTCGGCGACGTCGTCGAGGCCGACAAGAAGGTCTTCGGCGGGCTCGTGGCGGCCGGTCCGAAGCCGGAGACCGTCCACATCGGCGCGAGCGGCGACGAGCCACTGCGCCGGGCGGTCGCGTCGGTGGTGAGCGCGGTGCTCGGCGTGCCGGACACCCAGCTCCTCGACGGCACCGAGTTCGCCGCGCTGCCCCGGTTCAGCTCGTTCCGGCTGGTGGAGATCATCGAGCGGCTGGAGAGCGAGCTGGGCGTCGAGCTCGACCCGGCCGACCTCGTGCCCGAGAACCTCCGCAGCGTCGACCACCTCTGCCGGATCGCCGGGCGAAGGGGAAACCAGTGACACTGCTGCACGACCTGATCGACGCCGCCGCGCGGGACTGGCCCGACCGGCCGGCGGTCACCGGCGCGGGCACGACGCTCACGCACGCGCGGCTCGCGGCGGCCAGCAGGCGGGTCGCCCGGTGGCTGCACGACGCGGGCGTGCGCCGCGGTGAGCGGGTGGTGGCGGTGGCGCCGTCGAGCGTCCTCGCGCCGGCACTGCTCTACGGGGCGTCGCGGCTCGGCGCGGTCGTGTCGCTGCTGCACGAGCAGACGAACGAGCGCGCGCTGGAGCACGTGCTGGACGACTGCGTGCCGGCACTGGTGGTCACCGACGACCTCGCCGAACCCGCTCGCGCACGGCACATCCCGGTGGCGACGACGGCCGAGCTCACCGAGTGCGCACTGGCCTCTGGAGACCCCGGGGACGCCGGAGACGCCGAAGACGCCGGGGTCCCGTCCGGTCCGCTGACCGTCGACCCGGTGTTGTTGATCTACACCTCGGGCACGACGTCCATGCCCAAGGCCGTGGTCAGCACGCACCAGCAGGTCGTCTTCGCGGTGCACGCGATCCAGTCAGTGCTGCGTTACCGCGACTCCGACGTCGTGTACTGCCCGCTGCCGATGTCGTTCGACTACGGCATGTACCAGCTGTTCCTCGGCGCGGTCTCCGGTGCACACGTCTGGCTCGGCCGCCCGGCCGAGGTCGGCCCCGGCCTGCTGTCCAGTCTCGACAGTACGAAGGCGACGGTCCTGCCCGCCGTGCCCGCCGTCGCCGAGGCGCTGGGGCGGCTGCTGCGGCGGCGGCCGGGGGCGGTGACCGGGCTGCGCCTGCTGACCAACACCGGCGCCGCGATGCCGGCGCCCGTCCTGTCCGAGCTGCGGGCGGCGATCCCCGGACTGCGGGTGCAGCTGATGTTCGGCCTCACCGAGTGCAAGCGTGCCACGATCGCGCCGCCGGACGCCGACCTGGCGCGGCCGGGCACCTCGGGGCTGGCGCTGCCCGGGACCGAGGTGTTCGCCGTCGACGAGTCCGGCTGCCGCCTCGGCCCCGGCGAGACCGGCGAGATCACCGTCCGGGGGCCGAACGTGATGTCCGGGTACTGGCGCCAGCCCGTGCTGACCGCGCGCCGGTTCGTCCAGCGGGACGGGCTCTTCCCGGAGCTCCGCACCGGCGACCACGGGTGGCTGGACGAGGACGGCTACCTCTACTTCATCGGCCGCCGCGACGACCTGTACAAGGAGCGCGGGTTCCGGGTGAGCGCCACCGAGGTGGAGGCCGCCGCGCGCCGGCTGCCCGCCGTGAGCTCGGCCGTCGTGCTGCCACCCGCGCCGGACCGCCCGGCCGTGCTGGTGGCCGTCAGCGACGACCCACCCGACCGGATCCTGGCCGGTATGCGGCAGGAGATCGAGGAGTTCAAGATCCCGGGCCGCTGCCTGGTCGTCGACCGGCTTCCGTTGACCGGCAACGGGAAGGTCGACCGCACGGCGGTGGCCGCGATGCTCGTGGAGGCCGACGGTGGATGAGCCGGTGGAGACGCCCGCCTACGTGTACGACCTCGCCGAGGTCCGTGCCAACCACGCGAACCTGCGTGCGGCGCTGCCCGAACGCACGGGCCTGTACTACTCCCTCAAGGCCAACCCGCATCCCGTGCTGCTGTCCGAGCTGCGGGCGCTCGGCACGCGGGCCGAGGTGTGCTCGCCCGGTGAGCTGGACGCCGCACTGGCCGCGGGATGGCCGGCGGCGGAGGTGCTCTACACGGGTCCGGGCAAGCGCGCGGCCGACCTCGCGCGGGCGCTTCGGCTCGGGGTGCGGGAGTTCTCCTCGGACTCCGTCACCGGCCTCGACCAGCTCGACGCCGCGGCCGCGGCCGAGGGCGTCACCGTCCGGTGCCTGCTGCGGATCAACGACGACCAGCCGGCCCCGGGCCAGGGACTGACGATGACCGGGGTCGCGTCCCAGTTCGGCGCGGACTCCTCCTGGGTCCTCGAACAGCCGGCACGGTTCGCCGGCCGCGACCACGTCGCGGTGACCGGCCTGCACCTGTACATGGGCACGAACCTCGACACCGTCGAGGCGCTCACCGCACAGTTCCGCCGCTCGTCGCGTACCGCGGCACGGCTGACCGAGGTGCTGGGCCGCCACGGCGCCGACATCGGCGTCCTCGACCTCGGTGGCGGCTTCGGCGCCCCCTTCGCCAAGGCGGGCAAGGCATTCGAGCTGACCGGGCTCGCGGCCGAGCTGGCGCGGATGTTCGACGAGGAGGTCCCGGGCTGGCGCACGGGCACGCCGGAGATCGTCTTCGAGTCCGGCCGGTACCTCGTCGGCACCGCCGGGACGCTGCTGACCACCGTGCTCGACGTCAAGCGCTCACACGGGAAGGAGGTGGTGGTGCTGGACTCGGGGATCAACCACCTCGGCGGGATGTCCGGCCTGCGCCGGCTGCCGCCACTGGTGCCGCACCTGGTGTCCGAACGCGACGATGCGCTGGACGCGCTGGACGCGATGGTGACCGGTCCACTGTGTACTCCGCTGGACCTCTGGGCACGGTCGGCCCGGCTGCCGCACGTGCGGCCCGGCGACGTGCTGGCCGTGCCGAACGTCGGCGCCTACGGGCTCTACGCCAGCCTCGTCGCGTTCCTCGGGCATCCGCTCCCGGTCGAGGTGGTCGTCGACGGCGACGACCCGGACGCGCCGCCCCACCAGTCACGACTGCAACTCGCCCGGCTCACCGCAAAGGAATGACACATGGATGCCCGTTTCACCGCACTGCTGGCGCCGTTCCTGAAGTTCAGCGACGACAAGGAGATCACGCCCGAGTCGAACCTGCGCGAGCTGGGCCTTGACTCCATGCAGTCCATCGAGCTGCTGTTCGCCATCGAGGACACCTACGGGATCTCGCTGCCGGACGACGAGCTGAACGACGCGACGTTCGCGACGGCCGGGAGCCTGTGGGACGCCATCGCGGCACAGCTGCCGGGGGCACGCGCATGACCGCACTCGACCTCGCCGAGAAGGCCGACCAGGTCGCCCACGTCGCCGAGGAGCACGCCGCGCACACCGACCGGGACGCGGCGTTCCCGGTCGAGTCGCTGGCGGAGCTCCGCCGCACCAGGCTGCTCGGCCTGCTGGTGCCGGCCGAGTACGGCGGCCTCGGCGGCACGGTCTCGGACGTCATCGACCTCGGCATCCGGCTCGGCCGCGCCGACATGTCCGTCGCGATGATCTTCACGATGCACTGCCAGCAGGTCGAGGCCGTCGTGCGGTACGCGGCCGAACCCCTGCGCTCGGCCCTGCTCGGGCGGGTCGGGGAGGGCCGGGAGTACCTGGCCTCGGTCACCACCGAGGCGGGCAAGGGCGGCCACCTGCTCAGCGCGGAGTCGGCACTGCACGGCGACGGCACCCGGCTCGGCATCGACCGCTTCGCGCCGATCGTGACCGGCGGCCAGCACGCGGACGGGTTCCTGATCACCATGCGCAGCCAGGACGCCGACTCGCCCAACCAGGTGTCGCTGGTGTACGCGCACCGCGACCAGCTCGACGTCAGCGGCTCCGGGGACTGGCAGCCGATGGGGATGCGGGCCAGCCACAGCATTCCGCTGAAGCTGATCGGCAGCGTGCCCGCGCACCAGGTGGTCGGGAAGGACTTCAAGGAGATCTCGACGACCGTCTTCGCGCCCATGGCACACCTCGGCTGGTCGGCCGCGTGGCTGGGGACGGCCGCCGGCGCGTTGTCCCGGGTGCTCCGGCTGCTGCGCGGGCCGGACGAGCGCAGGCGGTTCGACGTCGGCTCCGAGCTGCTGCTGACGAGGCTGTCCCGGTCGCGGCAGCGCCTGGACACGGTGCACGCCCTGCTCCGCAGGACCGCCGACACGGTCCGCGACGCGCCGGACCTGTCGCTGCCGAACCACCAGCTCCTGCTCAACGCCCTGAAGATCACGGCCGCCGAGCAGTGCCACGCGGCGGTGAACGACCTCGTGGAGGCGGTCGGGCTGCGCCACGGCTACCTGAAGGACTCGCCGACCCGGCTGGAGCTGGCGCTGCGGGACCTGCGCTCCGCGAGCCTGAACTACAGCAACGACCGCCTGAACCTGGCAGACGGCCGGCTGGCGCTGCTCGACCCGGAGGTCCGCTTTGTCTAGCGTGACGGCGCGGGCCCCCGGACCGCACGGACTCCACGGATTGCATGAGCTGGACGAGCTGCCCGCCGGCGCGTCGGGCCGGGAGGTCTGGCGCGCGCTCGGCCGTGCCGGGTTGATCGAGCAGGTGTACCGGGACGGCGCGGTGCCGGCGGGCGTGGACGCGACCCGGCTCGGCAGGCTCCTCGCGGCGGTCGACGAGCGTTTCCCGGTCGGCACGACGCTGTCGGTGTGCGTACAGCTGGCGACGGTCCTGCCGGTCCTGGCGAGCGGCGCCGGCCCCGCGGCGTGGGCGCTGGCCCGCGGGGTCGGGGGAGAGGCGGTGACCGCGCTGGCGGCGACGGACGGCGGCACCGGGTCCGACCTGACGGCGCTGGCGACCGAGGTGCGGCTCGACGAAGCGGAGATCGAGGTGACCGGCGTCAAACGCTGGATCACGAACGCGACCGCGGCCGACGAGTTCCTGGTGCTCGCGCGGCACCGCCCGGGCCGGCACTTCACCAACTTCACGTGGGTGCTGGTGCCGGCCGCGGCGCCCGGGGTGACGGTGACCCCCGCGGACACGTCACTGTTCGCCGGCGCCGGCGTCGGCCACGTGCGGTTCGACCGGGTGCGGCTGGCCGGCCGGCACGTCGTCGGCCGGCGGGGGCGCGGGTTGCCGAGCTTCGCACGGCACATCGGGACCGAGCGGCTCGCTGGTGCGCTGTGGGCGGTGGCGCTGTGCCGCCGGACACTGGCGGCGACGCGACGGCGGCTCGCCGAACGGCCGCACGGCGACGGGGTGCTGTGGGACCTGGACGGGGTTCGCCAGCGGTTCGCCGGGTGCGTGGTCGACGTGCGGCAGCTGGACGCCCTGACGCGGGAGTTCGGCGACCGGATCACGCGAGGGCGGGACAGCGGCGCGGCGGCGCTGCTGAAGGCGGCGGTGGGGCGCACGGTGGACCGCGTGCTGGCCGAGTGCGCGCAGCTGCAGGGGGCGGACGGGTTCGGGTCCGGCGGCGCCCAGGCGCTGCGTGCGCAGGCGGCGGTCTTCGGCATCGGCGGGGGCGTGACGGAGGTCGTGCTGTCCGCGGTGGCGGACGACGCGCTGGCGTGGCTGGCCGACCTCGGCACGACGTCGCGATCATGACCGCGCTCAGTTGCTACACGGCGAACCTCGTCGAGTACCTGTCCTATGAGGACCCCGAGGTGCGGCCGCGCCTGGCGGAGGCGATCCGGCTGGCGGTGCGGGCCGACGAGCCCGGTGGCGCGCTGGCGTTCTCCCACCACGCGCGGATCGACGGGGGCACCCTCGGCTACCGAAGCGCGGAGTCCTGGGCGGACACCCGGGCCGAGCTGCTGGCCGCGGGTCGCGCGCTGGTGGTGACCGACACGGCGTACGTGCCGTGGTCGCCCTACCCGCCGGACGCCCACGGTCCACACTGGATTCTCGTGCTGGGCGGGGACGGCGAGCGGTGGCACGTGGTGGACCGGTTCGGCGCGCTGACCATGCACGGCCGGCAGCGGCCGCACGAGGGCCGGCTGACCGATGCGGAGCTGCGGCGGGCGATGACCCCGATGCCCGCCGCCCCGGCCGCGGTGACTAACCGGGACGCCCATGCGCTCGGTGAGCGGATATCACTTCCCCCGGCGGCACACTATCGTTGGCTGGCAAGGGTTTCCGCCGAGCCCCTGCCCGCGGTGGAGTGGCTGGACGGCGTGCCGGCCCTGCGCCGGATCGCCTCCCGGCTGCTCGCCAGTAAGACCGCCCTCGCCGAGCACGTTGACGACCTGTGGGCGGCGGCGGTGCACCAGCAGTTCCGTCTCGGTCTGGTGGGGGAGGCCCGGCCACTGGTGGAGGCGTGGACGAAGCTGCCGCGGTCGCTTCGGTTCGCCGTCGAGTCGGCGCGCCGGGGGCGGCCACGCCCGGACCTGGTGACGACGGCGTTCGACCGGGTGATCGCGGCGACCGAGGACCTGACCGCGCTGTCGAGGAGGTGATGGACATGGACACGGACATGGACACGATGTACGACGTGTTCGCGGCGTCCGTGGCGGCGGGCCCGGACCGGGTCGCGCTCGAGATCGGCACGGCGGAGCTGACCTACGGCGAGCTGGCCGACCTCGCGGAGCGGCTGGCGGGTGCGCTGGTCCGGCGTGCGGGCGGGGTGCCGTCCCGGGTCGGCCTGCTCGCGGCGCGGAATGTGCTGGCGTACGCGGGATACCTGGCCGTCCAGCGACTGGGAGCGACGGTGGTGCCGCTGAACCCGGCGTTCCCCGTGGCGCGGAACGCGACGATCGCCCGGCTGGCCGGACTGGACGTCGTCCTGGCCGACACGGGCGTGGCTCTCCCGGTGCCGGTGATGGGCCTGTCCGAGGCGGAGGTACGCGCACTGCCGGCGGCCGACCCGCCGGACCGTGCCGCGCACCCGCGGGACATCGCGTACATCCTGTTCACGTCGGGGTCGACGGGGGCGCCGAAGGGCGTGCGCATCGAGCACCGCAACGTGCTCGCCTACCTGGCGCACGTGATCCCCCGCTACGAGGCGGGTCCCGGCGCGCGGTTCTCACAGTTCTTCGACCTGACCTTCGACCCGTCCGTGTACGACATGTTCACCGCCTGGGGGTCGGGCGCGACCCTGGTGGTGCCGACGCGCGGCGACCTGATCTCCCCGGCCCGGTTCGTCGACACACGCGGGGTGACGCACTGGAACTCGGTGCCGTCGGCGGTCTCGCTGGCGATGCGCATGCGTGGTCTGCGGCCGGCGAGCATGCCGGGGTTGCGGTGGAGCCTGTTCTGCGGCGAGCCGCTGACGCTGCGGCAGGCGGAGGCGTGGCAGGCGGCCGCGCCGGCGAGCGTGCTGGAGAACATCTACGGCCCGACGGAGATTACGGTGACGTGCGTGGAACACCGGCTGCCGCCGCGGCCGGGGGACTGGGCCCGCCCGGCCAACGGCACGGTCCCGATCGGCACCGTCTACTCCGGACTGGAGCATCTCGTCCTGGACGAGCAAGGACGGCCGGCCGGCGAAGGTGAACTGTGCCTGCGGGGCCCGCAGCGCTTCCCGGGCTACCTGGACGCCGCGGACGACCGGGACCGCTTCGTCACGTTCGACGGCGAGCGGGCGAGCCCGTACGACGGCTCGACCCCGCTGACGGACGAGCACTGGTACCGCACCGGGGACCGGGTGGGCCGCCACGAGGGCGAGCTCGTGCACCTGGGGAGACTCGACCACCAGGTGAAGCTGCACGGTTACCGGGTCGAGCTCGGCGAGATCGAGGCGGTGCTGCGCGAGCAACCGGGGGTCACGGACGCGGTCGTGCTGGCCCTCACCACGGCGAACGGCGAGGTGGAACTGGCCGCGGCCTACACCGGCGACCAGGAGGACGAGGACGCGCTGCTCACCGCGCTGAGCGCTCGCCTGCCCGGCTACATGGTGCCGCGCACGCTGACCGCGTTCGCTACATTTCCGTTGAACCAGAACGGAAAGATCGACCGCGGGGCGCTCGGGTCGGCTTTCGGCCCCGGGTCGTGAGCCGGGCGGGGAGGTCGAAGCGAGGGTCGGTCGGGTCCAGGTGGAAGCGGGTCACGGCGTGGACGCGGTCGCCGGCCATGGCGAGCACGAACAGGCCGGCCGGCCCGGCCGTCTCCGCATCCGGGTCGCCGAGGTAGGACGCGTACGCGACCTGACCGTTCACACTCGTCGGCACGAGGTGCATCACATGGTCGCCCCGGTTCTCGAACGCGGTCTCCAGGAACGTCCTGACCGCCGCCACGCCGTGGTACTCGTGCGGCGCCGGCGGCATCGACAGCCACGCGTCATCGGTCAGTAGCTCAACGAGACCGTCGATGTCGGCGGCCACGAACGCCGCCGCGAAGCGACGGCCCAACTCGCGTTCCGTGTCCCGGTCGGGGCGTGGCCGGGTCTGCGCGGCGAGGGCGGTGCGTGCCCGCTGCAGCGCACCCTTGACCGCCGTCCCGGTCGTGTCCAGCATGCCGGCCACCTCGTCGGTCGCGAAGCCGAGCACGTCGCGCAGCACCAGCGCCGCGGCCTGCCGGGGCGGCATCCGCTGGAGTGCGGCCACGAACGCCAGCCCGATCGCCTCCGTCGCCTCGTAGCGCGCCGCCGGCCCGGGCGAGGTGTCGGCGATGCCGGCCAGCAGGCTGTCCGGATACGGCCGCAACCAGGTGATCTCCGCCCGCCGCGAGGGTTCGGGCAGCGGGAACGGCGGCACCGGGTCCGTCACCGGCCGGCGGTTGCCGGCACGGATGGCGTTCAGGCAGCGGTTGGTCGCGATCCGGTAGAGCCAGGCCCGCACCGACGAGCGGCCCTCGAACCCGGCCAGCCCGCGCCACGCCGCCAGCAGCGTCTCCTGCAGCACGTCCTCGGCGTCGGTCAGCGAGCCGAGCATCCGGTAGCAGTGCAGGTGCAGTTCCCGCCGGTACGGCGCCACGAGCTGGGCGAACGCGTGCTCGTCGCCGCCCCGCGCCCGTGCCGACACCTGTCCGTCCACCGGCCGCATCCTGCCACGGCGAAACCAGCCCGGCGACCACCGTTCCGTTCGCGCCGGCGCCGGTGTCCCAACAGTGGCACCACCCCCGACACCACGAGGAGAGACCATGACCAGCCCAGCGGAGAAGATCGCACTCGCCTACTTCGAGGCCTGGACCAGCCACGACATGGACCGCGCCATGACCTACGTGGCGCAGGACGTCGTCTGCGACGCACCCGCCGGCCGCATCGAGGGCGCGGAGGCGTACCGCGACTTCATGACGCCGTTCGTGGGCATCCTGCGGAACGCGACCCTGACCGCCTCGTTCGGCGACGAGGAGACGGCCGTGGTCGTCTACGACACCGAGACCGTGCCGGTGCCGAGCGCCCCCGCCGCCGAGTGCGTGACCGTCCGGCACGGGAAGATCGTCCACAGCCGGTTCATCTTCGACCGCGCCCCCTTCGACGCCGCCCGGGCCGGCCGGCCCAGCTGACGGGGTCGGACCGGACCGGCGACGGTGCCGGGGCCCGCGGGCCCCGGCACCCACCGGTCAGAAGTCCTCGTCGAAGGTGACCGTGCCGGTCACCGCGACCTGGTAAGCGGACACCCGGCGTTCGAAGAAGTTGGACAGTTCCTGCACGTCCTGCAGCTCCATGAACGTGAACGGGTTCTTCGACCCGTACTCGGGCGCCAACCCCAGCGCCGCGAGCCGCCGGTCGGCCACGTGCTGCAGGTACTCCCGCATGTCCGCCAGCGTCAGGCCTGCCACCCCACCGGTGAGCAGGTCCTCCGCGAACCGCACCTCGGCCTCCACCGCCTCCCGCAGCATCTGCCGGACCTGCGCGTGCAGCTCGTCGTCGAACAGGTCCGGTTCCTCGCGGCGGACCGTGTCCACCACGTCGAACGCGAACGTCATGTGCATCGACTCGTCCCGGAACACCCAGTTCGTGCCGGACGCCAGACCGTTCAGCAGGCCCCGCGACCGCAGGAAGTACACGTACGCGAAGGCGCCGTAGAAGAACAGGCCCTCGATGCACGCGGCGAAGCAGATCAGGTTCAGCAGGAACGCGCGCCGGTCCGCCCGCGTCTCCAGCCGGTTCAGGTGCTCGATCGAGTCGATCCACCGGAAACAGAACTCGGCCTTGTGACGGATGGACGGGATGTTCTCCACCGCGGCGAACGCGGCCGCCCGCTCACTGTCGTCGGGCAGGTAGGTGTCCAGCAGCGTCAGGTAGAACTGGACGTGCACGGCCTCCTCGAACAGCTGCCGCGACAGGTAGAGCCGAGCCTCCGGCGCGTTGACGTGCTCGTACAGGTTGAGCACCAGGTTGTTCGCCACGATCGTGTCGCCGGTGGCGAAGAACGCGACCAGCCGGTTGACCAGGTGCCGTTCGGCGTCGGTCAGCTTGCCGAGGTCGGCGAGGTCGGTGTGCAGGTCCACCTCCTCGACCGTCCACGTGTTCCTGATCGCGTCGCGGAAACGCTCGTAGAACAGCGGATAACGCATCGGGCGGAGCGTCAGGTCCATCCCGGGGTCGAGCAGGGTCTGGTCGGTCACTGGCATGCCTCACATGACTCGGGGTTCTCCAGGGAGCAGGCGACGGCGTCGACGGGCCCGACGGGCCCGACGGGCTCGACGGGCTCGACGGCCTCGGCTGTCGGCACGGTCGCCTGCTGAATGCGGGTCGCCGGGCGCGACCGCAGGTAGTACGTGGTCTTGAGCCCGGACCGCCAGGCGTATCGGTACATCGAGGACAGCTTGCCGATCGTGGGAGACGCGACGAACAGGTTCAGCGACTGGCTCTGGTCGACGTAGGGCCCACGCGCGGCGGCGAGGTCGACCAACGCACGCTGCGGCAGCTCCCACGCCGTGCGGAACAGCAGCTTGGTCTCCGCCGGCAGGTTCAGCCCCTGCACCGACCCGTCGGCACGCTTGAGCTGGTCGCGGGTCGCGGTCGTCCACAGGCCGTGCGTCTTGAGCTCCGCCACCAGATAGGCGTTGACCTGAAGGAACTCGCCGGACAGGGTCTCCCGCTTGAACACGTTGGACACCTGCGGCTCGATGCACTCGAAACAGCCCGCGATCGACGCGATCGTCGCCGTCGGGGCGATCGCGACCAGCAGCGAGTTGCGCAGCCCGGACTCGGCGACCTTCGCACGCAGCGCGTCCCACCGGTCGGTCCGCGTCGGCGCCACGCCCCACAGGTCCGGCTGCAGCTGTCCCCGCGCCGCACGGGTTTCCGCGTACGCGGGATGCGCGCCCGCCGCGGCGGCGAGGTCCGCCGACGTCTCCAGCGCGGTCAGGTAGACGTCCTCGGCCAGCCGTGTCGACAGCTCCCGCGCCTCCTCGCCGTCGAATGCCAGGCGCAGTTTGAAGAACACGTCCTGCAGGCCCATCACCCCCAGGCCGACCGGGCGCCACCGCGGGTTGCTGCGGCCGGCCTGCTCGGTGGGGTAGTAGTTGATGTCGATCACCCGGTCGAGGAAGGTCACCGCGACGCGGACGGTCTCCCGCAACCGGTTCCAGTCGATCGCGCCGTCCACCACGTGCGCGCCGAGGTTGACCGAGCCGAGGTTGCACACCGCGGTCTCGTCGTCGTTCGTGACCTCGAGGATCTCCGTGCACAGATTGGACAGGTGCACGACGTTGCCGGCGTCCGCGGTCTGGTTGCAGGTCCGGTTCGCGGTGTCCTTGAACGTCATCCAGCCGTTGCCGGTCTGGGCGAGCGTGCGCATCATCCTGGCGTACAGGTCCCGGGCCCTGACCGTGCGCACGGCCCGGCCGGCCTGCTCCGCGGCGCGGTACGCCTCGTCGAACGCCTCGCCCCACAGGTCGGGCAGCTCCGAGATCTCGTCGGGGTCGAACAGCGACCAGTCCGCGTCCGCCTCGACCCGCCGCATGAACTCGTCCGGGATCCAGTTGGCGAGGTTGAGGTTGTGCGTGCGGCGCGCGTCCTCGCCCGTGTTGTCGCGCAGCTCCAGGAACTCCTCGATGTCCGGGTGCCACGTCTCCAGGTACACACACGCCGCGCCCTTGCGCCGGCCACCCTGGTTGACCGCGGCCACCGACGAGTCGAGTGTGCGCAGCCACGGCACGATCCCGTTGGAGTGGCCGTTCGTGCCACGGATCAGCGCACCCCGTGACCGCACTCGCGACCACTGCACCCCGATGCCGCCCGCGAACTTCGACAGCCGGGCGATCTGGCCGTAGCGCTCGTAGATCGAGTCCAGCTCATCGCGCGGCGAGTCCAGCAGATAGCACGAGGACATCTGGGTGTGCCGGGTGCCGGAGTTGAACAGCGTCGGCGAGCTGGGCAGGTAGGCCAGCGAGGACATCAACCGGTAGAAGCGGACCGCCTCGGCCGGGGTGTGGGACAGTCCACACGCGACACGCAGCAGCCAGTACTGCGGGCGCTCGACGACGGCCCTGCTGCTCGGGTGCCGCAGCAGGTACCGGTCGTAGACGGTCCGCAGCCCGAAGTACTCGAACCGATGGTCGCCGTCGTGGTCGACCGCGTCGTCGAGCTTGCGGGCGTGCGTGGCGACGAAGGCCGCGGTCTCCTCGCCGATCAGGCCCTGGGCGTGGCCGAGCGCGACGGACTGGCTGAACGAGTGGATACCCTGGCCGCGGACCTCCTTGTCGATGAAGGTGGCCAGCAGGCGGGCCGCCAGCTTCGAGTACTCGGGCTCCTCGGCGACCAGCTCCGCGGCGGTCTGGATCGACAGGCGGTCCAGCTCGACGGTGGTCGCGCCGTCGTAGAGCCCGCTGATCGTCCTGGTCGCGACCCGCAGCGGGTCCACGGTGGACAGTCCGGCGGCGCAGCGTTCCACGGCACGGACGATCTTGTCCACGTGCACAGGTTCGGTGTCCCCGCCACGTTTCCGGACACGCATGGTGTCCACGATGGTGGTCAACTGCACTCTCCTTCTCGGCGCGCGCGACCACCACCTGACAGCGGTGTCCGCACGCCCTCCCTCGGGGCCTGGAGACGCCCCACCCGCGGCGCGCGTGGGGGAGCGGGCAGGTCTTCGGACTCACGGGCATGCCGAACCACGGCGCGTCGGCGCGCCGCGTGTCGGTGGTCTACTGGCCGTCGCTTCCCGGACCGTCGGGCCCAGTGCTTCGTTGACGGCTGTCGTTCCCGTTCACCGCTGCGGGGCAGTCCCGGACTCGCACCGGGTTCCCTCTTGCGACGGGCGTCCATGGCGTGGACGCCCGAACCAGCTCACGACCACAATACATGGGCGGTCGATCGCGACAAGCACCCACATGTTGTGTCGGCGTGTCGCGACCGGGCGCCGGCCGCACCTTCACACTGTGAGTGGGAATCACCAGAACCGCACATTGCTTGACGACCTGGCTGTGCGAGTTCAACGATGTTCGTTGGATTCTCGTTGAATGCTGTTCGATAATGAGAACGGAGGCGGCGCAATGACGCGTCGGACGGTGTTGGGGGCCGTGCTCGTCCTGTTGCTGGCGATAGGGACGGTGGTCGGGTCGGGGGCCACCGCGACGGCGCCGCGGGCCGCGGCCGTCGAGAACGGCCTCGCGCGCACCCCGGCAATGGGGTTCAACAACTGGAACGCCACGAACTGCCGGGCGGAGTTCAACGAGCAGATGGTCCGCCAGATCGCGGACATCTTCGTCTCGCGAGGCCTGCGGGACGCCGGCTACAACTACGTCAACATCGACGACTGCTGGGCGCTGCCCAACCGTGACGGCGGCGGCAACCTCGTACCCGACCCCGCCCGCTTTCCCAGTGGCATCAAGGCGGTCGCCGACTACGTGCACGGCAAGGGCCTCAAGTTCGGCATCTACACCAGCGCGGGCACGAAGACCTGCAACGCCCTGGGCTTCCCCGGCGGCATCGGGCACGAGCAGCAGGACGCCAACACCTTCGCGTCGTGGGGCGTCGACTACCTGAAGTACGACAACTGCGGCGACCACCTCGGCCAGAGCGCGCAGGAACGGTACACGCGGATGCGGGACGCGCTGCTCGCCACCGGCCGGCCGATCCTGTTCTCCATCTGCGAGTGGGGTTCCAACGCGCCGTGGGACTGGGCGCAGCCGGTCGGCAACAGCTGGCGCACCACCGACGACATCCAGGACAACTGGAACAGCATGCTCGGGATCTTCAAGGCCAACGTGAGCCTCGCGGTCAACGCCCAGCGCGGCGCGTGGAACGACCCGGACATGCTCGAGGTCGGCAACGGCGGCATGACCGACACCGAGTACCGCAGCCACTTCTCGTTGTGGGCCATGATGAACGCGCCGCTGCTGATCGGCTCGGACCTGCGCAGCGACGGCCAGGCCACGTTCGACATCCTGACCAACCGCGACGTGATCGCCCTGAACCAGGACAGCCTTGGCGTGCAGGCCACCGAGATCGCGAACTCGGGCGGCCACCACGTGCTGACCAAGCCGCTGGACAACGGCGACGTCGCGGTCGCGCTGTTCAACGAGACCGCGTCGGCCGCCACGTTCGGCACGACGGCCGCCGCGGCCGGTCTCGGCAACGCGACCTCCTACCAGCTCAGGGACCTGTGGTCGAAGGCGACGACGACGAGCACCGGCGCGATCAGCGCGTCGGTGCCCGCGCACGCGACCGTGGTCTACCGCGTCAGCCGTGCGGGCACGTTCAGCACGCCGCCGGCCGGCACCACGCAGGTGTCGTCGCTGCCGGCGAGCCTGTCCGCCAGCGCGTGGGGCCCGGTCGAACGGGACCGCAGCAACGGCGAGCAGGCGGCCGGTGACGGCAGGACGCTGACGATCGGTGGCACCACCTACGCCCGCGGCCTCGGTGTGCACGCCCGCAGCGAGGTGCGGTACTACCTGGGCGGCCGGTGCACGTCGTTCCAGGCGTGGGTGGGCCTCGACGACGAGACCGGCGACAACGGCAGCGTCACGCTCGAGGTGTGGGGCAACGGGATGCTGGCGAGCAGCGGCGTGGTCCACGGCACCGACGCGGCGAAACGCGTCACCGCCAACGTGACCGGGCTGCAGTACGTCCATCTGGCCGTACTGCCCACAGTGGACGGTCCCCGCTACGACCACGCCGACTGGGCGGACGCCACGGTCACCTGTAGCTAGTGGTCGCTAGTCCTCCGCGAGCACGATCACGCGGTCGCCGCGGGACATGGTGAGCTGCGCGGACTTCGCGGGGTTGAGGCGTACGCCGTATGACGGCGCCTCCTGCGCGTCCTCGGCGAGGCGGTACCCGATCGCCGTCTCGCCGCGGATGCGTGCCGCCTCGATCAGGGTCGCGAAGTCGACCGCCTGGCCGAGCGCCACGTACTCCTCGCCGGGGCGCAGGTAGATCTCGGACCCCTCCGCCTCGAAGAGCTGCTTGAACACGGCCGACAGGTGCCGGTTCTCCGAGAGCTGCGTCAGCAGGAGGCTGATCAGCTTGCTGCCCACCACGAAGTCGTCCGCCTTGGTGACCTGGGCGAGCCGCTGGTTCCGCTCGTCGTTCATCTCGCTGACGATCGAGTACCGCTCGTTGCGGCGGAACTCCATGTCCCGCAGGTGAAGCAGGGTCACGAGCGTCTGCGAGTCGGCCTTCTCCGGCTCGACGGAGTCGTCGGCGAGCACGATCACGTGGTCGAACTCGCCGATCGCGAGCGTCTCCAGGGAGCTGCGGTCGGTCGGCTCGCAGACCTGGTACGCGGTGTGCAGGTTGCGCAGCTCGGCGGCCAGCGCCTTGACCCGAGGCTCGCCGTCCGGGTGTGCCGCCGCCACCTGCAGCCGCGAGCCCGGCGCGACGTAGTTGTCCAGCTCCTTCACGATCTTGACGCCACGCGCGTTCCAGCCGATCACGAGCACCCGCTCGGGCCGGACGGCCCGGCGCAGCGGGCGGACGATCGCGCGCGGCGCCCCGGGACGCACCGGCGAGGGCGCCAGCCGGATCGTCGAGTCGTCCCCGGCGACCAGGATCAGCTCGTCCTCGGCCTCGATGCGCAGGTCCGGCCGCGGGTTGAGCACGACCCGCCCGCGCCGGCGCAGTCCGACCAGCGTCGCGGTCTCGTAGGCGAAGAGCGCGACGCCGAACGGCGTGCCGGTCAGCGACGGCTCGGGCCGCAGGTAGATCTCGTCGCCGCCGAAGTCCAGCAGGTCGGTCACCACCACCGACAGCCCGGACTGCCGCGAGGACTGGACGACCAGCCGGGCGCCCAGGTCGTCGACGTCGACCACGCTCGCGTTCCGGCCGCCGGCCAGCCGCGCGGGCGGCAGGTTCTGCGCCTGCCGGATCGCGGCCACGATGTGCGGCGGGTTCTCGCCCCACCTGCGGCTGCTCAACGCGAGCAGCGTCTTGATCACGTCGGCGTCGGGGTCGTCGCCTTCCGGCGTGAGCACCATGACGGCCGACGCCTCCTGCGGGTTGACCAGGTCCAGGTCGGCCGGTTCGGTCGGGCTGCCGGTCCGGCACACCACCCGCAGCTTGCCGAGGGAGCCGAGTCGCGCGCGGATCTCGTCCTCCATCTCCACCTTGTCGCGGTCCGCGAGGACCGCGACGCACGGCCGGCGCTCGCTCGCCTTCGCCTCGGCCAGTTCGGTGACGATCGTGAACAGCTGCTCCGACCAACCCAGCAGGACGGTGTGCCCCTCCTCCACGACGCGGGAACGCCCCTTGCGGAGGTCCTCCAGCTTGGCGTCCAACCCGGTGGTGATCACCCCGACGAGTGCCGCGACGACAAAGATGCCACCGATCGTGACCGCGAACATCGAGAAGACCCAGAACGTCGACCCCTCGTCACCAGCCACCGTGCCGGGGTCCATCGCATGCAGCAGTGCCATCCACAGTGACTTGCCGATACCCCAGTCCTTGCCCTGCGGCAGCGGTCTGGCCAGGTAACCGACAATGCCGAACACGACCACGAGCACCGTGGAAAGAACCCCGAGCAGCCCGATCAGCGCTGGCGCCCCCCTCGACATCGTGTTGTCGAACCTGTACCGCAGCCGCTCACCAAACCCAGCTCCAGCCACGTCCCCTCCCCATATCCCCTGAAACGGTAGGAGAGGACTGTGCCACAAGACCCCGCACCGCCAACCAGCTTTCGCAACACCCCAACTCCCGCCCTCAAACACCGCGAGTCCCGCGTTCAAACACCGCGAGTCCCGCGTTGAAACACATCGAGTTGCGGGTTCGTGCAGGTCCTGGCCCGGCCGGTGTGCGCGAAACCGCAACTCGGTATGTGCGAACGCGGGACTCGGTATGTGTGAACGCGGGACTCGGTATGTCTGAGCGCGGGACTCGCGCCTCGCGCTCAGCTCGCTCTGCGCCGCGCGGGCCGCTGGTTGCGGCGTCTCCGGGCGGCGATCGTGCGCGGCGACCCGATCGTGGAGTGAGTGCGCGATGGGTTGTTCGCATGCTTGCCTGTGTGCAATCCTCCGGCCAGATGCCCGGGGTAGACACACCGGACGATCGACAGTCTGCTCCCAGGAGGAACGACGTGAGTGTGGACTCGTCCAGGTCGGCTATTCCCAGCCCGGCGAAGCGGGAGTGGCCGGGGCTCGCGACCCCGCCCCGGTCGCCGTTTCGGGCCGCGGTGGCGCGTCGGCTGTTCCTGCGTGCCGTGCGGCGGCTGCCGATCGAGGTGGAGCTGCCGGACGGGCGGCGGTTCGGCGGCGGTGGGCCGGTGATGCGGCTCGTCGAGCCGGCGAACTTCTTCCACCGCCTCGGCGCGGACGGGACGATCGGCCTCGGCGAGGCGTACATGGTGGGCGACTGGATCACCGACGCGCTGGTCGACGTGCTGACGCCGTTCGCGGCCAGGATGGACGGCCTGGTGCCGCGGCCGCTGCGGGCGCTCCGGCGGTTCGCGCGGCCACGCAAGCCGGCCCGCGAGCGCAACACGGTCGACGGCGCGCGGCAGAACATCGAACGGCACTACGACCTGTCGAACGAGCTGTTCGCACTCTTCCTGGACGAGTCGATGACCTACTCCAGCGCGTGGTTCGCCGCGGACGAGGACTCGCTGGGCGAGGCGCAGCTCCGCAAGGTCGACGCGATCCTCGACCTGGCCGGGGTGGGGCCGGGCACCCGGCTGCTGGAGATCGGCACCGGTTGGGGGACGCTGGCGCTCCGTGCCGCGCGGCGCGGGGCGGAGGTGACGTCGCTGACGATCTCGCCGGCGCAGAAGGAGCTGGCGGAGCGCCGGCTCGCCGACGCCGGGGTGGCGGACCGGGTGCGGGTGAAGCTGCAGGACTACCGGCACGAGACCGGGACCTATGACGCCGTGGCCAGCGTGGAGATGATCGAGGCGGTCGGACACCAGCACTGGGCGGAGTACTTCGGGATGGTCGACCGGGTGCTGGCGCCGGGCGGCCGGTTCGCCCTGCAGGCGATCACGATGCCGCACGACCAGATGCTCGCGACGAGGGACGTGCAGGGCTGGCCGCACAAGTACATCTTCCCGGGCGGGGAGCTGCTGTCGATCCCCGAGATCGAGGGGCAGGTCACCTCGCACACCCGGCTCCGCATCACGGAACGGCGGGCCCTGGGAGCGTCGTACGCCCGGACGCTGAGCACGTGGCGGGACCGGTTCCTGGAGCGCTGGGAGGCCGTCGCGGCACTGGGCTTCGACGAGACCTTCCGCCGCATGTGGGTCTTCTACCTGTCCTACTTCGAGGCCGGCTTCCGCGCCGACTACCTCGACGTCTGGCAGTTCCGCATGGACAAGTCCTGACCCGGCACCGCCGACCCGAGCGACACGGGCCGAGCTGAGGCCGCCACGACGTGTAGCGGACGTGTGCGTGGGTACCTCGACGGATGTACCCAACAGGAGGTCACCCATGATCTTGCGGCGGATCGCTCGCCCAATGCTCGCGGCCGTGTTCGTGTCCGGTGGACTGGACACGCTGCGTAACCCGAAGCCCCGGGTGGAAACGGCGGCGCCGGTGATCGACAAGGCCGTCGACCAGGTGAAGGACAATCTGCCCGAGCAGGTGCCGACGGATCCCGAACTGCTGGTGAAGGTCAACGCGGCCGCGCAGGTCGGCGCCGGGATCGCACTCGGGCTCGGCAAGCTCCCGCGCCTGTCGGCGCTCGTCCTGGCCGCGAGCCTCGCGCCCACCACGCTGGCCGGCCACCGGTTCTGGGAGCAGGACGACTCGGCGGACCGCGCCGCGCAGCGGATCCACTTCCTGAAGAACGTGGGTCTCCTGGGCGGTCTTCTCCTCGCGGCCGCCGACACCCACGGCAAACCGTCCCTTTCCTGGCGTGCGCAGCACGCGACCGGCGCACTGCTCGACTCCGTCCAGGAGACGGTCGAGGACGCGACCAGCTCGGCCCAGGAGACGGCGAAGTCGTTGAAGAAGAAGTCGGCCGCCCTGCTGCCCTGACCCTAGGGGTGGAACTCCGCCACGTGCCGGGCGAGCACGTCGTCGCCGAAGTCGTTGTCCGGGTCGCGCCAGACGGTGTGGATGTGGTTGACGTCGCGCTGGGTGTTGTCGTACTCGGCCAGTAGGCGGGGTCCCTGCAGGCGGTAGTAGTGGGGCTGCCCCGGCTCGGTCCCGCCTGCCCAGGCGAAGTGGATCTCGCCGAGCCGGTCGCCGGTGAACTTCGCGGCCTCCCGCTCGGCGAGCTCCTCGGGGAGCCGGCCGACATAGACCGCCAGCAGGGCGCGCAGCTGTTCCTGCTGGTCAGCGCTCATGTCCGCGGCCGGCACACCCTCGGTGGCCATGACCCCGACCCGCGGCCGGTTGCCACTCAGAATGTCCGGGGGAGCGACGGCCGACAGGATCGCCCGGGGATCGTCGAGGGAGCGGACCAGGCCGCGGGCGAGATCCTCCGCGGCGGCGAGCGGACGCAGCAGGTGTCCCCCGAGCAGCGGCGACGCGGCGGGGTCGGCGCCGAGGAAACCGGGGGTGCTGGCCGCCACCTCCCCGCCGACTACCAGGTACTGCAGCGACACGTGGTGACCGCCGAACCGCCACGACCACGGCCCGGCCGTGCTCGGCTCGCCGAAGACGCGTAGCCAGTACAGCTGGGGATCGCGGCGCCGCGCCCGCCCGCTCCGCTCGAGCGGCCAGCCGTCCACCTTGTCGAGCACGTGCTCCAGCCCCATGATCGTCGAGACGGTCACGTAACCGGCGTGGGACAGGCCGGTGGCGACCAGGCGCATGGCGTGGCTCTGCTGGCCGGGCCGCAGGTCGCCCAGCGGCAGGCCGCCGTGGTCGACCGGGGTGTAGTTCCAGCGGTGCCGTTCGGTGTCGGACGCCCACGGAAGCCCCGCGACCGCGCGCTGGGCGTCGTCGAGGCCGTCGAGCCAGGCCAGGGCCGCGTCGGTCATCCGCTGAGCCAGTGTCACAAGCAGGCACTCTACGCAGATGTGCGCCGCGTCACCCGAGCAGAAAGGGCAGGGTGAGCAGGGCGGTCCCGAGCGCGGGTCAGCGGCCGTCGCGGCCCTGCGGTGCGGACTTCTTGATCGGCCGGTTGGTCCAGGAGTCGAACAAGACGACCAGGCCCGCGAGGATGATCAGGACGATGCCGAGAATCGCGATGCCGCCCCACATGAAGAGGCCGGCGAGAATCAGCAGCGGCACCACGGCGAACAGACAGAACGGGTCGACCCGCCCGAAGTACTGCTGCCGCTGACCCGTCGAATTTCCGTACTGCCCCGCGATCGTCCTGCCGCCTATTCATCCGTGCTGGTCTCGAGTCCCCGCCCGAGGAGATTTGGGCCATCATAGTCGCCGCGCGGGCCGCGGATGACGGCAAGGTAACGCCGCCCGCGGTTCCTGGCCGAACGGCTGACGAAACCGCCCGACACCGGCCGGCTCGCCGAGGCGAACCGGCCGGTGCGGGTTGGTCAGGCCAGCGCCACGTAGGTGAACGCCAGGATGGTGCCGGGTCCGAGCAGTACGCCCATCGCCGCCGCGCCGTAGATCGGCTTGTCCTTCGTGTACATCGCGACGAGCAGGCCGACGGTCGCCGCGAGGGAGGCAAGCGTCAGCACCAGTACGACTATCGACATGTTTCGGCCTTCCGGAACGCGTGACACAACGGCCGCCGGCCAGGCGGTCGTTGTCGGGAGGTGGATCAGCTCACGCGAGCCGGGGGAGCGCGGGTGGACGGCGTGGCGGACAGCCCGAGGGCGACGGCCGAGCCGTTCGTGTCACCGGCGAGTGCGGGGTCGGGGAGGTCCGAGGCGCCGGTCGCCTGGGCGCAGACGGCCCACCAGCTGTCCGGCAGCGGCGTCGACAGCACGTGCCGCCCGGCCGTCGGAAGCCAGTCCCGCAGGTCGTGGTGGGTCGCCGGCGTGCCGGGCGCCAGCACGCCGAGGACCGCGGGACGGCCTTCGGCGGCGTCCGCCTGGGCGGGCGCGGTGGCACTCGCCATCCCGAGCAACGCGAGCAGCAGGACGAGCAAAACCCGCCCACGACCCGCCGTCGCCCGCACCCGCGCCACCCTTTCCAGGAGTCGACCTGAGCCACCGAGGCTACCTTGACCGGCAGGTCACGGCACACGATACCGAGATTGTCAACAATTATGAAGTCAATCTTGACCACGAAGTTGTGGACGCGTACATCTGGTACCGACCGTGACGTCGAGGAGGGAACGCATGGCGGCCGCACCACGTGGGCCCGGAGGGCGGTGGCACGTGACCGACGGCATCCGGTGCATGCAGATGCGTGGCGGCAGCTCGAAGGGCGCCTACTTCCTGCGCGAGGACCTGCCCGCCGACCCGCGCGAGCGCGACGACCTGCTCCTGCGGATCATGGGTTCCCCCGACGAGCGGCAGATCGACGGCATCGGCGGCGCGCACCCGCTCACCAGCAAGGTCGCCGTGCTCGCCCCGTCCACCGAAGCCGACGTCGACTACCTGTTCCTACAGGTGGTCCCGGACCGGGCCGTGGTCACCGACGCGCAGACCTGCGGCAACCTGCTCGCCGGCGTGGGGCCGTTCGCCATCGAGCGCGGCCTGGTCGCGGTCGCCGGTGACACCACCAGCGTGCGCATCCGGATCGTGAACCCGGCGATCAGCCTCGTCGAGGCCCGGGTGCGCACCCCCGGCGGACGGGTGCGGTACGACGGCGACACCGTCATGGCCGGCACCCCGTTCCCCGCGGCGCCCGTCCACCTCGCCTTTCCCGGCCGCGACGACCCGGTCTTCCCCACCGGCCGGCTCGTCGACGCGTTCGCCGGGCTGCCGGCGACCTGTGTCGACGCCGGCATGCCGGTCGTGGTCCTGCGTGCCGCCGACCTCGGCATCGAGGGCACCGAGTCGCAGGAGGACCTCGAAGCCGACCGGGCTTTGCGTGCCACGGTGGAGAACGTCCGCCTGGCGGCGGGCGAGGCGATGGGGTTCGGCGACGTGCGGGACACGACCGTCCCGAAGGTCACCATCGTGTCCGCGGCGCGGCGCGGCGGCACCGTCAGCACCCGGACGTTCATCCCGCACCGCGTGCACGACGCGATCGGCGTCCTCGGCGCCGTGTCCGTCGCGGTCGCCGTCCGCACCCCGGACACGGTCGCGTACCCGGGCGTGCCGGTCGCGGCCGACGTCCATCTCGAACACCCGACCGGCACGTTCGACGTCGCCGTCGACCTCGATCCCGCGGGCCCGGCGACCCGCGTGCGCCGCAGCACGGTCGTGCGCACGGCCCGCAAGCTGTTCGACGGCCTCGTCTGGCCCCGCGGTGGAAAGGCAACCGAATGACCCAGCTCTCGCACGATCCCGACGGGCGCAGGGACATCGCCCACGTCGGTCCGGTCGAGCTGTACACCCCCGTGCTGGACGCCTCCCGCGACTTCTTCGTCGACCAGATGGGGCTGCGCGAGGTGCACCGCACCGAGGACTCCGTGTACGTGCACACCTGGGACGACTACCAGTCGTGGACCGTGCGGCTCATCCAGCGCGACACGGCCGGCATCGGCCGCACGTACCTGCGGGCCGCCAGCCCGCGGGCCGTCGACCGGATCACGGCCGCGGTCGACGCGGCCGGCATCGACCGTAAGGTCGTCGCCGACGCGCGCGGTCTCGGCGAGGTCCACCTCTTCACCGACCCCGACGGGCACGAGCTGGGCCTGTACTGGGACGTCGAGTGGTACCGGGCCGACGACACCGACCGCCCCGCGCTGAAGAACCAGGCCGCGCGCTACCCCGGCCGGGGCGCGAATCTGCGCCGCCTCGACCACGTCAACTACCTGACCGCGGACGTCCCCGAGACCGCGGCGTTCCTGCGTGACGTGCTCGGCGCGCGGTGCACGGAGCAGATCGTCGCCGACGACGGCAGCCCGCAGGCGATCTGGTACTCACTGGGCAACAAGACCTACGACCTCGTGTACACGGAGGACTGGACCGGGCACCGGGGTCGGCTGCACCACGTCGCGTTCGCCACCGACACCCGCGAGGAGATCCTGCGCGCGGCGGACGTCTGCCTCGACGCGGGGGTGCACATCGAGACGGGGCCGCACAAGCACGCCATCCAGCAGACGTTCTTCCTGTACGTGTGGGAGCCCGGCGGCAACCGGATCGAGCTGTGCAACGCCGGCGCCCGGCTCATCCTCGCGCCCGACTGGAAGACGATCAGCTGGACCCGCGAGGAACGCGCCAAGGGCCAGGCATGGGGCCTCAGGACGATCGAGTCGTTCCACACGCACGGCACGCCGATCGTGGACTGAATGGCTTGCGGAGCACGGATGGTCGAGGAGGAGCGAGCGTGATCATCGACTGCCACGGTCACTACACGACCGCGCCGGCCGCCCACACGGACTGGCGGGCCGCCCAGATCGCGGCGTACGAGTCGGGACATCGGCCACCGCCGTACCCCGCGGTGTCCGACGACGAGATCCGGTCGTCCATCGAGGACGGTCAGCTGCGGCTGATGCGGGAACGCGGCGTCGACCTCACGATCTTCTCGCCCCGCGCGTCCGCCATGGGCCACCATCTCGGCGACGAGACCACCAGCACCGCCTGGGCCCACGCCTGCAACGATCTCATCGCCCGGGTCGTGTCCCTGTTCCCGGACGACTTCGCCGGCGTCTGCCAGCTGCCGCAGTCGGCCGGCGTGCCGATCGAGGGCTCGGTCGGCGAGCTGCGGCGCTGTGTCGAGGAGCTGGGGTTCGTCGGCTGCAACCTCAACCCCGACCCGAGCGGCGGGCACTGGACCTCCCCGCCGTTGACCGACCGCTACTGGTACCCGATCTACGAGGCCATGGTCGAGCTGGACGTCCCGGCCATGGTGCACGTCTCCGCGGTCACCAACCCGAACTTCCACGCGACCGGCTCGCACTACCTCAACGCCGACACCACCGCGTTCATGCAGCTCCTGCAGGCGGACCTGTTCACGGACCTCCCAGGCCTGCGCCTGGTGATCCCGCACGGCGGGGGAGCGGTGCCGTACCACTGGGGCCGGTTCCGCGGGCTCACCGACATGCTCGACCGGCCGCCGCTCGCGGATTCGTTGATGCACAACGTCTTCTTCGACACCTGCGTGTACCACCAGCCCGGCGTCAACCTGCTGTTCGACGTGATCGACATCGACAACATCCTGTTCGGCTCGGAGATGATCGGCGCGGTGCGCGGCATCGATCCGCAGACGGGCCACCACTTCGACGACACGCGCCGCTATGTCGAAGCCCTGTCGCTCGGCGCGCGGGACCGGCGCAAGGTGTTCGAGGACAACGCCCGCCGCGTCTACCCCCGCCTCACCGCACGTCCCTGACCAATCCCGCGGACCACGCTCGTCCTGTGCGGGGCGATGCGCGGTCGGCCATCAAGCTCTGGCAGTTCGGGCACGAGCGTTTCGCCTGGTACCGGCGCCATTAGGGTCTGGGAGGTAGGCGAAATCGCAGTGAGGTGTGCCGCTCGTGAATGACGTGTTCTCCGGTGAGGTCCTGGTTGTCGGTGGGGGTCCGGTCGGGTTGTGGTTGGCTGGTGAACTGGGGCTCGCCGGGGTCCGTACCGTCCTCGTCGAACGGTTGGCCGAGCGGAGTCCGCATTCGAAGGCCCTCGGCATCCACGCCAGGACGCTCGAGGTGTTCGCCGCCCGCGGCGTCGTGGACGAGTTCCTCGACAACGGCATCAAGGTGCCTGCCTGGCACTTCGGCATGCTGCCCCAGAAGCCGGACTACACCGGCCTCGCCACTCCCTACCCGTTCATCCTCGCGTTCCCGCAGTCGCGCACCGAGGAGATCCTCGAACGGCGTGCCGTCGCGCTCGGCGCGCGGATCCTGCGTGGCCGCGAGGTGACGGCCCTGCACGATGACGACGAGTCGCTCACCGCCGAGCTGGCCGACGGCAGCCGGATCACCGCGCGGTACGTCGTCGGCGCCGACGGCGCGGGAAGCACCGTGCGCCGCCTCGCGGGGATCGGCTTTCCCGGGGTCGACGGCACGGCGTTCGGCTTCCTCGGCGACGTCGTGCTCGACGCACCGCCACCGCCGGGGCTGACGCTGCACAACGAGCACGGCGCACTGGTCGTCGCCCCGGTCCCGGGCGGCTTCTTCCGGCTGACCGGGTACGACGCCGCGGACCAGGAGCCCGGCCGCCGCACGGTCACCCTCGAGGAGCTCCGGGCGAGCGTGACCCGCATCGCCGGCACGGACTTCGGGCTGCGGGACCCCAACTGGCTCAGCCGGTTCAGCAGCGCCACCCGGCACGCGGAGACCTACCGGAAGGGCCGGGTGTTCCTGGCCGGCGACGCGGCGCACATGCACTTCCCCGCCGGCGGTGTCGGCCTGAACGTCGGCGTGCAGGACGCGATGAACCTCGGCTGGAAGCTGGCCGCGGTGCTGCGTGGTCGAACGGCCCCCGGCCTGCTCGACACCTACCACGACGAGCGCCACCCCGTAGGCGTCGACCTCGTCGAGCACACCCTCGCCCAGACCGCCCTGCTCACCGCCGTCAGCCCGGAAGGACGCGCGCTGCGGGACCTGTTCGGCAAGCTGATCAGCACCCAGCCGGCGATGGCCAGGGAGCTGGCCGAGAAGCTGTCGGGCATCGCCGTCCGGTACCCGCCGCCCGACCCGGACGCGCACCCGCTCACCGGCACCCGAGTGGCCGACACCCGCCAGCTCCTGGTCTCCGGCCGTGCGGTCCTCCTGGCCCCCGGCGCTCAGGAGCTGAAGGACGACGCCGCCGCCCTGGGCATCGACGTCGTCGACGACACCCCCGACGACACCCTCGACCTGCCAGGGATCACCGCGGCCCTCCTCCGCCCCGACGGCCACCTCTGGTGGGCCACCGAAACCCCCGACCCACTCCCAGCCTCCCGCCACGCCCTACAAACCCTCACCACCCCACAAAATCGCGAGTCCCGCACCCGCACATAGCGAGTCCCGCGTTCAGACATACCGAGTCCCGCGTTCGGACACAGCGAGTCCCGCGTTCAGGCATAGCGAGTCCCGCGTTCGGACATAGTGAGTCCCGTTCACGCGGCGAGTCCCGCGTTCGTGCATCGCGAGTCCCGCGTTCGCGCGTGGTGAGTCCCGCGTTCGGGCATAGCGAGTCGCGTTCTCGTGCGCACCGAGATCGGGCGCCATGCACGGTGGCACGAGCTTCGGCGCCCGATCATGTCAGCATCGGAGGGCGGCGCGAACTAGCATCTCCGGCATGGGTCGATGGGAACCGGACGCGCGGGGCAGGCTCGGGCAGGCGGCGCTCGAGCTGTTCGCCGAGCGCGGGTTCGACCAGACCACGGCCGCGGAGATCGCCAAGCGGGCGGGCGTTACGGAGCGGACGTTCTTCCGGCACTTCGCCGACAAGCGCGAGGTGCTGTTCAGCGGTTCGCAGATGCTCCACGACTTCATCGTGGGCGCCGTCACCGATGCGCCCCCGGCTGTGCCGCCGATCGAGGCGGTCGCCGAGGCCGTGGCCGCCGCCGGGGGCCACATGCAGGAGCGCCGTGAGCTCGTCGCCCAGCGGCAGGCGGTCGTCGAGGCGAACCCCGAACTGCGCGAGCGCGAGCTGGCCAAGCTGTCCTTCCTCGCCGCCGGGCTCACCGACGCGTTGCGTGGCCGCGGGGTCCCCGACCCGGCCGCGCGGCTGACCGCCGAGGCCGGCATGGCTGTCTTCCGCGTCGCCTTCGAGACCTGGATCAAGGATCCGGTCGGGAACGACCTGCCCCAGGTGGTCAGGGCGTCGTTCGCCGAGCTGCGGGCCGTCACCTCGGGGCAGTGATGCGGGCGCGGCTGGCACGGCTGATCCGCGAGCGGCGGGCTCCCGGCCTGCGCACCGCCAAGACGACCCTGGCGGCGATGCTGTCCTACCTGGTCGCCGAGGCGATCGGCACCAGCGACAAGCCGGTCCTCGCGCCGCTGACAGCACTGCTCGTCATCCAGGTGACGATGTACGACACGGTCCGGCACAGCGTGCAGCGGGTGGCGAGCGTCCTGGCCGGGGTGCTGGTCGCGGTCGGGGTGGCGGAGCTGGTCGGACTGAGCTGGTGGAGCCTGGGCGCGGTCGTGGCCCTGTCGCTGGTGCTCGGCAGGCTCCTGCGGCTGGGTCCGCAGCTGCTGGAGGTCCCGATCAGCGCGATGCTGGTGCTGGCGGTCGGCGGTGACGGGGACGTCGCCGACAGCCGGGTGTACGAGACGCTGATCGGGGCGGCGGTCGCGGTGGTGGTCAACCTGCTGATCGCGCCGCCCCTGTACCTGCGGCCGGCGGGCGAGGCGGTGCGGGAGCTGGCCGACCGGATCGCCGAGTTCAGCCGCGAGCTGGCGGCGACGCTGCGCAGCGGCTGGTCGCGTGCCGAGGCGGACCGCTGGCTGACGGCGGCACGGGGGATGAACGCCGAGGTCGAGCGCGCGGACCGGGTGCTGGTACGGGCGGAGGAGGGCGCGCGGCTGAACCCGAGGGCCGGGCAGACCAGGCGGGAGCAGCCGCGGCTGCGGATCGGGCTGACCGGCCTGGAACGGTGCCAGATGTCGCTGCGGGAGGTGTGCCGGGCGCTGCTCGACCGCACCTACTGGGTGCCCGAGGAGGAGGCGGGCGGCGTGTACCCCCTGGAGCAGCGGACCGTGCTGGCGGACCTGCTGGAGGTGGCCGCCGACGCCGTGTCTTCGTTCGACGACCGCGATCGGCTCGCCGGATACCTGACCGAGCTGGTGCGGCA
>NZ_DASQCC010000052.1:0-7760 GCF_035634895.1 Actinophytocola sp. | reverse complement strand
CGGGTGTCTCGTGTTCTCCAGCAGGTACTGCGCCTGCCGCACCCGCTCGCGGTGCAGCCACTGCAGTGGCGTCGTGCCGGTCTGCTCGCGGAAGCGGCGGTTGAGGGTTCGCGTGCTCATGCCCGCCCGCGTGGCGATGCCGGCCAGCGTCAGGTCGGTCGTCGCGTTGTCGGAAAGCCAGCGCAGCAAGGGTTCCAGCTCGGCACCCCGCGGCACCGGCGGCTGGTCGGCCACGATGAACTGCGCCTGCCCGCCCTCGCGTTCCAGTGGCATCACCGACTTGCGCGCGGTGTCGGCGGCGACCTTGGAACCGAAGTCGCGGCGGACCATGTGCAGGCACATGTCCAGGCCGGCCGCCGCGCCCGCCGAGGTCAGGAACTGCCCGTTGTCGACGTACAGCACGTTCGGGTCCACGTCGACCTGCGGATACAGGGCCGCGAGCCTGGCCGTGCCCAGCCAGTGCGTGGTCGCGCGGCGCCCGTCGAGCAGCCCGGTCGCGGCCAGGACGAACGCGCCGACGCAGATCGACGCGATGCGGGTGCCCCGCGCCGCCGCGGCCCGGAGCGCGTCGACGACCTCGGCCGGCACGGGTGCGTCCATGTCGGTGCGGCCGGGCAGGACGATCGTGTCCGCGCCGGGCAGCGCGTCGAGGCCCCAGTCCGGGCGCACGGTGAACCCCTCGGCCCGCACCGTCTCCGGGCCGCAGACCCGCACCTGGTAGGCGGGCGACCCGTCGGGGAGCTGGGCGAAGCCGAACGTCCCGACCGGCGTGGCCAGGTCGAACGCGATGACGTCGGCCAGGGCGAGCACGGCCACGGTGTGCATGAGACTCCTTGGCGAGAATCCGTTGGTACCTGGCATTCTTGCCGATTCTCGCGCCCCGGGGCGATCACTACCGTCATCTTCGTGACCAAGGTCCTGCTGTCGTTGCACGTCCTGGCGGCGATCCTGGCCGTCGGCCCGGTGACGGTCGCGGCGAGTATGTTCCCGGCCGCGGCGCGTCGCGACCGGAGCTGGCTGCCGTTGCTGCACCGGATCTGCCGCGTCTACGCGGCGCTCGGGATCGCGGTGCCGATCTTCGGGCTCGCGACGGCCAGCAGTCTCGGGGTGCTCGGCAACACGTGGTTGCTGGTCTCGATCGCGCTGACCGCGGTGGCGGCCGCCGTGCTGGTGTTCCAGGTGCTGCCGACGCAGTCGAAGATCCTTGCCGCCGAGGGGCCGGTTCGGGTGGCCACGCCCCTCGGCATGTACACCGGCGTCTTCAACCTGCTGTGGGCGACGGTCACCGTGCTGATGATCGTCCGGCCCGGCTCGACGACGGGGGCGTGAGAAGTGCGCTGGTTCCGCGTCGTGGCGGCGGTGGAGTTGGTGTCGCTGCTGGTGCTGCTGGTCAACCTGGCCACGGTGCACCTGCCGGCGATCACGTCCCTCGGCGGGCCGACCCACGGGTGCGCGTATCTGGTCGTCGTGGTGGCGACGTTGCGTAACCCGGCAGCCACGCCGGCGACGAAGGTCATGGCGTGGCTACCGGGCATCGGTGGACTGCTCGTCGCGCGCTGTCTCGCTACTGCCTGGCGCCGTTCACGATCAGCGTGACGTCGACGTTGCCGCGGATCGCCCTGGAGTACGGGCAGAGTTCGTGTGCGGAACCGACCAGCCGCGCGGCATCGGGAACCGCCGGCAGCTCGATGTCCAGCTCGACGCCGAGCGTGAAGGTGCCGTCCTCGCCACGGTTCAGCAGCACGCGCGAGTCGATGGTCACGTTGGTGTCGAGGTTCTGCTTGCGTACCAACATGTCCAGCACAGAGGCGAAGCAGCCCGCGTAGCCGACCGCGAACAGCTGCTCGGGGTTGGTGCCCTCGCGGTCGCCGCCGAGTTCCTTTGGTAGACGCAGATCCACGGCCAGTTGGCCGTCGGCGGTACGGCCGTGCCCGTCGGCGCGGCCTCCGGTCACGCGTGCCTCCGCCGTGTAGACCGGACTCGTCATCTCGTTCTCCTCTCGACTTCCAGTGTTGAAACTGTATGCTTCAAAAACAGGAAGCACAAGGAGGATGTTATGGAATTCGTCGGCTATCTGCTGCCGACTCGGGACCATGTCGCACGCGGTGATCACGAGGTCTCGCCGCTGGTTCGGCTCGCCCGGCGCGCGGAGGAGCTCGGGTTCGACTCGGTGTGGGCCGGGGACAGTCCGCTCACCCGGCCGCGTGCCGACCCGTTGACCCTGCTCGCCGCCGTGGCCGCGGTGACGGAACGGGTCACCCTCGGCACCGCCGTGCTGCTACCCGCGTTGCGTCACCCGATCCTGCTCGCCCACCAACTGGCGACCGTGGACCGAATCGCCGACGGCCGGCTGGTGGTCGGCGTCGGCGGCGGCTTTCCGCACCCCAACACCGAGGCGCAGTTCGCCGCCCTCCAGGTCGACTTCAGTACCCGGATCAGCCGTCTTACCGAGTCGGTCGACATCATCCGGCAGCTGTGGACGTCGACCGGTGTTTCCTTTCAGGGCAGGCACTTCGCTTTCGACGACGTGGCGATCGGGCCTCGGCCGGCGCGTGCCGGCGGGCCGCCGATCTGGCTGGCCGGCTCCGGTGACGCGGCGTTGCGGCGCGTCGCACGGCTCGCGGATGGCTGGTTGCCGTACTCGCCGAGTCCGCGGACCTACGCACGGGAGCTGGCCATGATCCGGCGGCCGGTCACGCCCGCGCTGTACGCGACGCTGTGCGTCGACGACGACGTTTCGCTGGCACGCAAACGTATGCGGACACACATCGAGCGCTACTACAACTTCCCGCTGGAGCTCGTCGAGCAGATCCAGGCGATGTTCGCCGGTACCGCACGGGAGGCCGCCGACTGGCTGCGGGGCTATGTCGACGCGGGCGCCCGGCACGTCGTGGTCCGCCTCGCCGCCGACGATCACGACGCGGCGCTCGAACGGTTCGCCGCGTCCGTGCTGCCGCTGCTTCGCGAGGGAGTCCCGGCGTGACGACGTTCGTGCTCGTCCACGGTGCCTGGCACGGCCGCTGGGCGTGGGACAGGGTCGCGCCGCTGCTGCCGCACGCGGTGGCTCCCGATCTGACCCATGACCGCGATGTCGGGCTGCGGGACCATGTGCTCGAAGTCGTGTCCGCCATGGACTCGCTGGACGATCCGGACCTGGTGCTGGTCGGCCACAGCTACGCGGGGTTGGTCGTCCGGGAGGCGGCGGACCGGCGGCCGGACCGGGTCGCGCACGTCGTGTTGATCGAGGGTTGGGCGGGGCCGTCCGGCGTGAGCCTGGCCGATCTCGCGCCGTTCATGGATGTCGTCCGTGCCGCCGCCGACGGTTGGCGTGTCCCGCCGCCCCCGCCGGCCGCGTACGGCATCACCGACCCCGACGACACCGAATGGGTTGGCCGGCGCCTGCGCGACCATCCACTGAGGACGTTCACCGAACCGACCGAGCTGACCGGTGCGGTCGACCGCCTCCCCGGCACCGCCGTCCACTGCCGGCCCGAGGTGTACCCGTTCGCCCGGCTGGCCAAGGATCTCGGCTACCGAACGGTGGCCATGGACGGCCCGCACGACGTGCCGCTGACCGATCCACGCGGCGTGGCCGAGACACTGTGGCCGTTAAGAAACGAGAAGTGCTTACTATGAGGAAGTGGACCAGCGAACGTACAACCAGTACTGCGCCACCGCGCGCACTCTCGACCTCGTCGGCGAGCGCTGGACGCTGCTGCTCGTCCGCGACCTGCTGACCGGCCCGAAGCGGTTCGGCGACCTGCAGAAGAGCCTGCGCGGCCTCGGCACCGGCCTGCTGGCGGCGCGGATGAAGCACCTCGAACGCGAGGGGCTCGTCGAGAAGATCACGCTGCCGCCACCCGCCCGCACCCCGGCGTACGCCCTGACCGCCGCCGGCCGCGAGCTGGGCCCGGCGGTGCTGGCCCTGGCGCGGTGGGGCGCCAAGTGGGCCATGGGCGAACGCCGCGACGGCGAGACGTTCCACGCGGGCTGGGCCGTGCTGGCGATGGAGGCCTACTTCGACGCCGACGCCGCCCAGGGTGTGCGTGCGGTGTACGAGTTCCATGCGGACGACGAGGTGTTCCACGTCCGCGTCGCCGACGGCACGGTCGAGGCGACGCACGGCCCGGCCCAGCTGCCGGACGCGACCCTGGTGACGACCGAGCAGGTGCTGGTCGAGCTGGGCGAGGGCCGCACGACGTTCGCCGACGCGATCAAGCACAAGCAGGTACGTGTCGCCGGCGACAAGGAGGCGGTGCGACGGTTGCGGACGCTGTTCCGCCTGCCGAGCCCCGCTACCCGAGTGGACTCCCAGAATCACGAATAAGTGGCCCTGCCACACGGCCACTTACCTCCGCGATCATGGCCGGGTGATCGATATTCGTTCGCTGACGGCGGAGGACCGCGCCGACTGGGAGGTTCTGGCCCGCGGCTACAAGGGCTTCTACTCGAACCTCCTGCCGGCCGACGCCTACGACAAGACCTGGCAGCGGTTGCTGGACGGCCCCGACCTGCACGGCATCGGCGCGTGGCTGGACGGACGGCTGGTCGGCATCGCCCACTACCTGTGCCACGCCGCGTTCTGGACGGCGGACTGCTGTTACCTGCAGGACCTGTACGTCGCCGAGGAGGCGCGTGGCCAGGGCGCGGGGCGTGCGCTGATCGACGAGGTCGCTTTGGTGGCGCGGGCCCGCGGGTGTGCGCGCCTGTACTGGACCACCAAGCAGGACAACGAGGTCGCCCGCGCGCTCTACGACAAGGTGGCGGAGTTCCGCGGGTTCATCCGCTACGACCATCCCGTGTAGCGAGGGCACGGCTCACGTCGGCGGCGCCCTCGGCGATGTCCTCGACGTCGGGGGATCGGCGGCCCAGGAAGCCGCTCAGGTGCAGGACCGCGTACCCGTGCGCCGCGGCGATGTGCTTTTCGAGCAGGTCGAGCGCGCCGTGGGCGTCGCCGGTGATCTCGACGGCGATGGGCAGCAGGATGTCCATGACCGCGCGGCCGGCCTCGGCCAGCGCCTGGTCGCCGACCCGTAGCCGCTCGTCGAAGATCAGGTCGAACCCGGCGTGGTGGCGCACGACGAAGCGCACGTAGACGCGCGCGGTCTCGGCGAGCCTGTCCACGGGGTCGCCGGTCGCCTCCTTCAGCTCGGCGGCAAGCAGTTCGGCCGCGCGGGTGGCGGTGGCCTTGAGCAGGTCGAGCCTGGTCGGGAAGTGGCGGTAGGGCGCGGCGGCGCTGACCCCGGTGCGGCGCGCGGTCTCGGCGACCGACAAAGCGTCGACGCCCTGCTCGGCGACCAGCGCCAACGCGGCGTCGACGAGCGCGGCACGCAGGTCACCGTGGTGGTACTTCGCACGCGTGGCCACGGCCGCTCCTTGCCATCGATGTAAGAGGGAACCAAGTTTGCGCCAACGACCCAGTCATCGTCGTGCAACTCAGTCATCATCGTGCAACTCGTCGACGAGTTCGCCGGCCGCCGCACGACCCGCAGCTGCTCGGCGCGTTCGGCCGCCAGTTCCGTCGGTTCAACCGGGCCGACCGCCAGGCCGTCGTCGAGCGGGAGCCGGCCGCGACGCCGGCGCCGAAGCCGGACCAGCCGGCACCACGAGCCTGCTGGCCCTCACTGCCGCGGCCGGCATCGGCTGGGCGGCCGCCGGCGCGCCTTCCCAGCTGGGTATGGCTCCGCCCAAGATCTGCGTCATCACTCGACTGGTTGACCTGAGGCTCACCTTCTACGCCTAGATTGGGCAGTATTGTCCTACAATCCTACGTTTTTTTTGAAGGGTTGGGCGCGGTAGCGGCCCCCGCGCCCATGGCAGCCAGGGTTGCCACGACGAGGAAACACATTTGCCAAGTGGTTGGTGAGGACTGGTAGCCGGCTGCGACGCTCGCTGCGACAGACATACCAAGTGCGCCGCCCACTGCAAGTGGAAACAGGCGACGCCGGTCCATGACCGCAGTGTCCCACCGAGCCCATCGAACAGCGATGCGCCAATCGGGTTGGCTCATCGCTGGTTGCCCGTCATGCCGTCTTTCCTTGTGCGATGTTGATTTTGGCCAGGTCAAGGCCGGTGCATGTGCGTCGGCAGCGTGCGCGGCGTGCCGCCCCGGCAGCCGGCCGCCGTCCGAACGACCTTCCCGCACTCGCTCGCGTTCGTCGTCCCACCTGGCGCACTACTCGGCGTTACCGCCGAGCTTGTCAACATCGCGGCGCACCCCAAGGCGCCTGGCGACCTTAGGTACGGAGTTGGGGTAACCTACACATACTCGATGTAAGAGACCTCTAACATTGGATACGCATGATTGACGGAAAGGTCGTCGCGATCACCGGGGCGAGCAGCGGCATCGGCGAGGCGACAGCGGTGTTGCTGGCGTCCCGAGGCGCGAAGCTGGTCCTGGGGGCACGGCGGGAGGACCGGCTGGCCGCACTGGCCACCCGACTCGGCGGCGCACATCTGGCCGTCGACGTCCGCAGGCGAGCGGACGTGGCGGACCTCGTCGCGCTGGCGGACAAGCGGTTCGGTCGGCTGGACGTGCTGGTCAGCAACGCCGGCGTGATGCCGGTGTCGCGGATGGACGCGCTACGCCTGGACGACTGGGACGACATGGTGGACGTCAACATCAAGGGCGTGCTGCACGGCATCGCGGCGGCGCTGCCGGTCTTCCGCGAGCAGGGCAGCGGACACTTCGTGAACATCGCGTCGACGGCGGGCTTCCGTATCGTGCCGACGATGGCCGTGTACGCCGGCACGAAGTTCGCGGTCCGCGCCATCTCCGAAGGCCTCCGCCAGGAAGCCGGCGACAACCTCCGTGTCACGATCATCTCGCCAGGCATGACGAGAACGAACTCGGCCGACTCGATGACGGACCCGGCCGTACGCGACCAACTGGCCGAGACCGTCGACAGGATCGGCATGCCAGCCGAGGCCGTGGCGCGCGCGATCGCCTACGCCATCGAGCAACCACCAGACATCGACGTGGGCGAGGTGGTAGTCCGGCCCACGGCGCAGGCCTGAACACCAGGGCCAGATGGATCTTCGTGCGGAGTCCGCGGCCGGCCGACGTAACCCGCGCCTGAGAACCCGGAACGCGAGCTAGTGTGCACCGGTGAAGTGGGCATCCTCAGGCGATCTCGACGAGCACTGGATCGTCGACGCGCGTCGGGACGAGCAGCCGATTCCCGTCATGGTTCTCGAGCGGTGGCGGTGGTACAAGCGGTACTCCAGGCGGGCACGCCTGTGGTACGGCTCGGCCGAGGCCGTCGCCATCGTCGCCTCCGCCACCATTCCCGTGGCCGCCGCGGCGCATTTCGACGCGCCGGTGATCGCCGCGTTGGGGGCGGTCGCGCTCATCGCGACCGCCGTCCGCACGACGTTCGGGCTGCACGAGAACTGGATCGAGTACAGCCAGATCGGCTACGGCATCGAACGCGAGGCGGCGCTGTTCGTCTCCGCCGCCCCGCCGTACGACACCGCGGACGCGCCACGGCTACTGGTGATGCGGGTCGAGGCCCTCGCCGAGCGCGGTGGCCAGCAGTGGGCCACCCGCCGCATGGGCCTCGAGCACGCCCAACAGAAGCCCGAGCCGGCTAAGAGGCTCCGGCAGTAGATGGGGTTATTTGAGGCGGCGGGTGGTGGGGTGGGTGTCCCATCGGTGGGTGTGGCGGGCTGCTTGGATGAGGCAGCGGACGGTGACGAACGCGGCGGCGAGGTGGAGGTAGAAGTCGATGATCGTGGCGTCGCGGTCGGTGCAGCGCCGG
>NZ_DASQCC010000051.1:0-10588 GCF_035634895.1 Actinophytocola sp. | reverse complement strand
CCAGCGCCGACCGCAACGCCTCCGCCTCGATCGGGTCGCCCAGCGGCGTGCCGGTCCCATGCGCCTCGACATAGTCGACCGTGCCCGGGGAGACGGCCGCACTCTCGTACACCCGCCGCAGCAACGCCGCCTGCGCCAACGGGTTCGGCGCCATGATGCCGTTGGACCGGCCGTCCGAGTTCACCCCGCTGCCCCGCACCACCGCCAGCACCCGGTCGCCGAGGCGCCGCGCGTCGGCCAGCCGCCGCAGTACCACGACGCCGCAGCCCTCGCCACGCACGATCCCGTCCGCAGACGCGTCGAACGGCTTGCAGCGGCCGTCCGCCGACAGCGCCCCGGCCGCGTCGAACACCGCCGTGATCCCCGGCGACAGCAACAGGTTCACGCCGCCGACCACCGCGGTCGAGCAGTCACCCGCCTGCAGTGCCCTGGCCGCCTGGTGCACTGCCACGAGCGATGACGAGCACGCCGTGTCGACCGTGACACTGGGGCCGTGCGCACCGAGCACATACGACAGCCGGTTCGCGGCCAGGGACGCCGACACGCCGGTGGCCGACCAGGCGTCCACTGTGGACAGATCGGCCATCGTGAGATGGCCGTACTCCACCGACGACAGGCCGACGAACACGCCGCAGTCCCGCAGTGCGCGCACCGGGATGCCGGCGTCGGCCAGTGCCTCCCACGTCACCTCCAGCAGCAGTCGCTGCTGCGGGTCCATCTCGTCGGCCTCGCGCGGGCTGATGCCGAAGAACTCCGCGTCGAAGCCGGCCACATCGGCCAGGAACGCGCCGTGGCGCGGCACCCGGGACGTGTCCTGGCCGAACGCCGTCCAGCGGTCCGCCGGCACCGTCCCAACAGGACAATCACCGTCCCGCAACAGTGACCAGAACTCCCGTGCCGACCCTGCCCCGGGCAGCCGGCACGCCAGTCCCACGACCGCGATCGGCTCGGCCGCCGCCACCGGTGCGTGCCCGTTCGCGGGCGCCTCCGCGACCAGGGCACGGCTCAGCGCGGCGATCGTCGGCGCCGACCACACCAGCGTGCTCGGCACCGGCTTCCCGCTCTGCCGCTCGATGTCCGCCACCAGCGTGACCGCGTCGCGCGACGACAGCCCGCAGTCCGACAGCGGCCGGTCCACGTCCCGCTCGGTGACCGGGCGGCCCAGCAGCTCGGTCAGCCTCTCGACCAGCCACCGCTGCCACCGCCGCTGGTCCCAGCCGCTCACGAGACGGCCTCCCGCGCGACGTACCAGGTGTGGCACGCCGAGCGGCTGATCTTGCCGCTCGTCGTCCGCGGCACCTCGCCAACACCGAGCAGCACCAGGTCGTGCACCGCGAGCCCGTGCTCGGCGGACACGGCCGACCGCACCGCGGTGGTGACCTCGCGGTCCAGCGCCGGGTCGGCGTCCTTGGCCCGTTCGGCGAGCACCACCAGGAGCTCACGGTCGGCACCCGTTATCGCGAAGGCCGCGGTCGCGTGCCGGCGGACCGCCGGGTGCCCGTGCTCCACCGTGTGCTCGATGTCCTGCGGGTAGTGGTTGCGGCCGTCGACGATGATCAGGTCCTTGAGCCGCCCGGTGACGAACAGCTGTCCGTCCGCCAGCAGCCCGAGGTCGCCGGTCCGCAGCCACGGCCCGGGGTCGCCGGGCAGTGCGGCGCCGAACACCTGCGCCGAGAGCTCCGGCTGTCTCCAGTACCCGGCCGCCACGTTCGGCCCGCTCACCCACACCTCGCCGACCTCGCGGTCCCGCACGGGCCGCGCCGACACCGGGTCCACGATTCGAACTCGTTGTCCCACCGGCATTCCACTGGCCACCAGCGTGTTCGTGCGGCGGCCGGGGTCCGGCGGCGCGCCGGCGCCGGCGGCCAGTGACTCCGCGTCGAACGCCCGCTCCAGTGGAGCCGAACCGGCCGGGCTGGCCGTCACGAGCACGGTCGCCTCCGCCAGCCCGTAGCACGGCCGGTGCGCCTCGCGGCGCAGGCCGCACTCCGCGAACGTCTCGTGGAACCGCTCGACGTTCGCCGGCGCCACGGGTTCGCTGCCGTCGATGAGCACGTCGACCCCGTCCAGCCGCAGCAACGTCCGCTCGGCCGGCGTGGTGCGTGCGGCGGCGTACGCGTACGCGAAGCTGGGTGCCGCGGTGATCGCGCCCGGGTTGGCCGACAGTGCCTGCAGCCACCGCACCGGCCGGGCGAGGAACGCCGCGGGGTCCAGCAGCACCACCCGCATTCCGGCCACCAGCGCCGCCGCCGTGCCGAGCATCAGCCCCATGTCGTGGAACAGCGGCAGCCAGCTCACGCACACGGACCGCTCGTGGGTCGCGTCGAAGGCCTCGACGGCCTGGCACGCGTTCGCGAACACGTTGGCGTGCGTGAGGACCACTCCGGCCGGCGTGCGGGTCGAGCCGGAGGTGTACTGCAGGTACGCGACGTCATGCGTCACGTCGGACAGGCGCCGGGGGCTTTCGGGCAGCGCGTCGACCGGAACCGCTGGCACACCGTCGAGCCCACAACGCGCACCGAAGCGCTCGACGTCCGCGACGCGGGCCGAGGTGGTCAGCAGCATGGCGGGCGCGCAGTCGGCCAGCACGGCCGTGAGTCGCTCGTCGAAGCGCGGCAGGCCCGGCGGGTACAGCGGCACGGCGACCAGCCCGGCACGGATCACCGCGAGGAACGCCGCGACGTAGTCCGCCGACTGCTCGACGAGGATCGCGACCCGGTCGCCCATGGCGCACCGCGGCTGGAGGCACGAGGCGATCTCGTCCACCCGCGCGTCCAGCTCCGCCCATGTCAGCGTGGTGGCGACGCCGCCGGGATCGACGGCATGGTCCACAAAGGTCAGTGCGGGCTCGTCGCCGAGCCGCCCCGCCCACTGCCGGAGCAGCGCGGGCAGCGGTGTGACGCCGACGAGCGTGGCGGTCTGGTCAGCGGTCGTGGTCATGGCACCCCTCGCGGTGGTTCAGTGGTGAACGAACGGCGGCACCGGTGCCGCCGTGGGGGAGCGCGAACGCAGCGCGAAGAACGTGAGACCGGCGGCGGCCAGTTGCAGCACGGCGGCGGCGAGCAGGCCGGCCCGGTAGCCGGCCACGGACAGGGTGAGGCCGAACAATGCGACGCCGAACGCACCGGCCAGCTCCCGGGACGCCGTCAGCACCCCGGACGCGGCGCCGGCCATCGCGGCGTCCGCGCGGTCGAGCGCGAGTGCCGTCAACGGTGTGGTGCAGGCGGAACCGAGCCCAATCACCAGCAACCCGCCCAGCCGGGATCCGAGCCCGGGCAGGTGGTCGACCACGGCGAGCCAGCACAGTCCGGCGGCCACGAGCACCAACCCGCCCGCGATGGTCCACTGTGGACCCATCCGGCGGAGCGCCCGCGGCACGAACGGGGCGGTGACGATCAACGCGACCGCGACGAGGACCAGCGGCAGCGCGGCCGCCTGCGGGCTGAGTCCGAGACCGTCCTGGTACCGCAGCGGCGTGAAGAACACGACGCCACCGATTCCGACGCCCCACAGCGAGGCGACGACGTTGATCAGCAGGAACGGCCGGTCCGCGACCAGCGGGCGCGGGACGAGCGGGGCCGTCGCGCGCCGTTCGAGCCGGACGAACCACCACAGCACGGCGACACCCGCGCCACCGGCGAGCAGTGGCGCGGCACCCGTGCCGGGTACGCCACGCAGCACGACCGCCCCGACGACCAGAACGAGCCCGCTCGTCACCACGACCGCCGGCGCCGGCCGTACCCGCACGGCCCCACCCGGATCGTCATCCTCTGGCGCCAACAGCATCGCGGGCAGCACGAAGGGCAGCGCGGCGGCGAAGATCCAGCGCCAGCTCGCGTACTCGGCGAGCACCCCGCCGAGCCACGGCCCGAGCGCGAGCGCGGCGGCCAGCGCCGCGGTCCAGACCGCGGCGCCGGTCGCCCGTGCGGATTGCGGAAGTCTGGTGCGTACCAGACTCATCGTCGCCGGCACGATGAGCGCCGCGCCGCAGCCCTGCCCCACCCGCGCGGCGATGAGCAGTCCCGCGGTGCCGGCAACCCCCGCGAGCACGGCGAAGACGGCGAACGCGGCCAGCCCGGTGAGCAGCGTGCGCCGCTCGCCGAACCGGTCGACGAGGGTGCCGGCCAACAGCAGCAACCCGGCGTAGGGGAGGAGGTAGGCGATGCTGAGCCACTGCAGGACGGTCACGCTGAGCCCGAGGTCCCGCCCGATGGTCGGTGCGGCGGCGACGACGATGGTGTTGTCCATGGCGGTGACGAATGCGACTAACGCGATCAGCAGCACGGTCGGGGCTGGGATGCGGATTGCCGGTTTCACCACCACCTCCGCGCTGTCTACTCGTCAGTAGCTAAACGCGGACCTTACGGCTCGTCAGCGGGTGCCAACAAGAGTCGCGACGATGGTCCGATCCGCCGGAGGGCAAAGTTGTCAGAATGGTGAGCGACACGCGTCGTAACCCACTCAACCCGTTGAGTCATCGCGGTTAGGGGGTCAGTCCAGTAAAACTGTCCGATGGTTACAAATCCGCCGGAGAAGTCATCAAGATCGTACAGGTGGCCTCGTGCCGGCCGCCGCGCCCGCCGCGTCGCCCGGCGCATGCCTGGTCGCGGCGCTAACCCGCGCGAAACCCGACGAAATTCGGGGCCACCCGGTAATCTCGGGTCGTGATCCAAACCATTGGTCACCGTGCCGCGGGAATACTGCGCGCGGCCCAGAAGGACCTCGCGTACCAAATCACCGTCGCACACTGGGATTTCTACCGCGCGTTCCGCGAATGGATGTCCCGAATCACCACGGTCGACGCGTTCTTCATCGGTCTGTTCCACGGCATGGACCGAATTCTGATTCCCTACCACTTCGACGGCAACGACCTCGACGAGGAACCCGGCTCGATGCCCATCTTTCCTGGCGGTGTCAGCGAGTGGGTGCGCGACAACCTGCGCACGTACCGGTACGCCTTCGACGACGGCGACGTCCTCAACCGGAGCAAGCGTTTCGGCGACCTGACAAGGCCTTCTGCGGACGTGCTCGTCGCCCCGCTCGTCCGCGCGCCGAGCGAGACGCTCGAGGTGTTCGGCGTCGCGTCGATCCAGACCTACACACCCCACGCCTACACCGAGGAGCACGTCGCCGCGTTCGAGTGGCTCTGCAGCGTGGTGGCGCGGCTGCTGACCCGCGAGGAGGAGGACCGGCGCTCCGCGGAAGGGCTTGGCGCGTACAGCATGTTGCTGCCCGACGACGTGATCGCGGCCGTGGTGCGCGATCTCGGCCTGATGCGGCGACGTATCGACGGGATCCTGAACCGGCCGGTCATCACCGACCGCGAGTACCGCGAGGCACTCGAGCGTCTCGGCGCGGAGACCGCGCGGCTCCAGGCCGAGACCGCGGAGCTGGTCCTGCACGCGCACCGCGCCGCCGAGGACCGGTTCCGGACGCTGACCAGGCGCGAGCAGGAGGTCGCGCTACTGGTGGTGAAGGAGCTCAGCAACGCGGAGATCGCCGCGGAGCTGCGGCTTTCCGAGCGGACCGTGAAGATACACGTCGGAAATATTCTGCGGAAGTACACCGCCAAGCAGCGGGCATCGGTAATCGCGGAGCTGCGCCGCTACCTGGATTAGTTCTTGGTACTAGAAACTGTCGCCAGGAAATAGGCAGAAGCCCGATAGCGGCCGGAACCCGCGCGCTGGAACGATGGCCGGCATGATGCTCAAAAAGAAAGACGCCCGGGCCACTTTTCCCAGAGCCGACGCTACGTGGCTGCCCTGCGATCTGCGCTGAGGTCGATCACGGTCATGCCGGCGCCCACGGGCGGGTGGTCCATCGCGACCAGCGCGCCAGGGGCGTCGGCGAGGCCGATCACCCTGCCGACCAGCAGCTCCGGCCGCAGCCGGCCGTCGGTGATCATGGCCAGCAGCGGCGGGTAGCCGGCCGCGGCGAGACCGTGCGTGCCGTGAATCGCCAGCTCGTGCGCCACCACGACGTCCATCGGCAGCGGGGTCGGGCCGTCCAGCAGCAGGCCGGCCTGCACGTGCCGGCCGCGGCGGCGGAGGCACCGCACCGACGCGGCCGCGGTCTCCGGCGAACCGAGCGCGTCGATCGACACCATGGCGCCACCGCCGGTCAGCTCGCGGATGGTCGCCGCCGTGCCGGCGTCCGCGGGCACGGCGTGCTCGGCGCCCAGAGCGCGCGCACGGTCCAGCGCCGCCGCCGAGATGTCCACCGCCACCACCCGCGCACCCAGCGCCACCCCGATCAGCACGGCCGAGAGGCCGACCCCACCGCAGCCGTGCACGGCGAGCCAGTCGCCGGGACCGAGGCGGCCGTGCGCCGTGAGCGCCCGGAACGCCGTGGCGCAGCGGCAGCCCAGCGACGCCGCGGTGACGAAGTCGACGGAGTTGGGCAGCGCCACGAGGTTCGTGTCGGCCGCGGCGACGGCTACCCGCTCGGCGAACGAACCAGGTCCGGTGAACCCCGGCTGCGTCTGGTGTGGACAGACCTGCGCGTCACCGGCGACGCAGTACGCGCAGGTGCCGCACCCGCATACGAACGGCACGGTCACGCGGTCGCCGGTCCGCCACCGGGTGACGCCGGTGCCGACCTCGGCGACCACGCCGGCCAGCTCGTGCCCCGGAACGTGCGGCAGGGGAACGGGTTCGTGCCCCCGCCAGGCGTGCCAGTCGGACCGGCACACACCGGTCGCCCGGACCTCGAGGACCGCGCTGCCGGGCGGGCAGACTGGCGCCGGCACCTCGGTCACCGCGGGCGGCGCACCGTACTGCTCGTAGACAACGGCCTTCACGGAACCGAGAGTAGTGCGGTGTCCACCGGGTGCCCCCCGGCCCGGCGCGCCGTGAGCTCACCACCCGAGTTGGGCCGTTCACCCGAACTGACTCACTCTTTCGGGTGAATCCGGACCTTGCGACGATCATCGTCGGCTGCCTGTCGCGCATCACCGCCGCATGCCACTGACATCGACCGCACCGCCACCTGCCGGTGGCGCCGCAGGTCAATGAACCGGACGGTTCCTTCCGCGGCAGCAATTGCCGGTAGTCGCCGGTGAATGACGTCAACAATTGTCATTCTCGCCGCGCGCTTCCACGAGCGGTGGCATTTGTCAACACATTGAGACGAGTTATACCTGCCCAGCTTGTCACAGGGCAAATCTTTGGTGGGCACAATTCCGTTGCTGTTCGGCACGTGCAGGCGTCGTGTGCAGGTCACCTGCTTGCCGGCCAGCAGACAATCAACTTGCGTGTTTGTGATCTACCGCGGTTGCAATGGCAACTTCTCGCAAACAAATCGGCGTCACCTCTCCCGTTATCTGCCCGCAACCCGCAAACTTCTCTGCGGCACTGCGCACCGGACAGGGATGGCTGGCCAGACTCACTCGCTGATCTTTGGGGAGTGGGCAACGTGCCGACAGAGAGGAATGCTCCACGGAGAGGAATCCGCCATGTTGACCAAACCTCCCACCGCAATCCCTTTCGAGTCGATCGACCCGGTGCTCACCCCGCAGGGGCACCGAATCCGCCCGCTGGTTGACGGGCGTCCGGACGGCAACGCTCCGGAGATCGGCATCTGTGCCGGCGGTCTTGACGTGCCGGCCGGCTTCATTGCCAACGCGCACTGGCACCCGGAGACCGACGTGATCGTCATGGTCTACGACTGCGGGGAGGAGGGCGCGCTCACGTTGTTCGGCGACAATCTCGAATACGAGGCCGTGCAGCACCGAGGTGATCTGCTGCCGATCCAGAAGGGCTGGAACCACACGGTCGTGAACCTGAGCCTCACGAGCCCCATCCGCGCGTACGAGTTCCGCCTCAACCACACCGTCGTGCTCGACAACCCGCTCCTGCCGCACCTGCAGCCCGCCGCCGTCCGGCGCGGCCGGGAGTACCTGGTCGACCTGCACGGCGCCGAGGCCGTCGAGGACTTCGACGAGAGCAGGCGAGTCGCCCTGCGTGCCGAATGACCCACGTACTCACCGCGACACACCCAGGGGGCGCGATGTCGTCACATTGATCACGGCACGGGAGCCGGACGTCCGGTACAGGCGGACCACGTGGCGGTGGAGGTCGTCCCGCCGGCCAGGTCTCCGCCACCCCCGCCCGGCTCCCGGCCTGCCCGACCCGACGTCACGCGCTCCGCGCCGCGGCCGGCTCGAAGCGAGCTTGCCGCCGCCGGCTCCGCGCGACCTGTCATCATGCGACGGTGGATCAACGCAGCCTGCGTACCGTGGCGGCCACCCGCTACGTGACGCCGTTCCGGGAGGGAGGCTCCCTGCCCGGGCTGGTCGAGGCGGACGACCTCGGCATGTACGTCCTGAAGTTCCGCGGCGCCGGCCAGGGTCTCAAGGCGCTCACCGCCGAGATCATCGTCGGGGAGCTGGCGCGGCGGCTCGGCTTCCGGGTGCCGGAGCTCGTGCTCGTCGAGCTCCACCCCGAGCTGTCCCGCGCGGAGCCGGACGAGGAGATACAGGACCTGCTGCGGGCCAGCGCCGGGCAGAACCTCGGCGTCGACTACCTGCCCGGCTCGTTCGACTTCAACCCCCGCGTCCGCGACCCCGGCCGTGACCTGGCCGCGCGGCTGCTGTGGTTCGACACGCTCGTGCTCAACGTCGACCGCAGCTGGCGCAACCCGAACATGCTGCTGTGGCACCGCCAGCCCTGGCTGATCGACCACGGCGCGTCGCTGATCTTCCACCACCGCTGGCTGCCCGGCTGGCAACCCGCCGCCGCCTACCGGTACGACGCCGACGACCACGTCATGATGGCGGCGAACCCGGCGTCGCTGACCGACGCAGACGCGGAGCTGCGTCCCAGGGTCACCCCCGCCGTCCTCGACGAGGTCCTCACGCTCGTGCCCGACGACTGGCTGGACCCGGGGTTCGGCCCGCCGGACCAGGTGCGTGCCGCCTACAGGGCATACTTCACCGCACGCCTTGCCGACGCGCCCAGCTGGGTCGCCGCGCTGGAGGAGACCCGTGCCGCACGTGTTTGAGTACGCCCTGGTGCGCGTCGTGCCGCGCCCGGAGCGTGGCGAGTTCATGAACGTCGGCGTGATCGTCTACAGCGCACCGGTGCGCTTCCTGCGCTGCGCGGTCGAGGTCGATGCCGACCGGCTGCGCGCGCTGGACCCGGAGCTGGACATCGAGGTGCTGCGGGACGCGCTCCGCTCGATGTGCCAGGCCTGCGAGGGCACCGGCCCGATGGCGGAGAGCTCCGCCGGTCAGCGATTCCGCTGGCTGACCGCACCGCGCAGCACCATCCTGCAGACCTCGCCGGCACACACCGGACTGACCGAGGACCCCGAGCGGGAGCTGACCCGGGTCATGGCGACCCAGGTGAGAACCTAGCGCCGACCCTTGTGCCGGGGTCCGGGCGTGGCCGACAGTTACCCCGGCGGAACGTGAGCCGACCGGCCACAGTCCACTTCGGCATCCGCACCGTCGTCGAGGCGTGACCCGTACGCGAAACTCCGCGAGGGCGGGCTGGCACTAGGCTCGCCCGGGTGGCGAAGTACTTCGACGTGCACCCGGACAACCCGCAGCGGCGGTCGATCGGTCAGGTCGTGGATCTGGTGCGCTCCGGCGGCCTGATCGCGTACCCGACCGACTCCTGTTTCGCGCTCGGGTGCCAGCTCGGCAACAAGGACGGGCTGGAGCGGATCCGGCAGATCCGCCACCTCGACGACCGCCACCATTTCACGCTGGTGTGCCACGACTTCGCGCAGCTGGGGCAGTTCGTCTACCTGTCGAACACGGTCTTCCGCGCCGTGAAGTCGGCCACGCCCGGGCCGTACACGTTCATCCTCCCGGCGACCAAGGAGGTCCCACGCCGGCTCATGCACGCCAAGAAGAAGACGGTCGGCGTACGGATCCCGGACCACGTCGTCACCCAGGCGATCCTCGCCGAGTTGGGGGAGCCACTGGTGTCGAGCACCCTGCTCATGCCAGGCGAGGACGAGCCGATGACACAGGGCTGGGAGATCAAGGAAATGCTGGACCACGCGGTGGACGCGGTCATCGACTCCGGCGACTGCGGCACCGAGCCAACCACAGTGATCGACTTCTCCGAAGACGACATGGAGGTCATCCGCGAAGGCGCCGGCGACCTAACCCGCTTCGAGTAACCCCACCCCACCCACCCCCACACATCGCGAGTCCCGTGTTCGTGCACGTCGCGAGTCCCGCGTTCACCCATACCGAGTCGCGGTGTCGTGCGGGTCGCGTGTGCACGAAACCGCAACTCAGGGTGTTTGAACGCGGGACTCGCTGTGTTTGAACGCGGGACTCGCGGGCTGGGGAAATAAGTCGGTCGTGTGCGCCGTTAGGCTCGGTACTGCCATGAGTACACCCTCCAGCCTGCGTGCCCGCCTCCCCGATCTGACGCTGCGTGACGAGCGTCGGCTGAGTCGTCGCCTCGACGGGCTGCGGAGGATCAAGAATGCCGAGGTCAGGCAGGCGCGGCTCGAGGAGATCGCGGTCGACGTCGAGAAGGCGGCCAGTCGGGTGGCCGGCCGGGCGGCGGCGGTGCCGGCGGTCACCTATCCGGACGAGCTGCCGATCAGCCAGCGCCGGGCCGACATC
>NZ_DASQCC010000050.1:0-3052 GCF_035634895.1 Actinophytocola sp. | reverse complement strand
CCTGCAGTACCCGTGCGTGCTCGGTCCGTGCCTTGGCGACCTCGGTCGCGGCGGCCGCGAGGTCCGGCTGCGCGCCAGCGACCGACGAGGCCAGCGCGGCGTCGGTCCTGGCCTGCGCGGCCAGGTCGGCCAGCGGGTCCGGCGGTGGCGGCTTCGAGGGTTCCGGCGTGCACGCGGCCACCGGGACCAGGGCGGCGAGCGCGCCCAGACGCAGCGCCGCACGACGGGAGACCATCACAGCCGGTCATACTGCCAGGCCTGCCCACCACCCGGTCGGACGCACCATGCCTGCTCGGACCCAGGCCCTCCGAGCAGACGAGATACGCTTGGCAACCACGCAAGGTGAACGTCCACAACAGCAGGGACACAACAGCAGGGAGCGGCACGTGCCAGGTCAGCGACAACCCGCGAGCGGCGCCGGCGAGAAGCTCGCGCCATTGGTCGCGGACGCCGTGGCACGGGCCGGGTTCGAGCTAGAGGAACTCCAGGTCCAGCAGGCGGGCCGCAAGCAGTTGGTGAAGGTCGTCGTCGACGGCGAGAACGGGATCGGCCTCGACGAGGTCGCCGACGTCTCCCGGACGGTGTCCGAGGCGCTGGACCAGCGCGAGGACACCATGCCCGGCGCCTACACCCTCGAGGTCACCTCGCCCGGGCTCGACCGGCCGCTCACCAAGCCGAGGCACTGGCGCCGCGCGCGGCTGCGCAAGGTGACGGTGAAGGCGGCCGAGGAGAAGTTCGCGGCCCGCGTCGGCGACGCGGACGACGAGGGCGTCGAGCTGCTCGTGGACGGCCAGTTACGTCGCGTGGGATACCCCGAGATCGAGCACGCCGTCATCGAGGTGGAGTTCAAGGAACCGCCCGCGGCCGAGATCGCCAAGCTGACACATGAGGAGGGATCGAGGTGAATGTCGACATCGCGGCGCTGCGTGCGATCGAGCGTGACAAGGACATCCCCTTCGACACGGTGATCGAGGCGATCGAGACCGCGTTGCTCACCGCCTACAAGCACACCGACGGCCACCAGCCCCACGCCAGGATCGACATCGACCGGCGCACCGGCGTCGTCCGCGTGATCGCGTTCGAGGTGGGCCCGGACGGCGAGCCGGGCGAGGAGTGGGACGACACGCCGGAGGGCTTCGGCCGGATCGCGGCCACGACCGCGCGCCAGGTCATCCTCCAGCGCCTGCGCGACGCCGAGAACGAGAAGACCTTCGGCGAGTTCTCCGCCAAGGAGGGCGAGATCGTCGCGGGCGTGGTGCAGCGGGACGCCCGCGCGAACTCGCGCGGCATGGTCGTGGTCCAGGTGGGTGACACCGAGGGTGTGCTCCCGGCCGTCGAGCAGGTGCCCGGCGAGCGGTACGAGCACGGGGTCCGCATCAAGTGCTACGTGCTCGGTGTGAGCAGGGGAACAAGAGGACCCCAGATCACGTTGTCGCGGACGCACCCCAACCTCGTCAGGCGGCTGTTCGCGCTCGAGGTCCCGGAGATCGCCGACGGCACCGTCGAGATCCCGGCCGTGGCCCGCGAGGCGGGTCACCGGTCCAAGATCGCGGTCCGGTCCACGGTCTCGGGGGTCAACGCCAAGGGCGCGTGCATCGGCCCGATGGGGGCGCGGGTGCGCAACGTGATGAGCGAGCTTCTCGGTGAGAAGATCGACATCATCGACTACGCGGACGACCCCGCGACGTTCGTCGGCAACGCGCTGTCGCCGGCGAAGGTCATCTCGGTGCGGGTGATCGACGACCGGGCCAAGACCGCTCGTGTCGTCGTGCCGGACTTCCAGCTGTCGCTGGCGATCGGCAAGGAGGGCCAGAACGCCCGCCTCGCCGCCCGCCTGACCGGCTGGCGAATCGACATCCGGAGCGACGCCGCGCCGGCCGATCCACCCCCTTCCCCGGGAGTGGGCCAGGTCGCACCGGCGTCGGGTTCGGCCGAGTAGAGGGGACGGGATAGACTCATCAGTGGTTCATCATCATGGACCGGCGTCCAAGCACGCACGCGCACCGGCCGAAGGCCCGGTGCGGACGTGTGTGGGCTGCCGGAACAGGGCGTTGACCGGTGAGTTGCTCCGGATCGTGATATCGGGTGGGGAGCTCGCCTTCGATCTGCGAAGATCACTTCCAGGTCGGGGGGCGTGGTTACATCCCGATCTCGGATGCCTGAGCAAGGCCGAGCGTAGGCGGGCGTTCGCGAAATCGTTACGTGCGTCCGGTGAGCTCGACACCGGTCGTCTCCAGAGTGAGCTGGAGGCGCTGGTTCACCGCACGACCGGCACGGGATCTTCTCGAGCCGGGCAGGAAGAACGGAAGCAGGTCGACCCGTCATGAGTCAGCCGTGAAGCTGAAGCCATGAACGCCAGACGATAGGACGGGGTCGCGCGGGTCCTTACGCCGCCGGCCTCACTCGGACGAGGAGAGCAGTGGCAGGCAAGGCCCGAGTACACGAGCTCGCGAAGGAGCTCGGTGTAACCAGCAAGGACGTACTCGCGAAGCTCAAGGAGCTTGGTGAGTTCGTGAAGTCGGCGTCCTCCACCGTAGAGGCGCCAGTGGCCCGCAGGCTGCGGGACGCTTACCCCAAGGCGGGTGGGTCGGCCAAGTCCGACGGCCCCGCACGCAGGACATCAACCCCAACACCGACGCAGCCGAAGTCGGCGGCGGCGCCCAGTAAGCCGGAGGTCACCCAACCGGTGGCACAGACCGTCGTTCCGAAGCCGGCTGCCAAGCCGGGTCCGGCACAACCGAAGCCGGCCGTGCCAGTCGCGGCCACAGTCGAGACCGAGGCGCCCAGCCCGGCCGACGAGAAGCCGGCCCCCAAGCCGGCCCCCAAGCAGATGCCGCAGCCGCCGCACCAGCAGCAGCCCGCGGCCGCGCAGAACACCCAGACCAAGCCGAACGCGCAGACCAAGCCGAACGCCCAGACCAACTCGGGTCAGGGTGGCGGCCAGGTCGTGCCGCCGAGGCCGCAGTCGCCGAAGCCCGGTCCCCGGGCACCGCGGGTGGGCAACAACCCGTTCGGTGTCGGCGCCGGTGCGCCGCCCTCACGGCCCACGCCC
>NZ_DASQCC010000049.1:0-2528 GCF_035634895.1 Actinophytocola sp. | reverse complement strand
AGGTGTGGGACGTGTCGGCGCCCCGCCGTCCCCGGAAGGTGGGCATCCTCGCCGGCCACACGGACTTCGTGTTCGGGGTGGCGTTCAGCCCCGACGGGCGCACCGTGGCCACCGCGAGCGGCGACCGGACGGTCCGGCTGTGGGACATGGCGGATGTCCGCCACCCGGCCCGGCTGGCCAGCCTGACCGGCCACACGGACGGGGTGTACGCGGTGGCGTTCAGCCCGGACGGCCACACCCTCGCGAGCGCCGGCGCCGACAAGACGACCCGCCTGTGGGACGTCGCGGATGTCCACCAGCCGAAGGAACAGGCGACCCTCACCGGCCACACGGACTCGGTCACCGCCCTGGCGTTCGGGCCGGACGGCCACACCCTGGCCACCGCCAGCATGGACCACACCGTCCGCCTCTGGGACACCGACGTCGAACGGGTCGCGACCCACCTCTGCGAGACCGCCGGCCCACGCATCACACCGGCGGAATGGACCCGGCACTTCCCCGGCCTGGACTACGCGCCACCGTGCCCGTGACGGCCTACCCCTGCTCCCCCGCTGCCCGCGCGGGAGGTCATCGTCGTGCTGCTCTTGACCTTCTCGCTGTGGAACGCGGTGAGCCGGGTTCCGGACGGGATCACGGCTATCGGCTCGAAGTCCGGGAGCAGCCAACCGCTGAGCGCGTACCCCATGACGACGCCGAACCCATGACGACGCGGCACGTTCATGTCCGCGGTCTTCTGCACGCGGCGCCGATGGGAAACAATCACGGTGCGCAGCAAGCATTCGGTCGACCTCTGCCCGCCCGAGCCTCCGGGAGTGCCGATGCCAGGACCACGGACCGCCGTCGCCGCGACAGTTCTCGCCACCGTGCTCGCCACCGTGGTGTCGCCGGGCACCGGCGTCGCGGCGGCCGAGCCGTTCAACTCGGCGGTGTTCCAGGCCACGCACAACAGCTACTCCGGTGACGTGGACGGCGCGAAGCACTCGCTGGCCTACCAGCTCGACCACGGCGTCCGCTTCCTGGAGCTGGACGTGCACGACAACGGCTACGCCACCGGCCACGACTACGGCGTCGGCCACGACAGCCCCGGCAACCTGGTGGACCACAACGGCGGCAACCCCGCGTCGAACAACCTCCGGGACTGGCTCTCGGTCGTCGACGCGTGGTCCGCGGCGCACCCGGCACACGCCCCGCTGGTGGTGATGCTCGACCTGAAGGACGACCTGACCGACAACGGCTCCTACGCCGCGGGGGACCTGGCCGCGTTGAACGACGAGCTGCGTGCGGCGTTCGGCACCCGGCTGCTGCGTGCCGCCGACTACCCGGCCGGCGCCACCGTCGACTCGTTGCGCGGGCGGGTGCTCACGCTGCTGTCCGGCGACGCCACCACCCGCGCCGCCTACCGCCGAGACGTCGGCTACCACCCGGCCGTCGCGACCAACGGGCGCGGACAGGTCGTCGAGGTGCACGACTCGGGCAGCGGCGCCCTCTGGTACTGGACCGGCACCTACGGCGCCGACGGCCGGGTCACCTGGCAGCGTCACGGCCGCTACGGCTCCGGTGTCACCCCGGCGGTCGCGCTCAACGACGACGGCGACGTGGTCGAGGTGCACCAGTCGCAGAACGCCACGACGCTCTGGTACCAGACCGGCCATCTCGACGCGACCGGCGAGATCGCCTGGTCGGCCGGTCGCCAGTACGACAACGGCGTGCTGCCGTCGCTGGTGTTCACCAGTGCCACCGGGCTGCGTGAGGTGCACCGAAGCCAGAGCAACAGCCAGAACTGGACCTGGCAGGGCACCCTCGGCGCCGGCGCCGTCACCTGGACCGGCAACGCCAGGACCGCCGACCCGCGCTACGACACCACCACCGCGGTGCACGGCGGCGCCAGCGTGCACGTCCACACGGGAGCCGACGGCGCGACACCGGCCGCCACGTTGCGCGTCACCACCGACCGGGTCGCCGGCGCGCGGATCCAGTACCCGCAGACCGCGTTCGACGAGTACCAGGACGGCGACGCCGCCGAGTTGCGGGACGGCGCCCTGTTCTACGGCGCCCCGGCCACGCACTCCTCGTTCGTCACCTCGGCGCGCGCGGCCGGCCGCCTGGTCCGTGGCTGGGACTTCGACTCCGCGGCCGACGCGACGACGCCACTGGCGAGCTACCCGGCCACCAACACCCCGTACGCGGCCTGGTACCAGACGATGACGCAGCAGGCAGGCGCCGTGCAGTAGGCGGGTCCGCCGGCCCGCGACTCGGCCGTGCTCTCCGCCGAGGCTCGCGCGCAAGACTGGTGATTACGCCGATGTAGCCGGCGGCTCGCGTTGTGCAGTCTTGACGAGTCCCACCTCTTCACCCTGCTTGGAGGGATTCATGCGTCGAATTCTCGGGGTCGTCGCCGCGTTCGCCGTGGCGTTCGCCCTGTTCTCGCCCGCGCCTTCGGCCGGCGCGGCCACCAGCACGCCGGTGGTGTTCGTGCACGGCTACACGGGCAGCGCGTCCAACTGGGTCACGGCCATGTCGGTGTTCCG
>NZ_DASQCC010000048.1:0-6279 GCF_035634895.1 Actinophytocola sp. | reverse complement strand
CCGCGACCGGGCTCTCGGCGGGGAGTTGCAGCACGGGACGGACCAGGTCGGCGAGCATGAGCCCGTCCGGCCAGTTCCGGCGCTGGTCGGCCGCCAGCTCGCCCCGGGCGCCGGACACCACGAACCACGCGGTGAGCGCGCAGACGCCGAGCCGCAGCCAGCGGTCGGGGCTGTCCTGCGCGAGGCCCCACAGCGCCCAGAACATCAGCAGCGTGGCGACGAGCCAGCCACCGAAGACGGCGGCGCGGGTGCCGATCCCCCGATCACCGAAGACGGCCCACACACCGGCACGCAGCATGCGTCCGCCGTCCAGCGGCAGGCCGGGCAGCATGTTGAACACGGCGACGGCGACGTTGGCCACCGCGCACTCCAGCACCAGCAGCCAGACCGGCCCCGTTGGTGGCATGAGCAGCAGAACGAGCCCGCACACCCCGGCGAGCACGGCGGACACGACCGGCCCGGCGGCGGCGATCAGGCCCTCCTGCGCGGGGCGGCGTGGGGTGCGGCTGATCTCGGCGAGCCCGCCGAGCAGGAACAACCGGAGCCGGCGGACCGGGATGCCGAGCCTGAGCGCGACCACGCAGTGCCCCAGCTCGTGGGCCAACACGGAGACGCCGAGCAACACGGCGAACGCGGCGGCGAGGGACAACGACACGACCGGCCCCGCCTCAGGCAGAAACCGCCCGACGAGCGGCGCATACAACACCACGATCGCGACCGAACCGACCCACCACGACGGCGACAACAGCACCGGCACGCCACGAAAGCGGAACAACAGCAGGCCGCCGTCCCGATCCCAGCCCGCCCCGTTCGCCATGCCAGAAGCGTAGGGGGAGATGTGTGGGAATGCGGTGTGAGGGCACATCACCCCCCGTGACCAGCCACCGCCGCCTGGCCTGAGCAAGCAGCGAAGGCGACGGCAGCAAAGCAACCCGGCCGAACACCGCAGGGAGGGAAGACGCCGGATCAAGGCCACGAACCGCCGAGCGAAGCGAGGCCAATAAACACCGTCGGTGGCCTCCCCTACTGTTTCGGGTATGACGGAAAAGCCTGCCGCCACCCTTGAGGAGGTCGTGCCGAAGCCTAGACGGCCTGCTCTGTCGCCGTCGCGGGCCGGTGACTTCAAGCAGTGTCCGCTGCTCTACCGCTTCCGTGCGGTGGACCGGCTGCCGGAGACGCCGTCGACCGCGCAGGTCCGCGGGATCGCCGTGCACGCGGTGCTGGAGGAGCTGTTCGGGTTACCGGCGGGCGAGCGGGTGCCCGACCGTGCGCACGCGTTGCTGGGGCCGGTGTGGCAGCGGCTGCGGGAGGAGCGTCCGGAGCTGGCCGGCCTCTTCCCGGACGGCGACGAGGAGTGGCTGGAGTCGGCGGCCGGGATGATCGACAGCTACTTCACCCTGGAGGACCCGCGCCGGTTCGACCCGGAGGCCCGTGAGCTGCTGGTGGAGACCGAGCTGAGCTCTGGTGTGCTGCTGCGCGGCTACATCGACCGCCTGGACGTCGCGCCCACGGGTGAGATCCGGGTCATCGACTACAAGACCGGCGCCGCGCCCCGTGAGATCGGCGAGGCGAAGGCGTTGTTCCAGATGAAGTTCTACGCGCTGGTCCTGTGGCGGCTGCGTGGCGTGGTGCCGCGGCAGCTGCGCCTGATGTACCTGGCGGACCGGCAGTCGCTGACCTACACGCCGGACGAGCCGGAGCTGCGGCGGTTCGAGCGGACCCTCGAAGCCGTGTGGCAGGCGATCCTGCGGGCCGGGAGGACGGGTGACTTCCGCCCGAACCGGAGCCGCCTGTGTGACTGGTGCTCGCACCAGGCGCTGTGCCCGGAGTTCGGTGGCACGCCGCCGCCCTACCCTGGCTGGCCGGAGCCCGACGCGGGCGAGGAGACGGTGCTGGACCGGGCGGACGACTGACACCCTGGCCGGGTGCCGCCCCGGCGAAGGCGCGGTGGGCGACGCGGACCGTGGCCGGGTGCCGCTACGGTCGCCCCTGACGTAACACGAAGATCCAGAGGGACAGGCTTCAGATGTTCTATGAACCACTTGGCGGCGGCCGGTATCAGTCGACCGTGCACACGACCGGGCCGTGGTCGAAGCTGACGCAGCACCTCGGGCCGCCGTCGGCGTTGATGGTGCGGGAGATGGAGAAGCTGCCGGCGCCCGTGCCGATGATGATCGCGCGGGTGACTGTCGAGATCCTCGGGCCGGTGCCGGTGGCGGAGCTGTCCGTGTCGGCGGCGGTCGACCGGCCGGGGCGGTCGGTCGAGCTGCTGAGCGCGGAGCTGTCCGCCGACGGCAGGGTGGTGGCACGGGCCCGGGCATGGCGGATCGTCCGCTCGGACACCTCGGCCGTCGCGGTGGACGTCGACGAGCGGTTGCCGCCGCCGTCGGCCGGGCGGGTGATGACGCGTCCCGACTCCTGGGGTGCGGGCTACCTGGACGTGATCGAGTGGCGCTCGCTGGCCGGCTCCCTCGCCGAGTCGGGGCCGGCCACCGTCTGGGGGAGGCAGACCGTACCGCTCGTCGGTGACGAGGAACCGTCCGGGCTGCAACGGCTGCTGACCATCGCCGACTCCGGGAACGGGGTGTCCGGTCGCCTCGACCCGCGAGAGTGGCTGTTCATCAACGCGGACCTGACGGTGCACGTGTACCGGGAGCCGGTTGGCGAGTGGATCGCGCTGGACGCGGTCACCGCGATCGGCCCGGAGGGGATCGGGGCGGCGACGTCGGTGCTGCACGACCTCACCGGGCCCGTCGGCCGCGGGGCTCAGGCGTTGCTGGTACGACCGCAGGGCTAGTGTCCTGAGTCGGAAGTTGGGGTGCTTGTCGGTGGATCCAGGTTTCCGCTGGCAAGGCGCCGGAAGGCCCTCGTACCGGGTTGTACTCGGGCCTTTTCGGCAACGCCGCCAGCGGGAAGCTGGGGCCGCCGAGAAGTGCGCCGAACTTCGACTCAGGACACTAGAGGCGGCAGGACCGGATGTCGGAGGCCAGCACCGCGCGGGCGCCCAGCTTGGCGAGGCGATCCATGATCACGTTGGCGTCCTTGCGGGGCACCATCACGCGGACCGCCACCCAGTCCGGGGACGCCAGTGGAGCCACCGTCGGCGACTCGAGGCCCGGGGTGACCGTGATCGCCTCGTCGAGGAGGGTCTTCGGGCAGTCGTAGTCCAGCATCACGTACTGCTGGGCGAACACGACGCCCTGCAGCCGGCCGGTGAGCTGCTCCTTCGCCGGGGTGTCCGCCGCGTTGACGCCGTGGACGAGCACCGCCTCGGACCTGCAGATGGGGTCGCCGAAGACCTCCAGGTTGTGCTGGCGCAGCGTGCGGCCGGAGTCGACCACGTCCGCGACCGCGTCGGCCACGCCGAGCTGCACGGAGATCTCGACGGCGCCGTCCAGGCGGATGACCGTCGCGTCGATGCCCCTGGCCGCGAGGTCCCGCTTGACGAGGTTCGGGTAGGAGGTGGCCAGGCGCTTGCCGACCAGGTCCGGGACCTTCCACTCGGTGCCGGCGGGGGCGGCGTAGCGGAACGTCGACGCGCCGAAGCCCAGCGGCAGGCGCTCGGCGACCGGGGCACCGGTCTCCAGTGCCTGGTCGCGGCCGGTGATGCCCAGGTCCAGCTCGCCGGAGCCGACGTAGATCGGGATGTCCTTCGGCCGGAGGAAGAAGAACTCGACATCGTTGACCGGGTCCAGGACGGTCAGGTCGCGCTGGTCGTAGCGCTTCCGGTAGCCGGCCTCGGCCAGCATCTCGGTGGCGGGCGCGGACAACGCGCCCTTGTTCGGCACGGCAACCCGAAGCATCTTTCTGAACTCCCCTTAGAGGTGGCGGTAGACGTCTTCGAGGCCGAGGCCGCGTCCCAGCATCAGTACCTGCACCCGGTAGAGGAGCTGGGACACCTCCTCGGCGAGGCGCTCGTCCGACTCGTGCTCGGCGGCGATCCACACCTCGCCGGCCTCTTCCAGAACCTTCTTGCCCTGCGCGTGCACCCCTGCGTCGAGCGCGGCGACGGTGCCGGAGCCCTCGGGTCGGTTGACCGACCGGTCGCGGAGTTCGGCGAACAGCTCGTCGAACGTCTTCACGGCAGTGATCCTGCCATCCCGCGCCAATCACTTTCGGATCAGTGCACGAGGGCAGTGAGGTCCGCCACCGTCAGCCCCGCCAGCGACGTCCGGAACACCCGCCGCTCACCGGGCTCGACCGGCACCTCACACGGCACGACCAGCACGGACGCGCCGGCCGCCACCGCGGACGCGACGCCCGTCGGCGAGTCCTCGATCGCTACGCACTTCGCCGGGTCCACCCCGAGCAGGCGACACGCCTTCAGGTAAGGCTCCGGGTGGGGCTTGTTCAGACCGTCGACCTCATCGCCGCACACTGTCACCCGAAAGAGTGATCTTCCAATCGTGTCGAGAGCCAGTTCGGTTAGTCCGCGCCCGGTCGACGTCACGAGCGCCATCGGCAGGCCAGCCTCGTGGACCGTGGCGAGCGCCCGCGCCGCGCCGGGCCGCCACGGCAGGCCCTGGCAGAAGACCTCGTGCATGCGTCGGTCGATCCAGGCGGCGGCGTCGGCCAGCTGCTCCTCGCCGGGCTCGGCGATGCCGACCTCCTGGAAGATCAGGCGCAACGTCACCGGCATGTTCGAGCCGACCATGGCGTCCCTGGTCTCGGCGGACAGCTCGCCGCCGAGTTTCTCGGTGAGCTCGTACAGCGGGATGTCCCACAGCTTCTCGGAGTCGAGGAGGGTCCCGTCGAGGTCCCACAGGACCGCGACCGGCAGGTCGGTGGTGGTGTCAGGGGACCTCGGATCGGTCTCGGCCGGCATGCGAACCAGCCTACGATCTCCGGCCGGGGCGCTCGGGTCGTAGGCTTGCCCAGTGACCGATCCGGACCTGCAACCAAACGCGCGGCCAGAGCTCGTGGAGCCAGTGGTGGTCTGCGCATTCGAAGGATGGAACGACGCAGGCGACGCCGCTACCGCCGCGATCGAACATCTGCAGCTCACCTGGGAGGCCACCGAGCTGTCCGAGATAGACCCGGACGACTACTACGACTTCCAGGTCACCCGACCCACGGTGCGCATGGTCGACGGAGTCACCCGCCGGGTCGAGTGGCCGACCACCCGGCTGTCGGTGTGCCGGCCGCCGGGTGCGAGCCGTGACGTGGTGCTCGTGCACGGCATCGAACCGAACATGCGCTGGCGGAAGTTCTGCGCGGAGCTGATCGAGCAGTTCGAGGAGTTCGGCGTGACCACGGTCGTCACGCTGGGCGCCCTGCTGGCCGACACCCCGCACACCAGGCCCGTCCCGGTCACGGGCACGGCGTACGACGCGGCATCGGCCGCGCAGTTCGGCCTGGAGCGGTCCAAGTACGAGGGCCCGACGGGGATCGTCGGCGTGCTGCAGGACGCGTGTGTGCAGGTCGGCCTGCCGGCGATCTCGATCTGGGCCGCGGTGCCGCACTACGTGTCGCAGCCGCCGTCGCCGAAGGCCACGCTCGCGCTGCTGCACCGGGTCGAGGAGATCCTCGACGTGGAGGTGCCGCTCGGCGACCTGCCCGACCAGGCTGACGAGTGGCAGCGCACGGTGAGCGAGATGGCCGAGGAGGACGAGGACGTCCGCAACTACGTCCGCGCCTTGGAGGAACGTGGCGACGCCGACCTGGCACTGAACGAGACCAGCGGCGACGCGATCGCCGCCGAGTTCGAGCGTTACCTGCGTCGTCGCCGTCCCGGCCCCGGCCGGGGACCGTCGGGGGTCTGACGCGAGTGTCCCGTTCGCTCGGACTCACCGGGTGAAAGTCATCCACAGCTCTCGCTGACCAGGGGTTTTGTCGGTGCAGTCCGTTAGAATGGGCATCGGGGCGGCCCCCGGGATCGGGTGGGGGCTGCCTACGCAACCAACTGTGTTGGCGTTGATCAAGAAAAAGTCGGCGTGAGCCGGCGGGAGCGGCTTGCTCGGGCGGGGCTGTACGTCGGCGGGTTTCTGGGGCCGTTCGGTGGCGGTGTCACGGCGTCGATGCTTCCGGAGCTGGCGCACGACTTCCGCGTCTCGACCGACGCCACGTCCGCCACGATCACCGCGTACTTCATCCCCTTCGCCGTGTTGATGCTGTTCTCCGGCACGCTCGGCGCCCGGTGGGGCACGCGGCGCTGCGTGCTGTGGGCGTACGTCGTCTCGGTCGCCGGGTCCGGGCTGTGCGCGGTCGCCACCGCGTTCCCGGTCCTGCTGGTCGGGCGCGGCGTCCAGGGGGTCGCCAACGCCTTCACCACTCCCCTGC
>NZ_DASQCC010000047.1:0-26133 GCF_035634895.1 Actinophytocola sp. | reverse complement strand
CCACCGCCAGAACAGGCCGTCCCGGTAGCCGGTCAGCCGGCCGATGTTGTCGAACAACGCGCCGCCAGGAACGAAGGTCGAGGTGCTGAACAGCTCCGAGGAGCCCTTGGTGGCGGCGATTACCACCCACGCCACCGGCAGCAGACAGTAGGCCGCGCCGATCAGCAGGACCACCGCGGCGAGCCGGCTGGGGCGGGTCACCGCTGCTCCCCCGTGAAGCCCCGCCTGGCGATCACCCGCAGGAAGGCAAGTGAGCACGTCAGCATCACCACCGCGAGGACGATCGAGCCGGCGGCGGCCGAGTAGATGTCACCACGCTCGAACGCGTCGCTGTAGATCTTCATCAGCGGCGTCCATGTCGACGGCAGCGAGTTGGTCAGCGGCCGGAGGGTGGTCGGCTCGGTGTAGACCTGCAGCGTGGCGATGACCGTGAAGATGCTCGTCATGACCAGTGCGGGCATGACCAGTGGCGTCTTGACCCACACGGCGATCTGCCACTCGCTGGCGCCGTCCAGCCGCGCCGACTCGTAGACGTCGGCCGGGACCGCCCGCAGCGCGGTCAGGATCACGACCATGTTGAAGCCGACCCCGCCCCACAGCCCGATATTGGCCACGGCGAACAGCAGGCCGGGCCCGAGCAGGTCGTCCGGCACGGGCAGTGGCGTCAGCGACGGCAGGTACAGGAAGCCCCACAGCAGGCTCGCCACCACGCCGGGCACCGCGTACGGCAGGAAGATCGACAGCCGGCTGAACCGGGCGAGCCGTACGCGCGGGCGGTCCAGCAGCAACGCGAACAGCAGCGCCAGCCCGATCATGGTCGGCACGAGTAGTGCGCCGTAGCCGAGAACCCGCAGCGCACCGCGCCAGAACTCGGGATCCGCCAGCGCCTCCCGGTAGGTGCTCAGGCCGGCGAACACCTCCGTACGCGCGCCACGCCCGAGTCCCAGGCCGCTCACCTGCGACCGGTGCAGGCTCAGGTAGACCGTGTACCCGATCGGCACCAGCACCGTGAGCGTGAACAACACGACCGCCGGCGCGAGGAACACGTACGGCACCGCGCGCCGACCAGGCCTGCCCGCCACTAGTCCGCCTCCCCGAGTGTTGGTCGCGTCCCGGCGACAGCGCGGTGTCGGGGTAACTGTTGGTTGCCCACGGGCTTCCTCACAAAGATCCGAAGGGCGGGGTTCAGCCTTCGACCTTGAAGCCGGTCTTGCGCATGTCGGCCACGGTCGACGTGTGCATCTCCCTGACCGCGCCGGAGAACGGGGTCCTGTTGGTGATCGCCTTCCCGAAGGCGTCCTTGTACGACTGGTAGGTGACGTTCACGTTCGGGCCCCAGGTCCAGCCGGCGGCGGTGTCGGCGATGGCCTTCGCCCGGGTGTAGAACTCGGGCTGGTTGGGCATGAACGTGGGCGGCTCGGCCAGCGCCGGTCCGGACTGGGCGGCACGGGCGGCCGGGTAGAGCGCGCCCTCGGTGACCAGGCCCGCGGTGGCCTCCGGGTCTGTGTTCAGCCAGATCGCGAAGTCCGCGGCCTCCTTGCGGTGCTGGGAGTTGGCGGACACGGCGGTCGACGACCCGCCCCAGTTGCCGGTCCTGTTCTCGCCGGCCGACCACTGCGGCAGCGGCGCCATCGCCCACTTGCCCTTGGTGGCCGCCGCGACGTTGTCCAGCACGCCCGGCGCCCAGATCGCGCTCGGCCAGGCCAGCAGTGTGCCGTCGCCGAGCGCCTTGTTCCACTCCGGCGTGTACATGGGCTTGTCATCGACCACACCCTCGGCGACGAGCCCGCCCCAGTAGTCGGCCACCTTGGTGGTCGGCTCGTCGTCGATGCCGACGGTCCAGGTGTCGCCGCTGACCCGCCACCACTTCGCGCCGGCCTGCTGCGCGAGGCCCGCGAACCAGCCGGGGTCGTTGCTGGAGAACGTGGTGAGATAGCCGGACGTGGTCCTGGTGCGCAGCGTTCTGGCCGTCCGCGCGAACTCGTCCCAGGTCTTCGGGACGGTCAGGCCGTACTGCTGGAACAGGTCGGTGCGGTAGTACAGCATCATCGGACCGCTGTCCTGTGGGACGGCGTAGACACCCCGGGTACCGAGGGTGACCTGCTGCCACACGCCGTCGGCGAAGGCCTTCTCGGCGTCGGCGGTGTACTCGGCCAGGTCGGCGACCGCGTCGTTGCTGACGAAGGTGGGCAGCGCCTGGTACTCAGCCTGGAGCAGGTCCGGCGCGTTGCCGGCCTTGGCGGCGGTCAGGACCTTGGTGACGAGCTCGTCGCCCTGCGACTGGCGACTGACGGTGACGTGGATGTCCGGGTGACCGGCGTTCCACCTGGCGACGACCTTCTCGATGTTCGTCGCCCACGTCCAGAAGGTGAGCTCGACCTTGCCGGACGAGGAGTCCGGGCCGCCGGAGGAACAGGCGGCGAGCACGATGACGAGCGCTGACACGGGGGCGAGCAGGGATCGCATCACCACGGCCTCGTTTCGCGTCGTTGCGGGTGGTTGAGGAGTTGTGAGCGCTCCCAGTTTTCGTCGTCCGACCGGCGGCTGTCAATAGTCGAACCCCTGGCCAGCGGCTAGATCGGCGACTGTGCGCGCTCACAACCCGGCGCGGGTCCCGAGCCGGCGGGACCGCAGAGTCACAGGGCGGCCCGGCCGTCCGCACAGGCCGCACACAGCTCAGCCGCCTTGTCTGGGGTCAACGGCGGCACCACGGTCGCCACCAAGACGAGGAGTGCCACCCGATGTCCACCGAGCAGCGACAGCCCGTGATCCCACCGTCCACTGGGGACAGCGCCACAGTGGACACCGCCGGCACCTGGGGCGCGCCGGGCGACCAGGTCACTCGACAGCGGCCGACGCGCCGGTGGTCGCCCAGGAAGATCACGTTGGCGGTCGCCATCGCGGTCGGGATCGCGGGCGCCGGCGCCGTCGCGGTCTACGCGGCGAGCGGCTCCGCCTCGTCGTCGACGGCCCAGCAGGGGCCGGGCGGCGGCACGGGCGGCGGCGGTGGACCCGGCGGTGCCGGCGGGGTGATGTCCCAGGCGCTGCACGGTGAGTACATCGTGTCGGACGGCAACGGCGGCTACACCACCGACGTCATGCAGAACGGCGAGGTGACCGCGGTCAGCGACTCGTCGATCACGGCCAAGAGCGACGACGGCTACACCAGGACCTACACGATCGACTCGGACACGGTGGTGGGCAACGGTTCCACGGACCTGTCGAGCATCGCGACCGGTGACGACGTGATGATCGTCGCGTCCGTGTCGGGCGACACCGCGACCGCCGAATCGCTCGCCGAGGCCGGCGCGATGGGCCAGGGGCAGGCTCCGCCGGGCCAGCACGACTCGACACAGAGCGGCGGCTGAGTCATGCCGGCAGGAGAGTTGACCTCGCGAGAGAAGGGGCTGCGCAGGGTCGGCGGGATCACCGCCGCTTTCGCGGCCGCCGGCGTGGCCGGCACGGTTCTGGTGGCCTGCACGGCCGGCACGGACACGAGCACGAGTACACCGTCCACTTCGGACAACTCCACTTCGGACGGTTCGTCGACGGGCTCCGGCACGAGCACCGGCGACTACGGCGGCAGCGTGTCGGGTGACACCGGCGGTTCGAGTGGTGCCGACGCCAGTTCCGGAGGCTCGTGATGGCCACGCTCCGAGTCGGGCGGTCCGTTGCCCGGTGGCGTGTCTGGAGCACGAGTGCGAGCGTGGTGGTCACCGAGCCGGACACCCTCGCCGTCGCACGCGAGGTGGTCGACGCGGAGCTCTCGGCCGTGGACCGGGCATGCAGCCGGTTCCGCGCGGACGCCGAGCTGGCGCTGGCCGAGCGGGCGGGCCGCCCGGTGACGGTCAGCCCGCTGCTCGCCGAGCTGGTCGGCGCGGCACTGGCCGCGGCCGAGCGTTCCGGCGGCGACGTCGACCCCACGCTCGGCAACGACCTGGCCCGGCTGGGCTATGACCGGGACATCGCGGAGGTTCGCCCGGACGGACCGGCGGTTCCACCGGTCCGGCGGGTGACGTCGTGGCAGGACGTGTCGCTGGCGGGGCGCACGTTGACGGTGCCGCCGGGCGTGCGGCTCGACCTCGGCGCCACGGCCAAGGCGCTGACCGCGGACCGCTGCGCCGAGCTGGTGAACGAGCGGCTGGGCACCGGCGTGCTCGTCGAGCTGGGTGGTGACATCGCCACCGCGGGCCCCGGCCCGGCCGGGGGCTGGCTGATCCACGTGCGGGACCGGCCGGCTGACCCGCCGGCGACCGTCCGGGTGACGGCCGGGACGGCGATGGCCACGTCGAGCACGGCGAGCCGTAGCTGGCGCCGCGGCGGACGGTTGCTGCACCACGTCCTCGACCCGCGCACGGGCATGCCGTCGTCGCGAGTGTGGCGCAGCGTCTCCGTCTGCGCCGACCGTTGTGTGATCGCCAACACCCACAGCACGGCCGCGCTGGTGCGCGGCGCCGGCGCGGTCACCCCGCTCGCCCGGGCCGGCGTCGCGGCCCGGCTCGTCGACAACCAGGGGCAGGTTCACGTGTTGGGAGGTTGGCCGTCATGAGCACCGACACCCTGTGGTACCTCGGACGCGGGTCCGGAGTGGTCACGCTCGTGCTGTTCACCGCGTCGGTGATCCTGGGGATCGGGACGCGGTCCGGTCGGCCGGCGCCCTGGCTGCCGCGGTTCGCCGTCACCGCGCTGCACCGCTACACCAGCCTGCTCGCCACGGTCTTCCTTGTGCTGCACGTGGTTCTGCTGCTGTTCGACCCGTACGCGCAGCTGGACGTGGTCGACACGGTGTTCCCGTTCCTCGCCGGGTTCGCGCCCGTCTGGGTCGGTCTCGGCACGCTCGCGCTCGACCTGCTCCTCGCGTTGGTGGTCACCAGCCTGCTCCGGCACCGGCTCGGGTACCGGACGTGGCGGGCCATCCACTGGAGTGCCTACGCCGCCTGGCCGGTCGCGCTGGTGCACGCGCTCGGGGCGGGCACCGACGCCGGCACCGCCTGGTTCCTGGTGCTCGCGGGGGTGTGCGCGGTCGCGGTCGCCGGCGCACTGTCCTGGCGCCTGTCGACCGGCTTCACCGAACAGGACCGCGGCGCCGTCGCCACCCTGATGGAGGTCCCGCGGTGACCGCGTCGGCCCGTACCGAATCCCTCCTCGGCGACCGGACGCCCGGCTTCGCCGCGCATCTCGCCCGCGCCGGGGAGATCCCGTGGCGTGGCGGCCCCGGGCGGTTGGTCGCCGACCTGGAGACCGCCGGCCTCACCGGCCGCGGCGGCGCGGGCTTCCCCGCCTGGCGCAAGGCCGCCACGGCGCTGACCGGCCGCGACCCGGTCGTGGTCGCGAACGGCGCGGAGGGCGAACCGTTGAGCCGCAAGGACGCCACGCTCCTGCGCGACAACCCGCACACCGTGCTGGACGGCCTGCAGCTCGTCGCGGAGGCCGTCGGCGCCACGCGGGCCTACCTCTACGGGCGCGTGAGCGAGGCGGTCCTGGCGGAACGGCGTGCCCACGACCGGGTGCCCGTGACGATCACGGCCGCGCGGGAGAGGTTCGTCGCGGGCGAGGAGTCCGCGGTGATCGCCGCCATCGAGGGACGCCGGAACCCGTTGCCCCGCTTCCGGGTCCAGCCCGCCCCGGTGTCCGGTGTGGACGGACGGCCGACGGTGGTGCACAACGTGGAGACCCTCGCGCACGTGGCGATGATCGCCCGGCACGGACCGTCCTGGTTCCGCCGCACCGGGACCGCCGACGAGCCGGGCACCTTTCTCGCCACGATCAGTGGTTCCGTCGCCGCGCCGGGGGTCTACGAGGTGCCGATGGGCATCCCGCTGGACGAGCTGCTGGCGTTGGCGGGCGGCCGCGGCGACGCGGTGCTGATCGGCGGCTTCCACGGGGTGTGGGCGCCGGCCGGCCCGGTTCCCGTGTCGCGAGCCGGCCTCGCCTCGTACGGCGGCTCCCCCGGCGCCGGCATCGTCCACGTGCTGCCGGCGAACCGCTGCCCGCTGCACTTCGCGATGGAGGTCACCCGGTACCTGGCGGCGGAGACGGCCGGCCAGTGCGGACCGTGCCTGAACGGGCTGCCCGCGATCGCGGCGACCATGGCCGCGCTCGCGTCGGGCCAGGCGGTGGGCCAGGCCGGGACCCGGCGGCTGGAGTGGTTGACCGGCCTGGTGACCGGCCGCGGCGCCTGTCACCACCCGGACGGCACGGCCCGTTTCGTCCGCAGCACCCTCACGACGTTCGCCGCCGAGGTCCGGGCACACCAGCACGGCCGCTGCGCCAGGGAGCGAGCATGAGCGCCAGGCTGCATCTCGACTGGACCGCCTGCGACGGCCGCGGCCTGTGTGCCGAGCTGCTGCCGGAACTGCTCGACCGCGACCCGTGGGGCTACCCGGTCCCCCGCCGGCCGGGCCCGATCGAGGTGCCGGACCACCTGCTGCGGCACGCCGAGAAGGCCACCGCGCTCTGCCCGCTCCTCGCGTTGCGGCTGGGCCGGCCGGTCGGACCGTGATGACCACCCTCGCCCTGGCGTGCCCGGTCCCGAGGTACCGCATCGCGTCAGCGAGCGCGTAGGTCCGGTCAATAACGGGGTGACCTTGCCGCCGGTGGTCCACCCCTCCGGATCGCGGATCGTCCGCCGACTTCGCGAGGACGGCGTCGTCATCCGTGCGGACTACCCCGGGTCGTTCTCGTCGGGGATGCGTCGGCGGCCCGACACGGCCAGGATCGTCTGGTGCTGGGGAACACCAACCGAAGGGACTGGCTGTGGGGGTAAGAGAACGACGGCTCGGCGGCGTCGTGCTGGCGGCGGTGCTGGCCGTCGGGGTGGCGCAGGGGCCCGCGAGCGCGACCACGCGGGGCCGGCCCGAGCTTCGGCAGGCGATGGTGGCCGCGGCTCAGGCCGGGCTCGCCGGTGTGCAGCTGCGCATCCACGACGACCAGGGCGACTGGACCGGCTCGGCGGGGGTGCGTGAGCTGTCCGGCGGGAGGGTCCCGACAGACGGCCGTTTCCGGGTCGGCAGCATCACGAAGACGTTCGTGTCGACCGTGATGTTGCAGCTGGTGAATGAAGGCAGGGTGGTGCTGGACGACCCGGTCGCGAAGTACCTGCCCGAGTACGGGTTCGACCCGCGGATCACCGTGCGGATGATCCTGGCGCACACCACCGGCCTGTTCAACTACACGGGCGAGCCGCGTCCGGACGGCACAGTCGAGCCGGGGATCCCGTTGTTCGGCAACGACTTCGCGGAGAACCGGTTCCGCACCTACACGCCGCGCGAACTGATCGAGGTCGCGCTGGCCAAGCCGGCCCGGTTCGCGCCGGGCACGAGTTGGTCGTACTCCAACACCAACTTCGTCGTCGCCGGGCAGCTAATTGAGCGGGTGACCCGGACGCCGTGGGCCGTCCAGGTGTACAAGCGGGTCATCGGCCCGCTCGGCCTGCGTGACACGGTCGTGCCCGGCACCCGCGCGGCCGTCCCCGGGCCGCACGCGCACGGCTACTACGCCTACCACGACGCCGGCGAGTTCAGGGTGCTGGACGTGACCCGCCTCAACCCGTCGTGGGCCTCCTCGGCCGGGGAGATCATCTCCACGACCCGGGACCTGGACCGCTTCATCTCGGCCCTGCTCGGTGGCCGGCTGCTGCCCGCGAACCTGCTCGCCGAGATGAAGACGCCGTCGCCGTTCGCGCCGTACGGCATCGGCCTGATGGTGCTGGAGGCAGGGCCGGACTGCGGTGGCACCTACTACGGGCACACCGGCAGCATCCACGGGTACCAGTCCTACCTGTTCTCGTCGCCGGACCGCGCCACCCGCGTGGAGGTGTCCGTCACGATGGGTGGCGCCGACGTCGACGATCCCGCTGTCGCGCAACGCATCTCGACGGCGATCAACGACCTGCTGGTCGCCGCGCTCTGCGACGGTCCGCCGGCCAGCCCGATGCTGGCCGAGGCGGCCGCCTGACCGGCGTGGCGCTGCTACTCCGACGCGGGGTGGAGTAGCAGCGCCACGACAGCGTCCTGGCCGCTCTCGCGAGCGAGGTCGAGCGGTGAGATGCCGTGCCGGTTCCTCCTGCGCGGGTCCGCGCCGTGTCCCAACAGGACACTCATCGCCGTGAGGTCGCCCCCGGCCGTCATCACGGCACGCCAGAGTGGGGTGTCGCCGAAGACGTCCTCGGGGTCGACCTCGGCGCCGGCGTCGAGCAGGAGCCGGACCACCGTCCTGTTGTGGTCGCGGGCCGCGAAGTGCAGGGCCGTCCATCTCTGCTCGTGGTCGACGGCGTTGACGTCCGCGCCGCGGTCGATGAGCGACGCGACGGCGCCGGAGTCACCCGCCAGGATCGCGTGCATCAGCGAGGTGCGACCGTCCGCGTCCGCCATCAGTCGACCCCCGGCTTCTCGAATCGGTGGCTCTCGTTGTTCGCCTTCGTTTCGAGCTGGAACCATTCGGGGTGGTCGTTGACCCAGTCGTTGAACTGCTCCTGGGTCATGCCCTTCTCCGAGGCCTCGAGCACGAGCCGGCGGTGTTCCCGGCCGTAGATGTGACCGTACACCGGTTCACCGTCGATCGCCTCGCCTGTGTTGGCATCCAGGTACTGTCCCTTCGCGTTCTTCTTTCCCGCCGATTTCACCTTGTCCTTGAAGGACTGTCGCAGCGCCGGTCGCTTCAGCTCGAGCGACTGCAGCACGGCTTCCTCGGTCTTCTTCTGCCTGGCTCGTTCCTCGCGGTAGCCGCCGAGCTCGTCGGCCTCGCGCAGCTCCGCGAGCGCCTCCCTGGCCTCATTGAGCTCGCGGGTCGCGTGTGCTCTGGCCGGACTGCCGGCCGGGGTGTCGAGCGCCTTCTTCCGCAACGTGTCGACCTTGCGGTTGGCCGCCGACAGCTCCGCTTCGAGCTGGTCGATCTCACCCTGGGTCCGGAGCTTCTCCTCCTGCAGCGCGGCCAGCTTCTCCCTGGCCTGCTCCCGGATCCCGCTGCGCCGCGCGCCCTTCGCCCGCCTGGTGAGGAAGGCCTCGTCGTCGGCGACGGCCTGGCGGGCCTGCTCGCCCGCGCCCAACCGCCGGTCGGCCTCCTCGACGGCCGACCTCAGCTGTTCCGGACCCGCCGCCTGCTCGACCTTCGCGATCGAGTCGTCGACGGCCGCCACGAACCGGTCGACCTTTCTCGCGGCCTCCGCGGGCGCCTCCTCCAGTGCCTGCAGGGCATCCTGCCGCAGCCGCTCCGGAATGCCCTTGCCCTCCGGTGTGGACGCGAGCTGCTGGGTGGCCTTCGCCTGCTCCACCGGGATGCCGACGTCGGCCAGTCGCGGGTCCGCGTCGGCCAGGTGCCGCACGAACTCCTCACCCGTCATGCCCGCGACGGCGTTGGCGGTGGCCGCGACCTCCTTCGTCTGCACGGCGAGTGCCTCGGACAGGCCCTGCTTGGCGGCGCGGAGGCCGGCGACGAGATCGGCCTTGACACTGCGCCACGCCGGGCCGACACCACTCTTCTCCAGCAGTGCGGTCTGCGCGCCCCGCAACGCCGTGCCGACGTTCCGCAGCCGGCCGGGCAGCGGGATCCGCGCGACGATCTTCGCGACCAGGGTCAGCGCCAGCATGGCCGCGGCCATCACCGCCTGGGTCTGCGCCGCCGCGGACTTGCCGGTCTGGGTCTTGAAGTCCTCGGGGTTCCTGGCCTCCCCGGCCGCTTTGATCCGCAGCGCGGCCTCCGCCGTGGACAGTGCGATGGACACTGCGGCTACCGCGAGACCCGCCGCGGCCAGCTCGAGCAGGTTCACGCCCGGCACGAACAGCAGTGCCACGAAGGCGATCGACGCGACGGCCGCCACGTACTTGTTGACCGCCCCGGTGGCACCGGCGAGCCGCTGGTAGGCGCCGTTGTCACCGTCGGCCGCCTCCCGCACGTCGTCCACAATGGACTTCGCGGTCCGGTCCAGGCGCACCATGCTCTCGACCATGCCGACGGCGGCCTCGCCGGGGTGGGTCGCCAGGTGCTCCAGCTGGATGTTCCGCTGCTCGGCGGCGATCTTCCGGGCCAGGTCCTCCTTCTGGGCGGTGTCCATGCCGGCGAACGACTTCTCGTCGAACCCGCGCCACGTCTTCGCGAGCTTCTGTTCGAGCGTCTCCTCCGTGGACTTCCGTTCGGCGGCGGCCTGTGCCCTGATACGGTCCTTGAACCGGACGAACACGTCGACCGACTGCTCGAACGCGTCCAGGTCGGCCGCGAGCCGCTTCGCCAGCAGCCTGTACAGCTGGAGGTCCTCCGGCGCCAACTGCCGCAGCTTCGCCGCGATCCGCAACAGCTGCGGCAGCTCCGCCTGGCCGACCGGTTCGTCACCGGCAAGCAGCTCCCTGACCGCGTCCGGCAGGGCCTCGAACTCGGCCTGGAGCTGTTCGGCGGTCTTCGGCTCGGGTTTCTTGGTGGTCTTCGGCTCGACGTTCTTCGAGTCGGCTTTCTTCGACTCCGCCTTCCTCGACTCCGCCTTCCTCGACTCCGCCTTCCTCGGCGCACCCTTCTCCGGTTTCGGCGGCGCCGCGGCTCCGCCGCCCTGCGCCGGGCCATGCAGGTAGCTGATGACCCGGACGCCGATCACCTCGCCCGCGTCGTTCCGGAGCTGGATCGCGTCCAGCACCCGGTACACGTGGAACGTCGGCCCGGCCCCCTCGGCACGGCTGAAGTAGTAGCCGTTGTCGAGCCAGCCCCACGTGTCGTAGTCGCCCGGCTTCAGGATCCCGCGCCGCAGCAGCTCCTTCTCCAGTTCGTAGCCACCGAGCACGGGGAGCCCACGACCGCCCCAGGAGCCCTCGATGACGAACCCCTGCTCGACCTCCGGCGCCTTCTGCCTTTGCAGCGACCGGTTCCCCGCACCGGCCTGCTGAACGACGTGGGTCAGCTCGTGCGCCAGCAGCCGCCGCCCGGCCGGCGTCGCCGGTGCGAACATGCTCGCACCGAAGAAGATGTGGCTGCCGACCGTGTAGGCCAGCGCGTGGGCGTCCTGTGCCGCCCGCGCCGCCGCCGCGTCGGTGTGCACCCGCACCCCGGAGAAGTCCTGCCCGAAGCTCGACTCCATGAACGCCCGGGTACCGGCGTCGAGCGGCCGCCCGCCGGATCCCGCGTCACCGGACGGCACGGCGGCGGGGGTCGGCTCGTTGGCGACCACCCGGTCCGCGACCCGGTCCGCCTCCTGCTCGGCCGCGTCGCCCGGCGCGCTCACGCCGAGCTTGGCCTGCACCACGGCGTTGCCGAGGGCACGCACGAGCCGGTCCTCCGGCCGGGGCCCGGCCTTCCGTCGGGCGGCGGCCGGCGCCTTGTCCCGCGGACGGGCATGCGCCGCCCGCGGATCGAACACGGCGCTCATGCACCGACTCCTCTCGTCCCGTCCCCGAGGGCCGTTCGACCCTCGGGGACGGGAGGACCTGGTCAGGACTTTCCGCGTGACCGCTTCTTCTCGGCGCCGGCGGCCGCCTGCCGCCGTTCGGTCTGCGCCGCCACGCGCGCGGCCTCCTGCTCGGCGCGGCGACCGACGAACTGGCGAGCCAGGATCGGGTGCTGCTTGCGGAGGTCCTCGTTCCGCGCCCAGTGCACGCTCGAGGTGAGGTCCTGCCCGAAGGCCTCCGGGTTGCGGTAGAAACCGCGCTCCTCCTTGGGCTTGTCCTCCTCCGCGACGAACTCGTACGACTTCGCCCACGCGTCGTGGCGCACACCGGTGACCTGCCACGAGACCTTCTGGCCCGCCGCCCCGCCGGCGATCTCGAAGGCGTTGTCCGACACCTCCCGCGACACGTACACCTCGGACCGCCCGCCGACACAGGTGAGCTGGTAGCGGAAGTCCCCCGCCAGCGCTTCCAGCCAGTCGGGCAGCCCGACCGTGGCGTTGCCGTCCGCGTCGCACTCGACGTTGCCGCTGTACACCACGGCGCGTTCGTCCGACTCGATGCTCACGTGGTTGAGAAGGCGGTTCTCCGGGTCCAGCGGGTGGTCGATCACGAACTGTTTGGCGTTGGCGAAGAGCGTTCCGTTGACGCCGACGTCACCGAAGAACGACGCGGCCTCCGAACTGGCGCCCCACACGAACAGACCCGTGCTGCCGCCGACGATCTGCGCGGTCGTCCCGTTGGCGCTGTTGTTCAGCAGGCACATGGCGGTGCCGGCGTTGTTCGTCACCGACAGCGCGTTGATGTTGGCGCCGGTCGCGTCGATGCCGACCGACCCGCTCGACGAGAGGCCGGCGGACAGGCTCAGCCGCCCCGGAATCGTGACCGTGCCGGTGTTGCCGTCGATGCCGAGCCGCATCTGCCAGGACTGCTTGCTGGCGTTCGGGGTGGTGAAGACCTGGAACCGGGAACCGGCGTTGAAGCTGTCGTCCATCTCCACGGTGACGGCCGGCCGCGTCGTGTCCGGGAACACCCAGGTCCCGTTGTTGGCGTCGTGGAAGGCGTTGTAGGACAGGCTGCTCCAGCCGGGACCGCCCGAGACGTACATCGAGTTCTGGCGGATGCCGGAGTTGCCGGTGACGTGCAGCGGGTGGGTCGGCGTGGCGGTGCCCTGCCCGATCCGCCCGTTGACCGCGTCCACCGTGATCGGCTCGGTGCCGTCGGTGCGGCGGGCCACGACGGTGTTGGCGGTCAGCGCCAGCTTGCCGATGCCGCCGCCGATCGCGCCCAGCTCCAACGGCGCGCCCGCCGCCCCCGCCGACAACCGCAACCCGCCCGCACTCGACGCGACCGTGAACCTGTCGCCACCAGAGGACAGCCGAGCCATGCCGTCCGCGGCGTACCAGGTCCACCGCTCGCCCGCCGTCGGGTTCTCCACGAACACACCAGTGGTCCTACTGGCGAAAGAGAACCCACCGGTCGGACCACCACTGTGAACCTCGTTACCCTCCACATGCAGAACACGACGCGGCGGCGTGCCACGCAGACCGATCCCCACACTGCCACTGCTCGGCTGCAACGCGAGGTTCCCGTCGGCCGCCAGCACCGGCTGCACCGTTCCGTTCGAAGCCAGCAGATTCAACGCCACCCCACCACCATCGGTCGCACGCAGCTCACCCGCCGGCAACTGGTCAACCACCGCCGGCGGCCCGGCCGCCGCCCGCGAACGACGCAGCTCCACGCGGCCCGCGGGGATCCCCACCAGCCGACGGTGCTCGGCCGTCAGCACCGCCACCTGACTCTGATCCCCCAAGATCACATGCGCCAGAACCACCTGCTCCCCCGTGTCCGGCACCTCCGCCGCCGGCTGAAGCCGCAACCACGGCGCGTGGACCAACGCCGGCGCGTTCCCGGTCGAACTCGGGTCCAGCACCTCCCGCCACGAGACAGTCACATACCGGTCCCCCGTCAGACCGGCACTCGACACCACCACACCGTCCGCGGTCACCGGCACCGTCGGCACGTTCGCGACCTGTGTCGGGTCGACCGTCGGATCGGTGATCGCGAACCCACCCACCGCCAACGAGACGAGACGACCGGCCGAGTCCACCGCCACGCCCGGCGTCACCGTCAGGCTCGTCGGGCCGAGCACCACCGTCACCGACAAACCCTCGGCCACGCCCCAGGAATGCAGTGCCGAGGAACTGATCTGGTCGTGGCGCATCAAATACGACTCCACGTCGACCAGGCTCTCGCCGTGTGACGTAGCACCCGTACGCACCGTATTGGTACTCACGTTCAAGTACTCGGTACGCACCAGGGGTAGGCTTGTCATCTCGCTCTCTCCATCATCTTGTTACGGCACATGAACGGCCTCCGGCTCGGCCTGTCCGTTCGTGCTCGCGCGGTCCGCGCCGAGCAGCTCCTCGAGCACGCGGATCGCGCCACCGATACGCAGCAGGGTTTCCCGCAACGCGGCCGTCTCCCGCTCCAGCTCCGCCAACCGGCCCTGCCCAAGCTGGAAGTCACGGTTCAGCTCCGTGAGCCTGGACTGCATCTGTTCTCGCATCTCGTTGTCTCCCTTCAGATCGCCGTCACCAGGTTCCACAGGCTGTGCGCCGGCTTCTGCCGCTCGACGATCGCCCGGATGTTGCCGACCACCTGTCGCTGCACGGTCGACCGCTGGTCCGGGTCGCTGGGCAGCCGCGAGTCGACGAAGTGGATCACCACGTCGAACCGGCACGGCAGCAGGCGGGACCACACCGGGATCAGCCCGGCGACCTCCGGCTGACCGGGGTCGCAGACGAACAGCCGCCCGCCGACCGCGGTCATCCCGGTCGGGAAGGCCAGGTTCCCGGACTCCGTCGCGGGCGTCACCGTGGACGTGCCCGGGTCGACGGCGTAGACCCGGGCCGGCTCGGCGGCGCTGAGCACGAACGGGTCGATGTTCGGCGGGGCGAACGGCTTCAGGCCGGCGTCCAGCACGTACAGCCTGCTGTCGATGCGGGCGATGCCGGTCGGTGCGACGAGTGGGTTCGCCGCCGGCAGCATCGCGGTCTCGGTCCAGCTACCCCCCGAGCGGGTGACCTGGACGAGGTTGCCGGGAATCTGGGCCGGTCCGGTGGGTTCCTGGTTGCCGCCGTCGCCGATGACGAGCTTGCCGTCCGGCTGTACGAGCAGCGACAGCGGTTCGCCGACCGTGGTCAGGTTCTTGCGGGTCACCGTGAACGGGCTGGGCTTGACCGTGATGACCTTCGGCGGGTTCGGCGTGCCCGGCCCGTCGCCGCGGTCCAGGACGAGGAGGTCGCCGTTGGTGTCGACGGCCATCGCCACCGGCCAGATCGTCGTGTTGCCGCCGGGCGCGACCGTCCCGACCTGTGTCGCAGACTGACCGACATAGGGCGCCGGCAGTGCGTACAGCTTGCCGGACCGGTCGACCATGTACAGGTTCTCCGGCAGCCCGGACCCCGCCGGGCGGACGGCCAGCGCCACGATCTGCTGCTGGATGGTGCTCTCGGTGACGAGCGGCTGCGGGTGCGGCGGTGTGCCGGTCAGGTCGTAGCCGCCGGTGGCGCTGATCCGCCAGACCCGGCTCTTGAGCGGCAGCGACACGGACCCGGGCACGCCGATGTCGCCGACGAACAGGCTGCCGTCGGGCGCCGGCGTGACGCACCACGGCCGGACCAGTCCCTCGCTCACCACCGGCCCCGCGGCCAGCCCGCCGGAGAGCACCGGCCCCTGGGTGACCAGCCCGGCCAGCGGCGCCAACCGGTTGGGCACCGGCCTGGTCACCAGCAACCGCCGTCCGTCGTCGAGGGTGACCCGGGGACGGGTCTGGCCCACCGCGAACAGTTCCAGGTACCGGTTGAGCCCGGCCCGCAGCCCCCGCAGGCGGTCGATGCCGGCGATCTCCGCCGTCGCCTTGCGCTGCTGGTACTCGTCCCACAGCTGCTGTCCCTGCAGCGTCGGGAACTGGAGGCCGACCCAGGAGGCGAGCCAGGGCAGGAACTCCGGCGGCGTCCGCCACGGGTCGAACAGCTGGTGCTGCCGGTCGACCAGGTCCGTGATGGCCGGGTGCGAGTGTCCATTGTGGTCGACGCGGACACCGTCGTCGATCCCGGTCAGGACCTTCTCGAAGATCCGCAGCATCGCGCCGAGGGAGAACTCGGGCGGTGCGGGCTCGTTCTGCCACAGAACCGGTGGCAGGTAACGGAGATAGCTGCTGAGCTCGGCCACGGTAACCTCCCTCAGCTCGCCGGCACGATCGTGGTGATGGTGTGCTGGTTGTCGAGTGCCGCGCACACCAGCTCGTAGTCGGCGACCCGCACCGAGGCGCCCAGCGGGGACAGCGGGAAGGGCCGTTCGAGCTGGGCGTTGTAGTTCCCGGTGGTGCCGCTCGGGTTGAGCGGCGGGAAGTGGTACGCCGGGAGGTCGGCCTTGATCTGCAGGCTGGAGATGAACCCGGTGTCCTCCGGCGGCATGATCGCCTGGAACAGGTCGGACACGAACACCGGCTGCCCCACCTGCCAGCCGCTGCCCGCCGCACCGCCCTTGGTCGGGTGCAGGAACGCCCTGATCCTCGCCAGTGTGTCGGCCTTGACCCTGTTGGCGTCCACACCAGCGTCGTTGGCCTGCGGCCAGATGGTGATCTCGACCTGCACGATGACCGGCAGGTACCGGGGCGAGAGGACCTGCAGGTGCGCCGTGAGGTCACGCCGCTGGTCCAGATAGGACTGAACCTCCCGCACGAGGTCGGGGGTCGGCTCCGGCCGCGGTACGGTCACGCCCTGGTCGGGCACGACGATGAGGTTCACGGTGCCGGGCGCCCGGCTGACGCCGGCGAACGCCCAGGGATCGCCCCTCTTCCACGCGTTGCCGCTGGGCGCGTCGGCGTCCTGCAGGCGCGGCGGCAGGGCACGCACGATCACGACGTCCGTGGTCGCCTCGGCGGCCAGGAACTCGTAGTCGGTGGCGCTGACCGCACGGTCGCGGACCTTGAGCTCGTTCGGGGCGCGGCGCAGGGTGTCCTCGATCGCCTCCTCGTTCGAACCGTCCCGGCCGGGGCCGAGGTTGGTCACGGCGGTGATCCCGACGGGCAGCCCGCCGGTGGGGGTCGGTCCCAGGATCGTGACGCGGTCGGGTGCCACGTTGCCGGACTCGCCGCCCGCCACGTAGCGGTAGGACAGCGCCCGGATCTGGCTGCCGGCCGGCGGGACCGTGCCGTGGCCGAGCCCGGTCCGGTCGTCGAAGTTGCCGAAGCTGATCTCGCCGGTGACCGGGTCGAGCCGGTAGGACTGACCGGGTCCGGCCGGCAGGTCCGAGGCGAGCGTCCAGGTCTGCCAGACCACCGGGTCGCCCGTGCCGACCTGGACGGTCACGTGGCCGTAGGGCGTCATGGTGTCCGGCTGGCGGTACAGCGGCCGGTTGGCCAGCGGGAAGACCTGGAACGGCCGCCCGTCGCCGCGCCCCAGCGGCTCCGGTGTCGGGATGGTCAGCGCGTTGTGCGCGGCCGCCGCGTTGTGCAGCACGCGGTCGATCCCGACGGACAGCGCGTTGGACGTCTTGTTCGCGAGGCGCAGCCCGACCCAGAACCGAGGGTCGGTGACCGTCGCGTTCGGATCGTGGGCGGTGACCGACGTCCAGCCCGCGGCCCCCTGCGCGCCCGTGGGTCGCTGCGCGGCCCAGTCGCCCGGTGGTCGCAGGCGCACGCTGCCGTCGTGGCGCAGCGACTCGGTGGAGTCGCTCGGACCGCTGATCGCCGGCCAGGCCAGCGGCTCGGTGCCGCTCTTGGAGTACACCCACGTGATCGTGAACTGGCTCGGGTCGAGCACCGGCTTGAAGAACCTCAGCCGCAGCACCAGGTCCTCGGTGGTGGCCTGGTCGAAACCGAAGCACAGCTGGACGGTCTGGCTGCCGGGAAGCGTGACCGGGTACTTGGCCGCGGGCGGACCGACCAGTGCGGTGGCCACGTCGTACTGGGCGGGGCCGGCGGTGGCCGCGTACGGGCCGACGGACAGCGCGTCGGTGAGTGACACCGGCAGGACCGTGACGTCCTCGTCGGTCTCGAACACGACGGGCTGCTGCTCCTGCGCGGCCGCGGTCTGTGTGCGGGTGCCGGCCGGGACCGTGACGACGCCTGCGCCCGAGGTGAAGGTCAGGTACGTCGACGCGGGGGTGGCGGGGTCACGCGTGGTGCCCAGCAGGTTCAAGAACGCCAGGAAGTTCTTCTCCGGCGTGCGGTTCAGGCGGTAGATGATGCCCTCGCCGAGCCAGGCGAACAGCTCGATCAGCGAGATCCCGAGGTCGCTGGGGTTGTGGTCCGTCCACTGTGGCGCGTACTTCGGGATGAGCGCACGCATCTCGTCGACGAGGTCCTGCCACGTGCGGTCGTCCAGGTCGGGTGGGACGATGCGTCCGCGGTCGGTGGGTTGAGTCACTGCGGACGCTCCAGGTAGAAGGGATAGACCAGGTTTCGAATGTCCTGTGTGGTGCGCAGGCGGTAGCTGATGTCGATCAACAGCGCCCCGCCGGCGGTGTCGTTGGCGACGGCGACATCGACCACCTCGATGCGGGGCTCGGACTGGGCCAGGCCTTCGGCCACGTAGTAGCGGGCCAGGTTCGCCGTCGCGACGTTGTTCGGCGCGAAGGCCAGGCTGCGCAGGTTGCAACCGAAGCGCGGCCGCATGAGGCGCTCGCCGTACTGCGTGCCGAGCACGATGCGAATCGACTCCTCGACCTTGGCCACCCCGGCGGTCTCGCTGATCCCGGCGACGCCGACCCGCAGCGGGTAGGTCATCCCCCGCCCGTAGAACTCGGTGTTCACTGCATCCCCCTACACGCTGCGCAGCTTGTCCTGGTTGGCCACGGCGGCCAGCAGCACCTGCGGTGTGCCCGAGACGGTCCCGTTGGTGCCGCCCGTCAACGTGGACAGGACCACCGGCAGCGAGCCGACGGTCAGCTTCGTGGCCAGACCGCCGGAGACGCTGTTCACCTGCGTGCACTTCACGAAGCCCGTGGCGGGCTGAATCCCACACGCGCTGCTGACCGGTCTGCCGTTGACACCGGCCAGCAGCAGGACCGAGCCGCCCGCGACCCGCAGCTTGGCCTCGCTGCGCACCTGCACGACCCCGGAGCCGGGCGGCGGTGGCGGATGTCCACATCCGACGGTGCTGCTCACGGTCAGTACGTTCGGCATATCACTGTTTCCTCAGGTGACGTCCACATGGCTCTGGTCCATGGTGATCTTGGTGGCCCCGCCGGCGGCTTCCAGGCTGATGTTGCCGCCTGCCTTGATGGCGAGGTTGTTCTTGGCGCTGATGGTGACGTTCCCGTTGGTGGCGTCGAGGGTGATGACGCTCCCCTTGCCGTCCTCGACGGTCAGCTTCCCGACGTCGGCCGTGTCGTCGAAGGTGATCCTGTGGCCCGCCCGGCTGCGGATGACCCGCTTGCTGTTCTTCCCGTCGGCGTTGCTCTCCGGCGGTTTCGCCCTGGCGTGCCACAGGCTGCCGATCACGTACGGCTGGTCGAGGTCGCCGCCCTCGAACGCGACCAGGACCTGGTCGCCCTTCTCGGGCAGCGCGTAGAAACCCGTGCCGGCACCGGTCATCGGGCTCACGCACGGCGCCCAGCCGCTCGTGGACCGCCCGCCGAGCCTCGGGTACCGCACCTTGACGCGCCCGATCGGCACCTGCGCGTCGGCCACCTCGTTGTTGTCCACCACCTCGGCGACGATCACGCCGGCGAAGCTCTGTTCCCGTTTCGGCGACGGCAGGTCGTCGACGTACTTGCGCAGCATGCCGACCAGGCTGGTGGTGTCCGCCTGTGCGATCTCGAACGTGGTGTGGAAGCCGCGCTCGCCGATGACGTGTTTGACCTTGCGCAGCCGATAGGTCCCGCTGAACCGCCTGCCGACACCCTCGATCGCGATGTAGTCGCCGGCGGCCAGGTCGGGAATGCCGACGCACGAACCGGTTCCCTCGTACATCCCGTCGAGCAGGTTGGCGAGCAGGGACTTCGCCAGCCGGGTCGCGTCGAACGGGTTGTTCACCTTGCCCTTGCGCATCTCGTTGCGGGTCAGCGACGACAGCAGGTCCATGGCCGCCGAGCCCAGCTTCTCCTCCAGGTCGGCCGGGTCGAAGTCGGCGGCCAGCGCGATACCGAAGATGCTCTGCGCGAGCTCCTGGTTGTAGTCCCGGATGATCTGCAACCCCGCGAGCCCGGCCGCGGAGATCCGGGGCGAGAAGCTCGACAGGTTCCTGCCCCACTCCAGGACGTGCGTCGCGGTCCTCGGCCGGGGGAGCTCGAAGTGCAGGCGGTCCCACTCGACGTAGACGTCGAAGAAGTACTGCTCGGCACGGCTTTTCAGGAACGCCATGTCCGAGGTGGTCTGGTTGACCTTGTCGAGGAACGGCGGCGTCGGGTCGACCACCGGCACCAGGCCGTTCTCCACCGCGATCCGGGCGGCGATGACGCTGTCCGAGGTCCTCTCGTAGGTGGTGGGCTCCGGCTGGGACCGGCGCAGCCGGTGCGACTTGTCGGCGCCGGTGATCACCACGCTCGAACCGCTCTCGTCCGCCGGGAACTCCGGCTCGATCGCGGTGATCTCGCCGAGGAAGGCGGGCCTGAGGTCGTTGCCGTAGCCGAGATGGACCTCGACCGTCCTGCCGAGGTCGAACAGCGCCGAGTCGAGCAGCGAGTTGTCCGGGTTGCGCAACGTGATCGAGAACTTGCCGGCGACGTCCAGGCTCGTCTCGACGGCCACGTTCAGCACCTGGCCGCTGACGTCGGCCGACATCGTCACGCCCGACACCCGGATCGCGAAGCGCGGCGCGAAGAACGGTTCGGTCATGACCGTCCCCTGCCCGGCGCCTGCCGGCCGGCGGCCGACGACGGGATCACCAGTGGCGTGCCCGGCGGCAGGTCGAACGGGTCGTCCATGTCGTTGGCCCGTGCGATGTCCCGCCACCGGCCGGCGTCGCCGAGGTAGGCCGCCGCGAGCCCGCTGAGGGTCTCGCCGCGCAGCGTCACGTGGATGCTCGGCGTGCCGGACAGCAGCGAGGTCGCGGTGTCGACGACCGCGCCGACCGCGCCGGACACCGTCGGCGAGCCGACGAACACGCCGCGCTCGACGCGCATGTCGACGCGCACGTACTCCTGCAGCCGGACCGACAGGGTCGACCGCACCGGCGTGCCGTCCCGCAGGAACATCGTGAACGTCTGCGTGGCGTCGACGAGCACGCACTGGAACTGGAACCGCCCCATCGAGAACAGCAGCACCGGCGGCGCCTGGGTCTGCGGCAGCTTGTCCAGCAGTCCGACGATCGGCGCCGTGTGGGTCCGCACGTCGGTGCCGGTCTCGTAGGTGTCGAAGAACAGGTCCATGGTCACCGCGCGGGCCTTGCCCCGCAGGTACTGCACCGGCGGCGCGTTCAGGCCCGGGATGCCGATCTCGGCGAACGTGTTGCCCTGCTCCAGCTTGAACTCCACCGGGTTGTACATCACGGGGAAGCTGGTGCCGGTCGTGGTGTTCACGAGCAGTGCCTTGGCCAGCTCGCCCGCCACCGGCAGCGCCCCGGGCCGTTGCCCGAAGACTGGTCGTGTCATGTCAGCCACCCCGCTCGTACTCGTCGCGCAGCTGCCGCATCAGGTCCCGCATGATGCGGCCCCGCAGCGCGTCGACGTCGATGGACTGTTGCTGTTGGACGGTCGGCGGCGGGGCGGTCGGCCGGTCCACCGATGCGGTCATCGGCGGCCCCGCGGGCAGGACCGCCGGCGCCACCGGCGGGGCGGCGGCTGCCGCCGGAAACGGTGCGGCGGCGGGGAAGTCGCCAATCGGAATGCCGGCCGTCTCGACCGTGCCCCGATGCTGGGCCACCGGCGGCGTGAGCAGGCCCGGCGCCCCCGGCGTCGGCGCCGGGCCGGACAGGACGGCCGCTTCCCTTGCCAGCGCCAGGCTTTCCTCACCCGCCGGGCGCTGGCTCCCCGCCACCACGTGGGTGGCCTCGTGGACCAGCAGCCCGAACCCGCGCGGCTCCGCCGGGTTGAGCCGCCCGTGCTGGAAGAACACGTCCGTCCCGACGGTCACCGCGTCCGCCCGGTGCGCCCTGGCCAGCTCGTCCGCGGCGTCGTCGTCGTGTACGCGCATGCTCTCGACGCCGGGCCCGACGACCCTGCTCAACCGCGTGACCACGTCCACGGGCAGCGCCCGGCCCGCCGGCACGGCAGGCGCCGCGGGCGCACCGGTCCGGTCGTCCGCCTGGACCGGCCATGCCGGCTCGGCCACGGCGGCCTCCCTGCGGGCGAACCGTTCGTCCGGTGCGGGCAGGTCCGCCAGGCGCTCGGCGAGCACCTGGAGCGGCCCGGCCCACGGTGGGTCCGACGCGGCCCGCGCGGCGGTGCGCCGTGCCTGACGGTCCAGCCGCCGTCCGAGGGTGGGATTTTCTTCGCTCACGTGTCAGTTCCAATTTCGTCCACCCAGCGCAGCCGCTCGGCGTGATCCAGCTTCATCAGTTCATCGAGGGTCCAGTGGACGTTTCTGCCCAGAAAAGCTATCTCCCGGTAGACCCGAGCGAGGGGATAGCCTACGATCCCCCCAACAATTCGACCTCGACCTCGTGTGACTTCTCGCAGTGCGGGCACAGGGTCACGATCGTCCGGGGCGTCAAACCATTCATCCGGTTGTACAGGTCCTGCAGAAATGCGAGGTCCTCGGAGAAAAGCCCCTCGATCACGCCCGGGTTCACCTCGGCGACGCTGCCCAGTTTCGTGACGACCCGGGAAAGCAGCACGATGATCAGGTACGCGGGCCAGTTCCGCACCCGGGGGTCCTTGAGCGGGTAGATCTCGTCGGCGGCCGTGGCGAGCCGCATCGTCCCGGTGCGGTGCAGGTCCCCCGCCGGGTCCACGTACCCCTTGGGCAGCTCGAAGGCGAACTCCGTGACCAGCATCAGACCCTCGTCACGCCTTCGTTGGCCAGCACCAGGGTGTCGATGGCGATGTCGTTGCCCTTGCCGCTGAAGGTGGGGCCCTCCCACTTGGTGGGCCACGCGTTGACGAAGTTCCAGCGCACGACCTCGGTGTGGTTCGTCGTGTCGTAGACCACGATGGAGCCGTTCTTCCGGTTGACGATCCCGTCGACGATCTGCTGGCGCCAGTCCCACAGCTCGGTGGAGTTGGTGAGCCCCCACTTCAGGGTGATATCGGCGAAGGTCGTCTTACCGGGCAGCTTGCGCACGGTGGCGTTGTCGCCACCCTCCCTGGTTTCGATGATTTCCGTCGTCGAACCCAGACCGCTGCAGTCCGTGAAACTCGCCTGTGCGATTCCTTCCAGCTCGACGAGGAAGTTGAAACCGCGGTACGGGTCGACGCGTTGTCCGGTCTGTGCCATTGTTCTCTCTCCTAGCCTTCGTTCACCTGTGCGCCGCCGTCCCAGATGCCGATACGCACGACGACGTACTCGGCCGGCCGGACCGGCGCCATTCCGATCTCGATGTGGACCTCGCCCAGCGCGCGCGTCGAGTCCGGGTTGAGCTCGTCGTCGATCTTGACGTAGAACGCCTCCGCCGCCGTGCGGCCGAACAGCGCGCCGGACTGCCACACCCGGGTGAGGAACTCGGTGATCGAACGCTCCAGCCCCTTCCACAGACCGGTGTTGTTCGGCTCGAACACCGCCCAGCGCACGCCTGCCAGGATGGAGTCCTCCACATAGGAGAACAGCCGCCGGACGTTCACGTACCGCCACGGCGTCCCGTCGGTCAGCGTGCGCGCGCCCCACACCAGCGGCGGCCGGCCGGGGAACGACCGCAACGCGTTGATGTTCTTCTGGTTGAGCGTGCCCTGCTCGGTGTCGTTGAGCGGGTACGCGAGGTCGATCGCGCCGCGGACCGGCTCGTTGGCCGGCGCCTTGTGCACACCGCGCTGGTTGTCGCTGCGGGCCATGATCCCCGCGACGTGGCCCGACGGCGGCTTGGTCAGGGTGGCCGGCGCCGCGCCGGGCGCCACGGTCGGGTCGCTGATCACGATCCACGGCCAGTACAGGCCCGCGAAGCCGTTCCTGGACAGCAGCCCGCCACGCTGCGTCTGCAGCGCGCCGTCGTTCTTGAGCGGCGTGGCGTCCGGCGCGCCGTCGAGGACGGCGAAGCGGTCGCCCATCGTCTCGCAGTGAGTGATGACCGTGGTCTGGACGGCCGGGTCGACCACGCCGGGCAGGGCGACCAGGCTCACGTCCGGCACCCGGGTCAACGCGTCGAGCGCGGCCGGCAGGCCGGCCATGTCCTTGATCGGCGCGATGTAGGCGAGGGTGCCGCCGTTCTCGAAGTACCCACGCACGGCGAACGGCAGGTTGAGGTTCCTGTCGAAACCGCCGAACGCGGCGACGTAACCGCTCCAGCTGGTGACCGCGACCGGAACACCCAACTGTCCATTGGGCAGGTTGGCGGTGACCGTGCCGATGAGCGCCGCCGTGGAAGTGCCACTGCCGGCGATCGGGCCGGCCGGTGTGATTTCCTCGATGTAGACGCCTGGCGCTTTGGTCTGGTAATCAACCATCTGCTATTCCTTGTCCTTCATGTTCAGCTGTATGTCCTGCACGACCGGGAACTCCGCAGGCTCCTCGGCGAGAGCCATCGCGATGGTGACGGTGAGCGAGAACGCCGGCCGGGGTGCGATCCCCAGCGCCGTCCAGAACTGACCGCTGCTCTGGTCCTCCTTGAGCTGCGCGACCAGGGTCGGCAGCGAAAACGGCTGCGGCGGCGTTGCCAGACTCCCTTGCAGGAAGCCATTTCCGATGACCTGGAACCGGTGGAGCCACAGCAGGGCCAGCCCCAGCAGCCGGTGCTCCTCCTCCGCCTTCAGCGCGCCCGCCTTGGCCGACCACGTGGTCACCAGGTACGTGCAGTCGACCCGCACGGGTGGCGGGCTGCTCTCGTAGTGACCGTCGACCAGCGCCACGACCGGCGCGTTCTCCCGCAGCGTGTGGTTTTCCTGCGCCTCGTAGAAGAACAGGTTCACCGTCGGCTGGGCGGGCGTGAAATCCTTGTCCGGGGTTTCGAAACTGACCTCGGCCGCCCTGAGTTCGGCCGGCGCGGTTGTATTGTTCAGAACCGCGCGAAGAGTTGCGTCAAGGTCATTGAACACAATGGCTCGCTATTCTACACTCCAGTTTTGGGAGCGCGATCAAAGGAGGTGCCTCGTGACGGCTCTGGCCTACGGGGACTGCGTGGAACATCTGACCGACGAGCTGCACAGGCTGGACCTGCTGATCGGGTCGCGGCTGGCGTCGTTCGACGCCGAGCCGGACCCCGACCAGGCCGGCCGCGCCATGTACATCACCCGACGGGAGGTCGACCGCCTCCTTGCCGCCGAGCACGCGGCGCAGGCGCCGCCGGACCGAAGAACCACTGTGGACGAGTTCGCGGCCCAGGTGGCCGACCGGGTCGCGGCCAGCGACGGTGTGCGGCTGCCCCTGCGCGAGCTCGGCCAGCTCTTCGGCCTGTCCGAACTGGAGCTGGACGCCGTGCTCGTCTGCCTGGCGCCCGAGCTGCGCCGCAAGTACGACCGGCTCTACGCCTACCTGCAGGACGACATCACCCGGCAGCGGCCGAGCGTCGACCTGGTGCTGGACCTGCTGTGCCCGACCGAGCGGGCGCGCTGGGCGGCCCGCTCGGCCTTCGCCGAGGGTGCCCCGCTGACGCGGTTCGGCATCCTGACGCCGGTCGACGACCCGCACAGCCCGTCCGGCTCGTCCGGTCTGGCCCGGTTCCTGACGCTGGACCCGCGGATCACCCAGTTCCTGCTGGGCACGGCGGGACTGGACGCACGCCTGTCCGGCCACGCGCGACTGCACGCGCCGGCGGACCCCGCCGTCAGCCCCGATCCGGCCCAGGCCGACCACCTGGTCCGCCTGGCCGAGCACCACCTGCCGGGCCCACGGGTGGTGTTCCACCTCAAGGGCCCGGCCGGCGCCGGCAAGCAGGCCCTGGCGCTGCACTGTGCCCGGACGCTGGGCATGCCGCTGCTCAGCGTCGACGCGAACAACCTCGCCGGTCCCCTGCTCCGGCTGGCCTTCCGCGAGGGCATGCTGCACCGCGCCGCCGTCCACGTGGCGAACGCCGACGCCCTGCTGGGTGACGAGACCCTGCGGGCCACCCTGGCCGACCACCGCGGCCCGGTGTTCCTCGCCGACGAGGCCGACTGGCCGGCCGGTGAGAACGTCATCCCGCTCACCGTGGCGCTGCCGGACCTCCCGCACAGCGTCACCATCTGGCGCGACGCCCTCGCCGGCGTCACCCCGGACGCCGAGTCGTGGGCGGCGGAGCTGGCCGGCCGGTACCGCCTGGCTCCGGCCCGCATCCCCGCCGCGGTGCGGTTGGCACAGGACAACCGGGTGATGGCCGCGCGGCCAGGCCCCCTGCGCCTGGCCGACGTGTCCGCCGCGTGCCGACAGCAGTCCGCCGCCACCCTGGGCGGCGTCGCGGTGAAGGTGACGTCCCGGGTGAGCTTCGACGACCTGGTGCTGCCCGCCGACCGGGTCGACCTGCTGCACGAGCTTCGCGACCAGTTCGAGCACCGGCACCAGGTACTGACCGGTTGGGGCTTCGGTGCGAAGCTCTCCCGGGGCAGGGGCCTGAGCGCGTTGTTCAGCGGTCCGCCCGGCACCGGCAAGACGATGGCCGCCGAGGCGCTGGGCGGTGACCTCGGGCTCGACCTCTACCAGGTCGACCTGTCGGCGGTGGTCAGCAAGTACATCGGTGAGACGGAGAAGAACCTGGCG
>NZ_DASQCC010000046.1:0-20717 GCF_035634895.1 Actinophytocola sp. | reverse complement strand
GGTCAACGGCTTCCTCATCGTGAAGCTCGGGCTGAACGCGTTCATCGTCACGCTCGCGATGCTGATCGTCCTCAGAGGACTCCTGGTCGGCACGACCGAGGGCAGGACCCTGTTCGACATGCCGGACCCGTTCTTCACGCTCGCCACGGCCACGTTCGCCGGCCTGCCGATCTCCGTGTGGCTCGCGCTCGTCCTGTACGGCGTGGTCGGCTTCCTGTTGCGGTACCACCGGGCCGGCCGCTCGCTGTACGCGATCGGCGGCAACGCCGAGGCCGCGCGGGCCGCCGGCATCGACGTCGACCGCATCTCGTGGCTGGTGTTCGTCGTGGCCGGTGTGCTGGCCTCGCTCGGCGGGCTGGTGCTGACCGGGTACGTCGGCGCCATCAACGCCAACCAGGGCGACGGGATGATCTTCACGGTCTTCGCGGCCGCGGTCATCGGCGGCATCTCCCTCGACGGCGGGCGCGGCACGATGTTCGGCGCGCTCACCGGCGTGCTCCTGCTCGCCGTGGTGGAGAACCTCCTGACGCTCGCGCAGGTGCAGTCGTTCTGGATCCAGGCCGTCTACGGCGGGATCATCCTGCTGTCGCTCATGCTCGCCCGCTTCACCGGTGGGAGACCACAGTCCTAGGATCCCTCATGCTCCGCGGAACCGAGCGCGTTGCGCAGCCACTGCTCGACGCCGGCGACGTGCACCGTCGCCCACGAGCGGGCCAGCTCCGGCTCGCGGCCGGCGATGGCCTCGTAGATCGCGCGGTGCTGCTCGCGGGTCTTCGCGACCGCGCCCTCCTGGGTGAGGCCGCGCCAGATCCGCGCGCGGGTCGTCGGCCCGGACAGGCTGTCGATCAGCGAGCACAGCACCGGGTTGCCGCTGCCGAGCGCGATGCGGCGGTGGAACTCCAGGTCGTTGGCGACGAGCGACTCGACGGTCGGCGACTCCTCCAGCCCCTCCAGGAGCTTCTCCAGCGAGGCGACGTCCTCGTCGGTCATCCGGCTCGCGGCCATCGCGGTGGCGGCCGGCTCGAGGATCCGCCGGACGGCGAGGAAGTCGAGCACGGTGTCGTCGCGGTGGAAGTCGACCACGAACGTCATGGCGTCGAGCAGCAGGTCCGGTTCGAGGCTCGTCACGTACGTGCCGTCGCCCTGCCGGACGTCGAGCACCCGGATCAGGCACAGTGCCTTGACGGCCTCCCGCAGCGAGCTGCGCGACAGGCCGAGGCGCTGGGCGAGGTCGGCCTCCTTGGGGAGCCGGTCGCCGGGCGCGAGCTCACCCGAGATGATCATGCCCTTGATCTTGTCGATCGCTTCGTCGGTGACCGGCATGTACTGGACCCTTCAAACCTCGGATGTTTGTCTTCCTAGAGTGCCACGAAAGGTGAACGGATGCGTGTAGCACTGCACACTCGCCTCAAGCCGGGTCGGGAGGAGGAGTACGAACAGGTGCATGCGGTCATCCCTCGTGACCTGGAGATCGCGTTGCGTGATGCCGGCGTAACAGCGTGGGCCATCTTTCGTGACGGCCTCGACCTGTTCCACGTGTTGGAGGTCGAGGACTACCAGGCCATGCGGCACGCGCTGCGTGACCACCCGGCCAACATCCCGTGGCAGGAGCGCATGTCCGCGCTGCTGGCCGTCGAGGACGACTACTCCGGTGACGACCTGGGCATCAAGCTGGTGTGGGAGCTGCCGGCATGAGGCTCGGACTCGGCTGTGCCCAGCTGGGCAACCTGTACCGGGCCATGAGCGATGAAAGCGCTTACGCGATCGTCGGCGAGGCCTGGTCGCAGGGCATCCGGTACTTCGACACCGCGCCGCACTACGGCCTCGGCCTGTCCGAGCGCAGGCTGGGCGTGGCGCTGGCGGGGCTGCCGAGGGACGAGTACGTGCTGTCCACGAAGGTGGGCAGGCTGATCGAGGCGAACCCGGCTTACACGGGCGTGGAGCGCGACACGCAGGGCTTCGACGTGCCAGCCACGCAGGTCCGCCGCCTCGACTACTCGCGGGACGGGGTGCTCCGCTCGCTGGAGGCCAGCCTGGCGCGCCTGGACATGGACCGCGTCGACATCGTGTTCGTGCACGACTGCGAGGACCACGTCGAGGAGGCGCTGGCGGGCGCGGTGCCGGCACTGGTCGAGCTGCGTGCGCAGGGCGTGGTGTCCCACGTCGGCCTCGGCATGAACTTCGACGACGTCCTGGCGAGGTTCGTCCGCGAGTCCGATGTGGACATGATCATGCTGGCCGGCCGGTACACGCTGCTGGAACAGCCGGCACTGGACGAGCTGCTGCCGCTGTGCGTCGAGCGCGGCGTGCGGGTGATGGCGGCCGGCGTGTACAACAGCGGCATCCTGGCCACCCCGTCGCCGGGCACCACGTACAACTACGCGGCGGCGCCGCCCGAGCTGGTCGAGAAGGCGCGGCGGATCGCGGACGTGTGCACGCGGTTCGGGGTCGAGCTGCCGGCCGCGGCGATCGCGTTGGTGGCCGCGCATCCGGCCGTCGAGTCGGTCGTGCTGGGCGCGAGCTCGGTGGCGCAGGTGCGGACGAACGTCGCGCGGGCGGCGGTCGAGGTGCCGCCGGCGCTGTGGACCGCGCTGGCGGAGGAAGGACTGCTGCGTGCAGCTGGTTGACGCCCACCATCACCTGTGGGACCCCACGCGCCGGAACTACGACTGGCTGGCAGGCCTGGGCCCGATCAGGCGCCCGTACACGGAGGCCGACCTGCGGGCGGTGACGCCCGCGTCGGCGACGGTCCTGGTGCAGACCGTGCCGTCGGTCGAGGAGACGTTGGAGTTCCTCGGCGTCGCCGCATCGTCGTCGCTGGTCGCGGGCGTGGTGGGCTGGGTGGACCTGACCGCGCCGGACATCGCGGACAGGCTCGCGTCGTTGCGGTCGAGTCCTGGCGGTGACGCGCTGGTCGGCATCCGCCACCAGGCACAGGACGAGCCCGACCCCCGCTGGCTGCTGCGCCCGGAGGTGGTCCGCGGCATCACGGCGGTGGCCGCGGCCGGGCTCTCGTACGACCTCCTGGTGAAGCCCCCGCAGCACGCGGCCGCGGTGGAGCTGGCCGACGCCGTGCCGGGCGTGCGGCTGGTGCTGGACCACGCCGGCAAGCCGGCCATCGCCGACGGCGGCTACGAACCGTGGGCGGCGTTCCTGTCGTCGCTTTCCATGCGTCCCAACGTGTTCTGCAAGCTGTCCGGCCTGGTGACCGAGGCCGACTGGACCAGGTGGACGGTCGACGAGATCCGCCCGTACGCCGAGCACGTCCTGGCGTCGTTCGGCCCGGACCGGGTGATGTTCGGCTCGGACTGGCCGGTGTGCGAGCTGGCCGCCACCTACGCACAGGTCCACGAGGCGGCGCGGTCGTACACGTCGGCACTGTCCACCTCGGAACGGGAAGAGGTCTTCGGCGGCACGGCGACCCGGGCGTACCCGCTCAGCCCAGAAGGCGGCTGACCAGATCGACCACGCCCGCCGCGTCGACCCGCAACGCGCTGGCGCTGCTGGAGATCGCGGGACGCGTTCGCGACGTCGACTGCGCAGTTGCCGAACACCGTGGTCAGCCCGAGCACGTCAAGTTCGGCCAGCGCCATGAGGATCGCGATGGCGTCGTCGATCCCGGGGTCGGTGTCGATGATCACCTGGTTCACTGGGCCGGCCCGAAGTGGCCGGTCGCGCCCTCGATTGCCGCGCCGAGATGCCAGCCGCCGCGCAGCCACCCGCTGAGCGTGGGCGCGGCCTCGACGCGCACGTGGACCAGGGCGGGCCGGGCCCTGCCCGACATGCCCAGGCTGGCATGCCGCACGCCGCCGCCGGGCCACGGCTGCCGTAGCCGGCCCCGGGTCCTGAACGGGACCGCGAAACCCAGCGCCCGCACCGTCACGTGCACGGACCAGTCCGGGCCGCTCGCGGTCATCTCGGTCGACGGCTCGCCGGTGAAGCGAGCCAGCGTCTTGGGCAGCGCCCAGTTCGACCGGCCGCCGACCACGCTCGCCGGCGAGTCCACGGCGATGAACGGCACGGTGGCCGCGACACCCCTGCCAGCCAACAGTCCCACGATCCCCACGACCTCGTCGTAGGGGCCGACCGGCGTGTCGTCGTAGCTGATCAGGCCGCCGAGCACCAGCGCGGGCCGGCCGGGCACCGAACCCGCCGCCCGCCGCGCCGCACGGGTGGGCAGTGCCTGCCAGACCACCGCCCGCATCGACGTGCGCCACGGCGCGGGCGGGGCGTGGTCGGGCAGTGCCACGCCGTCGGCGAGCGTGGTCTGCGGGATGCCGGTCAGGTTCAACATCTCGTCACGGTTCATGGCGGCCTCCTGCCTCGAAAGCTAGCAGGAGCGGGGATGGACGGCATGCGGCGCGAGGAGTAGGACACTTGGGTGTGAGCCAGGAACTGCGGGGTATCGGCCGGACGGCGTTGTGGGTGGCGAAGATGAGGGCCGCCGAGGGGGCGAGAACCGACCGGCTGTTCGACGACCGGCTCGCCGGGGCGTTCGTCGCGGCGGCGGGGCTGGACGCCGCCGACAGCCTGGCGCTGCCGCCCGGCGCCGTCGAGTTCCTCGCCATCCGCACCCGTTTCTACGACGACTACCTGCGCGAAGCGGGGTTGTCGCAGGTGGTGGCGCTCGCCGCCGGGCTGGACAGCCGTGCGTTCCGGTTGGCCTGCCCGGCCGGGGTGCGGTTCTTCGAGCTGGACCTGCCGGGTGTGTTCGAGTTCAAGGAGGCCGTGCTGGCGACGCACGGCGCGGTGGCCGGCTGCACGCGGACCGCGGTGCCGGCGGACCTCCGCGAGGACTGGTCGGAACCGTTGCGGGCGGCCGGTTTCGACCCCGCGACACCGACCGCGTGGCTGGTGGAGGGGCTGTTGCTCTACCTGACCCGGGAGGACAACGACCGCATCGTGGACATCCTGACCACGCTGTCCGCGCCGGGCAGCCGGTTGGCCTTCGACCACATGCGGAGCACGGCGATCGACCGCGCGCCCCTCCGTGACACCGAGGCGGTGGCGCGGCGGATGGGCGCCGGTTTCCAGTCCTGTCTGGACGATCCGGTCGGCTGGCTGGCGGCACACGGCTGGCACGCGGTCGTGGACCGGATCCCGGCGATGGCCGAGTCCTACGGCCGGCCACTGCCCCCGCACGTCGACCTACCCTCGATCAACGCGACGGTGCTGTGCACCGCCACCCGCTGACCACGAACCGCGGCCGGGCCGCACACCGCGAGTCAGCCGACGGTGATCAGGTCCACGCCAAGAAGGCTTGCCACCGCGCGGATCTCGGTCAGGCGGTGGCCGGTGCCGAGCGCCCAGTGGTGGCCGACCCCGCTGGCCGACCAGTCGTCGGTCCACTCGCCGGGATCACGGCCGAAGTCGACGCGGCTCGTGGTGTTGCCGATCCTCATGTGTGGGCCGTCGGCGACCACGCCCTCGGCGGCCACCAGCGTGTAGCGGCCGTCGCGGGTCTGGCCGACGCCCAGCAGCGTCACCGGCCCCGTCGCCACGTCGAACTCCACCGACACGCCCCAGCCGCGCTTGCCGTGGAACACGCCCAACCCGCGCAGCAGCGGCTTCTTCGCCGAGATGGCCAGGTGTGCCGGACCGTCGTGCCCCATCTCCACGTGCCCGCGCGTGAAGTCCAGCGCCTGGAACTCGGTGAACGACCCGCCCGCGCCCAGCACGTCCAGGATCAGCATCGCCAGGCTCGTGCGTAGCTCGTACTCGCCCGCCGCCGGGATCCCGCGCGCGGTCAGCAGACTCGCCCCGAGGATCATGCCGGCGCCCAGCCGTTCGTGCTGCTCGCCGTTCAGGCCCCGGTGGTAGTAGGCGAGACTGTCCAGGTCGAAGTCCGCCACCAGCCGGTCCAGGCCGACGGAGACCCGCGCGCCCCAGGCGAAGTCCTCCTCGACGACCGACTCGGTCACCTCGAAGGTCTCGCTTGCCTCGGCCACCCGGGCGTCCACCTCGGACTCCGTGGCTTCCTCGACGCGCACCCGCAGGTCGTCGAACTCCAGTACCTCCACGTGCCCGCCGAAGTGGGCGTTCACCATCGACAGGTCCGTCGCCACGTCGTACATCCCGGGGTACAGGTGCCCCATCAGCCCATGTCGACCGTGCCGCAACACCTTCCGCACGCTCGCCGCCCGGATCCAGGCACCGATGCGCGTCCACGCCCGCTCGTCCCGCAGGTACCCGGACACGCTGCGGAACTCGACGCCAGCGCGGGTGAACGCGTTCGCCATCTCCGGCAGCGGGCACGCGCCGCAGTACGCCAGCCACTGGCCGGTGTCGAACGTCGCGTGGTCCATGGACTCGGTCGGCTGGAGGTTGATCAGCAGCACCGGTGCGCCGCTTCGCTGCGCCACCGGCATGAGCATGGTCGCGGTCAGGTAAGTGGTGAGGAAGCCGACGATCAGGTCGCAGCCCGCCTCGCGCAGCTTCTCCGCGGCGACGGCGCCCTCCCGCTCGTCGGAGATGAACCCGACGTCGACGATGTCCGCGTCGTAGCCAGCGATCCGCTCGCTGACGTACCGCGACGACTCCTTCAGCGTCGGCAGCAGGTCGGGGAACTGTGGCCAGTACGCGCCGAGCCCGCCCGCCACCAGGCCGATTCTCGGCCGCCTCCTGTCGTTCACGACAACTCCTCACCCGATCCGGAAGTCGGCCACGCGGATCGGCGACGGCGTCGTGCCGGACGACTTCTGCTGGTATAGCACGGAAAGCACGCCGTTCACCAGGCTGACGTCGACCTCGCCGAACACGTTCATGCCGGGCCGGTCGAAGAGGGTGGTCCAGTCGGTCCAGCCACTCGCCTTCGACGCGGCGACGATCTTGCCGAACGGCATGACCAGGTACGCGTTGTCGGCACCGTCGAACACGATCTTCGTGCGGCCGGTGGCGTTCGGCGGGATCGGCACCTCGTGCTTGGTCCACGTGCCGTCCGCCCCGCGGGTCAGGTGGAACGTGCGTGCCCACCTGGTCCGGTCCGCCGCGTAGCTCGTGACGCACTGGGTGAACCGGCCCGGCACGTAGCTGATGACCACGTGTGGCGTGCCGGTCGAGTCGATGGCCTGGCTCTCCTGGTTCATCAGGCCGTGGTTGGGATCCAGCGGGTCGACGACCAGCGACTGGTCGACCGCGACCGGCGTGGCGACGGCGGCGCCGCCGCCGGCGTGCCACGTGCGGCCCATGTCGTCGCTGTACACGTAGCCGGTGTCGTGGTTGGTGAGGCCGCCGGCGTTGCACAGCACACCCGTGTTGCCCTCCCGCCACGTGAACGCCGCGTGCAGGCGGCCGCGGGAGTCGTACGTGAGGCCGTGCAGGTACATGTTCCGGGTCGTGCTCACCACGCCGTTCGGCCCTGTCCAGCTGCCGGTCGCGGACGTCCACCTGCCGAGCCTGCGCCACGAGCCGTCGTACTCGGCCAGCTCGTTGGCGCCGTTCCCGGAGCCGCCGGTGCGGAAGCTGAGCTGCAGCCGGCGATCGGGCGTGACGACGAACTGCGGGTAGCTGATGCCGCCGAGGTCGACGCCGTCGAGAGTCCGTTGCACCGCACCGAAGTCGGCCAGTGACCAGTCGGCCGGCGGGGCGGAGGCCAGGCCGGCGCGGGACTTCACGTAGAACACCGGCGTGTTGTGGGTGTCCATCGCGATGTGCAGCCGGCCGTCCCTCGGTGAGACGCCGAGCGAGATGACGTTGTGCGAGTCGTCCGTGGACAGCTGGTGGGGGAGCGCGACCTTCTGCCAGGCGCCGGCCGGGAGGGCACGCCTCGCCACGACCGCGCCGCGGTCCGCCGTGTACCAGGCGGTGTACTGGTAGCCGACGTAGGTCAGGATCGCGTCCTGCTGGAACGACTCGTTGTTCACCAGCCCGTCGTAGGACACGAAGTACAGCGCGGCCGGGTCGAGTTGGGTGTCGCGCAGCAGGGTCACGGCCGGTGCGGCCGGCTGCGCCACGGCCGGGGTCCCGGTCACCGCGCCCGCCAGCAGCACGCAGGCGAGCAGAGCCCCCAGCCTTCTCGTGACGGCACCTCGCCCGCGGGCCCCGCTCATCACGCCCCCCAACCAGCCGGCGCACCGCCTGCCCGCTCGGCGCGGATCTTGTCGAAGTGGCCCGACCGGCGGTACGCGCCGATCGGGTCCGGGTCGATGCCGAGGTCCTCGCGCACCTCGGCGAGCAGCGGGCGCACGTCGGTGGCGAACGCGTCCGTCAGGGCCGCGTTGGCCTCCAGCACGTCCCCGTTCTGTTGCGCCGCACGGAGTGCGTCCTGGTCGACGAGCAGTGCCTTCGCGGTCGCCTCCTGCACGTTGAGGACGGACCGGATCAGCGCCGGGATCTTCGGCTCGATGTTGTGGCACTGGTCGAGCATGAACGCCACGCCCGCGGCGGCGTCGAGACCGCCGCCGAGCACGATCTCCACCATGATCCGGAACAGCTGGTACGGGTCGGCCGCGCCGACCATCAGGTCGTCGTCGGCGTAGAACCGCGAGTTGAAGTGGAAGCCGCCGAGCCGGTCGCGGTGGAGCAGGAACGCGACGATGAACTCGATGTTGGTGCCCGGCGCGTGGTGGCCGGTGTCCACCAGCACCTTCGCCTTCGGGCCGAGGTCGACGCAGTGCGCGTAGCTCGTGCCCCAGTCCGGCACGTCCATCGTGTAGAACGCGGGCTCGAAGAGCTTGTACTCCACCAGCATCCGCTGGTTGTCGCCGAGCCGCTCGTAGACCCGGTGCAGTGCCTCGGAAAGCCGCTCCTGACGGCCCCGGATCGAGTCCTGGCCGGGGTAGTTGGTGCCGTCGGCGAACCAGAGCGAGAGGTCCTTCGAGCCGGTGACGTCCATGATGTCGACGCACTCGAGGAGGTGGTCGAGTGCCTTGCGGCGCACGGTCTCGTCCGGGTTGCAGACGCTGCCGAGCTTGTACTCGTCCTCCTGGAACACGTTCGGGTTGATCGCGCCGAGCGCGATGCCGACCTCCCCGGCGTGCCTGGCGAGCGCACCGTAGTCGTCGACGCGGTCCCACGGGATGTGCAGCGCGACCGACGGCGCCACCCCCGTGAACCGGTGGACCGTGGCCGCGTCGTCGACCTTCTCGAACGCGTCGCGCGGCACGCCCTCCTGCGTGAACACCTTGAAGCGGGTGCCGGAGTTGCCGTACGCCCACGACGGGGTCTCGATGTGCTGGGTACGCAGCGCCGCCCTGACAGCTGCCGTGTCGGCCATATCCTGCTCCTAGTCGAGGTGGAAAACCTCCTGCAGTGGCGTGATGCCCTCGTCGGGCGCGCCACCACCAAGTCCTTCGAAGAACTGCGCCATGTCGTTCTGCCAGCGGTCGTTCACTTCTCTCGACGCCATCCCGGCGAGCGCCGCGTCGAGGTCGTCGGTCTCGAAGTACCCGACGAGCAACCCGTCCGGCCGCAGGAACAGAGAGTAGTTCCGCCAGCCGGTCTCCCGCAGCGCCGCCAGCATGTCCGGCCAGACCTCGGCGTGCCGGGCCGAGTACTCCTCGACCCGGTCGGCCTTGACCTTCAGGAGAAACGCCACGCGTCGTGGCGCGGAAATGCTCACTCCTCGGGCCCCGTTCAGAAGTCGAAGTCGTCGATGTTGTCCTTGTTGAAGGTGGTCGGCGGGCCGAGGATGATCTCGCCGTTCTTGCCGATCGTGTAGTCGCCCAGCTTGCCGGCCTTGAACTTCTCGCCTTCCTTGCCGCTGATCTGGCCGGACGCCAGCGAGGCCGCCGCGTAGCCGGCCAGGTAACCCAGCTCCACCGGGTTCCACAGCGCGAACTCGGTGACCGTGCCGTCCTTGACGAACTCACGCATCTGGTTCGGCGTGCCGAGGCCGGTGAGCTTCACCTTGCCCTTGTACGGTGAGGTCGACAGGTACCGCGCAGCCGCGGAGATGCCGACCGTGGTCGGGGCGATGATGCCCTTCAGGTCGGGGATCGACTGCAGCAGGCCCTGGGCCTCCTGGAAGGACTTCTGGTCGTCGTCGTCACCGTAGGCGATCTTCGCGAGCTGGATGTTCGCGTACTCGGGCTTCTTCAGCTCGTCCTGCATGTACTTGATCCAGGTGTTCTGGTTCGTCGCGTTCGGCGTCGCGGACAGGATCGCGATCTTGCCGCTGCCACCGATCTGCTCGGCGACCAGCTTCACCTGGGACCGGCCGATCTCCTCGGAGTCGGCCTGGTTGACGAAGATCTGCCGGGCGTCGGTCGCGGCGTCGGAATCGTAGGTGACGACCGCGATGCCCTTGCTCATCGCGTCCTTCAGCGCCGGCGCGACCGCGTTCGGGTCGTTGGCGGCGATGACGATCGCGTCCTGCTTCTGCTGGATCAGCGTGTTGATGTAGGACACCTGGGAGGACGCGGACGCGTCGGACGGCCCGACCTCCTTGCCGTCGCCCTTCAGCTCCTTGACGGCGTCGACGCCACCCTTGTCGACCAGCACCTCGTACGGGTTGTCGATCTCCTTGGGCAGGAAGGCGATCTTCAGGCCCTCCTTGACCTTCGCGTTGGGGTCGGCCTGACGCCCGGTCGCGCTGCCGCCGTCGCCGGACGCGGCATCAGACCCCTTGGTGGTCCCGCCGCAGCCGGCCACCAGCGTCAGCGCCAGGCCGGCGCTCAGTGTCCACAACAGACGGTTCGAGCGGAACATCCTTGGTCCTCCTCGGTTTGAACACGACCGGGACGAGTACGGAGAGAATCAGTAGCAAGCCCGTGATGACGTTCTGGATCTCGTTGCTGACATCGTCGAGGAACAACACGTTGCGCAGCCCGGCCATGGCGAGCAACGCCATGGCCACGCCGAGCACGGTGCCGCGCCCACCGAAGATCGACACCCCGCCGAGCAGCACGGCGGCCACCGCGACCAGTTCCATGCCGTTGGCGTTGTCGGCGCGGGCACTGTTGTAGCGCAGGGTGTAGACCAGCGAGGCGATCGCGGCGAGCGCCCCGGACAGCAGGTACAGCGAGAACTTGATGCGGTTGACCCGGATTCCGGAGAACCGGGCGGTCTGGGCGCCGAGGCCGATAGCGTACAGCGACCGGCCGATCGTCGTCATGTGCACGAGGACGGCCACGAGCGCGCCGACCACGAGCACCAGTATCGTGGCGTACGGCAGGAACGAGTCGCCGCCGATCGAGTCCGTCGCGAGTGGACGATAGTTCTCCGGGAACCCGGTGACCGCGCCGTCGCCGAGCAGCACGTAGGCGAGGCCGCGGTAGAGCCCGAGCGTGCCGATGGTGACGGCGAGCGAGGGCAGCCCGAACCGGATGATGAGGGTGGCGTTCACCGAGCCGAGCACGATCCCCGCCACGAGCACGATCGGCACGATCGTCTCGAACGACATGCCGCCGTCCCACAGCTTCCCGGTCAGCGCCGAGCAGAAACCCAGTGTGGACGCCACGGACAGGTCGATCTCGCCGGTCAGGACGATCGGCAGCAGCGCGAACGCGAGCAGCGCGACCTCGCTGTAGTCCAGCAGCAGGAAGCTGATGTTGCTCGTCTCGCCGAACCCGTCGCTGAACGAGCCGGCGGCGAACACCGCGACACAGAGGACGAGCAGCACGCTTTCCCAGCGCAGCAACCTAGCCAGCACGGCGCACCGCCCTCTCGGCCCGCAGTCGTTGGGCGAGCCGCACCATGAACGCCCGGTCGAGCGAGATGGCGACCAGCAGCGCCGCGCCGTCGACGGCCCGCTGCCAGAAGGCCGGCACGCCGAGGATCGGCAGCGCGCTCGTGATCGTGGTCAGCAGCAGCGCGCCGAGCGCCGCCCCGACCACGGTCCCGCTGCCGCCGAAGATCGCCACGCCGCCGACGACGACCGCGGCCACCACGGCCAGTTCCCGGCCGTTGCCGACGGACGCGTTGATGGTGCCGAAGTAGGCGGCGTGCATGACCCCGCCCAGCCCGACCAGCGCGCCGGAGATCACGAACGCGCCGAATACCCGCCGCCCGGTCGGGATGCCCGCGAGCCGCGCGGCGTCGGGGTTCGAGCCGATCGCGTACAGTTCCCGGCCGGCACGGAAGTTGTGCAGCCCGTATGCGGCGATGGCCAGCACGACCAGCGCGATGAGCGACAGGTTGGGCACCCCGAGCACCGAGCCGGAACCGAGCGACAGGAACCCGGAAGGCATCTGGTAGGCGTTGATCTGCGTGGTGTCGGTGCCCGACGCCCACGCGTAGTCGATGCCGCGGAACACGTACAGCGTCCCGAGCGTGACCACCAGCGCCGGCACCTTCGCGATGGCGACGAGCGCGCCGTTGACGGCCCCGCACACCGCGCCGAGCGCGATGCCGGCGAGCACCACCACGACGATCGGAAGATCCTTGTCGACGAGGAAGAGCTGCCCGGACAGGTAGGCGGACAGGCCCATGACCGACCCGACCGACAGGTCGATGTTGCGGGTGATCACGAGCAGCGCCTGCCCGATCGCGAGCAGCGCGATGATCGAGGCGTTCAGGAGCAGGTCGTGGATCCCCTGCCCGGACAGGAAGGTCGGCCGCGTGATCGTCGCGGCGGCCACCACCGCGACGAACGCGACGACGATGCCCAGCTCGCGTCCGGCGAACGCGGACTCCCTGGCGGAGGCTCTGGTCACGCCGCACCCCCCGTCGCCGCCTGGAGGACCTTCTCCTCCGTCGCCTCCTCCTTGGCCAGCTCCGCCGTCAGCCGGCCCTCGTGCATGACCAGCACACGGTCGGCCATCCCCAGTACCTCCGACAGCTCGGACGAGATCATCAGCACCGCGATGCCCCGCGCGGCCAGGTCCGACAGCAGCGCGTGCACCTCCACCTTCGCGCCGATGTCGATGCCGCGGGTCGGCTCGTCCACGATCAGCACGACCGGCTCGGTCGCGAGCCACTTGCCCAGCACCACTTTCTGCTGGTTGCCGCCGGACAGCGTGGCCACCGCGTCGGTCACCCGCCGCCGCTTCACGCCGAGCCTGTCGGTCCACGCGGACGCCACCGCCCGCTCCCGCGACCGCCGCACGAGACCCCACCGGGCCACCGCCCCCAGCTGGGGCAGCGTCGCGTTGCGCTCGATCGACAGGTCCAGGATCAGCCCCTGTTCACGCCGGTCCTCGGGGACCATCGCGACCCCGGCCTCGATCGCCGCGCGGGGATCGCCGCCGGACAACCGCCTGCCGCCGACCGTGACCGTCCCGGCGTCCAGCGTGTCCACACCGAAGATCGCCCGCGCGACCTCGGACCGGCCCGACCCCACGAGCCCTGCGAGGCCCACGATCTCCCCGCGCCGCACCGAGAACGACACGTCCGCGAACACCCCGTCCCGGCGCAGCCCGGTCACCACCAGTGCCTCGTCGCCGGCCTCGTGGTCCCGGGCCGGGTACAGCTGCTCCACCGACCGGCCGACCATGCTGCGGACCAGCTCGTCGCGGGTGATCGAGCCCATCGGCGACGAGGTCACGAACGACCCGTCCCGCAGCACCGTGACCCGCTGGCAGATCTCGTACATCTCCTCGAGCCGGTGCGAGATGAACAGCAGCGCCGCGCCGTTCTCCACGAGCCGCGCCACCACCCGGAACAGCCGCTGTGCCTCCACTGTGGACAGTGCGGCGGTCGGCTCGTCCATCACGATGATCCGCGCGTCCGCCGTCAGCGCCTTGCCGATCTCGATGATCTGCTGGTCGGCGATCGACAGCCCGCGCGTGACGCGGCCGGGGTCGATGGGCACGCCGAGCGAGTCGAAGAGCTCCGCCGCGCGGCTGTTCATCGCCGCCCGGTCGATGCGGCGGAAGGACCGCAGCGGCTGGCGGCCCATGAACACGTTCTCCGCGACCGTGAGGTCGGGGAACTGCGTCGGCTCCTGGTGGATCACCGCGATGCCGGCCTGCTGCGCGTCGCGCGGCCCGGCGAAGTGCACCGGCTCGCCGTCGACCAGCACCTCGCCCGCGTCGGGCCGGTGCTCGCCGCCGATGACGCGGACGACCGTCGACTTGCCGGCGCCGTTCTCGCCCGCCAGGCCGTGGACCTCGCCGGCACGCAGCTCGAGCGACACGCCCCGCAGCGCGTGCACCGCGGCGAAGGACTTGTGGACGTCGCGCAGCTCGAGCAGCGGGGGCGTCAATGCCGTCACGAGCTCACCGCCTGCACGGTTGTGAAACGTTTCAGTCGGAACGTAGTCGAGAGTGAGCGAGCTCGTCAAGGTGTGTCCGACGGGTCGCTCCGCTCCCGTGTTTACTCGTTACCGTGGCCCCGTTCCCGATCACGCTCGACGAGCTGACCGCCGACCCGCACCCGGTGCTCGCGCGGCTGCGCGCGACCGAGCCGGTGTCGTGGCTTCCCGTGCTCGACGGCTGGCTGGTCACCGAACACGCGCTGGCGGCGCGGGTGATGCGGGACGCGGCGGCGTTCACTGTGGACGATCCGCGGTTCTCGACGGCGACCGTCGTCGGCCCGAGCATGCTCTCGCTCGACGGCGCGGAGCACGCGCGCCACCGTGACCCGTACGTGCCGCCGTTCCGGCCGGCGCCGGTGCGCGACCACTTCGCGGGCTTCGTGACCGAGGCCGTCGCCCGCCTGCTCGACGGCCTCGCGCCGGCCGGCCGGGCCGAGCTGCGGGCGGACTTCGCCGGCCCGCTCGCGGTCGAGGTCATGGCCGACGCCCTCGGCCTCACCGGCATCGACCCGGCGGCCGTGCGTGGCTGGTACGCGGCACTCGTCGAGTCGGTGTCCGAGGTGACCGCCGGCCGGCCCCCCACGGCGGCCGGCGCGGCGGCCGTCCGGGCGCTTCGCGCGCGCATCCCACTCGACGTCGACGGGCTGAGCCCCGCCGAGATGGTGGCGAACGCGGCCGTGCTGATGTTCGGCGGCATCGACACGACCGAGAGCATGATCGCCAACCTGGTGCTGCACCTGCTCGACCACCCCGAGGTGCTCGACGAGATCCGCGCCGACCGGTCACTGCTGCCGGCCGCGATCGAGGAGTCGCTGCGACTGGAGCCGGCCGCCTCCGTGGTCGACCGGTACGCCACCGACGACGTCTCGGTCGCCGGCGCGCACATCGTCAAGGGTGACCTGGTGCGCGTGTCGATCGCCGGCGCGAACCGCGACCCGGCCGTGTTCGCCGACCCGGACACGTTCGACCTGCGCCGCCCCAACGTCAAGGCGAACCTGGCCTTCGCGCTGGGGCCGCACTTCTGCCTCGGCGCCCGGCTCGCCCGCGCCGAGGCGGAGCTCGCGGTCAACGGCCTGCTCGACCGTTTCCCGTTGCTACGGCTGGAGTCGCCGGTTACCCCGACCGGCCTGGTCTTCCGCAAGCCACCCGAGCTGCCCGTGCGCTGGAGCTAGGGGCACGCCTACTCCTAAGGAATCCCTTGGTTCGACGTGCGGCCCCGACGCGAAGGACGGGGTGGCCTTCGCGTCGGGACCGCACCATCTCGGTGCTGAGGCGGCGGCCCGCACCGAGAGTTGGAGATCGCGGCCGTCTCCCCCAGTCATGGCCGCGTCTCACCTTTTTCCTCCCCACCCGGTGCCCAAATGTTTATGGTGGGGCGACGTTGTTCGACAGCGTCAACGCGTCCGGACAAAGTGGGGGAGCGCCATGCCACGGCCGGAACGGCCGGTTGACCCGGCGAAAGGCGCGATACAGGAATTCGCGGTCGCATTGCGCGAGTTGCGTGCGCGGGCGGGCGCACCCACCTACCGGTCACTGGCCGAGCGCACAGGGTTGTCGGTGTCGACGCTCGCCGACGCGGCCGGCGGGCGGCGGCTGCCGACCTTCGCCGTCGCGATGGCGTACGCGACGGCCTGTGCCGGCGACGAGCACGAGTGGTCGGCGCGCTGGCGGGCGGCGGCCGAGGGCGAGATGTCGCCGGAACGCGCGCCGTACCGCGGGATGGCCGGGTTCCGCGGCGAGGACGCCGACCTGTTCTTCGGGCGCGAGCGGCTGGTGGCGGAACTGGCCGACCGGGTCCACGAGTCCGCGGTGACGGTGGTGCTGGGGGCGTCCGGCGCGGGGAAGTCCTCGCTGCTGGCCGCCGGGTTGGTGCCCGCGCTGTCGGGGGACCGGCCGGTGATCATGACGCCGGGGGAGCGGCCGATGGAGCGCCTGCCCCGGGTGCGCTCGGTCCTGGTCATCGACCAGTTCGAGGAGCTGTACACGCTGTGCGGGGCACAGGAGCGCGCCAAGTTCCTCGACGAGGTGTTCGCCCAACCGGACCTGCGTGTCGTGGTGAGCGTGCGTGCCGACTACTTCGGGCGCTGTGCCGAGCATCCCGTGCTCGCGGAGGCGTTGCGGGCCAACCAGATGCTCGTTGGCCCGATGTGTGCCGACGAGCTGCGCGACGCGCTCACCCGGCCCGCGGCCGCGGTCGGCCTCTCGGTCGAGCGGGCGCTCGTGGCGACCGTGTTGCAGGAGGCCAGGGAGCGGGCCGGGGTGCTGCCCCTGCTGTCGCACGCGATGCTCGAGACGTGGCGCCGGCGGCGCGGCACGGTGCTCACGCTCGCCGGTTTCGAGGCGGCGGGCGGCATCGACGGCGCGGTGGTGCGGACCGCGGAGGAGACCTACGGCGCGTTCGACGCCGCGCAGCGCGAGCTGGCCGCCGAGCTGCTGCTGCGGATGCTGTCGATCGACGACTCGGTGGCCCGGCGGCGGGTCGACCTGGCGGACATCCGCAGCGTCGATCCGGCGGCGGGCGTGGTGCTCGACCGGCTGGCCGACGCGCGGCTGGTCACGGTGGACGACGGCACGGTCGAGATCGCCCACGACACGATGCTGTCGGCGTGGCCGCGGCTGCGGGCGTGGATCGACGACCACCGCGAGGCGGTCCGCGCCCACCGGAAGATCAGCGAGGCGGCCAGGATCTGGACGGAGAACGAGCGGGATCCGTCCGTGCTGGCGTCCGGTGGCCGGCTCGAGGTGATGAAGGCGCACTCGTCCGAGCTGACCGGGGTGTTGCGGCTCAGCCGGGTGGAGAAGGACTTCCTCGACCAGAGCGACGCGCTGGCCCGGCGGACCGCGCTCGCGGCGCGGCGACGGACCGTGCGGCAGCGGCTGCTGGTCCTGGCCGCGGTCGTCGCCGTCGTCGCGGCCGCCGTGTTCGCGGAGGTCGCCGACCGGGCGCGGACCGACGCCACGGTGGCCCGCGACATCGCCCTGTCGCAGCGGATCGCGGCGACGGTCCAGAACCTGCGGGTCACCGATCCCGCGGTCGCGGCCCAGCTGGCCATCGCCGGGTACCGGATCGCGCCGACCAGCGAGGCACGTTCCACGCTGCTGGAGTCCACGGCCGGGCCCATCCCGGCCAGGTACCGAGGGGCGGGGGCGACCGCGTTCGCCGCGTCCCCCGATGGGCGGCTGGTCGCGGCGAGCGACGTGACCGACGGCGCGGTCACGTTGTTCACCCGGTCGTCCGCCGGGCTGGCCAGGGCCCACGTGATCACGTCCGTCCCGGCCGGGGTGGACCGGCCGGCCTCCACCGCCGCCAAGGTGTACGCGCTCACGTTCTCGCCGGACGACCGGCTCCTCGCGGTCGGCGACAGCGCCGGCACGGTGTCGCTGTGGGACGTGTCGTCGCCACGCGCGCCGGTGCGGCTCTGCTCCTTCTACTCCGGCGTGGTGGGTGTGATCGACCGGCTCGCCATCGACCCGAGCGGGACCGAGCTGGCCGCGGCCGGCGGTGACGAGATCACCCGCTTCTCGATCGCCGACCCGCCGTTCCCGCGCGAGCTGCCCGGCATCCACGCCACCGAGCGGGTCCGCTCGGTCGCGTACGCGCCCGGCGGCGGCCGGCTGGCGTTCGGCACGGACGCGGGCAGGGCACACGTGTGGTCGCTGGGTGCCGCGCCGGCCGAGGTCACGGCCCTCGAGTCGCGGGACAAGCCCGCGCCGATGGTGGCGTTCTCCCCCGACGGGCAGCTGCTGGTCAGGGGCACCGAGGACGACGCGATCCGCCTGTGGGACGTGACGGCCCGGCCGCCGCGGCCCGGCCGCGCGCTCAGCGGCCTGACCGACCTGCGGGTCACGACGGCCGCGTTCAGCCAGGACGGCCGCTACCTGGTGGCCGGCGGCGCGGACTCGATGGTGTACGTGCTGGACACCACGACGTGGACGGTCGTGCGGACGCTGCCGCACCCGGACATCGTGCGGTGGGCGGCGTTCGCCGGCGACGCGGTCGTCACCGCCGCGACCGACGGCGCGGTCCGCCGGTGGGACCTGCACGACGCCATGCCGCCCCGCGCGCCAGCGCAGATCGGCGAGCTGCGCTACAGCGCGGACGGCACCCGGCTGGCCGTGTTCGCCGAGGGCGACATCTCCCTGTGGGACGACGATGTGCCGCTGCTGAAGGGCATGCGTGGCGCGTACACCGGCGACGGCGACCTCACCCGCGACGGCGAGCTGCTGGCCGCCCCGACGGTGAACGACGACGTGCGGGTGTTCGGCCTGTCCGGCACCGCGAAGCCGAGCGAGGTCGCCACGATCGGTGGCGCCGGCCAGAAGGTCGAGTTCAGCCCGGACGGCTCGCTGCTCGCCACGGGCGCGTCGGACGGGACGGTCCGCATCTGGAGCTCTCCCTACCGGGAACCGGTCTCGATGTTCCGCGGCACGTCCCAGGCGGTGCTGGACGTGACGTGGAACCCGGCCGGCACGGTGCTGGCGGTGGCCGCCGCGGACGACCACGTCTACCTCCTCGACGTGCGCGACCACCACGCGCCGCGACCGCTGGCCCGGCTGGGACAGGTCAACACCGCGGCGTTCAGCCCGGACGGGACGCTGCTCGCCACGGCCGGCGCGGACGGCCTCCTGCGGTTGTGGGACGTGCACGAGCCGGCGACGCCGCACCTGGTCGGCTCGCCGGTGTCCGGGCCGACGGGCCGGATTCTCGACCTGGCGTTCCACCCGCGAGGGAACGTGCTGGCGGCAAGCGTCATCGACGGCACGGTCTACGTGTGGCGCATCGACGATCCGGCACACCCGACCAGCGCCGCGGTGCTCGCCGACACGGGTTTCCCGCTCAACGCGGCCGTCTTCCACCCGTCCGGCGACGAGCTGGTCGCGGGCGGCGGCGACCGGGTCGTCCACGACTGGCACACCGGGGAGGACGCGGTCATCGCGAAGATCTGCGCCGGCATCGGCGACCCGGTGACACAGAAGGAATGGCGAACCCACCTACCCGCCGTCCCGTACGCCCCGCCGTGCCGGTGAACGCCGCGACCACCCGTCCGGACGGGGACGCTAGCCGCCCCAGACGTACAGGCCGATGCCGCAGAGCAGGAGCGACAGGCCGCTCGTGATCGTGCGGACGGCGTTCCAGCGGCGCCAGCGTGGGGAGAAGCCGGCCCAGCGCCGCTGCCAGTCGGTGGAGGTGTCCTTCTCCAGGGCGTTGTTGAGGGGCACGTTGACCCGGCCGGTGATGACGTGGCAGCCGACGAGATAGCCGACCGCGGCGGCGAGGTGGAGGTAGCCGGCGCCGTCCTCGTCCAGCCCCAGCAGGAGCGCACCCGTCACGGCGGCGGTGAGCACCGGACCGATGAAGGCCACCAGGAACGTGGGGTTGATGATCGCGATGTTGATCCTGCGCATGGCCTCGACGGCCGTCTCCGGGTCGGCGTGGTCGAGGCCGGGCACCACGGAGTTCGAGTAGGTGAAGAAGACGCCGAAGGCCGCACCGAGCAGGACCAGGTTGAGGAAGGCCGCGATGAGGGTGACGATGAGCAAGGTCGGCTCCCCGGTCGTCCCGTTCTGGTGACGTGAGGCTATCTCGCGGAAGGGTGCCGGGAGATACCGAAATGTACGGTTCGGACGACCGGGCATGACCGGCGGACGATCGGTGCCAGGGCGCCACCCCGGTCAGGGCGGGCTCGGGCCTGGCGACCGTTTCTTCAGGCAACCGCTCTCGTGGGGGGCGATAGTGGTGGCATGTTTCCCGAACTGGTGTCCGGCAGTGACCGCGAGGCGTTGCGCTTCGGTGTGAAAGCGCTTACATACCGGCAGCTGGCCCGGGTTGCCGGCCGGCTGGCGGCGGACCTGCGTGGCAGCACCCGGGTGGCGGTCTGGGCGACCCCGACCCTCGAGACCTGCGTCGCGGTGGTGGGCGCGCTGGTCGCGGGCGTGCCGGTGGTGCCGCTGAACCCGAGGATCGGTGAGCGCGAGCTGGCGCACATCATGGCCGACAGCGCCCCCGACCTGCTGCTCGCCGCGGCGGACGCCGACGTGCCGGCCGGGCTGGACGGCCTGCCGCGCCTGCCGGTGCCCCTCGACGCCGGCGGTCCGGCGGACCTGCCCGCCGAGCCGGACCCGGAGGCCCCGGCGTTCGTCGTGTACACGTCCGGCACGACCGGCCCGCCGAAGGGCGTGGTCCTGCCGCGCCGCGCGGTGACCTCGAACCTCGACGCGCTGGCCGACATCTGGGCGTGGACCGCCGACGACGTGCTCGTGCACGGGCTGCCGCTGTTCCACGTGCACGGGTTGATCATCGGCGTGGTCGGCCCGCTGCGCCGCGGCGGCACGGTGTGGCACCTCGGCCGGTTCTCGTCCCAGGCCGCAGGCGAGGCGCTGACCGCCGGCGCGACGATGATGTTCGGCGTGCCGACCATGTACCACCGGCTGGCGCTGGACTGCGCGGCCGACCCGTCGCTCGCGAGGGTGATCGGCGGCGCCCGGCTCCTGGTCTCCGGCTCGGCCGCGCTGCCGGCGACCGACCACCAGCGCCTGGCCGACACGACCGGGCAGCGCGTGGTCGAGCGGTACGGCATGACCG
>NZ_DASQCC010000045.1:0-10597 GCF_035634895.1 Actinophytocola sp. | reverse complement strand
CCCCCGTCCCTCGGTGGCCGCCGTGATCGCCAGCGACTGGGCCAGCTGTGCCTCCTCCGGCGCGAACCGCTCGGCCGGAGTCCTGGTCATGTCCACCATCGGATGGCGGATCGCGATGCCGTCCTGGCCCAGCCGGCGCAGCTCCGCGACGACCCCGGCGGGCGGGGTCAGCGCGAACACCGCCTCGGCCGCCGCGTTGTCGCTGATGGCGAGGCTCAGGTAGAGCAGGTCGTCGAGCGCCACCGTGGCCGGATGCCGGAACCTGCTCAGCCCCACCGGCCCCGGTGCGGCGACCTGGCCGGGCCGGACGACGACCGGCGCGGCCGGGTCCAGCTCACCGCGCGCGACGCGTTCCAGCGTCGCGATCGCGAGCGGCACCTTGACCAGCGACGCGATCGGGAACTCGATGTCCGGGTCGATGCCCAGCTCCTCGCCGGTGTCGAGGTCGCGGACGAGGAACGAGCCACGCAGGCCGCCGTCGTCCAGCGCCTCCCGTAGCTCACGCGGAGTCACCGGTCCCCCAGACACTGGCCGATCGCGGTGGCCAGGGTGGTCCGGATCCGCAGGGCGTCCTCACGCACCCCCGCCGCCGCCGCGTAGCCGCGGGCCAGGTCCAGGCCGCCGATAGGGCGCCAGTGCAGGCCCAGCTCGTCGGCCTGTGCGCGGGAGCAGAGCAGGAGGTCGGTCGAGGACAGCACCTCGGCCGTCGCGGTGACCAGCGACGCCGCGACCACCTGCGCGGGCTGGAGGCCGACGGCGTCGCGCAGCCGGGTGACCTGGTCGCGGACGTGCGGGACGTCGTCCTCGGGCTGGAGCCAGACCCGTCGCCGCGTCAGGTCGCCGCGGCTCGTACGCAGCGTCTCCAGGTGGATGACGGCGGCACGCGGCTCGGCGCGCAGGGCGAGGCCCAGCGTCGTGCGCCAGGTGCCGCGGTCGGGTGCCACGGCGACGAGCGCGGCGCGGACCTCCAGGGTGCGGACCAGCTCGGCGCGCTCGCCGGGATCGGCCGGGTGCGGGTCGAGGTTCAGGCCGTGCCGGCGTCCCTCGGCGACCAGCTCGGCCAGGTCCCGCGGCGGGCAGACCGCGGGGACCGCCAGCCGGAAGGGCCGCAGCTTGGCGCGTTCGGCGTCGTGCGCCATGGCCTCGGCCAGCTCGACGAGCCGGCGCGCGGACGGCAGCATGGCGCGGCCGAACGGCGTCAGCGTGACGCTGCGGGAGGTCCGGTCGAGCAGGCGGGCGCCGAAGTGCTCCTCGAGCGCGGCCACCCGCCGGCTCGCGACGGACTGCGGGATGCGCGCGGCCGCCGCCCCGACGGTGAAGCTGCCGTGCCCGCTGACGGCCGCGAACGCCTTGCAGGCCGCCACGACGTCCATGTATGCCAACCTAGCATCGATGACGTGGTTCGCGTCTTGGACAGCATCGACGGCCGCTGCCACGCTCGGCCTCATGGTCGAGCGCACGCACTCCTGGAGGGAATCATGACCATTGGCAGGCGCCTGTTCCTCGGCACCGCCGCCGGCGCGGCGCTGGCCACCGGAACCCCCGCCGCCGCCACGCCGAAGCGCCGTGGCACCGGTCCGGGCGCGACGTTCAGCTGGCTGGGCACCGCCGGCTGGCGGATCGACGTCGGCACGAAGACCGTGCTGGTGGACCCCTACCTGAGCCGGTACCGGACGGGGCTGTTCGAGCCGCCGTTCGACCCCGGCACCCGGCTGACGGTCGACCGGGCCCGCATCGCCGACCATCCCGGCAGGCCCGAGACGATCCTGGTGACGCACACGCACTGGGACCACTTCAACGACGTGCCGTACATCGCGGACCAGTCCGGCGCGCGGGTGTTCGGCACGCTGACGGCCTACCACCTCGGGCTGGCCTACGGTCTGCCGTCGAACCGGCTCAGCCCGGTCAAGGGCGGCGAGGTGCTGGACTTCGGCGACTACGTGGTCGAGGTGGTCGCGTCCCTGCACAGCAGGAACTCGTCGTACTCGATGGCGTTCCCCGGCGTCCACGTGGCGAGGCCCGCCAAGCCGGCGACCATCGCGGACCTGCCGGAGGGCGACACGCTCGCCTACCAGGTGACCGTGCGGGGCGGGCCGTCCGTGTTCTTCATGGGCGCCAGCGACTTCGTCGCCCGCGGCCTGACCGGGCTGGCCCCGGACGTCGCGATGATCGCGGTGCCGGCGACCGACGCCGTCCACGACTACGTGCCGCGACTGCTGTCCGCGTTGGACCGGCCGGCCACCGTCGTCCCGGTGCACTGGGACAACTTCGAGGTCGAGCTGCGGAACCCGCCGACCGTCGGGCCGCGGGACCAGGAGCGGCTCGACCTGTTCCTCGACGCCGTGCGGAGGTTCGCGCCACGCACCCGGATCGTGCGGCCGGAGTACCTCACGCCGTACACGTTCGCGTGAGTCACTCCCAGGACTGCGTCCAGGCCGGGTTCAGCTGGTGGTAGATCATCTCGTCGGAGAAGCCGGTCTCGCCCGCGGGGAAGTACTCCGGGAGGGTCGCCACGTGGGTGAAGCCGGCCTTCTCCGCGACGTACCGGGACGCGCCGTTGGACACCGCGACACCCAGGCCCAGCAGGCGAAGGCCGAGGCCGCCGTCGTCCTTGTGCCGGAACGACCACTCGACCACCATGCGCAGCGCCTCGGTGACCACGCCCATGCCGCGCCGCGACGGGTGTATCGAGTACCCCGCCTCGGCCGACGTCGGGTCCATGCCGCCCACGTGGAACAGCTGGATCTGCCCGATGAACTCGTCGGTGCCGCGGTCGGCGATCGTCCAGTCGAAACGCTCGCCCTTGGCGTTGAACTCGCGGGCGCGGTGGACGACGTACTCCATGCTCGGCACCTGGAACAGCCCCGACCCGCGGCCGGCGTAGCGCCGGCTGCGGTCGTCGGCCAGCAGCTCGCCGTAGCGGACGTCGTCGTCCTCGCGGTGTGGGCGCAGGCGCAGGCGTTCGGACTCCAGCACCGGCGGGTCGTTCCACCGGTGCTTGGGCTCCCGGGTGTCCTCCGCCCGCAGCGAGCCCTGCCAGGCGTCCCGGCGCTCGCCGCGCTGTGACAGGAACTTCGGGATCGTGCCGTGGAACGTGAAGCCGTTCGCCCAGGCCACCCGCCACGACGAGAAGTTGCCGACATAGGCGAACCACATCACCACCTCGACCTCCGGCTGCTGGAAGCCCCAGTCCAGCAGCAGCTTCACGGCGCGGCTACAGACGCCCTGCCCGCGCACGGCCGGGTGCAGGCCGAACGCGATCTCCGCGAGGCCGTAACCCATGGGACGCAACGCGACCGAGCCCGCGAACCGGCGGCGGCCGTCCGGGTGGGTCGCCTCGATCGCGAAGCACAGCTCCCGGCGCGCACGCCAGCCGTCCGGCACCTCCCCGGTGATGAAGGACTCGGCCGCCGAACGGCCGTAGGGCACCGGCACGGTCGTCCACCGGACCGACTCGGGGTCGACACACTGCTCGACCATGCCGTCCACGTCGGACAGTTCGGGTGCGCGGAGGGTGACCAGGCCATCGCTCAGCACAGGAGGGTCGCTCACCACACCATCTTCGACGGCCGCCACCTCGACACGCAATGCATATTGTTAGGGATGCCTTACCTGAATTGAATTCAGATAGGCTTGCCTAAACTGTCGAGAAATTGCCGATAATCGACATTCGACGTATTATCCAATTCATGAAGAAGAACGGCAACCTCACCAAGTTCCACTCGCTGTTACAGGAGCAGGTGCGGCACGAGTTCACCGCGTCGCAGCAGTACATCGCCCTCGCCGTGTGGTTCGACGGGCAGGACCTGCCGCAGCTCGCCAAGCACTTCTACCGCCAGTCGGTCGAAGAGCGAAACCACGCGATGATGATCGTTCGCTACCTTCTGGACAACGACATCCAGCCGCCCATTACCGGTGTCGACGCGATCCGCAACGATTTCGCCGCGGCGGAGGAACTGGTCGAGCTGGCGCTCCGGCAGGAGCGCGAGGTCAGCGACGAGATCGCCAAGCTGGCCAGGGTCGCCCGCGACGAGGACGACTACAAGGGCGAGCAGTTCATGCAGTGGTTCCTCAAGGAGCAGGTCGAGGAGGTCGCCCAGATGACCACCCTGCTCAACGTGGTTCGGCGGGCCGCGGGCAACCTGTTCGACGTGGAGACCTTCCTCGCCCGGGAGTCCGTCGGCGACGACGGCGACGACGCACTCGCCCCGCACGCGGCCGGCGGCGCGCTCTAGTGTCACGCGCCGGAAATGCGGTGACTAAGTCGGTGGATCCAGGTTTCTGCTGGCAAGACGCCTGATTTCCGTCGCGGGACACTGGTTCACCAGCAGGTCGAGTCGGTGTACGCCAGGCTGACCGAGGTGACCGTCCCGCTGGGGACGCCCAGGCGGAAGACGGCCGCGGCGTTGCCCGGCACCGGCACGGTCGCCTCACCCTTTCCGGTGACCTGCTGCTCGTCGATGTCGGGATAGACGGTCCTGACCTGCTCGATCGTCCACCCGGGACCGACACCCTGCGGGGTCTGTGCCGGGGCGGCGGAGATCTCCCGCACGGTGGCGGAGACGTAGACGAAACCGGCGACCCGGTCGTCGGAGACGAGCTGGTACTCGTCACAGCCGCCGGCGGTGTGCGAGGTGACGTCGCCCAGCATGCCGGTGGCCTTGGCCTCGTCCAGGGTCTGTCCCAGCCTGACCTCGCGGAGCCCGGTCGGGCCGAGCACCGTGTAGTTGAGCTTCGGCGGGGCGGGCTTGCTCAGGTCGGTCTTCTCCGTGGTCGGCTTGGGCGGGGGCGTCGTCGTGGTCGTGCCGTCCACCGCCCGCGCCTGTGCCGTCGACGGCGCGGGCAGCGACGTGACCGCCACCGACGACGACGCCGGCGGCCGGGCCGCGGTGGAGGTCGCGAGTGGCACGGCGCCCGGCGTGCCGCCGGCCAGGACGAAGCCGGCGGCGACCGCCGCCGCGACGCCGAGCGCGCCACTCGCGGTGGCCGCCATGACCCGTCGCCTGCGCACCCAGCGGGCGCCGGTCACGATGATCTGCTCGGCGTCGGCCCTGACCGGCACGGCCAGCCGGTCACTGGCGAACAGTTCACGCAGGTCGGCGTCGATGTCGGTGTCGGTGTCGGTCTCCGTGTTCGTGTCGTCGTCGAGGTGGTCCATCAGGCACCTCCTCGGACCGGTGCGCCGAGCCTGCCTCGCAGGGTCGCCATGGCCTTGCTGGCCTGGCTCTTGACGGTGCCGCGGCTGACCCCCAGGACAGCCGCGATCTCCGCCTCGGACATCTCCTCGTAGTAGCGCAGGACCAGTACCGCCCTCTGACGCGGCGGAAGCCCACGCAGTGCCTCCCACAACGGCTCGTTCTCGAACGGGTCGTCGCGGGGGGTGTCCGGGGTGTCGGGGAACTGGGCGAGGAGGCTCTCCCTCTTCGACCGCCGCCACCGGCTGACGTGCGTGTTGGCCATGGCCCTCCGGGCGTAGGCGACCGGGTCCCCGGTCCCGCGCACGATCGTCTGCCACCGTGCCCCGATCCGCTCGAGCACGGTCTGGACGAGATCGGCCGCGTCGTGCGGGTTGCCCGTCAGCATGTGTCCATACCTCAGCAACCCCGGCAATGCCTGTCGCACGAACTCGGCGAAATCCTCCACGGCGGCGGCCCCTCTTCCCCCGACCAGATGATGTGCCTCCCTTCCGCGGTGACCCTCCGCCACCGTCAGTCGAGTACACACATGCGAGACGTCGGAGGTTGCCTCGGCGTTGCGTGCGGCCGGTGATTGTTCGCCGGCGGTTGTCACACACATGCCGAAGGGCCCCTCCGCGTGGAGGGGCCCTTCGTTTCGTCGTGCTAGCGGATGGTCACCTGGCGGCCGATGAGGCCGTCGCGGGCACGGCGTTCCTCGCCGGTCAGCGGGTCCTTCTCCAGGGACGCCAGCGCCTCGTCCAGCCGTGCGCCGAGCTCCTCGGCCGGCTTCGTCCACTCCCGCGCGTGCTGCTCGCGGTCCAGGTCCCACACGGGGACCAGCACACCGTGGGCACGGAACGAGCCCGCGAACCGCGAGCCCTCGCCGAGGCCCAGGTCGCCACGGGCAGACAGCCGGGCCAGCGCGAGCAGGAGCTGCTCCTCCGGCTCGGGACGGACCCAGCGCAGGTGCGCGCGGTCCCCCGCGTCGACCCAGTACGCGGCCGGGCCGATGCGTTCCGTCGGCATGATGGCCTCGTTCGCCCGCTCCAGGGACAGGGCGACCTCGCCGGTCGGCTCCTCGCCCTCGGGCAGCCACCAGGAGAAGTCGGTGTGGAGGGTCGGCTCCAGCGCGGCCTTCACGTCGATCATGTCCTGCAGGCGCTCGCGGTCGTCGCCCTCCTCGGTCTCCGGGCCGACCACGCCGAGCACGTCGCCCGGCTTGGCCTCCAGGACCCAGCGCAGAGCGCGGGCCACGTCGCGGCTGACGTCACTCGACCGGGTCTGGACCTGCAGTCCCACGAACGCACTGCCGTCGACGCGGACCAGGCCGGCCGCGGCCATCGGCAGGACCGTGGCCAGGGTGACCGTGCGGTCGGTGTCCACCGAGAGGGCGAGCGGCGCGGTCGCCGACGGGACGAACTCGCGGAGCGCGATGAGCTCGCACTCGCCCGCGACACCCTCGAACGGACGACCCACCGGCACCTCGATCGGGCCACCGGACAGGCCGTGGCACGCCTTGTACCGCTTGCCGGAACCACACGGGCACGCCTGCCTCGGGTTGATCCCGTCGGCGGTCGTCTTGCTCTTCACGGCGGAACGCTTGGCCATGGCCCGAGACGCTACCGGTTGAGCACGGCGCGGGTGGCGGCCGGGGAGTTGGTCGCCAGGAAGCGAACCGCCAACTTGGCGCACAGGTCGACGTCCGCCTCCTCGTCCACGGTCCAGACGTACGTGTCGTGTCCGTTCGACCTGGCGCGTTCCACGTACTCCGGGTCCGTGCGCAGGATGTGCACGCCGGGGCCCGTGTAGTCGGCGTACGGCGGCAGCGTGCCGTCCCAGCGGGTCATGGTCAGCTGGTCCAGCAGCAACACCGTCGGCAGGGTGTCGGTGTGCCCCCTGACCCGGCGGACCGCACGCGACGAGAACGACATCATCACGACCGCCGAGTCCTCCTTGGACCTCGGGCGGGACATGCCGTAGCGGCGCAGCATCGCCACCAGCTTGGCCTCGACCAGGCCGCCGTAGCGGACCGGGTGCTTGGTCTCGATGAACAGCTTGACGCGCGGGTGCGCCTCGACCAGGTCCAGCAGCGACTCCAGGGTCAGCACCCCGCGCTCGGACTCCTCGGGCGGCCGGAGCACCAGGTCGTCGGCGCTTTCCGGCAGTCCCGGGTACCAGCTGCCGTAGTCCAGCTCCCGCAGCCGATCCAGGGTCAGGGTGGAGACGACGCCCCGGCCGGTGGACGTGCGGTTGACGGTGCGGTCATGCACGCAGACAAGGTGTCCGTCGCGGGACAGGCGTACGTCGCATTCGAGGCCGTCCGCGCCCTGTTCGATGGCCAGCGCGTAGGCGGCGACCGTGTGCTCGGCGCGGTGTGCGGACGCACCCCGGTGCGCGACAACGTCGGGCTGCACGGCGTGGATGATCGCACAGTTACCGTGGCCCCATGGTGTTCGACCCACTCGACCCGATCCTGCTCGCCGACCCGTACCCCGTGTTCGGCGCGTTGCGCTCCGCCGGCCCGGTGCACTGGCACGAGGGCATGGGGCTGGCCGTCGCGGTGTCGCACGCGGCGTGCTCGGAGGTCCTGCGGGACCGGTCGGCCGGCCGGATCTGGCGGGACAGGGAGCCGGCGTCGTCGTTCACCGCGTTCAACCTGCTGCACCAGAACTCGCTGCTGGAGAGCGAGCCGCCCCGGCACACCCGGCTGCGGCGGCTGGTCTCGACGGCGTTCGCGCGTGGGCACACCGAGCGGCTGCGGCCGTCGGTGCGGCGGATCGCGGGCTCGCTCGTGTCGTCGCTGGCCTCGGCCATCGCCGCGGACGGCTCGGCCGACCTGCTCACGCACGTCGCCGAGCCACTGCCGGTGGAGGTCATCGCGGAGCTGCTCGCGGTGCCCGTCCCCGACCGGCCGCGGTTGCGGCCGTGGTCGAACTCGATCGTGAAGATGTACGAGTACGGGCTGCCCGCACCGGCCGCCGCGGCGGCCGAGGTGGCGGCGCAGGAGTTCGTCGACTACCTGCGGTGGCTGGCCGCGCAACGTTCCGTGTCACCGGGGGACGACCTGATCAGCGACCTGGTGGCCGTGCGGGACGGCACCGACCGGCTGACGGACGACGAGCTCGTGGGGACGGCCGTGCTCCTGCTGATGGCCGGTCACGAGGCGACGGTGAACGTGGTCGGCAACGGAATGCTGGCACTGCTGACCCACCGGGACGAGTGGACACGGCTCGTCGGCGACCCGTCGCTGCTGCCGACGGCGACCGAGGAGCTGATCCGGTACGACGCGCCGCTGCAGCTGTTCGAGCGGACCGCCACGGCGCGGACGACGGTCGCCGGGTACGAGTTGGCGCCCGGGGACCGGATCGCGGCGCTGCTGGGCGCGGCGGCGCGGGACCCGCTCGTGTTCCCGTCCCCGGACCGGCTGGACGTCGGCCGGTCGCCGAACGCGCATCTGGGGTTCGGCGCCGGGATCCACTACTGCGTCGGCGCGCCGCTGGCACGGGTGGAGATCGCGGCGGCGCTGGAGGCGTTGGGGGCGCGGCTGCCCGAGCTGCGGCTGGCGGGCGAGCCGGAGCGCAGGCCGGAGTTCGTGATCCGCGGCCTGCGGACGCTGCCGGTCACCGCCTAGAGGAGTCCGGCCTCGCGATGCGCAGCGGCGGTTCCGGGGCGCCTTCGACGCGCAGGACACGCAGGTAGCGGACGGTCGCCGGGTCGATGGGGGCGAGGAGCGTGGCAAGGCGGCGGATCATCAGTGCCGTCAGGACCGCGGTCGCTGCGGCGGCCAGGTCGGTCAGCCCGCTCAGGAGCACGCCGTCCGCGTGGGCCTGGACCGAGTCGCGGAAGCGCCACACGACGGTGAGCCCGAACAGCAGGCCGGCCGCGGCCCACACCGCCCACCAGACCCGGACCGGTTTGGTCGGGCGCGGGCGCTCGTCGGCCGGGCGTCGGAGGACCTGGTGTTCCAGCTCGGCCAGGATCACGCCGGCCATGGCCAGGTTCACGCCCGGGACCAGCAGGTACACCAGTGTCTGCCAGTCGGGCCGGGCCGGGCGCTGGTCGACGAGGTCCGCGGCGGCGTGGCGGGCCAGGTGCAGCCACCACAGCGTCACGACCACGGTCACGATGCCGAACAGCACGCCCAGCAGACCCGCGATCGTCACCAGCACGTCCGAGGCGCCGACGACGCCGGACGGCAGCGCGCCGGTGCGGCTCCGCAGCAGGAGGACGTACCGCCACACCTCGCCGGCCGCGGCGAAGATCGACAGCCCGGCGAGCATCCACATCATGGCCGACGCATGGCCGGCCACCGCGCGGACGCGCTCGACCGTGACCGGCTGCTCGGTGGTGGCGCCGGGAACGGTCGTCGGCCAGCGCCAGGCCAGCGCCGGGTAGCCCCAGTGCGGCGGCGTGGAGTAGGCGGGCGGGCCGAAGTACGGCAGCCTCCGGCGCGCGCGGGGGCGACGCGCGACGCCCGGGGGCACCGTCGCCGTCCACCGCTGGCGCTGCATGTCAGATGACCGTCGGCGCGCCGTTGTCGCTGGTCATGGGCCGGCCGGCCGCCTGCCAGGACTGCATGCCGCCAGCGACGTTCTTGGCGTCCCAGCCGTTGGCGTTGAGGAAGGCGGTGACGCGCGCCGACCGTCCGCCGCTGCGGCACACGACGTAGACCTCGTCGTCCGCCGGCAGGTCGCTCAACCGGGCGGCGAGGTCGCCCATCGGGATGTGCAGTGCCTCCGGGGCATGACCGGCGGTCCACTCGTCCGGCTCACGCACGTCGAGCAGCGTCACGCCCTCGGGCAAGTCAGCCGGTAGGTCCGGCACGTTCACGGTGGGCACCTGCTGTGGGATCACAGGACGATGCTGCCATGTCCACCCGTAGGGCGCGTGTGAGTCACCCCAGCTTCTCGCCCAACCGCTCCGCGAGGGCCGCCAGCTGTTCCCCGGTGACGGGCAACGCGCCGTCGCCGGTGCCGACCGAGGTGATCAGGTAGTCGAGTCCGTCCGGCCGGAGGAGATGTGCCTGTTGGAGCGGACCCATCGGGCTCTCGTGCGTGACCGGGTAGACCTGCAGCACGGTTCCGTCGGCCAGGGCGTGCCGGCGCAACGGCTCGCAGTGGCCGTACCTGGCGGCCCACCAGTCCGCCGCCTGCCGTGGTGTGCCGCCGTGCCGGCTCACCACGAGCTGGACCTCGGCGCCGCCGAGGTCGAAGACGATGGTGCCCCGCGGTCCGTACAGCTCCGTCGTGGTGAAGTCCCAGTCCGAGGAGGTCGTCGTCGGCGCCGTCCCGAGGACCGCCGCGGCCGTTTCGACGAACGCCTGGTTCACGGCCGCTTCGGGCGGCAGTGGGATGTCCGCCTCGGCCGGCCCGTGCTTCGGCAGGTCCGGGCAGTCGCCCCCGACGCGTCGGGGGGTGACC
>NZ_DASQCC010000044.1:0-2766 GCF_035634895.1 Actinophytocola sp. | reverse complement strand
AAGATCATTTTTTTGAACTTCCGCCCCCAGATGGTTGAGCAGGCAGCCCCCACCCGATCCCGGGGGCCACCCCGCTGCCCGTTCTACCGGCTGTCACTGACAAAACCCCTGGTCGGCGGGGCCTGTGGATAACTTTCACCTGGTGGGTGCGAGCGAAGGGGACATTCGTGCGCCCTGGGGAGGCGGACGGCGGTGCGGCGGCCTGAAAGAGGTCGTTTCGGTGGCGGTTGGGGCCTGTCGAGCAGCACATGGCCACCACCTTTGGACAAGCGTGCGGGTGTCCGGTTTCTGAGAGTCCGCTGAGATCGGCGGACGTGGAACGGGTCACAGCGGGCATGCTGTGCGCATGAACCCGCGCGTGCTGGTGGTCGATGACGAGTTGGGGGTCAGGCGCGCGTTGCAGCGCGGCCTCGGGGCGGAAGGCATGGACGTCGTCACGGCCTCCAACGGGCCGTCCGCTCTCGACATCGCCAGGACCGGTGCGTTCGACGTGATCCTGCTCGACATCATGCTGCCCGGTCTGTCCGGTTACCGGGTGCTGCAGGCCCTCCGGGCCGAGGGGGTCACCACGCCCGTGCTCCTCGTCTCCGCCAAGGACGGCGAGATCGACCAGGCCGACGGGCTCGACCTCGGTGCCGACGGGTACGTCGTCAAGCCCTTCTCCTTCGTCGTGCTCGTCGCGCAGGTGCGGGCCGTGCTGCGGCGCGGCGCCGCCGAGGGGGCCGAGCGGCGGCTCAAGGTCGGTGAGCTGATCATCGACCGGGCCGTGCGGGAGGTGCGGTTCGCCGGCGAGCTCGTGCCGTTGTCGCCGAGGGAGTTCGCCGTGCTCGAGGTGCTCGTCGGCCGGGCCGGGGCGGTCGTCACCAAGGACGAGCTGCTCAGAACCGTGTGGGGGGACGAGCTGGCCGCCACACGCAACGCCGTCGAGGTCTACGTCGGCTACCTGCGCCGCAAGTTGGACGCCGCCGGCGCGGGTGGCATCGTACGTACCGTGCGTGGTCACGGATACCTCGCGTCCTCCTCCGAGCTGGACGCGGTGCTCGAACCCAGAACACGGTGACGGGCGTCCTCGGCTGGTTCGTCGGGCGGCTGTGGCTGCGACGCTCCCTCCGCTTCCGCATCACCACGGTCGGCACGGCGGTGACGCTCGTCGTCTTCCTCACCCTCGCCTTCGTCACCAGCCGGCTCATCGGGCCCCTCCTGGTGCACGCCGCGGACACCCAGCTCGAACCGATCCTCAGCACCGCGCTCGCCGAGGTCCGCGAAGGTCACCAGGTCACCGCCGGGCCGGTCGGCATGGAGGCGCGGGTACTCGACACCGCCGGCAAACCCCTCGACGGTGGGCCTCCACCCCCACTCTCAACGGCCGACCTGCGGGTGCTCAAGGCCGGCACCCCCGTGCTGCGGCTCGCGGAGAACCCGCCACGCAGGTGGATCGGCACGGTGACCAGCACGCCGGACGGCTCCCAGCGCCTCGTCATCGTCGGGACCATCCTCACCGGGTACTACCCCGCGCAGCACCGTGCCTTCAACTGGCTGGTCATCGCCGCGCTCATCGGGTCGGCCGCGGGGGGCATCGCGACGTGGCTCGGCGTGCGGTCGTCCCTGCGGCCGGTCGAGCGGATGCGGGCGGCGGCGTCCCAGCTCCCCGCCGGACGCCGGTTGCCGCTGCCGGGTGCGCACGACGAGCTGCGGTCGCTCGCCGCCGCCCTGAACGGACTGCTCGCGCGCCGCGACGAGGCGACCGCGCGGCTCCGGCGGTTCACCGGTGACGCCGCGCACGAGCTGCGGTCGCCGGTCGCCTCGATCCGCGTGCAGGCCGAGGTGGCCGTGGCGAACCCGGACCCGTCGTTCGCGCACGAGGTGCTGGAAGACGTGGTCTACGAGTCGGAACGACTGTCCGCCCTCGTCGACGGCCTCCTGGCGCTGGCCAGGTCGGACGCGGGCGAGTGGCCCGCGGCGGCGCCGGTGGACGTCGTCGCGGCGACCCGTGCGGCGGTCGCGCGGCTGCCGGACGGGAGTCCCGTCGTGGGGACGCACCTGGCGCCCGGGGCGTGCTGGGTCGAGGCCGCGCCCGCCGAGGTCGACCTGGTGCTGGACAACCTGCTGCGCAACGCGGCCCGGCACGCGCGGGCCCGGATCACGGTCACCGTGCTGTCCCGTGCGTCCTCGGTGTGGCTGGTCGTGGACGACGACGGGCACGGGATTCCGGTCGAGCACCGGGAGAAGGTGTTCGACCGGTTCTACCGCGTGCAGGACGACCGGTCGCGGGACTCCGGCGGGGCGGGGCTGGGGTTGGCGCTGGTGGCGGAGGTCGTGCGCCGGCGAGGTGGGGCGGTGAAGGTGACCGATTCGCCGGAGGGCGGGGCGCGGTTCCAGGTCCGGTGGCGGGCGTTGGCGACGTGAGCGCCGTCTTCGTGGCCGCGCCGCGGCGGGTGGTGTCGGCCGCGCTGCCCTCGCCCGCGCCCGGCGACGAGTGCGGGCGGTTGCGGGTGCTGCGGACCGACGTGGACGGGTGGTCGGCGGTGACGGTCCGCGGGCGAACCGAGCGGGTCGAGGTCGGGTTGGCCGACGCGCCGGGCGGGACGGTGGTGACGGGGCCCGACCGCCTGGTGGCCGAGATCAGGGTGCGGGCGCTGGCACTCGTCGGCGCGCCGGTGATCGTGGGGACGGCGATCGTGCGGGGGCGTGCGTTGCTCGCGCAGCAGCGGTCGTACCCGCCTGAGGCGGCGGGGTTGTGGGAGTTGCCGGGCGGCCGGGTGGAGG
>NZ_DASQCC010000043.1:0-41395 GCF_035634895.1 Actinophytocola sp. | reverse complement strand
CTCGGGCACACCGACCCCGGCTTCACGCTCCGCGTGTACACGCACCTGATGCCGACCAGCCACGAGCGGACTCGGCGGGCGGTCGATGCGTTCCTCGCCGAGAAGCAACTTAAGGCGGCCTGACGGCCTGGAGACGGCCTGGGCCATGATCAAACCAACAAAACCCCAGCTAGGGGTACATGGCCAGCCAGATCGCGATGTAGTGGGAGATTGCGGCCAGCACGGTCGCCGCGTGGAAGAACTCGTGGTGGCCGAAGATCGTGGGCCAGGGGTTGGGCCAGCGGGTGGCGTAGAAGACCGCGCCCAGGGTGTAGAACGCGCCGCCTATCAGCAGGAGTACGAACGCCGCCATGCCCGCGTGGTGGAGCAGGTCCGGTAGGACGAACACCGCCACCCAGCCAAGGGCGATGTAGATCGGTGTGCCGAGCCATCTTGGCGCGTTCGGCCAGAGCAGCTTCAGCCCCACCCCGCACACCGCGCCGCCCCACACCACGGCCAGGACGACGTACCCGGTCGATCGGGGCATCGCCAGGAGCGAGAACGGGGTGTAGGTGCCGGCGATGAACAGGAAGATCATCGAGTGGTCCAGGCGTTTCATCCACGCCCGGACATTGAGGCTGTGCCACCAGCGGCGGTGGTACAGGGCGCTCACGCCGAACAGCCCCAGCACCGTCGCGCCGTAGATCGACGTCGCCAGTGCCGCCGTCGAGGACACTGTGGACGCCGCCAGTGAGATCAGCACGGCGCCCAGGACCAGGGAGACCCAGAACGACCAGTAGTGGATGACACCGCGCATACGCGGTTTGACCGGTCGGGTTGGGTTCAGCGTCGCAACAGGCACGTACCCCAGGTTACGGGACCGTAGGTTGGCGCACACGATGTGAGTCGGGTCACGACCAGCCGACGACTTCGCGGTGTTCGACGGCCATACATCTGTCCATCACCACATCGAGACCTGCTTCCGCGGCCAGCGCGGCGGCCTCCAGGGAGATCACGCCCAGTTGCAGCCACAGCGCCCCGGCGCCCGCCGCCACCGCCTCCTCCGCCACGCCGCGTGCGTGCTCCGGGCGCCGGAACACGTCCACCACGTCGATCGGCGCGGGGACGTGCGCCAGAGACTTGTACGCGGTCAGGCCCTGCCAGGTCGTCAACCGAGGGTTCACCGGAAATACAGTGAGGCCGGCGCGAACCAGGTACCTCGCCACGCCGAAGCTGGGCCGGTCGGCCCTGTCACTGAGCCCCACGACGGCTACCGTCCGTGACTCGCGTACCAGCCGCTCGATCACGGCGAGGTTCTGCCACCGCGGGTCGATCTCGGTTCGCTGCATGGTTCCAGTGTGCTCCTCGCTCAGGGAGGCGGCGTACCCTGCAGGGACGTGACACCAGCCTGGCGGAGATTCCGCAAGAAAGCCGCGAAGCTCGTCTACGGCCTCTACGACAAGCGGCTCGCCCAGCAGGCCGCCGGCCGCCATCCGCGCCACGTCGGCGTCGTTCTCGACGGGAACCGGCGGTGGGCACGCGAGGCCGGGTTCACCGACGTCAAGCACGGCCACATCGCCGGCGCACAGCGCATCGCCGAGCTGCTCAGCTGGTGTCAGGAGGCCGAGGTCGAGGTCGTCACCCTCTGGCTGCTCTCCACCGACAACGTTCTGCGGCCGGATGCCGAGCTGAAGCCGTTGCTGCAGGTCATCGAGGGTGTGGTCGACGAGTTGGCCGAGCCGGAGCAGCCGTGGCGGCTGCGGATCATCGGCGCGCTGGACGTCCTGCCGAAGGACACCGCGAACCGGTTGGTCGCCGCCGCGAAGCGGACCGAGGGTCATACCGGCATGGAGGTCAACATCGCGGTCGGCTACGGCGGCCGTCGTGAGATCGCCGACGCCGTGCGCAAGTTGCTCCAGTCGCAGGCGGAGGCCGGTAAGACCATCGAGGAGCTGGTCGAGGTCCTCGACGTCGACCACATCGCCGAGCACCTGTACACCTCGGGCCAGCCCGACCCGGACCTACTGATCAGGACGTCGGGGGAACAGCGGTTGTCCGGGTTCATGCTCTGGCAGTCGGCGCACTCGGAGTTCTGGTTCTGCGAGGCCTACTGGCCCGACTTCCGGCGCACCGACTTCCTGCGCGCGTTGCGCGACTATGCCATCCGCCACCGGAGATTCGGCTCGTAGTACCAGTGACGAACAACGCGGGCGCCGGAAAGCCGGGCCCGCGTTGTCGTCGGTGATTGTGCGTCAACACCCACAGAACGGGGCGTCGATCAGCGACCCGGCGAGCACGATGCCGAGATCGGCGCCTACCGCCAGGACAGCGGCACCGCCGCCGATGATGGCAGCGCCATTGCCGATGGCGGCGGCACCCAGGGCGCCACCGAGAACGAGGATGCCGGAAAGATTTACGACCGCCGGGCTCACGACCGGCGCGCACGACACGTCGCACTCGTCGACCGGGCTCGCGCTCGCCATCGCCGGGGTGAGCATCGAGAGGCCGACAGCGGCGGCGACGGCAACGGCAACCTTCTTCAGCACTTTCTCATCTCCTCAACTGTTGGTGGAAATCTCCAGAACTTCACGGGGTCCATGCACGCACTCCGTCGGCGCAAAGTTACCGACATTTTTCCGGATTCGCGCCGTGAGTTACTCTTTCGAGCATTTGAGTTCGCAATATTCACTTGAACGGGTTTTTCTTGGAATTTCGATGGCGGTGTGTCATTTCCCTGCTGAGGGCTTAGTCCCAGGTCGTGGGCTCGCGGGCCGGCTTGTGTCGCCCCTGTGGGTGTTGATCCATTCGGGGGTGTCGAACACGCCGAGTAGTCAGTTCGGTCGCCGCAAGGTGCATTCGCGTGGATCTTGCGCTTCGGTTACGAAACGAAAATCACCTGCGTGGCTGCCTGCCGCTCGGGCCCGCGCGCGGGTAGCGTCCAAAGTGACGGGTCGTGTCCACGCTGCCCGTCGCGGGAGGCCCTGGTCGTGACGGCAACGATCGCGAGGGGGCCGGCACCCGGCCCTCATGGGCGGGGCGGTAGCGCTTAGCGCGACTGTCACGCCTGGTCAGGGAGGTGCCCGGCCCTTCGAGGAACACGCGGACGTCGGTGCGCGTTCGCCGAGGAGTTGCCGTGACTGCTTCGCATTCCTCTTCCCTTGACTCTGGCGACGACCGCCGGACCTACGTGCTCGACACGTCCGTGCTGCTTTCCGACCCCTGGGCCATGTCCCGGTTCGCCGAGCACTCGGTCGTCCTGCCGCTGGTCGTCATCAACGAGCTGGAAGGCAAGCGGCATCACCCCGAGCTTGGCTGGTTCGCCAGGGAGGCGCTTCGGATACTCGATGACCTGAGGAAACGTCACGGGCGGCTCGATGCGCCGATCCCGTTGGGGACGGCAGGCGGCACGTTGCACGTCGAGCTGAACCACTCCGACCCCGCGGTGCTGCCGTCCGGTTTCCGCACCGACACGAACGACGCCAGGATCCTCGCGTGTGCGCTCAACATGGCCGCGCACACCCCGAACGTCACCCTGATCACCAAGGACATGCCGTTACGGATCAAGGCCGCGTCGGTCGGCCTGGAGGTGGACGAGTACCGCGCCCACGAGGTCACCCCGTCCGGCTGGACCGGCATGGTCGACCTCGAGGTCAGCGCCGAGGTCATGGACGCGCTGTACCGGGACGGCACCGCCGACCTGGCCGACTTCGGCGTGACCTCGCCCGGCGACTTCCCGACCAACACGGGCCTGCGGCTGCTGGCGGCGTCGCAGAGCGCGCTGGGCCGGGTGACCGGCGACAAGCAGGTACGGCTCGTGCGCGGCGACCGCGAGGCGTTCGGGTTGCACGGGCGGTCCGCGGAGCAGCGGGTCGCACTCGACCTGCTGCTCGACCCGGACGTCGGCATCGTGTCGCTCGGCGGGCGGGCCGGCACCGGCAAGTCGGCGCTCGCCCTGTGCGCCGGGCTCGAGGCGGTGATGGAGCGCAACCTGCACCGCAAGGTCGTCGTGTTCCGGCCGGTCTACGCGGTCGGTGGCCAGGATCTCGGCTACCTGCCCGGTTCCGAGAGCGAGAAGATGGCGCCGTGGGCGCAGGCGGTCTTCGACACGCTCGGTGCCCTGGTCAGCCAGCCGGTGATCGACGAGGTCCTCGACCGAGGGATGCTCGAAGTGCTGCCACTGACCCACATTCGCGGACGGTCGCTGCATGACTCGTTCGTGATCGTGGACGAGGCGCAGTCGCTGGAGCGGAACGTGCTGCTGACCGTCCTGTCCCGGCTCGGCGCCGGATCGCGGGTGGTGCTGACGCACGACGTCGCGCAGCGGGACAACCTGCGGGTGGGCCGGTACGACGGCGTGGCCGCGGTGATCGAGAAGCTGAAGGGACACCCGCTGTTCGCGCACGTCACGCTGATGCGGTCGGAGCGTTCGCCGATCGCCGCGCTGGTGACGGAGATGTTGGAGGACCACGGGTCCTGAGGGATTCGGTAGGGAAAACCCCCGAGCGTTTTCGGGAGCTTCCCTGATGGTTCGGCGGTCTCGCTGACGAGACCGTTGAACCATGGCAAACCTGGTCCTGACCTACCGTTCGGCGCCGGTCCGCGGTGTGGCTCTCCCCGCGCCACGGCCGGCGCCGGTCGGCGTGTTCCTCGGCGCGGTCGGACTGGTGTTCGCCGCGTTGCTCATGGGCGGGCTCAACCTGGTCGCCGTCAACCGGATGAACCTGTTGAACACGACGATGTCCGACTACGTGTTCGTGCCGGGCGCCGGGTGGATGTTCCCCGCGTCGCTGCTCGCGATGTGCGTGGCCGGCGCGGGGGTTGGCGTGGGGCTGTGGGCACGGGGGCTGTTGGACGGGGTGCTGCCGAAGCTGTCACTGGGCCTGGCGTTGCTGGGGCTGGTGCTGGCGGCGACCTTCGAGACCGACCTGGGCGACGCGTCGGTGACGATGTCCGCGCAGATCCACCGCTACGCGGCCGGCGTCGTGTTCTTCTGCGTGCCGATCACGGCTTTCCTCGTGGCCCGGCGGCTGGTCGAGCGGCGGTCCCTCTACGTCGGCGTGGCGGTCACGTCGGTGCTGCTGCTGGTGTTCCTGACCTGCCACCTCGGTCCGATGGAAGGCGTGTTCGGCGGGGTCTCCGGGTTGCTGCAGCGGCTGCTTTTCTGCTCACAGCTCGTCGTGCTGGCCCAGCTCGTGCGGGTGGTCCAGCGGCCGGTCCACGAGTACGCGCTGGCTGCCTAGTCACACGGGTCACCAGCCACGGGGCAGCGGGGCACCCTCCGCGAAGCCGGAGGCGGACTGGACGCCGACGACCGCCTTCTCGTGGAACTCCTCCAGGGTGGTCGCGCCCGTGTAGGTGCAGGCCGAGCGGACGCCGGAGCAGATGGCGTCCAGCAGGTCCTCCACGCTGGGGGCGGCCGGGTTCAGGCGCATGCGGGACGTCGAGATGCCCTCCTCGAACAGGGCCTTGCGTGCGCGGTCGAACGCGCTGTCCGCACGGGTGCGGGCCGTGACGGCACGCTTCGACGCCATGCCGAACGACTCCTTGTACGCGTGGCCCTGCTCGTCGCGGAGCAGGTCACCGGGGGACTCGTACGTGCCGGCGAACCAGGAGCCGACCATGACGCTCGACGCGCCGGCCGCCAGTGCCAGCGCCACGTCGCGGGGGTGGCGGACGCCGCCGTCGGCCCAGACGCGGGCGCCCAGCTCGCGGGCCGCCTGCGCGCACTCCACCAAGGCCGAGAACTGCGGCCGCCCAACGCCGGTCATCATGCGGGTGGTGCACATGGCGCCGGGGCCCACGCCGACCTTGACCACGTCCGCGCCGGCCTCGACCAGGTCACGGGTGCCCTCGGCGGTGACGACGTTCCCCGCCACGACGGTGACGGGCCGGTCCACGGAGTCGGCGGCCGCGCGGACGGCCTTCAGGGCCGTGATCATCTTCTCCTGGTGGCCGTGGGCGGTGTCGACCACGAGGGTGTCCACCTCGGCGTCGAGCAGGGCGGCGGCCTTGGCGGCGACGTCGCCGTTCACGCCGATCGCGGCCGCCACCCGGAGGCGGGCCTTGTCGTCGAGGGCCGGGCGGTACAGCTCGGCACGCAGGGCGGCGACCTCGGTGAGGACGCCGGCCAGCCTGCCGTCCTCGTCGACGCCGAGAGCGATGCGGGCGCTGCGGCCGTGCAGCTGGTCGAACACCTCGCGGGGCGCGGCGGTGAGCGGCATGGTGAGCACGTCCGGGTCGGCGACCTCGCCCAGCCTGGTGAACCGGTCGACGCCGGCGCATGCGGCCTCGCCGACGACACCCACCGGGCGGGCGTTCGCGTCGACGAGGACGACCGCGCCGTGCGCGCGTTTCGGCAGCAGGTTGATGGCGTCGGCCACCGCGTCGCCTGCGGTGAGGGTCAGCGGGGTGTCCCAGACGGGGTGCCGTGACTTGACCCAGGCGACGATGTCCCGCACCGCGGCCGGGTCGACGTCCTGGGGCAGCACGACGAGCCCGCCGCGCCGGGCCATGGTCTCGGCCATCCGGCGGCCCGCGACGGCCGTCATGTTCGCGACGACCACCGGAATGGTCGCGCCGGTACCGTCCGAGGTGGCCAGGTCGACATCGAACCGGGACGTCACCGCCGAGCGGTTGGGCATCAGGAAGACGTCGTCGTAGGTCAGGTCGTGGCCGGGCAGCGTGTCGGAGTAGAAGCGCACGTTGTCACAGACTACGGATCCCGGACGACGCCGGCGTCATGTCCAGCTCGGACGCGACGAGGTGTGCCTCGCGACGGCGCGGAGGAAGTCCCGGTTGTCGCCGCCGTTCTCCCCGGGAGCGGCGGCGACGAGCCCGGGCCGCAGCCGTGTCCGAGCACTTTCACGCGGGCGGCGACCCGCCGGGGAGCATGGCGCGGACGGTGTCGATCGTGTCGGCTTCCGGCGGTTCCTTGTCCGGGCGGTACCGGACCACGCGGGCGAAGCGGAGCGCCACGCCGCCGGCGTAGCGGGTGCTGACCTGCACGCCGTCCAGGGCGATCTCCACCACCAGGTGGGGTTTCAGGTGGACGGTCCAGTCGTCGCGGTGGTCCTCGTGTCTCGGGAACTCGGTGGTCTGCCACGCCAGTAGCTCGTCGGTCAGGCCCTTGAACGTCTTGCCCACCATCACCGGGGGGCCGCCGTCCGGGTCGCGGGCGCCCAGGTGCAGGTTCGACAGGTAGCCCGTGCGCCGGCCGTGGCCCCACTCCGCGGCCAGCACCACCAGGTCGAGCGTGTGCACCGGCTTGACCTTGCGCCACGACTTGCCGCGCCGACCCGCCTGGTAGGTCGAGTCGAGCGACTTCACCACCACGCCCTCGTGTCCGTGGCGCAGCGCGTCGGCCAGTATCCGGTCGGCGTCCTCCTGGGACGGTTCCAGCGCCCCGGGGATCACCAGGTCGCCCACCGCCCTGTGGAGCGCGGCGTTGCGTTCCCGCAGGGGCGCGTCGATCAGGTCCGTGCCGTCGAGGTGCATGCAGTCGAAGAAGTACGGCGACAGCAGCAGCTCGCGTTCGCTCGTCGCGCCGAAGCGGCTCATGGTCTCCTGGAACGGCCGCGGCCGGCCGTCGTCGTTCAGTGCCAGGGTCTCGCCGTCGAGCACCACCTTGTCGGCGGGCAGGCCTCGCACGAGTTCGACCAGCTCGGGCACCGAGCCGGTGATCTCCCGCAGGGTGCGCGTGTAGACGTGGACGTCGTCGCCGTCCTTGTGCACCTGGATGCGGGCGCCGTCGAGTTTGTACTCGACCACGCTCGGTCCGCCCGCGAGCGCCTCTTCGAGGTCGTCCGCCGGCGAGGCCAGCATCGGCCGGATGGGACGGCCGAGCTGTAGTCCGAACGTGTTCAGGGCCGCCGCGCCGCCGGCCATGGCGGTCGCCGCGGTGTCCGGTAATCGGCCGGAGAGCATGAACGCGCGCCGGACCGTCTCCTTGTCGACGTCGCTCGCCTTCGCGATCGCGTCGAGCATGACGCCCTCCAGGGCGCCCTGCCGGAGCTCGCCCGTGAGCAGGCGGAGGACGAAGTCCTGCTCGGCCTTCGTTGCCCGCGCGAACAGGGCGCTGAGCAGCTCGTTGCGGCGGCCGGCAGACCCCTTTCCGCTGGTCACGGCCACCTCGTCGAAGGTACGGTCGACCTCCGCGACGGTGAGCGACGGCTCGTCGGCCGGCGCGGTCCGCAGGTTGACCAGCGTGCGCCAGCCGGCGCCGATGCGACCCTGGAGCGGCGTGCCGGCCAGGAACGCCACGACGGTCCGCACCTGATCGCCCGCACGGCGGAGCAGGTCGGCCAGGGCGTCCACCTTGGCCAACCTCGAGCGGGTCGCGGAGACCACCGAGGAGGTGGTGACCACGTCGTTCATCAGCACGTCAGCCATCATGCACCCGACCACCGACAATCGCTGGAGACCGGACGACCGACGCCCTCGCGACACGTGCCGGAGCGAGGTGTTGACCTTCACCAAGGGGCAAGGGCCAACGTGGGTGTCGTCAGAACGAGGGAGGGGTCGTGGAGCTGCTCACCATCGGGGAGTTCTCGAGGGCGTCCCGCCTGTCGGCCAAGGCACTGCGGCTCTACGACGAGCTGGGGCTGCTCCGGCCGGTCGTGGTCGACCCGGGCAACGGGTACCGACGGTACGCGCCCGGCCAGCTCGAACGCGCCCGGTTGGTCGCCTGGTTGCGGCGCGTGGGAATGCCGCTCGCCGAGATCCGGTCCGTCGTCGAGCTACCGGCCGCCGAGGCCGCCGACGCGGTTCGGGACCACTGGCGACGTGTCGAGGCCGACACCGATGCCAAGCGGCGGCTCGCGGCCGACCTCGTCGAGTATCTGTCCGGAAAGGACACTGTCATGTCCGCTGTACTCGCCGTCAAGTACGCCGTGCGCACCGACCGGGGTCTCGTGCGTCCCGCCAACCAGGACTTCGCCTACGCGGGAGAGCAGCTGCTCGCCGTCGCCGACGGGTTCGGGGAGCGGGGGGACGCCGCCAGCCAGGCCGCCGTCTCCGCGCTCCAGCAGGTGGGTGTGGGCGACCTTCTCAACGCCATGGACGACGCCATGGACGATGCCGCCCAGCTCGCCGGGAACGCCGTGCGGGACATGGCAGGCAGCGGCACCACCCTGACCGCGCTCCTGTGGTCCGGGTCGCGGCTCGGCCTCGTGCACATCGGGGACTCGCGGGCCTATCTGCTCAGGGACGAGGAGCTCTTCCAGATCACCCACGACGACACGCTCGTCCAGTCCATGGTGGACGAGGGAAAGCTGACGACCGCGGAGGCCGCCTCGCACCCCGACCGGGCCCTGCTCTCCAGGGCCCTCACCGGTGAGGCGAGCCCGGGGGTCGAGGTGCGGGACGGGCGGATCGGCGACCGTTACCTGCTTTCCTCCGACGGGTTGCACACGGTGGTCGACATCGACACGGTCAAGGAGGTGCTCGCGACGGAGGAACCCCAGCAAGCCGTCGACCGGCTCGTCGCCCTCGCCAACGCGGCGGGCGGGCCGGACAACATCAGCTGCGCCGTCGCGCACCTCATCCCGCGATAGCGGCGATTTCCCTTACCGCGTCACGTAACCGGTCGGGGGTGGTGGCCGCGTAGCCGATCACCAGGCCCGGGTAGGTGCCCAGCCGGGAGTACTCGGACAGGGCCGGCACGTGGATGCCGTGCTCCGCCAGTCGTTGGGACACAACGGAGTCGTCCAGCGAGTCAGGCAGGCGCAGCACCACGTGCAGGCCGGCCGCCACCCCGATCGGTTGCCAGGACGGCAGAAGCTCCGCCGCCGCGGACAGCAGCGCGTCCCGGCGGCGACGGTAGGAGGCGCGGGTGCGGCGCAGGTGCCGGTCGTAGCCACCGCCACGCAACAACCTCGCGAACGCCGCCTGCGGCAAGGGGGAGCACCCCAGATCCGTCAGGCGCTTCCGTCGCACCGTGCTGTCGAACAGGAACGGCGGCTGCACCAGCCATCCCAGTCGCAGCGCCGGCGCGAGGGTCTTGCTCACGCTCCCCAGGTACACCACCCGCCGCGGGTCCATCCCCTGCATGGCACGCAGCGCGGGACGGTCGTACCGGTGCTCGGCGTCGTAGTCGTCCTCGATGATCAGGCCGTCACGGGAACGTGCCCACGCCAGCAGAGCGTGCCGGCGGGAGGGGTGCAGGACCGTGCCGAGCGGGAACTGGTGTGCGGCCGTCACCAGCACCGCCCGCACCGACGCGGGTAGCGCGGACGGCACGAGACCGTCGTGGTCCACCGGTACCGGGACCGGCGTCAGACCGTGCTCCCGCAACAGGTCCAGCTGGCCCGGATGGCCGGGGTCCTCCACGCCGAGCGTCGTGTGGCCGTGTGCGCGCAACACCGCCGCCAGCAGCGCCAGCCCTTCGGCCGTGCCGTGGGTGATCACCATGTTCTCGGCCGTCACCGCGCGGACGCGGCCCAGGTACGCGGTCAGCTCGGTCCGCAGCTCGGGCAGGCCGGCGGGGTCCGGGTAGCCGAGCGTCTCGTCGGGCAACTCGGCCAGCGCCGCTCGCGTCATCGACAGCCACTCGGCGCGCGGGAACTCGCTCAGCGCCGGCAGCCCGGGGCGTAGGTCGTACCGCCACCGCGTGGCCGCCGGGAGCGGCCCGGCGGTGCCCGCCGGGCCGGCGAGCGTGGCCGCCACTGACGTGCCGGAGCCGCGCCGTGCCGTCAGGTAGCCCTCGGCCGTGAGCTGGCCGTACGCGGCGGTCACCGTGCCGCGGGCCACGCCAAGCTGCGCGGCCAGGTCCCGGCTGGACGGCAACCGCAGGCCAGGCGTCAGCTGACCGTCGCGGATCGCGGTGCGGAGGGCGGACTCGACGGTCCGGCCACGGCCGCCCGCGGAGACGGCGGGAAGGAGCAGCTCACGCAAAGTGGTCCAGTTGTCAGGCATCAAGGTGGAGCTTACGTATGGACCACTTGACCGGCGAGGGTGTTCCGGTGCAACTGATCGCGACCCAGAAGACGACCCACGCCATGGCGATGGCCGCGACCGCGACGACGCTGGTCGGGCTCTCGGTGCCGGTGACCGGCATGCTGGACGGCTATCCGGTGCTCGGCGCGCAGGCCGTCAGGTACGCCATCGGCGCGGTGTGCCTGCTGGTCTGGCTGCTGGCCGGTGGCCGCCCCGTGCCGGTACCGGCGGCGAAGGACCTGGTCGGGCTGGGCTTCATGGTCGGACTCGGCATGCTCGGCTTCAACGCGGCGATCCTCGTCGGCCAGCGGTATGCCACGCCGGGGTTCGTCGCGGCCATGCTCGGCGCGTCACCGCTGGTGCTGGCGATCGTCGCGCCGGTGCTGCGGGGTCACCGCCCGTCGGCGTTCGCCGTGGCCGGGGCGGTGCTCGTGGGACTGGGGGTGGTGGTGCTGAGCGGCGGCGGGTCGTGGCACGGGCCGGGGCTGGCGCTGGGGTTGGTGGTCCTGGTCTGCGAGTCGGCGTTCACGCTCGGTGGAGTGGGGGTCGTCGCACGGCTGGGCGCGGTGGCGGCGTCGATGTGGTCGTGCGTGTTCGCGGCGGTGGGCGGGGCGGCGCTGGCGACCGCGTGGGACGGTGCCGCGGCCTGGCCGGCGCCGACACCCACCGAATGGGCGGCGATCGTGGTGCTCGGCGTGCTGGTCACGACCGTCGGGTTCGCGTTCTGGTACACCGGGGTCTCGGTCCTGGGCGCGGACCGTGCCGGCGTGCTGGCGGGGCTCATGCCGGTCGCCGGCCTGGTCGCCGCGGTGCTGCTGGGTCGCCAACCGCTGACGTTCCTGGCCACCGCCGGCACGGCCGTCGTCGCGGCCGGCTGCGCGCTGGGCCTGCGGAGAACAGCCGTGGGGCAGGATCCCTCTTCTTGACCACAGGTGGTCATTCGAGCAGGTCAGCCGCCGCGGGCCATGCGCAGGACGTCCAGTGCCTCGTCCAGCTGTGCCTCGGTGAGCTTGCCGTCCGTCACGTGGCCGCGTTCGAGGACCACCTCGCGGATGGTCCTGCGTTCCTTGAGCGACTGCTTGGCGATCGACGCCGCCTCCTCGTAGCCGAGGTACCGGTTGAGCGGCGTGACGATCGACGGCGACGACTCCGCCAGCTCCCGCATCCGGTCCGCGTCGGCCACGACGCCGGCGAACACCTTGTCCGCCAACAGCTTCGCGACCGCGGACAGCAGCCGCGCGGACTCCAGCACGTTGCGTGCCATGACCGGCAGCATCACGTTCAGCTGGAAGTTGCCCTGCGAGCCGGCGAACGCGACCGCCGCGTCGTTGCCGATGACCTGCGCGACGACCATCATCGTGGCCTCGGGGATCACCGGGTTCACCTTGCCGGGCATGATCGACGACCCGGGCTGCAGGTCCGGCAGCGCCAGCTCGCCCAGGCCGGTGCGTGGTCCCGAGCCCAGCCAGCGGACGTCGTTCGCGATCTTGAAAAGGCTCACCGCGACCGCCCTGAGCTGGCCCGACACCTCCACGACCCCGTCCTGGGACGCCTGCGCCTCGAAGTGGTCGCGGGCCTCGGTCAGCGGCAGGCCGGTCAGCGACGCCAGCTCGGCGGACACGGCCGCGCCGAAGCCGTCCGGCGCGTTCAGGCCGCTGCCCACCGCGGTGCCGCCGATCGGCAGCTCACCCAGCCTCGGCAGGGTGCCGGCAAGGCGCTCGACGCCGTAGCGGACCTGCGCGGCCCACGCGCCGGCCTCCTGACCCAGCGTCACCGGGACCGCGTCCATCAGGTGCGTGCGGCCGGACTTCACCAGGTCCGCCCACTCGGCGGCGCGGCCCTCGATGGTGGTGGCAAGGTGCTCCAGCGCCGGGATGACATCGCGGACCACGGCCTCGGTCGCGGCGACGTGGATGGTCGTCGGGAACGTGTCGTTGGACGACTGTGACGCGTTGACGTGGTCGTTCGGGTGCACGTCCCGGCCGAGGGCCTTGCTCGCCAGGGTCGCGATGACCTCGTTGGCGTTCATGTTCGACGACGTGCCCGAGCCCGTCTGGAACACGTCGATGGGGAAGTGCTCGTCGTGCTTGCCCTCGGCGACCTCGTCGGCGGCGCCCGCGATGGCCTTCGCGAGGTCGGCGTCGAGCACCCCGAGCCGCTCGTTGACCCGCGCGGCGGCGCTCTTGAGCAGGCCGAGCGCACGGATCTGGGCGCGTTCGAGGCCGCGGCCGGAGATGGGGAAGTTCTCGACGGCGCGCTGCGTCTGGGCCCGCCAGAGCGCCTCGGCCGGGACTTTCACCTCTCCCATCGTGTCGTGCTCGATCCTGAACTGATTCTCGGTCATGTAACCAGTTTGGTCGCCCATCGCGCCGCTCGCCCCGGTAGCTTGTGGTGTTGCCGGACACGTTCCCTCCACCACGGCAGGTGCGTCTATGAGCGTCGAGACCCCGTCCGAAGTCGACCTGCTGATCGTGGGCGCCGGTCCGACCGGGCTGTTCGCCGCGTACTACGCGGGCTTCCGCGAGATGTCGATCGCGATCGTCGACTCGCTGCCGGAGGCCGGCGGGCAGGTGACGGCCATGTACCCGGAGAAGCAGATCTTCGACGTGGCCGGCTTCCCGTCGATCATCGGCCGCGACCTGGTCGCCCGGCTGGTCGAGCAGGCGGACCAGTTCAAGCCGACGTACCTGCTGGGACGCAAGGCCCGCACCGTGACCTCCTCGGCCGACGGCGGTTTCGACGTCGGCCTCGACGACGGTGCGGTCATCCGGGCCAGCGCCATCCTGATCACCGCGGGCATGGGTGAGTTCACGCCGCGGCCCCTGCCGGCCGGTGAGGGGTGGTTCGGGCGCGGCGTCGTGAACTTCGTGCCGTCGCTCGAGGAGCACCGGGACCAGGACGTGGTGGTCGTAGGCGGCGGCGACTCGGCGTTCGACTGGGCGCTGTCGCTGCACCCGATCGCGCGGTCGGTGACGCTCGTCCACCGGCGCAACAAGTTCCGGGCGTTCGCCGCGACCGTGCGGCAGGTGCGGGAGCTGGGCGTGCCGATCATCACCGACGCGCAGGTGGTGTCGGTGCGTGGGGAGGAGCGCGTCGCCGAGGTCGAGCTGGCCGTCGCGTCGGACCCGTCGCCGGTGGTGCTGCCGGCGCAGACGGTCGTGGCCGCCCTGGGCTTCACCGCGGACCTCGGGCCGATCGAGTCGTGGGGGCTGGAGATCGTGCGCCGGGCCGTCGCGGTGGACACGACGATGAGGACCGCTCGGGACCGGATCTACGCGGCCGGTGACATCGCGGCGTACCCGGGCAAGGTGAAGCTGATCGCGACCGGCTTCGGCGAGGCGGCGACGGCCGTGAACAACATCGCCGTGGCGCTGAACCCGGAGGCGCACCTGTTCCCGGGACACTCCAGCGACGTCAGCTAGTGTCCCGCGCCGGGAATGCGGTGATTAAGTCGGTGGATCCAGGTTTCTGCTGGCAAGACGCCGGTTCGCCCTCGTACTGGGTCGTACTGGGTCGTACTTGGGCGAACCGGCAACGCCGCCAGCAGGAAGCTGGGCCGCCGAATTAGTTGCCTGACTTCCGGCGCGGGACACTAGTTCGCCTCCCGGCGACGAACCCGAAGCCGGCCGGGTCCTCCTCAGGGCACGATCTGGACGAGTTGGCCGAGCTGCAGGGTGTTGAAGAACGTCTGCGCGTCGGCCATGTCGAGGCGGATGCAGCCGTGGGAGTCCTCGTCCAGGCGGCCCTCGTGGAAGGCGATGCCGCCGGGGGCGAAGAAGACCGAGAACGGCATCGGGTCGCCGTAGATGCTGCTGGTGTGCTCCTGGTCCTTCCACGCGACCGGCCAGGTGCCGGTCGGGGTCGGGTTCGTCGTGCCGCCGTGGGTGATCGGGACCGGGCCGAGGTCGACGACGCCGTTCGTCATCAGCCACGCCTGCTTCGTCGACAGGCTCACGCACGCCCGGATCTCCGGCCCGCACGGTGGTGGCGGCGGTGGCGGCTCGGACGTCTCCGGCACGGAATTGTCGGTGCTCCCCGGTAACGTGGAAACCGGGGGGCCCCCGGGCGCGCCAATGGGACTTTCGTGCGAGGTGGGGGCCGGGCCGGCGACGGCTTGTGCCGCGCAGCCCGACAACGCCGCCACCGCCAGCAGAGCCAGGCCGGCAAGTTCGCGTCTCATGCCCCCTACCCACGACGTCACCGCGGCGGGGGTTGCATGCCTACTGGACGACCTGCACCTTGTCGCCCACGGACAGGCCGTTGAAGAAGGTCTCGGCCGCGGACCGGGACAGGTGGATGCAGCCGTGTGACTCCGCGCTCAGGCTGCCCTGGTGGAACGCGATGCCCCCGTTGAAGAACACCGAGAACGGCATCGGTGCCTCGTTGAACTCGTGCGACTTGTGGTCGATGTCCTTCCACTGCACCGAGAACATTCCGGGCGGGGTCCGGTAGCCTGCGCGGCCGGACGTGATCGGGACCGGGCCGAGCACGACGGCCCCGTCCCTGAGCAGCCACGACTGGTTGGCCGACAGGTCCACACACGCGTCGACCCCGGCCCCGCACGGCACGCCGGTCGGCGGTGGGGGTGGCGGGGGCGTGGTCTTCACGATCGTCTCGTTGGCGGCCGCCACCTCGGGGAGCGGCGGCAGCTTCACCTCTTCCGAGGGCGGCGTGGTGGGCGCCGACGTCGAGGTGGACGTGGCGGTCGGGTCCGGTCGTGCCGGACCCGGTGCGGCAGAGTCCTCGCTGCCGCACGCGGCGAGCAGCCCGATGCTGAGCAGGGTGAGTCCCACCAGAAGTCTGGGGCGCATACCGGTGAAGACGCCATCACCCCCGTCGACGTTGTGCCGTTGATCCAACCGTTACTGGATTGTCGGATTACGGCAGCGGCGGGATCTGGTCCTGTGCCTGGGCCTCCGACAGCCGGTCGAAGTCCACCGTGGAGTACCGGCGCAGCTTCTCCAGGCGGTGGAAGCCGTCGATCATGCGGACCGTGCCGGACTTGGAGCGCATCACGATGGACTGGGTGGTGCAGCCGCCGCTGCGGTAGTGCACGCCACGCAGCAGGTCGCCGTCGGTGACGCCGGTCGCGCAGAAGAACGCGTTGTCGCCGCTCACCAGGTCGTTGGTGGTCAGCACGCGTTCCAGGTCGTGGCCCGCGTCGATGGCCTTCTCGCGTTCCTGCTCGTCGCGGGGCCACAGACGCCCCTGGATCGCGCCGCCCATGCACTTGAGCGCGCACGCCGCGATGATGCCCTCAGGGGTGCCGCCGATGCCGATCAGCATGTCCACGCCGGTGTTCGGACGGGCCGCGGAGATGGCCCCGGCGACGTCGCCGTCGGAGATGAAGTGGATGCGCGCGCCGGCCCCGCGGACGTTCTTGACCAGGTCGGAATGCCGGGCACGGTCGAGGATGCAGACGGTCACGTCGGACACGTCGGTCTGCTTGGCCTTCGCGACGCGCCGGATGTTCTCGGCGACCGGCGCGGTGATGTCGATGACGTCGGCCGCCTCGGGGCCGACCGCGAGCTTCTCCATGTAGAACACGGCGGACGGGTCGAACATGGCGCCGCGCTCGGTGGCCGCGAGGACCGCGATCGCGTTGGGCATGCCCTTGGCCATCAGGGTCGTGCCGTCGATCGGGTCGACGGCGACGTCGCACTCGGGACCCTCGCCGTTGCCGACGTGCTCGCCGTTGTACAGCATGGGCGCCTGGTCCTTCTCGCCCTCGCCGATGACCACGACGCCACGCATCGAGACGGTGCCGATGAGCTTGCGCATGGCGTCGACCGCCGCGCCGTCGCCGCCGTTCTTGTCGCCGCGGCCGACCCACCGGCCCGCGGCCATGGCGGCGGCCTCCGTGACCCTGACCAGCTCCAGAGCGAGGTTGCGGTCCGGCTCTTCCGGCCGGCGGTCCTGGGTCGTCGTCATGTCGCCTCCCGGGTGTGTTCGCCTGCCAAACGGACACTCCGATCCTCGCAGATCGCGGCATGTCGAGCGGAGTGAGAGTGGTCTCGACCGGTTTGCGACCATGGCTCGCGTGACTGAGGGAGGACGTCCCGGGCGAGCCGGCCTGCGGATGCGTGACATGGTCGGTGCCGTGGTCGTGCTCGTGGCGATCATCGGCGTGGTCATGGCGTTCTACGGCGGCTGCTCGTTCAGCCCCGGCGGGCCCGCGGTCGACCCGTCGTCGGTCCCGTCCGCCGACGCGGCGGGCCAGCTGACACGGGCGGCGCGGTCGGTGGCGTTTCCCGTGCGGGAGCCGGCGGTGCCGAAGGGGTGGCGCGCGAACTCGGCCAGCACGTCGGCGGTGGGTTCCGGCGCGTCGGGCAACGTCGTGGTGCGGGTGGGGTGGATCACCTCGTCCGGGGCGTTCGTGCAGCTCAGCCAGTCGGGTGGGAAGGCGCCGGACGTGCTCGTGACGGAGCTCGGGCAGGCCGAGGCGCCGGCGCCGAACGGCTCGGTCGAGGTAGACGGCGTGACCTGGACCAGCTACCCGGGCCGCCGCGACGAGCCGGCCTGGGTGCGGTCACTGGACGGGACCGTCGTGCTGATCACGGGCAGCGCCTCGAAGGCGGAGTTCCGCCAGCTGGCCGCCGCGACCCAGCAGGCGACGCCACTGGCTCGTTAGCTCAGCCCTTCGCGCGCCAGCAGGTGGCCAGGTGGTCGTCCACCATGCCTGTCGCCTGCATCAGTGCGTAGGCGGTGGTGGGGCCGACGAACGCGAAGCCCTTCTTCTTCAGCTCCTTCGCCATCGCCTTGGACTCCGGGGTGATGGCGGGGATCTCCGAGGTCAGGTTCGGGCGCTTGCGCCTCGACGGGGCCGGGGCGAAGGACCACAGCAGGTCGTCCAGTGGCACGTCCAGCTCGGCGATCGCACGGGCGTTGCGGATCGTGGCCTCGACCTTGGCCCTGTTGCGGACGATCGAGACGTCGTTCATCAGCCGTTCGACGTCGTGCTCGTCGAACTCCGCCACCTTCTTCGGCTCGAAGCCCACGAACGCGCGGCGGAACGCCTCCCGTTTGCGCAGGATCGTCAGCCACGACAGCCCCGACTGGAACGCCTCCAGCGACAGCCGCTCGTAGAGCGCCGACTCGCCGCGCAGCGGGACGCCCCACTCCTCGTCGTGGTACGCGGCGTAGTCCTCGGTCGAGTTGCCCCACGGGCACCGTGGCACGCCGTCCGCACCGGGCAGTGCGGCCGTCATGTCTGCTCGGACGACGACGAGGACGACGACGAGGCAGAAGATGACGACGACGCCGAGGCCGAAGGAGCCGACGCCAGGCGCTCGCGTAGCTCGTCCACCTCGGCCCGCAGGTCCTCCAGCTCCCCGCCCACCCGGCGCAGGACCCAGTCGACCTCGGACATCTTGTAGCCGCGCACGACCAGCTGGAACCGGACGTTGCGGACGTCTTCCCCCGTGACCCCGGCCGAGGGCAGGCGGGTGGGCGAGGCCCCCGGCGGCAATGCCGGCAGCTCCTCGCCCCGCCCGAACACGACCGAGGCCAACAGGAAGATCACGGCCGCCACGAGCATCATGACGACCAGATAGATCAGCGCTGTGGTCACGTCAGCAGGATGGCACAACCCACCGACACCCAGTGCACTACCGCACGAGCAGCTCACGCATGGGTGGCCGGTCCGCGACGTGCACTCCGGCGGTGTCCGGCAGCCACTCGCCGGCCACCTGCACGAACTGCGTCAGCTCACCCGCGTGCGACGGCAGCATCCCGCACCGCGACAGCGCCGTTCCCAGGATCTGCCGCGCCATCAGCCCCAGCGCCAGCAACTGCTGGTTGCGGTGCCGCCGCACGCCCAGGTTGACCTGCGCGATCCCGTTCAGCCCCACGATCGAGTGCGCGTCGAGCAGGAGCCCGATCTCCACCCCGTAACCGGACGCGAACGGCACGGCCTCCAGCAGTTCCCGGGTCCCCGCGTACTCGCCGCCCAGCGGCTGGATCACGCCGGTCAGCTCCGGCCGCAACGTCGACAGCAGCGGCCGGGCCATCAGCTCGGTCACCCGTCCGCCGCCCGCGCCCGAGGCGCCCTCGGACGTCAGCGGGCGCCGGTAGAAGCCCTTGACCAGGTGCACGTCCGGCTCCAGCAGCATCGGCCCCAGGAGCCGCGGCACGAACTGCGGGTCCGGGTCGATGAGGTCGGAGTCGAGGAACACCAGCAGGTCGCCGGTCGTCGCGGCCAGCGACCGCCACAGCACCTCGCCCTTGCCGGGCACGGGTTCCAGGTCGGGCAGCACCTCGTCGCGCCGCACCACCTTCGCACCGGCCGCGAGTGACACCTCGACCGTCCGGTCCGTCGAACCGGAGTCGAGGACCACCAGCTCGTCGACGAGGTCACCGAGGAGCGGCCGGACCGACGCGATCACGTCGCCGACCGTGGCCTCCTCGTTCAGTGCCGGCAGCACGACACTGACCGTGCGGGAACCCTTCGCCCGCAGCAGGTCGCCCACTGTCCATTTCGGACTCTGCCAGGTCCGCTCCGCGAACCACGTGCGCGCGTCCGCCTGCATCACGCCAACGCCCTCAGGCATCGGGCTGGCGGGCGGGTGCCCCGGATACTCGCCACCATCTCGACCACCTTCCTGGTTCTGGCCACCTCGTGCGCGCGGAACACCCGCGCGCCTGTCATCGCCGCGACGGACGTCGCCGCGAGGGTGCCGTCCACTCGGTCGGTCACCGCCGCGCCGAGCGTCTCACCGATGAAGTCCTTGTTGGACAACGCCATCAGCACCGGCCAGCCGGTGCCCACGAGCTCGTCGAGCCGCCGCAGCAGCTCGAGGCCGTGCCAGGTGTTCTTGCCGAAGTCGTGCGTCGGGTCGATCAGGATCCCGTCCGCCGGCACGCCCAGTGCGACCATGCGCTCCGCGTGGGCGACCAGCTCGGCAACGACCTCGGCGACCACGTCCAGGTACCGGACGCGGTGCGGATCGGTTCGGGGCGTGGCGCCCCCGGTGTGTGAGCACACCATGCCGACGCCGAACTCCGCGGCGACCTCGGCCAGGCGGGAGTCCGCGCCGGCCCAGGTGTCGTTGATCAGGTCCGCGCCGGCGAGGCAGGCCTCGCGGCCCACCTCGTGCCGCCAGGTGTCCACGCTGATCACGACGTCCGGGTGCCGTTCCCGGACCTTCGCGACGAACGGGACGACGCGCCGGATCTCCTCGCTCGTGTCGACCCGTTCACCGTGCGCGCCGGCGCGCACGCCGCCGATGTCGACCATGTCGGCGCCCTCGGCGACCATCCGGTCGACCGCGGCGAGGGCCTCCCGCTCCTCGAAGGTCGCGCCACGGTCATAGAAGGAGTCCCTGGTGCGGTTGACGATCGCCATCACCAGTGCGCGGTCCTGGGGGACCTCACGGCCGCCGAAGCGAAGTGTGCTCACCGACCCAGCGTGCCACGGGCACCGGGGGAAACTGCGCTCCGATACACCGAGGTCACAATTGGTGATGTCGAGGAAACCTGGGACCCGCTCTGAGCTGGGACGGAAGACTCCGGAGCGGCGGCGGCTAGTGCGTTTCCTCCCAGGCCTGATACGCCTCCTCGACCACGCGGACCGCGTCGTCGATGTCGTCGGTGAGGTGCAGCAACGCGACGTCCTTGTCCCCGATCTTGCCCTCCGCGCGGACGGTGTCCCGCAGCCACTGGTACAGACCGTCCCAGTAGGAGCGTCCGAACAGGACGACCGGGAACTTCGTGACCTTCTTGGTCTGCACGAGGGTCAGCGCCTCGAACAGCTCGTCGAGCGTGCCGAAGCCGCCGGGCAGGCAGATGAACGCCTGCGCGTACTTGATGAACATCGTCTTGCGGGCGAAGAAGTACCGGAAGTTGACGCCGAGGTCGACCCACGGGTTGATGCCCTGCTCGAACGGCAGCTCGATGCCCAGGCCGACCGACAGCCCGCCGGCCTCGGAGCACCCGCGGTTGACGGCCTCCATCGAGCCGGGACCCCCGCCGGTGATGGCCGCGTAACCGGCCTTGGCGAGCGCCGCGCCGATCTCGATGCCCAGCTTGTACTCCGGGTGGTCACGTGGCGTGCGGGCGGACCCGAACACGGTGACGGCACGCGGCACCTCGGCCAGCGCCCCGAACCCCTCGACGAACTCGGCCTGGATGCGCAGCACGCGCCACGGGTCGGTGTGCACCCAGTCCGCGGGGCCGCGGGAGTCGAGCAGCCGCTCGTCGGTGGTGGTGGACTCGACGCGCCGCGACCTGCGCAGCACGACCGGGCCGCGCTGCTTCTCCGCCGGGTGCTCGTTGTCCTCCTGCTGAGTCGTCATTGGCGCGAGTTTATGCGGTTGCCCTGGCCAGAACGTCACGAACGTCGCACAGGGCGAAGCCCAGAAGGTTAAGTCCGCGCCACTGGGCGGGGTCGTGCGCCGCCGGGTTGTTCCTGCCCAGCCCGACACCCCAGATCCGGTCGCGCGGGCTGGCCTCGACCAGCACGTGTTCACCGGTGCCGTGCAGGAACGCGCGTAGGTCCTCGTGCTGGCCGAACTTGTGCGTGCCGGCGGCGACGACGATCTCGTAGCGGGCGGCCGCCCAGGCGGCCTGGTCGAAGTTCCGTGCCCGCCGGCCCAGCGCCTTGGCCGCCCTGGGCGTGCCGGCGGCGAGGATCTCGCCCGCCGTCTCGGGGTCGCCGAACATGGTGGCCTTGCGCCACATCATGTAGTGCTCGGCGGTGGCGAACGCGTTGCCGTCCACGGTGAACGGCGCCGGCCACCACTGGCTCAGGCAACCCGGCCCGGCCGACCCGTCCCGCTCGGGCGCGTGCCCGTGGAACGGCAGGTAGGTGAAGGTCTCGCCCCGCTCGACGGCGGCGACCAGGGCGGCTTTCGTACGTGGTGGCGTCATGGCGGACAGGGTGCCCCACCCCACCGACAGTCCCTGGCGTGCAACCACTGCCGTGGGAGGTTCCGTGTAGGTGGCATGCGGGCGCTGTGGGTGGTTGTGATGTTGGTCATGGTCTCTGCGTGTGGCGGGAGGCCGGCGAATCCCCCGGCCTCCGCCTGCGAGGCGCCGTTCGCTCAAGGGGAGTTCGGGTCCAACTACGCGGTGGTCGCGACGCTGTCCCACCCGCCGGCGGTCGGCGAGACGGCGACGCTGACCGTGGGGGTCTGCGCGAAGGAGGCGGCGCGGTCGGTCGTGTCCGTCCGCCTGCGGGACGGGTTCGAGTGGCGGACGCCGCCGGATGGCACGACGGTGACCAGCCGACCGGCACCCTATGGCGGCTGTGAGCAGACCGCGGCCGGTGAGTGGGGCCTCTCCGCGCTGACGCCGGTGGAGCTGGTGGGCACCGTCGTCGCGACGAAGGCGGGACCCGCCGAGCTGGGTGGGTTCGCCGAAGCCGTGGCCGCGGACGTCCCGCTCCCCGGGAACTCGGCGTACCTGTACCTCACGGTCGGCGCCGACCGCGACTCCTCGCACTTCGGCTACCCGGAGGACGACGGCGACACGGCGTCGTCGGCGACCGGCACCCCGCCGCCGTCGCCGGTGTGCGGCTAGCCGAGGAAGTTGGTCAGCACCGCCACGCAGCGGGCGATGTCCGCGGTCGGCACGTTCTCCTCCTGGGTGTGGCACAGGGTCGGGTCGCCGGGGCCGAAGTTCACCGCCGGGAGGCCGAGGGCGGCGAAGCGGGCCACGTCCGTCCAGCCCAGCTTGGCGACCGGGGTGCCGCCCGCCGCCGTCACCAGCTCGGCCGCCGCGGGGGCCGTCAGGCCGGGGAGCGCGCCCGCCGCGGAGTCGGTGACGGTCACGTCGTAGCCCTCGAACACCTCGCGCAGGTGGGCCTCGGCGTCCGAGGGCGACCGGTCCGGGGCGAAACGGTGGTTGACCGTCAGCACGGCCTCGTCCGGCACCACGTTGCCGCTCACCCCGCCCGCGATCCGCACCGCCTGCAGGCCCTCGCGGTACTGGCAACCGTCGATGTCGACCGTGCGGGGCTCGTAGCCGGCCAGCACCGACAGGGCGTCGCCCAGTGCGTGGATCGCGTTCTCGCCCATCCACGCCCGTGCCGTGTGGGCGCGCCGACCCGTCGTGCGTACCTCGATCCGCATCGTGCCCTGGCAGCCCGCCTCGACCACCGCGTTCGACGGCTCGCACACGATCGCCAGGTCGCCGCGCAGCCACTCCGGCAGCTCACGCTCGATGCGGCCGAGGCCGTTGCGGGACGCCTCGACCTCCTCGCAGTCGTAGAACACGAACGTCACGTCGTGGCGGGGTGCCGGCAGGGTCGCGGCCAGGTGCAGCATCACCGCGTCGCCGCTCTTCATGTCGACCGTGCCGAGGCCGTGGAGGACCCCCTCGGTGCGGCCTAGGGGCAGGTTGTCGTTCACCGGGACCGTGTCGAGGTGGCCGGCCATGATCACCCGGGACGGGCGGCCCAGCGTCGAGCGGGCCAGCACCGCGTTGCCGGAACGGGCAACCTCCAGATGGGACGCCTGTGCGTGGAGCGCGTTCTCCACGGCGGAGGCGATCTCGGCCTCGTCGCCGGACACACTCGGGATGTCCACAAGGGTCGCGGTCAGCTCGATCGGGTCACCGGCAAGGTCCAGGTTCACGGTCACACCAAGGAAGCTACCGTTGCGACCGTGACAAGCGCAGACACCACTGGTGCTTCCGGCGTCGGCCTCGCGACGATCACCGACGACGGCACCGTTCTCGACACCTGGTTCCCGCACCCCAAGCTGGACGGCAACGCCGTGCCGGGCACGCAACGGCTGTCCGAGCAGGCGGCCGCCGACGAGCTCGGCGCGGGGGTGTCCGCGCTGCTCGGCCCCGACGACGACCGTGCCGTCGAGGTCGTGGCCGTGCGGGTCGGCATCACCGACCTCGACGAGCCGCCCCGGGACGCCTACGACGTCTACCTGCGCCTGCACCTGCTGTCGAACCGCCTCGTCCCGCCGCACGGCGCCAACCTCGACGGGATCTTCGGCCTGCTGTCCAACGTCGTGTGGACCAACCACGGGCCGTGCCGGGTCGAGGGTTTCGCGGCCACCCAGCTGCGCCTGCGTGCGCGTGGGGCGGTCACCGTGTTCGGCGTCGACAAGTTCCCGCGCATGGTCGACTACGTGGTGCCGTCCGGGGTTCGCGTGGCCGACGCGGACCGGGTGCGGCTCGGGGCGCACCTCGCGACCGGCACCACCGTCATGCACGAGGGCTTCGTCAACTACAACGCCGGCACGCTCGGCGCGTCGATGGTCGAGGGCCGCATCTCCGCGGGCGTGACCGTCGGCGACGGGTCGGACGTCGGCGGCGGCGCGTCGATCATGGGCACGCTCTCCGGCGGCGGCAAGGAGACGATCTCCCTCGGCGAGGGTTGCCTGATCGGGGCCAACGCGGGCATCGGCATCTCGCTCGGCGACAACTGCGTCGTCGAGGCCGGCCTGTACGTCACGGCGGGCACCAAGCTCACCCTCCCGGACGGGCGCCTGGTCAAGGCCCGTGAACTGTCCGGACAGGACAACCTCCTGTTCCGGCGGAACTCCGCGACCGGGGTGGTGGAGGTCGTCGAGCGATCCGGCGCCGGCGTCGAGTTGAACGCGGCCTTGCACGCGAACTAACGTCGACGGATGACCGCCGTCGAGACGCCCCAGCGACTATGGATCACCGAACAGCTTGACGAGCTGCACGTCCACGGAGCCGTGGCCCTGGAGGGCGCCGACCCGGAAGGCGTGCACCAGCTGCGGGTGGCGGTGCGGCGGATCCGCGCGGTGCTGAAGGCCGCACGGTTCGACGACGGCGGCACGCTCCTGGCGGAGCTGCGCTGGTTCTTCGGCGAGCTCGGCCCGCTGCGGGATCTGGACGTGCTGCTCGACCGGTTCCGCGGCGACACCGACGGCTTCGCGCGCGAGGAGATGATCGCGTTCGAGCGCCTGCTCAAGGGGCTGCGTGCCGAACGCGGCCGTGCGCGCCGGCGGGCGATCCGGACACTGCGCGGTGAGCGGTACCAGCGGCTGCTGGCGGCTCTCGCGGAGACCGACGTCGCGCCGCGGGCCGCGACCGGCCTGCTCGCGGAGATCGTGCAGCCGTTCCGCAAGCTGCGCAAGGCGGTCAGGGCGGCCGGCCAGGATCCCGAGGACGAGGTGCTGCACGCGCTGCGGATCCGCGGCAAGAAGCTGCGGTACGCCGCGGAGCTGGCGGGCCCTGGGGGCGGCAAGCCGGTGAAGCGGCTGGTGAAGGCCGCCAAGCGGCTGCAGGACGTGCTCGGCGAGCACCAGGACGCGTGTGTCGCGGAGGACCGGGTGCGGTCGCTGGTGACCGGCGGCGGAACGTCGAGCGGAGTGCGGGAGATCGGCCCGGCGGAGGCGTTCGTGGCCGGACGGCTGGTCGAGCGGGAACGCAACCGGCAGGCCGCCGCCCGTGCGCAGTGGTACCCGGCCTACCAGGAGGTCGAGCGCCGCGCGGTGGAGCTACTCGGCTAGCCGCTTCGCCGCCGCCTCGACGCGTTCGTCGGTCGCGGTGAGGGCGACGCGGACGTGCCTGTCGCCGGTGGGGCCGTAGAACGTGCCCGGCGCCACGAGGATGCCGCGGGCCGCGAGCCGGTCGACCGTGGCCCAGGCGTCCTCGCCGCGGGTGGCCCACAGGTACAGGCCAGCCTCGGAGTGGTCGACGGTGAAGCCCGCGTCCTCCAGCGCCGTCCGCAGGACCGCGCGGCGGGCCGCGTACCTGGCCTTCTGCTCGGCGACGTGCGTGTCGTCGGACAGCGCGGCGGTGATGGCGGCCTGTACCGGGTGCGGAACGATCATGCCGGCGTGCTTGCGGACCGCCAGCAGCCGCGACACCAACGAGGGATCACCCGTCACATAGCCCGCCCGATACCCGGCCAGGCACGACGATTTCGACAGCGAGTGCACGGCCAGCAGCCCGTCGAGCGAACCACCGGAGACGGACGGGTGAAGTATCGAGACGGGCTCCGACTCCCAGCCGAGCGTCAGGTAGCACTCGTCGGACACCACGACCGCGCCGCACGAGCGGCCCCACTCGACCACCTTGCGCAGGTGCTCGGCGGGCAGCACGCGCCCGGTCGGGTTCGACGGCGAGTTGAGCCACACCAGCACGGGCCGCGCCGGGCCCACCGCGACCGTGCTGTCCGTGCGCAGGGTCGACGCGCCGGACAGCCGGACGCCCACCTCGTAGGTCGGGTAGCCCAGCGGCGGGATGACCACCAGGTCGCCCGGGCCGGCCCCGAGCAGCGTCGGCAGCCAGGCGACCAGCTCCTTCGACCCGATCGTGGGCAGGACGGCGTCGGGGTCGACGGTCACGCCGTGCCGCCGCCGCTGTGCCTCGGCGGCCGCCTCGCGAAGGGCCGGGGTGCCGTGCGTGGCCGGGTATCCCGGGATCCACGCGGCGCCGGTCAGCGCCTCCTGGATGACGGCCGGGACGGGGTCGATGGGCGTGCCGATCGACAGGTCGACGATCCCGTCCGGGTGCGCGCGAGCACGGGCACCGGCCTCCGCCAGGGTGTCCCAGGGAAAGTCGGGGAGCTGGGCGAGACTCATCGCGGACCTGAGCCGCGCCGGTCACGTGCCGGTGCCGCCACCCGGCGAAGGTGGGGAGCCCGCACCGCGAGGGTCGGTCCGGAGGTCCGGACGCTCACTCGTCGTGCTGGACGGGTGGCAGGTCCTTGATCCACTGCGGATCCGCGGACGTCTTGCCCACCTTGGCCGCGCCGCCCGGCGAGCCGAGCTCATCGAAGAAGTCGGCGTTGGCCTTCGTGTATTCCTTCCACTGGTCGGGGACGTCGTCCTCGTAGTAGATGGCTTCCACGGGGCACACCGGCTCACAGGCACCGCAGTCCACGCACTCGTCGGGGTGGATGTAGAGCATCCGGTCCCCTTCGTAGATGCAGTCGACCGGGCACTCTTCGATGCACGCCTTGTCGAGCAGGTCGATGCATGGCTCGGCGATCACGTAGGTCACTGCTGCTTCTCCTGTGTACGTCCAGCATGTCCAGCAAGGCTGAGGTTACCGGCCGCCGCTAGTATCCCCCTCGGCTCCCGGCTCACCGAGCTGGGCCCAGTGTGGTGGCAAGCACCTTGCCAAGCACGATCGCGGACGGTAGTGCACCGCACGCGAACAGCAGCAGGGACCGCCAGTCCGCGACCAGCACGAGGTCGTTGCCCGGACCGAACATGCCGAACACGGCCACGGCCAGGATCCAGCCGATCAGTGGAGCCGCCGCGACCAGCAGCCTCGTCGACAGCCGGCCGGCGACGCTCACCAGCCACGGCGTGGTCAGCGCCGCCACCAGCGCGCTCACCGGGACGGGGATGCCGCCCAGCGCGTAGGGCAGCAGGTAGCCGTCGAGCCGCAGCGGCAGGAACAGCAGCTCCACGACCGCGAGCACCACCGCGTCGACCACGAGCACGGCGAGCGTCAACCCGTTCGCGACCGTCCCGCCGGTCCCTCGCGGGTTCGCTCCGCTCACGCGAGGCCGCCGAAGAGATCCGACTCCGCGCCCTCGCCGGGTCCGCGTCCCAACAGGTAGAACTCGGCGGGCGGGATGGGCTGCGCGACGCCGTTGGACAGCGCGTAGGCCCGCTCGCCCTCGCCGCCGTGCCACACGGTGACCTGCGTCGGGTGTGCCGCCATGGCCCGCATCTTGACGCTCACGACCTCGGACGTGTCGATGACGGTGGTGATCCGGTCGTCGTCCGTCACGGGCAGCTCGGCCGGCTCGGGCAGCCGGAAGGGCAGGTCGGCGATCCTCGCCAGCTCCGCGACGCCGTCCTCGGTGGCCCTCCGCGAGGTTACGGCGAAGAAGACGCGGTCGACGGCGTCGCAGGCGGCCATGGTGACCTCGTGGGCGCGGACGTGGTCGGGGTGGCCGTAGCCGCCGTCGGGCCCGTAGGTGACCACGACCTGGGGCCGCACGTCCGCGATGACCTCGGCCAGCGCGCCGGCCTGCGTGCCGAGGTCGCCGAAGGCGAACGCGCGCGGGTGCTGGTTGGCCGCGACCCCGGCCATGCCCGAGTCCCGCCAGCGGCCGACCCCGCCGAGCCAGCGGTGGTCGGAGATCCCCAGCGCGGCGCAGGCGGCCCGCAGCTCGCCGATCCGGTACCCGCCGAGCTGGTCGGCGGCGTCCGCGGCCAGCTCCCGCAGGCTCGGCGGGATGATCTCGCCCTCCTCGCCGAGCGTGCACGTGACCAGCGTGACGTGCACGCCGGCGGCCGCGTACCGGGCGATCGTGCCGCCCGTCCAGAGGCTCTCGTCGTCGGGGTGCGCGTGCACGAGCAGCAGTCGCGGCGCGGCGGTAAGCGTCATCAGTCAGTGGTCCGTATCCGTGGGTCCAGGCAGGCGGTCAAGGATATCGACCGGCTGTTCGGCCATTCAGTCCAACGCCCTGATTCGTGGGTCCAGCCAGGCCGTGACGATGTCCACGATCATCAGGACCACCACGAACAGGACGACCGAGTACACCGCGACGACGATCATGACCGGATGGTTGTTCTCGTTCATCGAGCGGACGAAAAGGTAGCCGAGGCCCGGGTACTGGAAGATCGTCTCGACCACGACCGTGCCGCCCATCAGGGCGCCCAGCTGCATGCCCATCAGCTCGGTCACCGGGATCAGTGCGTTGCGGGCGGCGTGCTTGAACACCACCTTGCGCTCGGACAGCCCCTTGGCACGCGCGGACCGGATGTAGTCCGCGTCCAGGACCTCGATCATCGAGCCGCGGGTCATGATGACGACGAACGCGAGCGCGTGGACGCCGAGCACGGTCGCCGGCAGGATCATGTTCTGCAGCCACGACGACTGGACGCCGATCGTCCTGGGCAACAGCGGGAAGGCCGCCCAGCCGAACACCTTGACGCCGGACAGCGTGTCGCGCAGCGTGACGCCGACCACGACCGTCGGGATCGACACGAGCACGACCACCGCGCTCGTGATCACGACGTCCGCGAACGAGTGGCGGAACCACGCGGCCAGGACCCCGAGCGTGATGCCGAACACGACCTGGACCAGCATCGCCGCCAGCGCCAGCCGCAGCGTGTTCGGCGCCGCCTCGGCGAGCAGGTCGATGACCGGTCGCCGGTTGCGCAGGTCGACCCCCAGGTTGCCCGTCACGAGGTTCGACAGGAAGTGCACGTACCGGACGGCCAGCGGCTGGTCGAGCCCGAAGATCTCGTTCAGGTTCCGCCGGGTCCGCGGGTCCTGCATGCGCGGCCCGATCGTCTCGAACGGGTCGCCCAGCTCGCTCACCGCGACCAGCGCCCCGAGCGATGTCACCAGGATGACGAACACCGCTCGGGCCACGCTGCGGAGCACGAACTTGCCCAAGAGGGACCTCCCCAGTCCCCGGGCGGGGCGCCACTAGGCGCGCACCACCTCGCGAAGCGAAGCGAAGTGGCAGGCGGCCTGGTGGCCCGCCGGACCGGTGATGTCGTACAGCGGCGGCGGTTCCTCGATGCAGCGCTTCTGGTCGGACTCCGACAGCTGCTCGAACTTCCAGCAGCGGGTGCGGAACCGGCAGCCCGACGGCGGGTTGGCCGGGTTCGGCACGTCGCCACGCAGCACGATGCGCTCGCGCCGCCGCTCCAGCTTCGGGTCCGGGATCGGCACCGCCGAGATCAGCGCCTGCGTGTACGGGTGGTGCGGCCGGTCGAACAGGTCGTCCCGGTCGGCGATCTCCACCACGCTGCCCAGGTACATGACCGCCACGCGGTCGGCGATGTGCCGGACCACGGACAGGTCGTGCGCGATGAACAGGTACGTCAGCTCCAGCTCGTCCTGCAGGTCCTCGAGCAGGTTCACGATCTGGGCCTGGATCGACACGTCCAACGCGGACACCGGCTCGTCCAGCACGATGAACTTCGGGTTCATGGCGATCGCGCGGGCGATGCCGACACGCTGGCGCTGGCCGCCGGAGAACTCGTGCGGGTAGCGGTCCGCGTACTCCTCGGCGAGCCCCACGGTGTCCAGCAGGTCGCTGATGGTCTTGCGGGTGACCGGGGCACCGAGCAGGCGGTACTTCTCCGACAGGATCTGGCGGATCGTCATGCGCGGGTTCAGCGACGCGTACGGGTCCTGGAACACGATCTGCATGTCCCGCCGCGCCTTGCGCAGGGCCTCCTTGCCGAGCCCGGTGACGTTGACGCCGTCCAGCGTCACCTGGCCCGCCGTCGGCTCGACGAGCCGCAGGATCGCCCGCGCGGTGGTCGACTTGCCGCAGCCGGACTCGCCGACCAGCGCGACCGTCTGCCCGCGGTGCACGTCGAGGGTGATCCCGTCGACGGCCTTGACCTGGCCGATCGTGCGCTTGAAGAACACGCCGGAGCGGATGGGGAAGTGCTTGACCAGGTTCCGCACCTGGAGCATGGGCTGGCGGTCCGCCTCCGCGGTCCCGGCGCCGCCCTGTTCAGCCGCCTGCGTCACGACCACGCCTCGCTCTCTGCCCGCGGGCTCCGAGCGACCGAGCGCCGGTCGTGCGCCTGCCGGTTCACTCCGCAGGCTGCGTCGGGCTGCCGGGTCACTCCGCAAGCTCCGTCAGCCTGCCTGTTCACTCCGCAAGCTCCGTTCACTGGGCAACCCTCTCCTCGTAAGCCATCGCCACCCGGTCGCTGTGCACGCACGCCGCGCGGTGGTCCGTGCCGTCCACCGACACCAGCGGCGGGATCTCGGGCAGGCACGCCTCGGTCGCGAACACGCAGCGCGGGTTGAACGGGCAGCCCGGAGGCACGTTGGCCAGTGACGGCGGGATGCCCTTGATCGGCTGCAGCCTGGCCTGCCGGCTCTGGTCCATCCTCGGGAGGCTGGACAGCAGGCCGAACGTGTAGGCGTGCCGCGGCGAGTAGAAGATCTCGTCCGCGGTGCCGGTCTCCACGATCCGGCCCGCGTACATCACGTTGATCCGGTTCGCGTAGGACGCCACCACGCCGAGGTCGTGCGTGATCAGCACGATCGCGGTGTTGCGGTCCTCCTGGAGCTTCTCCAGCAGCGCCATGATCTGCGCCTGCACGGTCACGTCCAGCGCGGTGGTCGGCTCGTCGGCCAGCAGCACGTTCGGGTCGTTGGCGAGCGCCATCGCGATCATCGCGCGCTGGCGCATGCCGCCGGAGAACTCGTGCGGGTACTGGTTGATCCGGACCGCCGGGTTGGGGATGCCGACCTCGCCGAGCAGGTCCAGCGCCCGCTTCTTCGCCGTGTGCTTGGACACGTCCTGGTGCACGCGGACCATCTCGGCGATCTGGTCGCCGACCTTGAACACCGGGTTCAGCGCGGTCAACGGGTCCTGGAAGATCATCGAGATCTGGCTGCCGCGCAGCTTGCGCTGCTGCTTCTCCGGCATCTTCAGCAATGAGCGGCCACGCAGAAACACGTCGCCGGACGGGAAGATCGCCGGCGGCGACGGCACGAGGCCGAGGATGGTCATGGCCGACACCGACTTGCCGGAGCCGGACTCGCCGACGATCGCGAGCGTCTCGCCCTCGTTGACGTGCCAGGAGACGCCGTCGACGGCCTTCACCGTGCCGTAGTCGGTCTTGAAGTGGACCCGCAGGTCGCGTACCTCGAGCAGGGGCGCTGGTGCGCCGTCGAGGTCGATGTCGGCTGGGCCGGTCATCTGGGGGACTTCCTTCTAGGTGGTGGGTGCGTGCTACCGCAGCTTCGGGTCCAGCGAGTCGCGCAGGCCGTCGGCCACGAACGCGAAGGCCAGGGTGGTGAGGCAGATCGCGGCACTCGGGAAGATCCAGAGGTAGTCCTTGCCCGTCACCTGCACCTGCTCGATGCCCTGGTTGATCAGCCGGCCCCACTCCGGGGTGTCCGGCGGCACACCGACACCGAGGTAGGCCAGCGAGGCCATCGCGACGACCGCGACGCCGATGCTGGTGAACGAGTAGATGAACACCGGCTGGATCGCGTTCGGCAGGATGTGCCGGACCACGATCCGCCAGTCGGACGCGCCGATGGAGCGCGCCGCCTCCACGTACTCCGCCTCGCGCAGCGCCAGCATCTGGCCGCGCATCAGCCGGGCGCCGGTCGCCCAGCCGAGCACCACCAGCGCGATGATCACCTGCGCGACGCCGGAACCGAACGTGCGGACGATCAGGATCGCGCCGATCAGGTACGGGAACGCCAGGAAGATGTCGGTGACGCGCATGATGATCGCGTCGGAGGCGCGGCCGCGGAAGCCGGCGATGGCGCCGAGCGCGACACCGACGATCAGCGAGCCAAGCATCGTGCAGATGCCGACGATCAGCGCGAGCTTCAGGCCGTAGAGCAGCTCCGAGTACAGGTCGCGGCCGAGCGAGTCCGTGCCCATGAGGTGGTCGCTGTCCGGGGTGGCCAGCGTGTTGAGCAGGTTCTGCTCCCACGGGTCGTACGGCGAGATGATCGGCTGGATCAGCGAGAGCAGGACCAGGATGCCCACGACGACAAGCCCGACCATCGCGAGCTTGTTGCGCCGGAAACGGCGCCACATGTCGGCGAACTGGCTGCGCGAGCGCTGCTTGGTCCTGCCGTCGGCATCCGGTGTCGGCTCGCCGACCTCATGGGCCGACTGGACGATCACCGACTGGGCGGCGGTGGCCATGTCGGCCGGATCGGAAGTAGTCATTTCCCTATTTCCTCCGCTCAGCTCAGCCTGATCCGTGGATCGAGATACGCGTACAAGATGTCGACGAGCATGCTGAGGCCCACGTATACCAGCACGCCGAACGTCACGATCGCCATGATCACCGGGTTGTTGTTCTGCAGGATCGACTTGTAGAGCAGGTAGCCGACCCCGTTGTACTGGAAGATCGTCTCGGTGATGATCGCGCCACCCAGCAGGACGCCGATGCTGATGCCGACGTAGGTGACCACCGGGATGATCGAGTTCCGGAAGGCGTGTTTCATGATCACGGTACGTTCGCTGAGCCCCTTCGCCCGGGCGGTGCGGATGTAGTCCGCACGAAGCACCTCGAGCATGGACCCGCGCATGAGCCGCGCGATGAACGCCGCGTCGATGATGGCGAGCGTTATCGCGGGTAGGAGCACTTCCGTGTACCACGGCGCCAGGTCGGTGAAGGTTCTCGGCACCTGAGGGAAGAACCAGACTCCGGAGACCGCCTGCCGCAGCCAGATGCCGATCACGAACGTCGGCACGCCGATGGCCAGGGTGGTGAGGATGGTGACCAGGACATCCCAGATGGAGTAGCGCCAGACCGCGGCGATGATGCCGGCGGCCACGCCGATGATCACGTCGAGGACGATCGCGATCAGCGCCAGCCGTGCGGTGGCGGGCACCGCCGTCGAGAGCATGTCGGCGACCGGGCGGCGTTGCTCGAAGTCGACACCCAGGTCACCGGTGAACAGGTTGCCCAGGTAGGTGAGGTACTGCATCGGCAGGGACTGGTCCATGCCGAACTTCGCCCGGAGGATCGCCTGCGTCGCCGGCGGCACGACCTTGTCGCCACTCGAGCTGAACGGGTCTCCGAGCACGAACAGGCCGATGAACAGCAGGATCGTCGCCGCGATCACGACCATGACGGCCTGGGCGAGCCTGCGGATGACGAACTTCCCCATGAGTATTGCGCCGGCTTTCGCGTCAGTCGGGTTTCAACCTGATGGTGGCCGTGGCCCGCAAGCTGCGAACCACGGCCACCCAGGTTATTCAGTTACTTGATGCTGATGACCCTCAGGTCCGGGTCCTCGTGGAAGTCCATCCGAAGGTTGATGAACTTGTCGGAGTTCGCGAGACGGTGCTGGGTGCGGTTCCACAGCGGGATCAGCGCCAGGTCGTCACCGATCGCGATCTTCTCGGCCTGCTGGTAGTAGTCGATGCGCTTGGCATCGTCCTTCTCCTGCTTGGCCTTCTTGAGCAGGTCGTCGAACTTCTTGTTGCTGTAACGACCCTTGTTGTCACCGGTGGTCGGCTCGTCGGCGGACTTGGCGCCGATGGAGCTGGTCGCCAGCAGCGGCTCGAGGAAGTTGCCCGGGGTCGCGTAGTCGGCGCCCCACGCGGAACGGAAGATGCCGCTCGCGCCCGGCTGCTGCTCGTTGTCCAGCAGGTCCTTGAACTGCAGGCCCTGCAGGTCGACGTCCAGGCCGAGGTTCTTCTTGAGCTGGTCCGCGACCGCCGCGGTCCACTCCTCGTGGCCACCGCCCGTGTTGAACTGGAAGTTCAGCTTCGTGCCGGAGGTGAGGCCGGCCTCCTTGGCCAGCTTCTTGGCCTCGTCGAGGTTGAACTGGCACTCGCCGCAGACGCCCTTCTGGTACGCGTCCGCGAACGACGGCGGGACGATCGAGGTCGACGGTGTCTGCGAACCCTTGAACACACCGTTGATGATCGCGTTGCGGTCGATCGCCATCGAGATGGCCTTGCGGGCCTTGGCGGAGTCGAGCGGCTTGGCGGTCACCATCACCAGCAGGTAGTTCATGCCGCTGGTGTTCCGGGTGATCCACTGGTCCTTCGGCTCGTAGGTCGCGCGGGCCTGCGAGAGCACCGGCGTCGGCATGCGGGCCCAGTCGAACTGGCCGTTCTGGTAACCCGCGTACTCGTCAGCGGCGCCGTTCGGCGTGATGCTGATCTCGACCGTGTCGAGGTACGCCGGGTCCTGGACCTTGTAGTCATCGAAGCGCTTGAGCTTGATGCCCACGTTGTGCTGCCACGGGCCGTCCATCATGAACGGGCCGTTGCCGATCGGCTGGTCCACGAACGCCGGGTTCGACGTCGGGCTGCCGGCCGTCGACGGCACCGGGCTGAAGACCGTGTGCGACGTGCGGACGTAGAACTCGCAGTCCGGCGTCGACAGCTTGACCACGAGCTTGGCCGGGTCGGACGCGTCCACGCCGGAGAGCGAGGTGGCCGTGCCGGCCTGCATCTCGTCGAAGCCCTCGACCTCGTTCATGTGGTAGGCGACCTCGGAGGCCGAGTCCTTGGCGGCCACACGCTCCCAGCCGCGCTTGAAGGCTTCCGAGGTGACCTCTTCACCGTTGTGGAACTTCGTGCCCTTCATCAGGTCGAAGGTCCACTCGGTGCACTTGTCGTCGGTCTCCCACTTGGTCGCAACACCAGGCTCGACCTTGCCGTCGTAGGTCGTGGTGGTGAGGCCCGTGAACAGATGAGAAGCGACCAGGATGCCCTCGGACTCCTGGGCGTTGAACGGGTCGATCGCGGTGGGCTCCACGATGGCGAGCTTGAAGGTGCCGCCCTTCTTGCCCGGCTTCAGGTCGGGGACAGCCGTCTCCGGCCAACCGGCGGACGGCTGGTTCGCATTGGAGTCGTTGCTGCCGCTCGTGCCCTCGTTCGACTTCTGAGAGCACGCCGTGAGCACCAGCGCAGCAGCCGTGAGGCCGGCCGCGGCCCGGAGCCACGCTTGTTTCCTCATCAAGTTAGTTCCTCCATGAGCGAGCACGCACTCGACGAGCGTGCGCCCGGTGTTGTCGTGACACATCGTGCACGGAGCCGGTGGGTACCGCGCGGCGGGGGCTGGTCGGGGAAGCCTGGTACACCGCAGGGTCAACTCTCTAGGTGCGCGACGAGTGTCATGTCGATCTTGTGACGCATCGGCGCACAAACGCCGACACGCCGTTGCAGGACGGTAGGAACTTCACCAACTCCCGTCACGGGGATGGGCTTGATCGTGACCAAAGGGTGACACGCCGGCCTCAATGAGCGATCTAGTGGTTACCGCGTGCTGAATAGTGGTCGCGAACGGCCGACTAATGGGGCTTGTGCCGCGAATGGCGCCATCCATCGCCGTTGTCCGATGGCCGGTTAAGTCCATGGTCCGGACGGGGGTGAACCGGGAATGGGAAGTGGTAAATCCGGGAAAACTGTGTGCGACAAATGTGACTGGCCTGTAACCGGCGCGCTTTCTTACCCGGACGTTCGATTCCAGAATGCCGCGTCGGCGAACGGGCCCGCGAAGCCCGTGCCGTCGGAGACGCCCGTGACCTCGTGCCGGACCGCGAGCACGTCGGCGTCCTGGTACAGGGGGAGCGCGATCGCGGCGCGCCACAGCGCCGGCTCGACGGACGTCAGGGCCTCGGTGACGGAAAGTGAGCCGGTGAGGGTCGCGTCGATGGTCGGCTGGACCCCCGCGTCGCAGTATCCGATCGGATTGGTCGGCACCAGCCCCGTCGAGCCGGTGACGCAGCCGAAGTCGCTGGCCAGCATGGTCGCCGGGTCGCCGCCCGCGGTGCGGGCGGTCACCGCGATGTCCACCGCGCCCGAGCTGCTCTGCGTGCCGCCGCCGGTCTCGTAGAGCCGCTGGTAGAGCTGGGCGCCGGACAGCTCGGCGACCTCGGCGGCCACCCCGCCCGCGGCCAGCTGCCGCCTGATGTCGGCCGCTATCCGCACGTCCGCCGGCCGGGCCTTGTCGACACCGATGGTCAGCGCCAGCGGGCGACCGTCCCGGGCCCAGCCCGCGGCGGTGCGCGCGTAGCCGGCCCCGGTGAGCAGGGTCTCCGCGCCGGCCGGGTTGTAGACGATGTCGGCCGGCATGGTCACCGCGTAGCCGGGCTCGGTCGGCGCGAGCACCTGCGCGTCGGCCCGGTACTGCGCGGACGGCCCGTTGCCGGTGCCGACGGTGATCAGCTGCGCGCGGTCGAGCATGGCGATCACGGCCTGGCGCACGGGCAGGTCGGTCAGCTGGCGCACGGGCCGCAGGTACACGGTGGTCACGGACGGCCGGGCCACCGTCGAGCTGGTGACGGCCGGCGCGAGTTCGCCGATGGTCTTGGCGCCGACCGCGTCGGTGCCCACCAGCGCCATCTGGTCGTGCCCCTGGTCCAGCGCGTCGATCACGGTGTCCTGCTCGGCGCGGCGCAGCACGATCCGGTCGAGCTCGGCCGGCTCGTCCCAGTACCGGTCGTTGCGCTCGAGCACGACCTCGCCGCGGTCGTCGTCGAGCGTCTTGACCGTGTACGGGCCGGCCGTCGCGGGGAAGTTGTTCTGCAGGGCGCCGGACCAGCCGCCCGGCGCGTCCTTGAGCAGGTGCGCGGGCAGGAGGTTCGAGAACAGCTCGCGCCAGCCCGGGTAGGGCTTCGAGAAGACGACCTCGACGGTCTTGCCGGAGTCGCGGGCCCGGATGTCGCTGATCAGCCGGTAGCCGGCGCCGTCGACGACACCCGGCTGGCTGGTCAGCTGCTCGCGCAGGTAGACGAAGTCCTCGGCGGCCACCGGCGCCGCGTCGGACCAGGACGCGTCGCCACGGATCTGGTAGGTGACCGTGTAGGGCTTGGCGCTGGTGACGGTCGCGGAGGCCATGAGCGTGCGGTCCAGCTGGGGCGTGCCGTCCGGGCCGGGACGGAACACCGACGGCAGCAGCACCGCCGACAGCCCGGTCGTGATGGCCGACTGGTCGGCGAAGACGTGCGGGTTGAAGCCGCCCGCGATCGTGTCGACGCCGACGACGACCTCACCGGTGTCCACCGGGGTGCTCGGCGGGGAGGTGAGGGAGGTCTCGACCAGCGGCGGGGCGGGTGTGCAGGCGGCGAGCGCGAGCAGCGTCCCGATCGCGAGTAGCGCCTTCCGCAACAACCTCACCCCCTTTTGCCAGAAAACCTAGTCCTCTCTGGGAACGACGCGCCGAGGGGTCACCAGGTTCCGGCCTGAGCCGAGCTTATGAGCCCGGCTCGTCACGCGTCGCGTGACTTTTCCCTCGCGCGGGCCCGGCCACGCTGCGTGCTGTCGAGGATGACCTTGCGGATCCGCACCACGTCCGGTGCCACCTCGACGCACTCGTCGGTGGCGCAGAACTCCAGTGCCTCCTCCAGCACCAGCCTGCGCGGCCTGGCGAGCCGCTCCAGCTCGTCACCGGTCGAGGAGCGCATGTTGGTGAGCTTCTTCTCGCGGGTGACGTTGACGTCGAGGTCCTCGGCGCGGGGGTTCTCCCCGACGACCATGCCCTGGTAGACCTCCGCGCCGGGTTCGACGAAGAACGTGCCCCGGTCGGCCAGCTGGATCATCGCGTAGCTGGTGACCGAGCCGGACCGGTCGGCGACCAGCGAGCCGGAGTGGCGGCCGCGGATCTGGCCGGCCCAGGGGAAGTACCCCTCGAAGATGGCGTTGGCGATGCCGGTGCCGCGGGTCTCGGTGAGGAAGTCGGTGCGGAAGCCGATCAGGCCACGCGACGGGACCACGTACTCGACCTTCACGCGGCCGCTGCCGTGCCCGCTCATGTGCTCCAGCCGGCCCTTGCGGCCCGCCAGCAGCTGGGTGACAGCGCCGAGGAACTCCTCCGGCGCGTCCACGGTCAGCCGCTCGAACGGCTCGCACAGGTGCCCGTCGACCGTGCGGGTGACCACCTCGGGGCGGCCGACGGTCAGCTCGAAGCCCTCGCGGCGCATGGTCTCCACGAGGATCGCCAGCGCCAGCTCGCCGCGGCCCTGGACCTCCCAGGTGTCCGGGCGCTCGGTGGGCAGGACGCGCACGGAGACGTTGCCGACCAGCTCGCTGTCCAGGCGGGCCTTGACCAGCCGCGCGGTCACCTTCGAGCCGCCGCCCCGGCCGGCGAGCGGCGAGGTGTTGACGCCGATGGTGACGGAGATCGCCGGCTCGTCGACGTGGATGCGCTCCAGCGGCTCCGGGTTGGCCGGGTCGGCGAGCGTGTCGCCGATGGTGATCTCCGGGATGCCCGCGATGGCCACGATGTCCCCGGCCTCCGCGCTGGCGGCGGGCACCCGGTCGAGGGCCTGGGTGAGCAGCAGCTCGGTGATCTTGACGTTCGTGATGGTGCCGTCCGCGCGGCACCAGGCGACCTGCTGGCCCTTGCGGATGGTGCCGGAGTGGATCCGGCACAGGGCGATGCGGCCGAGGAAGCTGGACGCGTCGAGGTTGGTGACGAGTGCCTGCAGCGGCGCTTCGGTGTCGCCTGCGGGCGGCGGCACGTGCGCGAGCAGCACGTCGAAGAGCGGGTCGAGGTTGTCGCTGTCCGGCAGGCCGCCGTCCGCGGGCTGGTTCAGGCTGGCGCGGCCGGCGCGGGCCGACGCGTAGACCACCGGCAGGTCGAGGATGTTGGCGTTCGACTCGTCCAGCTCGGTGGCCAGGTCGAGCAGCAGGTCGTGCGTCTCCTCGACGACCTCGGCGATGCGCGCGTCCGGCCGGTCGACCTTGTTGACGACCAGGACGACCGGGAGGCCGGCGGCCAGCGTCTTGCGCAGGACGAAGCGGGTCTGGGGCAGCGGGCCCTCGCTCGCGTCGACGAGCAGCACCACGCCGTCCACCATGGACAGGCCGCGCTCGACCTCACCGCCGAAGTCCGCGTGACCCGGGGTGTCGATCACGTTGATCGTGACCGGCCCGTCCGGGGTCTCCCGGTGCACGGCGGTGTTCTTGGCGAGGATCGTGATGCCCTTCTCGCGTTCGAGGTCGCCGGAGTCCATGATCCGGTCGACGGGCTCGGCACGGGCCGAGAAGGCGCCGGTCTGACGGAGCATCGCGTCGACCAGGGTGGTCTTACCGTGGTCGACGTGCGCGACGATCGCGACGTTGCGGAGGTCGGTCCTGGCGATCGCGGGCGTGATCGTGTCGGTGGGCACGCGCGTGCTCCTGTGCTTCTTGGTCTGGCTGGTGGTCTGGCGGCCCGTGCCGGCGATCTCGGAGGATCGGCCGGCGCTGGCTGCGCGCGAGATGCGCGTCATCTCCCAGGATAGCCGTCCCGGCTCGCCCAGTTCGCAAAGGTTAGCTTAACCTTAGTCGGATCCCGTCTGGTTGGAGTCGAGGCTTGGGCAAGAAGACACCCGCGGACTACGTGCGGAAATGGACCAAGGCCGGCAAGGTCAAGAAGAAGTGCTGCCGGTCGCGGTCCCGCTGCAAGAAGTGCCCGGTCCTGGCCCTCAAACGCGCCAAGGTCAAGGTAGCCGCCAAGGCCGCCTGACCTCGCGAGTCCCGCGTTCAGACACCCTGAACCGCGGTTTCGTGCAGGTTGGGTCCGCACGAGACCGCGACTCGGTATGTGCGAACGCGGGACTCGCGGGTTGGTTGGTGCGGGCCGTATACTGCGCGCATGCGCAACGTCACAAACATGTGGTGGGCCGTCTGACGGCGGCCGTACTCCTGTTGCGTTGACCACAGGCCGCCCGATCGGGCGGCCTTCGTGTTTCTCGGGGGGCTTCCGGCGGGTGGCCCAGACCTCGAGGAGAGTTCGAGATGACCCGCCTTTCCGGCATCACCCCGTCCGGACCCGCGCACGCCGGCAACTACCTCGGCGCCATCCGGCAGTGGGCTCGTGAGGGCGGCGCGGGCGACCTGTACTTCGTGAGCGACCTGCACGCCATGACCACGCCGTACCACCCGCAGAAGCTGCGGGCCAGGACGCGTGAGCTGCTCGCCGTCCTCATCGCGGCCGGGATCGAGCCGGACACCGTGTTCGTGCAGTCCGACCTGATGCCGCAGCTGGGACCGCTGACGTGGGTGCTGGAGTGCGCGTGCGCGTTCGGCGAGGCGGCACGGATGACGCAGTTCAAGGAGAAGAGCGCCGACCGCACGCACGAGGGCACGCCGGTGCGGGTCGGCCTGTTCACCTACCCGGTCCTCATGGCCGCCGACATCCTCCTGCAGGGCGCGGACGAGATCCCGGTCGGCGACGACCAGGCGCAGCACGTGGAGCTGGCGAGGGTGCTGGCCAGAAGGTTCAACAGCACCTACGGCGAGGCGTTCGTCGTGCCGCGCGCGGTGATGCCGCGGGCCGCCGCCCGGATCAGGGACCTGGCCGACCCGACCCGCAAGATGGCCAAGTCCAGCAGCGACGCCGCCGGCACGCTGCTGGTGCTGGACGACCCGGACCTGTTGCGCCGCAAGATCAAACGCGCGGTGACCGACAGCCTGGGGAGGCTGGAGTACCGGCCTGTCGAGCAGCCGGGGCTGGCGAACCTGCTGGAGATCCTGGCCACCTGCCAGGGCAAGTCGCCCCGCGAGGTGGCGGCGGGCTACTCGTCGTACGGCGAGGTGAAGGACGCGGTTGCCGAGGCGGTGGTCGAGGAGTTCCGGCCGTTGCGGGAACGCACCCACGACCTGCTGTCCGACCCCGCGGAGCTGGACCGCGTCCGCGCACAGGGCGGCGCCCGCGCCATGGAACGGGGAGCCCACCGCCTGACGACGGTCCTCCGCCTGTCCGGCGTCGGCTGAGCGGTGTGGCCTCCGGCCCCCGGTTCCACGCTCTCACGAGGCACCGACATTCCCGGGCTGTCCACAGGCAGCTGTCCACAACCGCCGGTTTCGTCGGTACTCGTGACTACGCTGGATTCCGGGGGCCGGCGGCCGCCCGGGATCCAGCCTGGTCACGCCCGCAGTGCCTGCCGCAGTGCCGGCAACAGCACCCGGTCCGCCGGCAGCCACTCGACCGACCCCAGCTGTCCGGCCCGCAGCCACCGCAGCGCCGCATGGTCGTGCGGGTGCGGCTCGGCAGCCGGGTCCACCAGCGACGCCCGGTAGATCCGCAGCAACTTTCCCTTCGGCAGCGCCACATCCGGGCCGATCGGCGCGCCGGGCGCCACCTCGACCCCCAGCTCCTCCCGGCACTCCCGGACCACGGCGTCCACATCG
>NZ_DASQCC010000042.1:0-3173 GCF_035634895.1 Actinophytocola sp. | reverse complement strand
GCGCTCTCGCTCGCGGAGGCCGCGATCGAGGGCACCGGCGGCGACGGCGTGCACGCCGCGACCGGCGCGGACCTCTCCATCGTGCGGTGCCGGGTGCAGGGCAGCGGGGGCATGGGGTGCCTGTTCGCCGAGGGCTCCTCCGGCTCGGTGACGGAGTCGGAGTTCTCCGGCGGGTCGGCGGACGGCATCCGCGTCGACACCGAGGAGTCCGTGCGGGTCACCAAGTGCACGGTCCGCGACAACCACGGCAGCGGCCTGCGCCAGACCCGGCCCGGCACGTCGATCGAGGTGCTGGACCTGATCACGAGCGGCAACCTCGCGCCGGACGCGTTCGGCACGACGGCCGCCGCGGACTTCCCGGCACCCGCGCCCGCGGAGGCACCGAGGCGGCCCGTGCGCGGCTCGGACCCGGTGCAGGAGCTGCACAACCTCGTCGGGCTCGCCGGGGTGAAGGCCGAGGTGACCTCGCTGATCAACCTGAACAAGATGGCCAAGCGGCGGATGGACGCCGGCCTGTCCGCGCCGCCGATGGCCAGGCACCTGGTGTTCGCGGGTGCGCCGGGCACCGGCAAGACCACGGTCGCCCGGCTGTACGGCGAGATCCTCGCGGAGCTGGGTGTGCTGCGCAAGGGACACCTGGTCGAGGTCGCGCGGGCGGACCTGGTCGCGCAGATCATCGGTGGCACGGCCATCAAGACCACGGAGGCGTTCGAGTCCGCGCTGGGCGGGGTCTTCTTCGTCGACGAGGCCTACACGCTGTCCAACAGCCGGGGCGGGTCCGGTCCGGACTTCGGGCGCGAGGCCATCGACACGCTCGTGAAGCTGATGGAGGACCACCGCGACGACGTCGTGGTGATCGCGGCGGGGTACACGAAGGACATGGCGGACTTCCTGGCCGCCAACCCCGGCATGGAGTCCCGCTTCAGCCGCACCATCGAGTTCGCCAACTACACGCCGGACGAGCTGGTGACGATCGTGCGCACCCAGTGCGCCAAACACGACTACCGGCTGGACGACGAGGCGGGCGACGCGCTGCTGAAGTACTTCGAGGAGATCCCGAGGGACGGCACGTTCGGCAACGGCCGTACCGCCCGGCGGGTGTTCGAGCGGATGACCGACCGGCAGGCGTCCAGGTTGGCGGCCGACCCCCACGCCGACGCCGCGGACCTCACCCTGCTGACCCAGGAAGACCTGACCTTCGCCAGGTGATCAGATTCGGGGAGTGACAGATGCATCAGCTCGACCAGCTGGTCGCTGAACCGCTACACGAGAGGCACGTGCTGATCCGGCACCGTGACGAGGCGGGCCTGGACCAGCGGCTCGTCGGCACCGCCCCGCTGGAGCCGGGGCAGCTCCTGGTGTTGGCCACACCCGGTGCGCACGAGGTGCCGTCCCTCGTGGACGACCTGCCCGCACTGCTCGAGTCCTTCCTGGACGATGTCGAGTCGGTCTGGATCGGCATCGGCAGCCTCGCCACGTCCGACTCGGTCGTCTCGCGGCTGGAGGCCGCGCTGGGTGTGGCCGTCGTCGCGCCCGACGGCGGCGTCGCGGCCATGCCGGGCGCCGCGCTGTACGCGGGGCACGGGGTCGGCGGCACCGGCTGGTACTCGTCCGGCGAGCACGTCGGCGCGCGGTTCCCGTTGCCGGAGTGGGAGTCGTGGGTGCCGGCCGCACCGGTGTCGGTGAACGGGATCGCCGCGCTGCCCGTGCCGTGCGGCCTGGTGATCGCCGACGCGGCCGCCTTCGACGTGCCCGTGAACCAACGGTTCCCGAAGCTGGTACTGGGTTCGCCGGTGCCCGCGCCCGCCGCCGTCGCCGATCTGCTCGGTGAGCTGCCGGACCGACCGATCATGATCGTCCCCGCGTCGCCGGAGGCCGCCTCCCACATCTGGTTGGCCGAGCTGTCGATGCGGCTCGGCCGCGATGTCGTGTTCAGCGCCGGGATGCAGGTGCGGACCCGCCAGGGCGCGCTGTCGACGGTGGTCCCGGACGCCGGCGGCAACCGGCTGTACCGGCCCTTTCCTTTGGTGTTGCAGCAGTCCGCGCGAGGTGGGGACCAGCAGGTGCTCGACATCGCCGCCGCGCCACCCGGGTGGGAGCGGGAGGGCAGGCGGTCCTACCGGCACACCGAGAGCGGCGTGGTCGCCGATGTCGTGCCGTCCGGCCTGGTGCTGCGCGCCGCGGACGGCTCGCCCGCCGACCCCGCCGCCGAGGCGGCGCCGTTCGACCCGGAGGGGTGGACGCTGGCGTTGGGCACCTCCGGCCAGGTCGTCGGGCTACCGGTGCTCGCGGCGGCGGAGGAGCTGCTCACGGTGTTGCCGGCCTCGCAACGCGCCGTCGTGCGGGTGCGGATGGCCGGGGTGATGGACGAGGAGGCGGCGAAGGCCCTCGACCGGTGGGCGCTGTCCCGGAAGCGGAAGCCGGCCGCTGCCGAGGAGGACGCCGTGCGGCCGGGGCGTGGGTTCGTGGTGGCGCCTCCCGAGCCGGTTTCGGTGTCGTCTGCCGTGTCGTCTGCCGTGTCGTCTGCCGGGCCGGGTTCGGAGTCGTCGTCGGACGGTTCGCCCGGGACGGTGGGCGCGCGGGGGCGGAGTGTGGTGCCGGTGTTCGAGCCGGCCGTCTCGGGAGGCGGGTCCGGTCTCGGGGCGCGGCTCGGGGGGCCGGTGGATCCCGCTCCCGAGGCCGGCGCGGCGAGTGCGGGCGTGCCGGTTGGTTCCGGACCCGTGTCGGGTGCTGGGACCTCCGGGTTCGTGCCGGGTGGTCCGGGGCATGGTGCGTCCTCGATGCCCGCGCCGGCCGCCGGCGTGCATGGTGGGTTCGGGGATCCCCGTCGCGGTGGGAACTCGGGTGCGGCGAACGTGCCGCCGGTCGAGCAGAGGGGTCGGTTCGAGTCGGGCGGTTCGCGGCTGGGTGAGCCTTCGCCGGCCGGGCCGGTGCCGCCGGTGTCCCGGCCCGCGGTGGCTGCGCCGCAGTCGACGGCTCCGGGTGTTCGACCGGGGAGCGAGTCGGGTGGTTCGAGGCCCGGCGTCGGGCCGGTGCCGATGGTGACGACGGCTGCCGGTGGGCCGCCGGCCGTGGTGCCGCCGGCCAGCGGGTCGCCGGCCGTTGGGGTGCCGGCTGTTGGGGTGCCGGCTGTTGGGGCGCCTCCGATGGCGCCTCCGATGGCGTCGCCGCCT
>NZ_DASQCC010000041.1:0-20378 GCF_035634895.1 Actinophytocola sp. | reverse complement strand
CCGCGCCGGAAATGCGGTGATCAAGTCGGTGGATCCAGGTTTCTGCTGGCAAGACGCCGGTTCGCCCTCGTACTGGGTCGTACTTGGGCGAACCGGCAACGCCGCCAGCGGGAAGCTGGGCCGCCGAATTAGTTGCCTGATCTCCGGCGCGGGACACTAGGCAGTCGCCCCGGGCTCCGCCAACCCGTTCTCGCTACGCCGGCCTTCCGAGCAGTTCGGTCAGCACGACGCGGACCGGGAACGGGTCGTCGGCCTCGAAGGGTTCCTCCGCGTGGACGTAGGCCACTTCGCGGTAGCCGTCGGTGCCGGCGTCGAGGGCGTGGGCCAGCAGGGACGGGCGGGCCGGGTCGAGCACCCAGTAGTGGGGGACGCCCATGCGTGCGTAGGCGGCCTTCTTGTTGTTGAGGTCGTTGATGGTGGTGTTCGGGTCGACCACCTCGACCACCAGCTCCGGCGCGTCGAGCACGACCTCGCCGACGATGTCCTCGTCCCAGGCGACCTGGAGGTCCGGGCGCAGCTCGGTGTCCGGCGAGGTGCGGACGACATAGGGCGGCCAGAGCACGGCCAGCTCGTCGGGGCACACGTCGTCGAGCAGCTCGGCGAGCCGGACGAGTGCCCGCTGGTGCCGGCGCCCCGGCGGCGGGCTCACGATCAGGACACCGTCGATCAGCTCGTACGTGTTGCCGTCGTCCGGCATGAAGTCGAGATCATCGACCGTGAACGGCCTCCCCATGCCGCCATGGTGCACTGCTCACGTGCGTAACACCATCCTCAGCGCGGCAGGTGCCCTAATCGTTGACGAGTCGGGACGGGTCATGCTCGTGGAACCGAACTACAAGGACCACTGGGACATCCCGGGTGGCCTGATCGAGGTCGGCGAGACACCGTCGAAGGCGTGTGCCCGGGAGGTCGCCGAAGAGCTGGGCCTGACCCGCGAACCCGGCCGCCTGCTCGTCGTCGACTGGGCACCGCACCCGGAGTGGGGCGACCGCGTCCTGTTCGGCTTCGACGGCGGCGTCCTCACCCCGCCCGAGATCGACGCGATCCAGCTCCAGGCCGCGGAGCTGGACTCCTACGAGTTCCTGCCGCCCGACCGGGCACTAGACCGCCTGATCCCCCGGCTACGTCGCCGGGTCGCCGCCGCACTCCGTGCCCGGGCCGAGAACCGCACGCTGTACCTCGAGCACGGAGTCACCTACTAGCCCCGGGGGCTACTTCTTCTTGGCCTTCTCGGGGGACTCGTCGGTCGACAGTGCCGCGACGAAGGCTTCCTGGGGGACCTCGACGCGGCCCACCATCTTCATGCGCTTCTTGCCTTCCTTCTGCTTCTCCAGCAGCTTGCGCTTGCGGGTGATGTCACCGCCGTAGCACTTGGCGAGGACGTCCTTCCGCATGGCACGAACGGTTTCGCGGGCGATGACCCGTGCGCCGATGGCCGCCTGGATCGGGACCTCGAACTGCTGGCGGGGAATCAGCTCACGCAGCTTCGACGCCATCCTGGTGCCGTAGCCGTAGGCCGACTCGCGGTGGACGATCGCCGAGAACGCGTCCACCGGTTCGCCCTGCAGCAGGATGTCGACCTTCACCAGGTCGGCGGCCTGGTCACCCGTCGGCTCGTAGTCCAGCGACGCGTAGCCGCGGGTGCGGGACTTCAAGGTGTCGAAGAAGTCGAAGATGATCTCACCGAGCGGCATCGTGTAGCGCAGCTCGACACGGTCGCTCGACAGGTAGTCCATGCCGCCGAGCTGGCCGCGCCTGCTCTGGCACAGCTCCATGATCGCGCCGATGTAGTCGCTCGGCGCGATGATCGAGGTCTTCACCATCGGCTCGTAGACCTCGGCGATCTTGCCCTCCGGCCAGTCCGACGGGTTCGTCACCGTCACGTCGGCACCGCCGTCGTCGAGCACCACGCGGTAGACCACGTTCGGCGCCGTCGAGATCAGGTCGAGGCCGGCCTCCCGTTCCAACCGCTCCCGCACGATCTCCAGGTGCAGCAACCCGAGGAAGCCGCAGCGGAAGCCGAAGCCCAGCGCCGCCGAGGTCTCCGGCTCGTAGCTCAGCGCCGCGTCGTTCAGGCGCAGCTTGTCCAGTGCCTCACGCAGATCGGCGTAGTCCGATCCGTCCACCGGATACAGTCCCGAGTAGACCATCGGCCTCGGCTCGCGGTAGCCGGCCAGCGGCTCCGTCGCGCCACGCTTCTCGGCCGTGACCGTGTCGCCGACCTTCGACTGGCGGACGTCCTTCACACCCGTGATCAGGTAGCCGACCTCGCCGACCCCGAGGCCGCTGCTCGGCTTCGGCTCCGGCGAGATGATGCCCACCTCGAGCAGCTCGTGGGTCGCGCCCGTCGACATCATCCTGATGCGCTGCCGCGGCGTGATCTTGCCGTCCACGACACGGATGTAGGTGACCACACCCCGGTAGGTGTCGTACACCGAGTCGAAGATCATCGCCCGTGGCGGCGCGTCGTCGACGCCCACCGGCGCCGGCACCAGCCGCACGATCACGTCCAGCAGCTCACGCACGCCCTTGCCGGTCTTCGCCGAGACCCGCAGCACGTCGTCCGCCTCGCAGCCGACGATGTGCGCGATCTCCTCGGCGTACTTGTCCGGGTCGGCCGCGGGCAGGTCGATCTTGTTGAGAACGGGGATGATCGTGAGCTCGTTCTCCATCGCGAGGTACAGGTTCGCGAGGGTCTGTGCCTCGATGCCCTGCGCGGCGTCGACCAGCAGCACGGCGCCCTCGCACGCCTCGAGCGCCCGGGACACCTCGTAGGTGAAGTCCACGTGTCCCGGGGTGTCGATCATGTGCAGGACGTGGTCCTGGCCCTCGACCTGCCAAGGCAGGCGGACGTTCTGCGCCTTGATCGTGATGCCGCGTTCCCGCTCGATGTCCATGCGGTCCAGGTACTGCGCCCGCATCGCCCGCTCCTCGACCACGCCGGTGAGCTGCAGCATCCGGTCGGCAAGGGTCGACTTGCCGTGATCGATGTGCGCGATGATGCAGAAGTTCCTGATCAGCTCAGGATTCGTGAAGGTCGCGTCGGCGAAAGTCGTCACTCGGGTTCCTCGCGGTGTCTACGGATACGCCTATCGTCCCATGTGCCCGTGTGTGACCGGCGGTGCGACCTCAGCGGACCGGCAGGACCAGAGGTGTGCCGTCCCGTGGGTGTGGCAGGACCTCGACGTCGCGCTGGTACACGTCGGTCAACAACTCACTGGTCAGCACCGCCGTGGGGGACCCACACGCGCGCAGCCGGCCACCGGCGACCACCGCGATCCGGTCCGCGTGGGCGGCCGCCAGGTTGAGGTCGTGGAGCACCACGAGCACGCCCGCACCTGCCTTCGCGCGCGCGACCGCCACCCGCAACACCAGGTCCTGGTGACGCAGGTCGAGTGCCGCCGTCGGCTCGTCGAGCAGGAGGACGGGCGTGCGCTGCGCCAGGACGCGCGCGAGTGCCGCACGTGCCCGCTCACCGCCGGACAGCGTGCCGAAGGTCCGCTCCGCGAACTCCGTCACCTCCGTCTCCGCCATGGCCTCGGCCACGGCCGCCGTGTCTTCGTCGGGGCGCGCGAGCCCCGCCCACGGCGCACGCCCCATCTCCACCACCTGCGCCACGGTGAACGGAAACGCGACTGTCGTGTGCTGCGGCAGGACGGACCGCCACAACGCCAACTCCCTCGGCCGCCACCGCCCGACCGTCCGCCCGCCGATCGAGACTGTGCCAGAGCCCACCGACAAGTCCCCGGAAAGCAGGCTGAGCAGGGAGGACTTACCCGCACCGTTGGGCCCGACGACCGCGAGCACCTCCCCGGCGGCCAGGGTGAACGAGATGTCCCGAAGCACCTCCCGCCCACCCCGCGAGACCCCGGCCCCGGCCACGACCACCAACGCCTCACCACCCGAAGGCCACACCGGCGCCCGGCGACTCATACCCACCCCAGGATGCGTGCCGCGTTCGCCCGCCACGGGACGCGTGCCATGTTCGCCCACCCGAGGATGCGTGTCGCGTTCGCCCGCCACGGGATGCGTGCCGTGCTCGCCCACTCCAGGACGCGTGCCATGTTCGCCCACCATGGGACGCATGCCGTGCTCGCCCACCACGGGACGTGCGCCGGGCTCGCCCACCACGGGACCCATGCCGCGCTCGCCCACTCCGAACGTGCGCGAATGTCACTTTCGCTCGACCCGACCGGGTGAAAGTTATCCACAGCCCCCGCTGACCAGGGCTTTTGTCGCCCCCCGTCACCCCTCGCCGGTAGAATGGCAAGCGGGGTGGCCCCCGGGATCGGGTGGGGGCTGCCTGATCTCCATCCTGGGGCCGACTTTCTTGTTTTTGTTTTCGCAGGTCGGGCGTGGATGGCTTGGGCCGTGAGCGTGTGTGGCGTGTTCATGCCCACCCGCCCTGTCTGGCTCGCGTGCGGCGTAGCAGCCAGAAGAAGAACGGGCCACCCACGAGGGCGGTCAGCATCCCCAGTGGCAGCTCCGCGTTCTCCACCGCCGTGCGGGCCAACAGATCGGCGCTCACCAGCACCAGCGCCCCACCCAACGCGCTCGCGACCAGCAGCAACCGGTGTGCCGGTCCCGCCAGCATCCGGATCACGTGCGGCACCACCAACCCCACGAACCCCACGATCCCGGTGAACGCGACCGCCGCCCCCACCAGCAGCGCCACCGCGACCACCACCAGCAATCGCAGCCGTTCGACGTGCACTCCCAGATGCCTCGCCGGTCCCTCGCCCAGCGCCAGCAGGTCCAGCCGCCCCGCGACCGAACCCGCCATCACCAACCCGATCGCCGCCAGCGGGGTCACCGCCGACACCGCCTCCCAGGTCGCCCCGTTGAGACTCCCCAGCTGCCAGAACACGATCTGCTCCCGCGCCTGCGGATCGGCCACGAACGTCAGGAACGCGATCACCCCGAACGCGAACGCGTTCACCGCGATCCCCATCAGCACCAGCGTGACCACCTCGGTCCGCCCGCCCGACCGCGCCAGCAGGTACACCGCCATCGTCGTGCCGAGCCCGCCGACGAACGCCGCGACCGCCACCGTCAGGTTTCCCGCCACGGACACGCCGAACACGATCGCCGAGCACGCGCCCACCGCCGCGCCGGACGACACCCCGATCACCTGCTGCTCGGCGAGCGGGTTGCCGAACACCCCCTGCAGCAACGCACCCGCCACCCCCAGGCAGGCGCCCACCACCACCGCCAGCGTCACCCGTGGGAACCGCACCGCCCACAACGCGTTCTCCCCCTGCGGGTGCGTCGGCAGCGGGCCCAGCTCGAACCCCATGCGGTGCAGCACCGAGCCGAGCACCTCCAGCGGTGGGATCGCCACCTGCCCGCTGCCGGCCGCCACCAGAACCATCATCACCAGCGCGGCCGCCAGCACCACGAGCAACGGCCACCTAACCCTCATACAGCACCTTCGCGAGCGCCGTGATCGTCCGGCCCACGCGTGGCCCGAAGCTCAGCAGGTCCGTGTCCGCCACGTCGACGACTCGCCGCGACCGCCCCGCAGGCGTCTGCGCCATCCCGGGAATCCGCAGCAGCCCGTCCACCCCGCCGACCGACGCCAAACCCTCGGACAGCACGAGGATCACGTCCGGCCGCGCGTTCAGCAGCCCCTCGCTCGTGATCGGCACGAACGGCTTGTCCAGCCCGATGTCCGTGCCGACGTCGACCGCGCCGACGGCCTCGATCATCGCGTCGGCGCCGGAACCCGGCCCGGACATCAGGTACACGCCCGCCGAGCCCCGGACGTACAGGAACGTCAGCCGCGGCGGCGTGCCGTGCGGTGCCAGCGCACGCGCCAACCTGATCTCGCCGTCCACACCGGACACCAGCTTCTCGCCAGCGTCGCGCACGCCCAGAGCCGCCGCCACCGCGCGAATGTGGGACGGGACACCGGCCAGCGTCCGCGCGGGATCGAAGAACACGACCGGAATCCCGGCTTCCCGCAGCTGTTGCTGCACCTCCGGCGGCCCGATGCTCGTGTCGGTCAGCACCACCGTCGGGTCCAGGTCGAGGATGGCCTCCGCGTTGAGGTCGTGCCCTCCCGAGGTCACCACCGGCACGTGGACGGCACTGGGAAATCCGGTCGACGGGTCCCGGCCGACCACCCGGTCGCCGAGGCCGAGGCTGAACACGATCTCACCGAGCGTCCCGTACAGGTCGACCGCCACGATCCGGTCGACACTGGACACTCGAACGTCGGCGCCGTCGAAGGAACGCACGGTCACGGGCAGCGACGGCGACGGATCGGTGACGACCGGGTGCACGTCCTCGTCCGCGAGCCGGGCGGAGGCCGGACCGGACAGCGCCAACGCGGACGACGTCTCCCCGTTGTCGCCCGCACTGGTCGCGACCCCACCGCAACCCGCCAGGAGGAGTGCGGCGAGGAGCAGGATCAAACCTCGCACGAACCCACCCAGCCGACGCCCAGCGCCTTGCCCAGATCGTCGAAAACCCCTCGGTTGAGCCGAAACGCCTCGTTCGCCTCCGCCAGCAGGTTGCTCTGCTCAGCCGCGGCCCACGGCGCCGCGTCGAGCAGCGCGCGGTAGGAGTCCTTGAACGCCTTGGGTTTCGCGATTCCGTCGAACACGTAGAACCGCACGCCGTCGCCGGTGAGGCCGTACAGCGTGCGCAGCTTGTGCCGGATGATCTGCCCGCCGGACAGGTCGCCGAGGTAACGCGTGTAGTGGTGCGCGACGAAACCGCTGCGCGACGAGAAACACACCTGCCGCAGGCGGTCGACGTACCGGCTCGTCGCGGGCAGCGGCACCGCCACCTCCCGCCAATCGGGACCGGCGAGCCACGCGAGGTCGGCCTCCAGAGCGGCCAGCCGCAGCAACGCGTCCGACACGAACGGGCCCACCACCGCGTCGCCGCGCCAACGCTCGCCGGCCTCCTCGAGCACGCCGTAGAAGACGTAGGTCTGCCCGAGCATCGCCGCGTACGCGTTCCGGTCCAGCTCACCGCCCATCAACGCGACGACGAACGGCGCGGTCTCGGTCCGCTCGTGCTCGTCCCGCGTCGCGTCGCGCAGCCGGGCCGAGAGCGGCACCACCCCGGAATCGGTCATTGTCACCCGCGCTCTCCTACAGTTAGGCTCACCTAAGTAAAGCGAGCCTAACCTAATGATTGGCGACGGTTCTAGTGGCAAGTGGACGAATCATCGCGGTGCTGGTGGCCGCCTTCCTCGTCGCGACGGCGACCCCGGCGGCAGCAGTGCCGGCGATCACGGTGTCCAGGACCACCGGCCTGAACCCGGCCGGCGACACGATCACCGTCAGCGGGTCCGGTTACGACGTCGCCAAGGGCATCTACGTCGCCGTGTGCGTCGACAACGGTCCCGGCCGGACACCGACGCCGTGCCTCGGCGGCGCGGACACCAAGGGCGGCAACGGCGGCTCGAAGTGGATCTCGTCGAACCCGCCCAGCTACGGCAAGGGGCTGACCACGCCGTACGGGCCGGGCGGCACGTTCACCGTGACTCTGTCGGTGGTCGCCGTCGACCCGGTGACCGGCACGGACTGCACGAGAGTCAAGTGCGCGGCGGTCACGCGAGCCGACCACACCCGCACCTCCGACCGCTCGCAGGACGCGCGCGTGCCGCTCACCTTCGGCCTGCCACCCGCACCCACGACGACGACCACCGCCCCTCCGCCGCCACCGCCGACCACGACGACAACCACCACCGCCACGACGACCACAACAACGACCACAACAACGACCACGACGACGTCCGCCCTGGCCGTAGCGAGGACGGCCGCGCCGGCGGAACCGGACCGCTCCGGCTGGTGGCTGGCTGGCGGTGGCGCCGTGCTGCTGCTGGCCACGGTCGTCGTGCTCGTGACACGGCTCCGCAGACGTACCCGCTGACTGTCCGACCCCACCACGATCCCCACGGATGAAGGAGCAGTCAGCTCACCATGTCCACACGAACAAAGGCCAGACCGGCCGCCGCGGCGCTGGTCGTCGCGCTCGGGTTGCTCGCCGGGCCGTTCGTCGGCGCCGCCCAGGCGTCGACCGTCTCCGGCGGCTACCTCGACTGGGGCGTCAAACAGTCGTTCCGTAGCTACATCGCGGGCCCGATCGCGCACGGCACGATCACGACGAGCGACGGCGCGACGAAGAACGCGGACGGCACGTTCCGGTTCCCGGCCGCGACGTCCGGCACGGTCGACGCCGGCGAGGACACCGCCGGCCTGGCATTCACCGGCAAGGTCGAGTTCACCGGCCACGACGGCCTGCTGTACATGACGATCGAGGACATCCGGCTCTCGCTGACCGGCTCCGGTGGCACGCTCGTCGCCGACGTGGTCAGCAAGTCGCTGTCCTCCGGCGTGTTGACCACCTACGACGACGTCGAGTTCGCGACCCTCGCGGACACGGACCTGACCGGGACCGACACGGTCACCGGCACGAACGTCGGCGCGACGCTGACCGAGGACGGTTCGCCCGCGTTCGCCGGCTTCTACCCGGCGGGCACGGCACTCGACCCGCTGTCGTTCGCCGTGACCACCGCGCCGGATCCCGTGTGGACACCGGCGGTGAACGTCAGCAGGACGTCCGGCCTCGACCCGGCCGGTGAGTCGATCAATGTGACGGGCAACGGTTTCGACCCGGCGGCGAACGTCGGCACCCGGCCACCGCTCGCCGGCCGGCCGACCGGGGTCTACCTGGTGTTCGCGAAGATCGCGCAGCCGTGGCGGCCGTCGGAAGGGGCGCCGTCGAGCGCGCGGACCGTGCTGGACCAGAAGTGGGTGCTGCCGGCCGCGTCCCGTGCCGTGCTCGATCCCCCGGGCACGAACGCGGACTACGTGACTCTCGGTCCGGACGGCACCTTCTCGGCGACACTCGACGTGGCGGCGGTGACCGAGGGTGTCGCCGACTGTGCAGTCGACACCTGTGGAGTGATCACCTACGCGGCGGGCGGTGCGGTCAACGCGGCACACGAGACCTTCATCCCGCTGACGTTCGCCGCGACCGAACCCACCACCCCCATCACGCCCACGACACCGACAACGCCGACCTCGCCGGCCGGTGCGGTCACGAACGCGCGGTTGGACTGGGGCCTCAAGCAGTCGTTCCGGACCTACGTGCACGGCCCGATCGCACACGGCTCGTGGACCCTCGACGGGGTGACGGGCGAGTTCCGCTGGGAGACGGTGTCCTCCGCCGACTACGCGAACGGCGCCGGTGGGGTCGAGTTCGCCGGCGGGGTGCGGTTCACCGGCCACGACGGGCAGCTGGACCTGACGGTCTCCCAGCCGCGGGTGCGGTTCGCGAGCGGGAGCGCGGAGCTGCTGCTGGACGTGCGCAGCAGGAGCCTGGACACCGGCGAGTTCACCGAGCTGGACGACGTGGTTTTCGCGACGCTCGGCACGGCCGCGCCGGCGGTCGCCGACGGTGTGGTCACCTACGCCGCCCTCCCCGCGACCCTGACCGAACAGGGCGCGGCCGGGTTCGCGGGCTTCTACGAGGCAGGCACGGATCTGGACCCGGTGACGGTCACGATCGCACTGGACGGCGCCACCCTGCCGCCCGCGTCGGCGGGCACGCCGACCAACACGCCGACGACACCGGCCGCGGCACTCGCGCGGACGGGTTCCCCCGTCGCGCCACTGCTCGCGCTCGGGGCGTTGCTGCTGGTCGCGGGCGCGGGTCTGGTCCGGGCACGCCGCCGCGCCGCCTAACGGGTCGCGGCGAAGCGGGTCACGGCACCCGACCGCTCCAGGCGGTCGACACGCAGGCCCGCGTCCGTGAGCCACCGCTTCACGTCCGCCGTCGTTCCGCCGCGTCCGAACAACCCGACGCGGCGGAACGCGGCGATCGCGAGGTCCTGCCGCCAGCCGGCCCCGCGGACGATCGTGTCCCCGATCAACCGGCCGCCGGGCCGCAGGCACCGCGCCAGGTCACGCACCGCTAGCGCCGGGTCCGGCAGGCAGTGCAGGCCGTTGAAGCTCACGCACACGTCGAACTCGTTGTCCGGGAAGGGAAGCCGGGTGATGTCCGCCTCGACCGCCTCGACGCGCAGGCCCAGCCGCCGGGCCTGCCGGCGCGTGCGGTCGAGCATCACCGGGGAGATGTCCGCCGCCACGTACCGGACGTCCTGGTCCCGGCGCAGGCCACGCAACGCCACCCCGCCGCCGCACGGCACGTCGAGCACGGCCGTGCCGGCCGGCAGGACGCCGAGCGTGCGAATCGTCCGGTACAGCCCGCGGGTGTCAGTGCCCCAGAGCAACGCGCCGACCGGCCGCGACAGCCACTCCCGCTCGACCCCGTAGTCGTAGACGATCGCTTCGAGCTTCACCGTGGCCCAGTTCGACATGCGGTCCACGGTAGCCAGCCACGGCACCCGACACCCTGACGACTACTTCCAGCCGAGGTCCGTGAGGTCGACGACCGCGGTCGCGGTGTGCTTGTCGCCGGACTTCGGCGCCACGACGACCACTTCCTCGTCCTTGGCGACCGAGTCGATCTTGTCCGAGTCCGCGCGCACCTTGGTGTCGCCGTTGACCGTGTAGGACGTGGTGAAGCCGTCGCCGCTCTTCACGGTCACGCTCGTCGCGCCGACCTCGGTCACGGTGCCCTTCTGCACCAGCACGGTCTGCGTGCCGCCGCCCTCCTTGGCCAGCACGACCTCGCCGTGCAGGATGTCGGTCACGTCGGCGCCCGCGATGTCGTCCAGGCCACCAGAACCGCCAAAGCCACCGAAGCCGCCGAACGGCCCGCCGCGACCCGGACCGCCGTGACCCCACGGGCCACCGTGCCAGTCGTTGTCGTTCGGGGACGAGTCGGTCGTGGTCTGCGCGGCCGCCCGCACCTGGTTGTCGCCGGCCGCGGACGCGAGGCCGATGGCCCCCACGCTTGCCGCGCCGACCACCGCTATCGCGATTCCCGCCTGCCACAGATATTTCTTCGTCATGCACCCATGGTCGGCAAGTGGGCGGGGAAATACGTCGGACGTGCGAGGGGACTTGCGGTACGCGCGGCGCGGTAAGACCCACCGGCCGGCTACTCCCGCGGGAGTAGTCACGCCAGCCTGGTCACCTCGACCGACACCTCGATCGCGGTCGCCGCGCCGCCCGAGTACGTGCCCTTGAGCGGCGACACGTCCCCGTAGTCGCGCCCGATCGCCACCCAGATGTGCCGGGGCCCAACCTCGATGTCGTTGGTCGGGTCGAACCCCCACCAGCCGCCGGTCCACGCCGCGATCCACGCGTGGCTCTCGCCGTTGACCGTCTCACCGATACTCGCGTCCGGCTTGGTGTGCAGGTAGCCGGACACGTACCGGCCGGGGATGCCGATCGACCGGAGCATCAGCAGCGTGAGGTGGGCGTAGTCCTGGCACACGCCCTCGCGTGCCTGCCACGCGTCGACCGCCGACGAGTGCACGCCGGTGGTGCCGCGCTGGTAGGTCAGCTTGTCGTGCACCCACTCGGACACCGCGAGTACCGCGTCCACCGGCCGCCGCCCCTTGCGCAGGCTGCGGGCGACCGCCGCCAGCTCCCGGTCCCGCGGCACGTACGCCGTCGACTCCAGGTACTCGGCGTACCGGTCGATGACCTCCGGTGAGCGCAGCTCCGCCCAGCCGACCCCGTCGACCGGCGTGCCGGCGTCGCCGGTCTCCACCACGGACGAGGAGACGATCTTCAGCTCGGTGTGCGGCGCGTGCAGGTCGAACGCGGTGACCTCGGTGCCCCAGTAGTCGGTGTAGCGGTAGGAGCGGGTGGCCGGCGTGGTCACGACCCGGCCCACGACGAGGTTCTGCCAGCGGTTGCTCCGCGGCGTGAGCCGAGCCTCGTTGTAGGACTGGGTGACCGGTGAGGAGTACTGGTAGCCGGTGGTGTGGACGACCCTGACACGCCAGTTCACGACGCCACCTCACCCGCGGCGCGGTGCCGGAAAGCTCCACTCACAGCGACACCCCCGCGTTCGTCCACGCCACCCACGGCACGGAGTGGAAGTACTGCAGTGCGACGGCCTCGCCCACGTCACGCACGGTCCTCTGCAGTGCGTTGAGCCGTCCGGTGAGCCCGTCGAGCAGCTCGTCGGACCGCAGGAACTCCAGGTCGCTGCGGGCCTTGCCGAGCAGCCGGATCGCCTCCGCCTTCGCGCCGACGCGGGCGGTCGGGCGCAGGTCGAGCTGTTCGAGGCACGCCTCGGCCTGCCGCAGCGCGTAGAACACCGAACGCGGGAAAAGCCGGTCCAGCAACAGGAACTGCACGACACGCGCGCTGTCGAGGGCGCCGCGGTAGGTGCGGAGGTAGGTGTCGTGCGCGCCCGCGGACCGCAACACGGTCACCCAGCCGGGCGAGGACGGCTTGTCCCCCACCCGGGACAGCAGCAACCGCACGATCATGTCGACACGTTCCACGGACCGGCCGAGCACGAGGAACCGCCAGCCGTCGTCGCGGCTCAGCGTCGAGTCCGCGAGCCCGGCGAACATGGCGGCCCGCTCCTCGACGAACGAGAAGAACTCGTGCGGGCCAAGACGTTTCGCGGCCCGCTGGCGGTCTGGCACCGCGTTCCACATGGCGTTGACGCACTCCCACAGCTCGGTCGACACGACCTCCCTGGCGACGCGGGCGTTCTCCCGCGCACTGGAGATCGACGACACGATCGAGCCGGCGTGGTCACGCGAGAAGGCGACGAGGTCGGTGAGCGGCCGCACGTCGAGGGGCTGTCCGTCCGGCGGGGTGATGCCGAGGACGGCGAGCAGCTGGCGGCTGGTCGCGTCGGCGTCCACGGTCGCGTCCTCGAGCAGGTGGTGGACGGACACGTCGAGGATGCGTGCGGTGTCGTCGGCCCGCTCGACGTAGCGGCCGATCCAGTACAGCGACTCCGCGTTACGGGCGAGCACGGTCCACCCCCTGTTGCTGTTGCTGCTGTTGCTGCTGGCCGGGGGTCAGCTCGGGCCCGAGCTCCGGCGCGGCCTCCGGGACGGTCTCGCTGTGGGCCTCGCCGAGGCTGGCGCCGGACAGCTCGGCGTCCTGGGTGGACGAACGGGCCGCGAGCACCCAGGTGTCCTTGGAACCGCCGCCCTGCGAGGAGTTCACGATCAGGCTGCCCTCCGGGATCGCGACCCTGGTGAGCCCGCCGGGCAGCACGAACACGGAGTTCCCGTCGTTGACCGCGAACGGCCGCAGGTCGACGTGCCGGGGCCGCAACCGCTGCCCCACCTTCGTCGGCACGGTCGACAGCTGCACCACGGGCTGCGCGATCCAGCCGCGTGGATGGGCCCTGATCCGGCGGCGCAGCGCGGCCAGCTCGCGGCTGTTCGCGTTCGGGCCGAAGACGATGCCGTAGCCGCCGGACCCCTCGACCGGCTTGACGACCAGCTCGGCCATCCGGTCCATGACCTGCTCCTGCTCGTCACGCAGCCAGCAGCGGAAGGTGTCCACATTGGGCAGGAGCATGCTCTCGCCCAGGTAGTACTTGAGGATGTCCGGCAGGTAGGTGTAGACGAGCTTGTCGTCGGCGACGCCGTTGCCGACCGCGTTCGCGATGACGATGTTGCCGGCGCGGGCGGCGTTGAGCAGGCCGGCGACGCCGAGCACTGAGTCGGGCCGGAACTGCACGGGGTCGAGGTACTCGTCGTCGATGCGCCGGTAGATCACGTCGACGACACGCTCGCCCTGGGTGGTGCGCATGTAGACGGTGTTGTCACGGCAGAAGAGGTCACGGCCCTCGACCAGCTCGACCCCCATCTGGCGGGCGAGCAGCGAGTGTTCGAAGTAGGCGGAGTTGTAGACGCCCGGGGTGAGCACGACGACGTTGGGGTCGGCGACGTTGGCCGCCGCGGCCGCCCGGAGTGCCCGCAGGAGGTGGACGGCGTAGTCGCCGACCGGCCGCACCCGGTGCTTGGCGAACAGGTCGGGGAACACCCGCGCCATGGTCCGGCGGTTCTCCATCACGTACGACACGCCTGACGGGCTGCGGAGGTTGTCCTCCAGGACACGGAACACCCCGTCCTCGTCCCGCACGACGTCGACCCCGGCGACGTGGATGCGCACGCCGTTGGGCGGGGCGAGGCGGGAGGCCTGCCGGTGGAAGTGGGCGCAGGAGGTGATCAGCCGCTTGGGCAGCACCCCGTCACGGACGATCTGCTGGTCGCCGTAGATGTCGGTGAGGAACGCCTCGAGTGCGTTGACTCGCTGCACGATCCCGCGCTCCAGCCGCGCCCACTCGCTCGCGGCGATCACCCGCGGGATGAGGTCGAGCGGGAACGGCCGTTCCTGACCCGACAGCGAGAACGTGATCCCCTGGTCGACGAGTGCCCGGTCGAGTGCCTCGGCCCGCGCGCCGAGCTCGGCGGGCGCGGATCTGTTGAGCTGGTCGTGGAGTCGCCGGTAGGCCTGCCGAACCGTCCCGTCACCGGCGAACATCTCGTCGTAGGCGTCGGCATGCGGCCGCTTCGGGTCGAGGTAGCCGTCGAACAGCCCGGCGGGTGCCCTGCGCGCACGGGTTGATCTCTCCATCAGCAGAAACTACTCAGCGGACGGCGATCGCCGCCACCCCCGCGGTGTTAACGCGCCCCGCGACGCCGACAGTTTCGCTAGGCCGCCTTCGCCACCTGGGCAAGCAACTCCGGGCCCCGGGTGCTGAGCCGCCGGACCGCGATGCCGCCCCACCACCAGAAGAACAGGACCCCGAGGGCGATCCCGACCGGCACACCGAGCCACTGCAGGACGGGTTGGTCCAGCAGTTCCCCGGCGAGCACGACGGCGACCACCGGCAGCACCGCGACGGCGAGCAGAAGCGTGATCCCGATCTGTGTCAGGCCACGCGCCAGCCCCGGACTGCTGCCGGCCGCGAAGGGACTCGCCTTCTGGTCCGGTACTGCGTAGGCGGTGAACACGGAGAGGACGACCACGAGCCCGGCGCCGCCGCCGAGCAGTGCCGGCGTCAGCCCGAGGACCCACGGGTAGGCGGCCGGATTGCCGAGCGCGGGCATGAGGAACGCGAACAGCAGTGTCACGGGCCCGACGATCATGAGCCAGGCCAGTTGGCGGCCACGTATGTCGACCACCTCGGCACCCGGTATGACCAGCGTGTGCCACATCGAGCTGCCGTCCATGCCGTAGAGGTTGCCGGCGAGCAGGGCGCCGAACACCACCACGGTCAGGCCCCCGAAGGGCTCCGGACCGTCGTCGCCCCCTGACAGCATCGGCCCGAAGGACGTGATCAACGCGACGACGAGCATCGAAAGCAGGGCGACCCGCCGCCGAACGTCGCGAACCCAGGTCCGGAGCTCCTTGTTGACCACCGCGCCGAGCCGCGTCCGACTGCCGAAGGCACGCTTGCGCACGGCCCCGGCGACGGCCGAGACCCGGGTGTTGCGGCGCGCCAACAACGTGCCCCACACAACGAGCAGCAGGAGGTTCAACGCGGCGAGCCCCACGAGGCAGGCGACCGCCAGCACCCAGGAGGAGGAGACCGCGACCGTCCCCCACCCGGACGGCAACGACCGCAGGACGGTGGAGAGTACCGGGGAGTCACCGGACACGAGCGCCGGCCCGAACGCGCGGACGAGCAGCTGAACGAGGAACCCGGACATGCCAACGAGGGCGGTGAGGAGAATCCCGAGGTCCCGCCCACGCCGCGACCGCAGCGCGGCACCGAGAGCCGCAATGGTGACCCGCGAGAGCAGAACGACGAAGATCAGCTGAAGCGGCAGCGCGACGAGCGCCACCAGGGTGTGCGGTCCGCCGGCATGCAGCACCAACCCCAGAAAGGCGACGGCGGTGACGACGGCGGGCACCCCGACGAAGGCGGCGCCGAGCAGCCCGGCGGCGAGCTGCCGAGGCGAGAGCGGCAGGAGAGCGAAGTGCTCCGCCCGCAACGTCTCGTCGCCACCACTGGTGAGCACGGGCGCGAACACCCACCCGACCGTCCACATGAGATAGACGGCGGCAAGCACATCGGTCCCGACCCCGGGCTCGTCAAAGTCCGAAACGGCGGCAAGCAAGGTGACCCCGGCGGCGACCAACCCGGCGAGCAGCCCCACCACGGTGAGCCCAGCCTGCTTACCCCGCAACGAATGCCGCAACACCCGCCACCGCATCCGAATCAGGACACCAACCACGCCAACCCCTCCCCACCAAGGAGAAGCCAATTTTTTCCAACCACCGCCCCGAGATGGTTGAGCAGGCAGCCCCCACCCGATCCCGGGGGCACCCCGCTTGCCAGTCTACCGGTGGGGGGTGACAAAACCCCTGGTCGGCGACGGCTGTGGATGACTTTCACTCGATGGGTCCGGGCGAAAGTCACATTCGCGCTCGACGCCCTCGTCTGGTCGGCCTCCCGCCACCGTGAGTACGCCTGACTCGCACCCTGGGACCCCCAGTTATCCACAGGCGAACGCCGTCGCGTCAGGACGCGAGCCACGACAGGCCCTCCCCGCCGCCGGTCCGTCCGCCGACGATGTGGACGAACGCCTCCTCCAGGCTCGTCGCGCCGCGCACCACCTCCACCGGGCCGGCCGCGACCACCCGCCCGCGGGTGATCACCGCGACGTGCGTGCACAGCTGCTCCACCAACGCCATCACGTGACTCGACAGCACGACCGCCCCGCCCGAGGCCACGAACCGCTGCAGGATCGTGCGGATCGTCGACGCCGACACCGGGTCGACCGCCTCGAACGGCTCGTCGAGCACCAGCAGGCGCGGCGCGTGCAGCAACGCCATGGCGAGCCCGATCTTCTTGCGCATGCCCGCCGAGTAGTCGATCACCAGCTTGTGCTGCGCGTCGGCCAGCTCCAGCACGTTCAACAACTCGTCGGCACGTGCGGTGACCGTCGCGGCCGGCAGACCTCGCAGCAGACCCATGTAGGTGAGCAACTCCCGCCCGGTCAGCCGTTCTGGCATCGACAACCCGTCAGGCAACACCCCGATCAGCGCCTTCGCCCGCGTCGGGTCGGCCCACACGTCGACGTCGAAGATCGTCGCGGTGCCGCCGTCCGGTCGCAGCAGCCCGACGGCCATCGACAGTGACGTGGTCTTGCCGGCGCCGTTCGGACCGACCAGACCGAAGAACGATCCGGCCGGCACCTCCAGGTCGACGTGGTCCACCGCGATGGTCGGGCCGAACCGCTTGTAGAGCCGGGAGAGCCGCAAAGCCGTCATGTCTCGATGATGCCCTTCACCCATGGGACTTGACAGTACGGTAAAGTGATATCACTTTGCTAGATGTGTGCCTCTGAGGGGAAGCGCCATGAACACCGAACTCACCATCGACGCCCCGACCATGCCGGCGCCGCACGTCCGCGAGCGTGTCGCGTTCGGCAGCTCCGGCCTGCCCGTGCTGGGCCTGGTGGTACTCGTCTACCTCGCGTCGATCACGCTCACGGTGCTCGGCGCGCTGGGGTTGGCCGACCCGGACAGCGGCCCCCGTACTCCGGGTGTAGTGCTGCTGGCGATCGGCGGGGTCCTGCTCGTGGCGGGCCTGGTCCTCAACGGTGGGCTGATCATGGTGGCGCCCGGCGAGGCACGGGTCGTGCAGTTCCTCGGCAGCTACGTCGGCACCGTGCGGGCCGACGGCCTGCGGTGGATCAACCCGTTCACGCTCCGGCGGCGCGTCTCGACCAGGATCCGCAACCACGAGACCGCGGTGACCAAGGTCAACGACGCGGACGGCAACCCGATCGAGATCGCGGCCGTGGTGGTGTGGCGGATCACCGACACCGCCCGCGCGATGTTCGAGGTCGACGACTACGACGAGTTCGTGAACATCCAGGCCGAGACCGCCGTCCGGCACATCGCGACCAGCTACCCGTACGACGCGCACGGCGTGGAGCCGCTGTCCCTGCGGGAGAACGCGTCGGAGATCACCGAGAAACTGTCGGCCGAGATCGCGGCCCGCGTCGAGGCGGCGGGCGTCGAGGTGATCGAGTCCCGCATCACGCACCTGGCGTACGCGCCGGAGATCGCGGGTGCGATGCTGCGGCGGCAGCAGGCGAGCGCGGTGGTCGCGGCGCGGCAGCGGATCGTGGAGGGCGCGGTCGGCATGGTGCAGGCGGCGCTGCAGGCGCTGTCCGAGCAGGACGTGGTGGACCTGGACGAGGAGCGCAAGGCGACGATGGTCAGCAACCTGCTGGTCGTGCTGTGTTCGGACCGGGAGACCCAGCCCGTCGTGAACGCCGGCTCGCTCTACTGAGTCGCCGTGCCGGAACGCAAGAAGGTCCTCCTCCGCCTCGACCCGGCGATCCACGACGCCGTGGCCCGCTGGGCCGGAGACGAGCTGCGCAGCACGAACGCGCAGATCGAGTTCCTTCTGCGCCGGGCGTTGGCGCAGGCGGGACGGCTGCCGAACGACGCGGGCAGGATGCCGCGGCGAGGGCGTCCCCCTAGGGAAGAAACCGGAAGCGAAGAGGGCGACGAGGCGGGCACCCTGGAGCTGTGAACGTTTCCGACGCCCGTGAGCTGGCCCGTGCCCTCAAGGAGCTCTTCGAGTCCGCGCAGCAGACACTGCACGACGCCGCCGACTCGCCACTGGTCGAGCGGATCACCGCGCACCTCGGCTGCCCGCTGACCGAGATCCCGAACGTCGCACTGCACCTGCCGCACTTCGAGCACGTCAACCTGCAGCGCGGCGTGGACGCCTACCTGGCGAAGCACACCCCGGACGCGGCATGGTTCGGCATCGCCGGCAACAAGGGCTTCCTCGCGGTGACCGACATGCTGGCCGAGGCCATCACCGGCAGCGCGTACAGCGGCACGTACCAGCTCGGCGCGGTCGACTACACGACGGTGTCGACGGGCCCGGCGACGTCGACCGAGGCCGTGCAGCTCGGCCTGGTGTGCACGTCCGCGCCGGACGGAACGCCGGTGGTGCTGGCCGTGCAGGGCGCACAGGAGGACCACGGCGAGGAACGCTGCCACCTGATCCTGCTGGCCGCCGACCGCAGGACGGCCGCGACGGTCCGCGACGAGATCGAGCGGTCAAGCAAAGGTCATGACGTGTTCCGCGGCCAGGTGCTGTCGTTCGGGATCAGTGAGCACCGCGGTAACCAGCTGCTGACGTTCCTGCCCCGCCCGTCGCTCCAGGCGTCGGACGTGGTGCTCCCGGACGGCGTGCTGACCATGATCGAACGGCACGTGGTACGCAGCGCGAAGCAGACCGAGGCACTGCGGTCCCACGGGCAGCACCTGAAGCGGGGCCTGCTGTTGTACGGGGCACCGGGCACCGGCAAGACCCACACGGTCCGGTACCTCCTGAGCAGCCTGGCGGAGTGCACGGTGTTCGTGCTGAGCGGCGTGGCGATGTTCCGGCACCTGCGTGCGACGACGGCGCTGGCGAGGCGGCTGGCGCCGTCGGTGATCGTGGTGGAGGACGTGGACCTGATCGCGCAGGACCGCTCGTACTCCCCGGACGGCAACCCGGTCCTGTATGAGTTGCTCAATGAGATGGACGGCATCGGCTCAGAGGCGGATGTCACGTTCGTACTGACGACCAACCGCGTCGAGGTGATGGAACAGGCGCTGACGCAGCGGCCAGGCCGCATCGACCTGGCGGTCGAGGTACCGAAGCCGGACGCCGAGTGCCGAGAGCGCCTGCTGCGGCTGTACGCGGCGGGCACCCCAATGGACCTCCCGTCCGCCGAACAGGTCGTCGACGCGACGGAAGGCGTGACGGCGTCGTTCATCAAGGAGCTGGTGCGACGGGCGGTACTACGCCACATCGACGAGGGCGGCGCCTTCGACGAGCGGATCGTCCACGCGGCCCTGGCGGAGCTGACGGCGGAGCGTCAGGCCCTGACGAGGAACATCCTGGGTGGCTGACAGGGGCGTGGTCACCCACTGTTAAGCTGTCGCAGGTCGTGCCCGTGTGGCATTCCGCCCAGGAGGAAACTCGCGTTCTCGCGGGGCCACCCGAATGCGCGCACGACCTTCCGTGATCGACATCGAGGAGCAGTTCAACGTGGCGAACATCAAGTCCCAGATCAAGCGGATCAAGACGAACGAGAAGGCGCGCCTGCGCAACAAGTCCGTCAAGTCCTCGGTGAAGACCGCGATCCGCAAGTTCCGCGAGGCCGCCGACTCCGGCGACCAGACCAAGGCCGCGGAGCTGCTGCGTGAGGCCAGCCGCAAGCTCGACAAGGCCGCGAGCAAGGGCGTGATCCACGCCAACCAGGCGGCGAACAAGAAGTCCGCCATGGCCAAGCGGGCAAACCAGATCTGAACCTGACCTTCCAGAAAGGGCGCGCCGGAGCAACCGGCGCGCCCTTTCTGCATTCAATGCCTACAAAGCGCGGTCCCAACGCTTGTCCTCCGCCACGCCCCTTCTCCGCCACGCCCCGCCCCGCCCGACCCAACGAGTTCAACCGCCCTTGCCAACGCATCCCCTGACAAGCCCTAACCACGCCA
>NZ_DASQCC010000040.1:0-24315 GCF_035634895.1 Actinophytocola sp. | reverse complement strand
CGTGCTGCCCGCGCCGGTGGTGACCACCGACGTCCCGCGTCCACCCGACCCACCGCAGGTAGCCGCCGTGCAAGCCCTGGATGCGTCGTTCCTCGCGAAGCTGCTCGCCGGGTTCGGCATGACTCCCGCCACCGTGGCCGGGTGGCTGGCCGGCCTGCCCCTCCCGGTCGACTCCGCGGCCCCCTACTGGGGAGTGCCCCAGGTCGGCACCTACGTCGACACCCTCGCCCGGGGCTGGACCACGCGGTTGACCGCCGCGAAACGCCCGCTCGACCCGCTGCTCAGAGCGGAGCTGGTCAAGGACTACGGCGAGACGATGGAGGGCGCCTTCGCCCGCCTGTCGGTTCCCGGCGTGCGTGTCCCCGGCGGGCTGGCCGCACCGTTCTCCCAGCTACCGGACCGGATCCGGGCACTGATCAGGAAGCGGCTCGCGGAGCTGACCAGGAAGAGCGGCCCGGACGAGGCGGTCATCGCGGAGCTCATCACCTTCCGCCGGCGGATCGACCACGCGATCACCTCGTACCGGAACATCGCCGCCTGGGGCTGGCTGGTCGAGCGGCGCGAACACCTCGACTTCGCCACCATCGCCAACCCGAAGGTGAAGCCGATCTGGCCGTTCCAGCCCGCCGCGCTGCCGGCCGCGGCCACCGAGGCCGAGGTCGTCCACCAGGAACTGGTGCGCCGCAAGCGGGAGCTCACCGACCGTCAGGTCGCGGACGCCGTGGCCCGCGCCACCGCGGCACTGCGCAACCAGCGGAAGGACCAGACACTGGAGCTCACCGAGGACGAGCGGGCCGCTGCGGTCGCGGCCGCGGAGGTCCGGCAGGTGGGTGGCCGCGGGGTCGCCGACCAGGTCGTGCGGGCCGCGGGCCTGGCCGAGGAGCAGAAGGACTGGGTCGACGTCCACGAGAAGGCGCCGGACGGCACGCCGGTCTGGGGTCCCCGGTGGGACAAGGACAGCATCGGCGTGCTCCCGGGCACCGCCGAGCTGGTCAAGACGCTGGACGACCGGTACGGGGCGCCCTTCCTCGCCGCCAACTACCGGGGCCACGGCGGCGGAAGCTTCGCCGACCGGGGTCGCTCACTGGACCTCACCCTCCCGGTACCCAGGCAGGCCAACGGTTTCTACGACCCCGCGGCGGCCATCCGCTTCCTGCTCGCGATCGACGCCGCCGCCGCCGACCTCGGCATCGAATGGCGTGTCCTGTACGACGACGCGTCGGTGGCCATGGCCGTCAACGGACAGCTGGGCCGCCAACGCGTCGCCGAGGTCGCCAACACCTCGCGGAACGAGCGGACCCATGCCATCGAGAACATCAACTGGCACGGCCCGCTCGTCCTCCACTTCCACCTGGATCTCGCCTACTGACAGGTGATCGTCGGCGTTGCCCAGTCGCCGTGGTCGTTGCCGTTGCCGTCGCCCGCGTCGCCGACCACCAGGTCGAGTACCTGGGCGCCGGTCAGGTCGGCGGACAGCGGCACCGCGGGCGTCCTGCCCCTGATCGTCGGCGTGCCGGCGACCGGGACGCCGTCGGCGAGCACGGTGAACGTGACGGTCCCGGCGCCGTTCTGCTCGTCGTCGACGCCGACGAGCGCCGAGAACCGCGTGCACGAACCGCCCAGGTAGAGCCGGATGTCGCTCACCGAGTTGGTGCCGAGGCCCTTCGGGTAGGTGACGCCGCCGATCGTGATCGGCCTGCCGTCACCCGCGGCGTTCTCGCCGACGCTGGTGTCCCGTTCCACCGGGCCCCAACCGTTGGACGCCGACAGGAACGGCAGGTCGCTGACCGCGTTGGCGCCGGCCGGCGGGGTGGCCGGTACCGTGCCGACGATCCGCTCGTCCCGGCCGGTCGACCGGGCGCCGTGCTGGGTGTAGCCGACCGACACCCGCAACGCCGACCACGCCGGCAGCGTGCCCGCCGGCACGGTCACCCGCCAGGTGAAGCGGACCGACTGCCCCGGGCGCAGCACCCGGACCGGATCGGCCGTGCTCGCCGTCCAGCCCGGTGGGACGGCGAGCGCCGGCGTCACGCCGTACGCGGGGGAGCCCTTCGCCGGCACGGAGACCGTGGCGGTCGCGGTGATCGTCTGGCCGGCACGCACGGTGTCCGGGACATCCAGGGCGACCGCGACCCCCGGCGGCCTCGGCATCGCGTACCGGTGTGCGTCGTAGCCTGGACTACGGTTCTGGCCGACCCGCAGCGGCGAGGTGTAGCTGCCGTAGCTCGTCAGCTCGACCTTGCCGAGCCCGCCGCTGGTGCCGTCGGTGTTCCAGACCGCGACCGCGATCGTGTTGGCGCCGTGCGGGTTCAGGATTCCGTTCGGCACGGGGAAGGTGTGCTGCGGGCCGAGCTGGTTGACGTAGTTGCCGACCTGCCAGCCGTTGACGAACAGCGTCGCCCGGTAGGCCCTGGCCGGATCGTCGGTGATGGTGAGCCCGAGTGAGGTGTCCTGGCCGGCGGGCAGGTTCAGCCTGACGTTCGTGCGGTACCAGGACACGCCGGGCCGCGGGTCGGCGGCCGGCAGCGTGATGTTCGACCAGCCGGCGTCGGGGTAGCCGGGTAGTGACCAGCCGGCTCGCTCGCCGTACAGGCCGCCGGTCGACAGTGGGCCGCGGACCGGGTCGATCTGCCGCTCGCCGCCCCGAACTCCCTGCAGCCGCCACGTGATCGAGGTCAGCGGCGCGCCGTTCAGCGACGCCACGTTCAGTCCCCGCGCGGACCTGTTGTTGTTCGTGGAGTTGTAGTCCTCCTCGTGTCCCATGTTGACGGTCAGCACGGCGAGCACGTTGTCCGCCCTGACCGAGCCGGCGGGGAACGTGAGGTCGGCCGTGCCGGTCGTCGAGCTGCCGAGGAAGACGCCGTTGAGCCACGCCGAGAAGGCCTGCGCGCCACCGCCCGACTGCGACTCCAGGTGGATGCCGGTCTGCTTGCCGGTCGAGTGGAACCGCCCGCGGTACCAGGTGTTTCCGGTGTGGAACCCGTAGTCGTCCGCGAACGGCACCGGGCCGCCGGTCACCGGGGTGACGCTGTTGGACGCCGTCCTGTCGGCGACCACCCAGCGGGAGTCGTCGAAGGCGGGATCGGACTCCGGTGACTCCGCCCGGTGCTTCCAGTTCGTCAGCGCGGGCAGCGTCACCGCCGCGGCGACGGGAACGGTGGTGCGGACGGGCTTCCCGTTCCACGTCACGTGCCGGGCGGACGTGAACACCTCGATGTCCGGGTCGGTGCCGTTGTCGCCGGTGAGCTCGAGGGTGTCGCCGTGGCTCCGCGCCGTGCGCAGCAGGTGCGTGCCCCGCACGAGGACCGGACCGGCCGCGGTGTCCTGGCGCCAGAACGTCTCGGCGGTGGGCTTGTCGGCGAGCAACAGCGTCAGCTTCCGGTGTCCACTTGCGACCGTCACGCGAATCAGCCCGCTGTGCCGGTAGTTCAGGCGCAGGTCGCCGGTTGCCGCGTCCCAGGTGGTGTCGACCGTGCCCCCGGCCGACGTGACGGCCGGGCGCGACGGGTAGTTGAGCACCGTCTCGCCGTCGGTGTCCTTGTCGCCGTACAGGACGGCCACGTCGCCGCCGCCGATCGTCGCGTTGGTCATGATCTCCGAGGTGGAGTACCGCAGCGTCGACTCGCCGAGTGCGTAGTTGGCCACGATGATGTGCGAGTCGCGGCCGTCGAGGGTGATCGCGGTGCCGGGCTGTTGCGGTACAACGGGATACGTGGCCGGCGGGGGCGTCGGTGGCACCGTGAGGTCGATGGCGTCGATCGCGACGAAGTTGTCCGTGGACGTGGCGGTGTTGTGCGTGCCGGTCACGACGATCCTCAGCGTGTGCGGGCCGTCGGTCAGCCCGGACGCCTGGTACAGCACGGCCTGGTTCTCCTCGCCCGAGTCGTCCACGGTGGCCTGTCTGACGTCGTCGAGGTAGACGTCCGCGTAGCCGTGGTTGTTCGTCCGCGACCCGATCCAGCGCACCGCGGTGCCGGTGAACGGCACGGTCAGCGTGTCGCCCGCCCGGTTGGAGAACGACTCGGTGTGCCGGTAGTCGCCGCCGGTGTAGCTGGTGTCGGCCACGTGCGACCAGCTGCCGCCGTACCGCAGGTCCGCGTCCGGGTCGTCGTAGGTGTAGGACGGCTCGGGCGTCGGTTTCGCGTTGAGGTCGATGGCGATGTGCGTGCCGTCCACCGAGTTCGACGTGGAGTCGTCGTGGCGCAGCACATGGAACTGCGTGCCGGTGTCCAGGTTCATCCGTCCGGTGTCGACGATCGCCCGGTTGTCCGGTGCGGTCGTGGGGATCCGGTCTGTCTTGGTCAGCGGCGCGACCGACTGGGTGAAGTAGCCGATCAGCTTGTCCTCGTAGTACTTCGGGTCGAGCTGGCGTGTCTCGCGGATCGCCGCGCCGTAGTCGTAGGACGTGTAGTTCTGCGGCATGCCGAGCCAGCCCCAGTTGGTGCCGCCGTAGGTCATGTAGAAGCTCTGCGCGGTGGCGCCGACCGCGATGTTCTGCTTGTAGAACACGTTGGCGAACTGGTCGTTGATCAGCTGCGCGCACTTGTCGTAGCCGGGGCCGCCCCACGGGTCGAACGCGCCGCCCTGGAACTCGGGGGTGTACAGGGGCCGGCCCGCCGGGTGGTCGTAGCTGATGTCCGGAACTCCGCGCCACCGCGTGGGGTTGCTGCAGTCGAAGCCCTGCGGGTAGGAGTCCGGCCCGTCGATGTCCAGCGCGCCGGTGCCGGTGTTGAACGTGCCGTTGTTGTTGCCGGTCAACGGAACCGTGATGCCGTCCGCACGTGCCTTGTCCTCGAGGTGGCGCATGTAGGTGTTGCCGGCCGCCGAGCCGTTGTAGTACTCGTTCTCGACCTGGTAGGCGATCACCGTGCCGCCGCCGTCGGTCAGCTGGTGGCGGGCGAGGATCCGGTCGATCCGGGACAGCCACTCGTCGGCGTAGGTCAGGAACTGGGGGTCGGCGCTGCGGTTGGCACCGGGCTTGGTGGACAGCCAGCCGGGCAGCCCGCCGCCGTCGACCTCGGCGTTGATGTAGGGCGCCGGCCGGGCGATGACGTACAGGCCGGCCTGCTGTGCCATGTCCAGCAACCTGTCGACGTCCCGCACGCCGGTGAAGTCGTACTTCCCCGGCGCGGGGGAGTGGTAGCCCCAGTCGAAGTACAGCGAGGTGGCGTTGAAGCCGGCGGCCTTCATCTTCTGGAAGATGTCGAGCCACAGGTCCGGGCTGGGCAGGCGGAAGTAGTGGAACTCGCCCGACCACAGGTACGTGCGCGCGCCGTCGACGAGGAAGGAGTAGCCGTCGAAGCTCACGGTGTGCGCCTGTGACCGTGCCTTCTCCGTCGCCTGGGCGGGCCGGGTGCCGGTGAGGCCGAGCAGGGCGAGCGTCACTATCCCGACAATGGCGACGAACCGCTGCCACCAGCGCTCGGAACGGACTCGGTACGGACGCATGTCTACTCCGAGGGCAGCAGGGGACTCCGACGTCAACACGATCGTTGCCGGACAGGTGCGTGGGGTCAAGGACCGCTACTGTGACCAACGGTGAGGATCTGGTTGGCGTTGTCCGCGGTCGCGCGGCTGGCGGTCGCGGTCGTCGCGGGTGTGGTGGCCGGCATGGTCGCCGGTGTGCTGACGGACGCGCCGCTCGGCGTCATCGCCGGGATCACCGCGACGGAGCTGTTCTTCGTGGTGACGGGCTGGATCACGCTGTGGCGGATGGACGCCGACGCCACCCGGGACAACACGCGGCGGCAGGACTTCCGGCCGCTGCTGGAGGAGATCCTCGTCGTCGCGGTCGCGTTGTGCGGTCTCGTCGGCGTGGTGGTGCTGCTCCTGCTCCGCAACTCCCCGGTCGTGGCGTCGATCGCGCTGGCCGGCGTGTTCCTGGCGTGGGCGGCGCTGCACCTGATGTACGCCACGCGCTACGCGCATCTCTACTATCTCGACCCGGCGGGCGGGATCGACTTCAACTCGCCGGAACCGCCGGCGTACCGGGACTTCCTGTATTTCAGCTACAACCTCGGCATGACCTACCAGGTCTCCGACACGTCCGTGTCGAGCACCGTGATCCGTGGCGTGGTGCTGCGGCACACGCTGCTGTCCTATGTGTTCGGTACGGGCATCCTGGCGACCACGATCAACCTGGTGGTGAGCGCGGTCGCCGGCTAACCCGGGTTGGTGCTGAACCGGGTCGGGGTGACGAGGACCGCGGCGCGGCGGTCGGCGACCATCTCGCGGTCGTACTCGTCGAGGTCGGAATGCCGGCCGCCGGCGGCGTGGTAGATGTCGCGGAGCAGCTGGGGGAGCCGGTCGGCCGGCACGGCGGGGTGCGGGTCGTCGGGGCCGGCGATCTCGGTGGTGCCGGACACGGCGATCCACTGCCAGCCGGCGCGGAAGACCAGGGTGGCGCGCGGGTGGGCGCGGACGTTGGCGAGCTTGGCGGTGTCGCCACGGGAGACCAGCGCGACGACGGACTCCCCGGTGGCCGGATGGGGGAGGATGCCCGCGTTGACCACGGACACCGCCGGTTCCCCGTCCGACCGCGTGGTGACCAGCACCGCCAGCCAGTTCTCGGTGCTGGCCAGCTCGGCGACCCGGCGAAGCCCGTCCTCGGTCGAAACCATGTCCCGAACCTACCGTGAATGGTGCGGGAGGCGCGCGCTGTGCCGGGACAAATACCGTTGACCACTCGGAACAGCCGATCCGGCCGGCTTTCTTCGTTGCCGAGCACGGTCCACACAGGACAGACGGCCGGGTCGTCAGCTCAAGGGTAGAGCGGTTGGCTCAGCACGCCCACTCTCCGCGTACACGGGTATGGGATTGCTTCCTTCTCGTGGGATCAACGGGTTCGGGGTTCGAGTCCCCGGCGGCCCACCACCACCCGGCAACGGTCAGCCGTCCACGAGCAGGCCGCGCAGGGGCCCCTGGAGACGCCCGGCGCGGCGGGAGACGCCCGGGAGCAGCGTCAGCCGGTGGGTGCGTGGTTGGCCGGTGTTCTCGCGGTGGGCCTGTTCGTCGGCGATGGGGCGCCACAGGTCGTCCACGACGTCCGCCGGGTCCGTGTCCAGGTCGGCCACCGGGCGGCGGAGATGTTCCGACCACAGGCGCAGGCGGGTCGAGTGGATCAGCTCCCGGTCGTCGGTCGCGACGTTGACCTCGGTGTCGTTGAACAGCGAGTGCTCGTTGAGGTTCGCGGAGCCGATGGTCATCCACACGTCGTCGACGATGCCCAGCTTGGCGTGTACGTACACCGGGGCCGACTCCTGGCCGTCGTGTGTGCTGAGCGTGGCGGCCAGCAGGCGGTTGTGGCCGTCGTCGGCGTCTATCAGGCGGCCCAGCTGGCCGCGGGTGGTGTCCGCGCCGTTGCTCGGTTTGCGGGGCAGCAGCAGGACCATGCGGAAGCGGTCGTCCGGTGGGTCGCGGAGCTTGTCGATCAGCACCTCGGCGATCTCGGGCGACCACATGAACTGGTTCTCCAGGTACACCAGTCGCTTCGCGGACCGCAGCGCGCGCAGGTAGGCGTCCAGGATGGTGAACTCGCCCCGCTTCGCGAACGCGTAGGTCCCGTCCGGGACGGTGCGCAGCATCTGCACGTCGGTCGTGCCGGCCGGTTCGGGCGGCGCGACCTCGGGCAGTTCCTCGCCGGCGATCTCGGTCCAGCGGTTCCGGAAGTGGTTGGCGACGTCGGCCACCACGGGTCCCGACAGCCGGGTCATCAGGTCGTGCCAGCCGATGGCCCGGTCCGGCGGGTGCTCGTTCGTGTCGTGCCGGTCGCCTTGCAGCGCGGTGAAGTCGATCCCACCGACGAACGCGATGGTGTCGTCCACGATCACCAGCTTCTCGTGGTGGCAGTGCATGGTGCGTTCCCGCGAGTCCAGCACGCACCGCACGCCGGTGTGCTCGGTGAACCGGCGCTGCTGCTCCTTCACGAGCCGGCGGGTCGGCTGGAACGCGGGCATCGGCGGACCGGCCCACATCAGCAGGCGCACGTCCACGCCGCGCTGCGCGGTCGACGCGAGAAGGTCACGCAGGGTCGGCGCGTCGGGCCCGCGGGTCAGGCGGAAGTCGGCACTGGCATGCCAGTTCGCGATGTGGACGTGCGACTTCGCGTTCCTGATCGCGTCCTCGATCGCCGGCAGCGCCTCGACGCCGTCGATCAGCACCTCCAGCCGGTTGCCGGGCCGGACCGGGGCCCGCGTCCCGAACGGGTCGCGGCTGCCCGGCGAGCCCAACACCTCACCCCAGCCCAGCCGGCGCAACCGGCGCTCGTGGTGCGAGCACAGGACCTGCTCGATGCGGTCGCCGACGCGTTCGTCCACCTTGTCCAGCACTGAGCGAAATGTGTGCACGATGTCCATGGCACTACAACTTCGCCGGTTCCGCTGAACGAGAGCGGGTGTCGTGTGACCCCGGGACCGTCGCCGTGGAGCCACGTGGTTCCGGGGTCACACGACCTAGCCGCGGCCGGTCTTCGCCTGGAGCTCGTCGATCAGCTCGGAGGCCTGTGCCTTGGTGAGCCCGTCCGGCACCTCGGCGCCGGCCTCGTGCGCCAGTGTGTGCAGGTAGGACTGCTGGGGGCCGGTCATCGGCTCGTCCCCAGTCACCCAGTCCTCTGGATCCTTGTCGGGCACCGGAGTGACCACTGTTGGCTCCTTTCCTCGAACGCCCGTTCTATCTACCCCGCGCGGTCGCCGGCTACACCGTTTCGTCGCCGATCTGTCGTCGGCGTCACGGAGAGTGGGGCCATGCGAACCGTGGTCGACGTCATCCCGGCCGCTCACGGCCTGGTCGAGCCGACCCCGGTCGTCACGTTCTCCCGGACCGGCGCGGGCATGCGCGCGGACCGGGTGGATCCGCTCACCCCCGGAACCGGGGGCGGGTCGTCTCCGGGCACGCGGGCCTGGGCGTGTGTCGCCGCGCCGGCACTGGGGGGCCGGCGTGCGAGTCACGTGCCGCGTGACCGGAGAGCCGCTCGGCGAGCGGCGGTTGGGCATACCGGTGTCCGGCCACTGCCGGGCACTACCGGGGGGACCCGCCGCTCGCCGGCCGGTGGCCGCGCCGACACACGTGCCGCGGACCTGGCCGTCAGCACACGCGGCCGGTCGGGCTGCCGGCCGGCAGGTCGCGGCGCTCGGTCGCGGTGAGGTCGCGGCCGACGATCCGGCACAGGTGCTCGGCCCACCGACCCGGGTCGAGCGGCAGCCTGGTGAGACCCGCGTTGCCCCAGTACAGAAGCGTCCGCCCGTCGGCGGAGACGACGGCCGGCCCGGGTGTCTGCGTCTCGACGTCGGCGACCGCGGCCGCCCGGCCCGTGTCCCACACCCGGACCACGTCACTGCCACGCACCACCACGCGGTTGCCGGCGAAGTGCTTGACCTCGACATCCAGGCCGGCCGGGACCACCTGCCGCGGTGCCAGGACCTCCCGCCGCCGCTGGAGGTCCCAGACGGTCACCGTGCCGTCGAAGCCGGATGCCGCCAGCATCCGGCCGTCCGGGCTGAACCGCAGGCTCGAGATCTTGCCGATGTCGTTCACCGGCAGGTTCACCACGTGGCCGTGGTCCAGGTCCCACAGCTCGACGCCAGGGCCGGCGTCGAACGCGATCTCGTCGCGGCCGGGCCGGCCCTGACAGGCGACCGTGTCCGCGAGCCGCTTCAGCTCGGCTTCCGTGTGCCCCAGGCGAACCGGCGGCCCGATGAGCCGGCCGGCGCGGACGTCCAGCCGGACGACCGTGCCCGCGAAGACGACCGCGGCCTGTCGCGGTGCCGGCAGGCCGGCGACACAGGCGATGTTGAAGCGCCCGGGGAACCGGTCCCGGTTGCGGGTCATCACCGCCGGCAGCGTGATCCGGGCGACGACGGCCATGGTCGGCACGGCGAACACCACGACGTGCTCCCTCGCCGGGTCCACCGCGAGCATGCGGGTGCCGTCCGCGTCGAACCACCGGGGCACGAGACCGTCCGGGTTCGGCACGCTGGTGAGCGCCGCACCGGTCAGGGTGTCCCACAGGCCCAGCTCCGGCCGCGTGGCCGTCGACGCGGTGACGGCGTACCGCAGGTCCTGGCTGAAGAGTGGGTCGGCGAGGAACGGGTCGTTGGCCGGGGAGTAGTCGTGCTCGGGCACGTCCACGACGGCGACCCCGGTGCCCACCGCGCTGACCACCCGCGTGCCGTGCGAGGTCCTGGCGAGCACCGGCCGGACGACCGCGCCGGGGCCCGCCGGCGTGGGCACGGCGACCCGTGCCGGACCGCCGGCCGCCGGGTTCACCAGCCAGGTCGCGTCCCGTGGGTGGCTCCCGCTCTCCGTGGTGGCGAAGGCCGTCGTGACCCGGCCCTCGCGGTCGGTGGCGAACGCGACCGGCGGCGGGCACGCCAGGTTCGACACCGGCAGCCGGCGAAGCGACCGGCCGGTGGTGAGGTCCCAGTACTCCAGCGTCGCGTCGGCGCAGGTGATGGCCATGCGGCCGTCGCCGGTGACGATCGCGTCGCCGTGTTCGGGCAGCGAGGTGATCGTGGTGGGTGCGCCGCCGTCCAGCGGCCTGCGCGACAGCTCCCGCCCGGCGGCCATGACGACGCTGTCCCCGCCGGGCCCGAACCACACCGACCCGGCCGCCCACCTGGCCGCCGCGGCGGCGCCCGGCACGATCGTCTCCGCGCCGGTCGTCGTGTCCCACACCACCAGCCCGCTGGTCGACAGCGTGGCGAGCAACCGGTCGCCGCGGTCGTCGAAGCGCAGCACGGCGGGCTGGTCGGCCTGCGGACCCTCGGCGCGGAGCACGGTGACCCCGCCGTCGCGGCCACGCAGCTCGACCCGGCCGAGGTCGTTGGCGGTGGCCACCAGCCGGCCGTCCTGGCTGACCGCGACCCGCCGCACGTCCCGGCCGAGCCGGGTGACCACGGTTCGGTTCCCGTCCAGGTAGAGCACGGCGGCGCCGTCCAGCCCGGCGACCGCGACCGCGCTGCCGTCGGCGCTCACGGCCATGTCCAGGATCTGGCCGACCCCGGGCGGCAACACCAGGCGGGTGTCGCGGTACCGCTGGTACTCGGCGGCGAGGTTGGCCAGCACCGTGGGGTCCTGGCTGGCGCGGTACGCGGCGACGGACTCGAGCGCGGCGACGTCCGGGTCGGTGCCGATCCGGTCCCGCGCCATGGCCACCAGCACCTGTCCGGCGTTGCGGCGCAGCTGGTCCTCCAGCTCGCTCGCGCGCTGCTGGCGGTCCACCGCGAACCAGCTCACGACCATGAGCAGGACGAGGATGATCACGAGCGCGGTGCGCCAGGTGGTGTTGCGCCGCGTCCGCCGCCTGCGGCTGGCGAGGATGTAGTCGCGTTCGGTGGGGGAGATGCCGTGCGGGTGCGTGCGCAGCCACGCCACGGCACCGGCGAGCCGTACCCCCGCGAGCGGCTCCGTGCGCCGGATGCTCTCCCGCAGGTCCTCCTGCCACACGCGGAAGTCCCGCTCCTCCACGAGCCACTCGTGCAGTCGCCGCCAGTGCGTCGCGAGCGTGGCGTGCGCGAGGTCGATGGTCAGCTCGCCGGTCGCGTCCGTGCCGGTCACCAGCAGCCGGGTGGTGGCCAGCCGCGTGGCCAGCGCGATCAGCTCCGGCGCCAGCTCGCCACCGCGCGCGGTGCGCCGGACCGCGCCGTCGCCGTCGGGCCGGACCAGCTGCAGCAGCAGCCGGCGGGCGTCGGCGCGCTCGTCCTCGCCCAGCTCCTCGGTCCACACCTGCTCGGCGTAGGTGGCGACCGCGCCGCCGACGCCGCCGAACGCGTCGTAGGCGGTGTGGGTCAGCAGGCCGTGGTCCTGCTCGTCCCACAGCCGGGTCAGCGCGAACTGCATCAGCGTGAGTGCGGCCGGCGCGTCGCGGGCCTCCTCGATGATCCGCGCCACCAGCCCCGGCTCGAAGCTCACGCGGGTCGACCGGACCGGCTCGGAGACGGCCGCCCGCAGCTGCTCGGTGCTCATCGGGGTGAGCAGGAAGACCGAGTTCCCGGTGACCTCGCCGAGGCCGAGCCGGTGCACGGCGACGTCGAGCGTCTCGGTCCGCACGGTCAGCACGACGTGCGCGGCGGCCGGGCCGGTGGCCAGGCCCACCAGCAGGGCGGCCAGCTCGCCGGCCGCCTCCTCGCGCCGGGCGACCAGCTCCTCGAACTGGTCCACGCACACCAGAAGACGGCTCGTCCCGGTGGCCTCGAGCACCTCGCCGACCACTTCCGGCAGCCGGCCGCCGGCGACGGCCGCCGCGACCACGGCGCGGCGCGACAGCGTCTCGGTCGGCCCGAGTCCCGGTTCCAGCAGCGGCAGCAGGCCGCCCGCCAGCGCGACCTCGGGCGGCACACCCGCCAGCGGGCGGAACGCCGCGATGGCCCAGCCGCGCCGGCGAACGCGGGGGAGCAGGCCGGCGTGCACCAGTGAGGACTTGCCGCTGCCGGAGCGGCCGACGACCGCGACGAACCGGTGGTCGGACACCATGCGCGCCAGCGCCTCGGTCGACTCGGCACGGCCGAAGAACAGCTCGGCGTCGGCCTCGCCGAACGCGTTCAGCCCGCGGTAGGGCGACGCGCCGACCGGTCGCGTGCCGCCCGGTCCCGCGGTGATCCGCTCGGCGAGTGCGACGGCGAACGCGGCCGCGTGCCGCACGGCGCGCCGCTGCCAGCCGGACGCGTCGGTGTCCCGCTTGGTGCCGTTCGCGCGGTCGCTGACCGCCCGCACCGTGATCGTGCGGTGGAAGTCGTTGCTGTGCGCGGCCTCCGCGACACCCGCGCTCTCCATGTCGATGGCGACCGCGTCGCTGAAGTGCTCGGCGATCAGCTCGGCGTGGTGCCCGTCGGACGAGTCGAGCAGTGCCTCACCGGAGACGAGCGGCTTGAAGTGCACGGCCGGCACGGTGGCCGTGTCCCCGGACAACAACCGGGTCCAGGTGCCGTCCCGTGCGACGTCATGGGCGTCCTGTTCGAGACCGCGGGCGAGCGGCCAGCTCTTGCCGCGCGGGCGGAAGCCGCCGGCCTCCGCCCGGCCGCTCTGGTAGTCGTGCACGCGGGTGGCCACGACCACGTCGCCGAGCTCGACGTCGTCGGCGAGGCCGCCGGCGACGCCGACGAGCACCAGCGCGCTGGGCTGGAACCGCGGCACGGCCTGGCTCGCGACGGCCGCCGCCCGGGTGTTGCCCTCGCCGGTCCGCGCCAGCGCGACCCGGCACCGGCCACCCGGGGTTTCCCCTGTCTCGTAACGGGTTCCGCTCACGTCGACGTGCGCGCGCACGCCGGTCAGGTGCTGGCGGACGGCCTGGTACTCGAAGTCGAGCGCGGTGAGCACGACGATGTCGGCCCGCAGGTCATCGGCTCCGCTCACAACACCCCCAGGTGCGCCGAGGAATTCCGCGAGAGCCGAGAATACTGGTCACCGAGGTGGGCCGGGCGGCCTTTCCCGCATTATCGCGGGGTGCAGCGTCGTGGCCGGGCCGCGCCGGTGCAGCGCGGCGGGCCGCCCGGTGTCCTGGCTGCGGGTCTCCCCGGTGGGGACCACGAACCCGTCGGTCGAGGTCACCTTCCGGTTGAAGTTGCGGGGATCCAGGGGCACGCCCCACACCACCTCGTACACCCGCCGCAGCTCGCCGATCGTGAAGGTGTCCGCGCAGAAGGCGGTCGCGAGGGTCGTGCCCTCCAGCTTGCTCCTGGCCCGTTCGAGGCCGTCGGCGAGGATCTCGGCGTGGTCGAAGGCCAGGTGCTCGGCCTCCTCGACCGGCACCCAGTGGGCGGCCCGCGCGTCCGAGCCCGCGACCGGCACCGGCAGGCTCGGCGCGATCGCCAGGTAGGCGACCGTGACCACCCGGCCGCGCGGGTCGCGGTCCGGCGCGCCGTAGGTGTGCAGCTGCTCCAGGTGCATCCGGCCGGCCTCGATCGCGGTCTCCTCGGCCAGCTCGCGCCGGGCGGCGTCCTCGAGTGCCTCTTCGGGGCGCACGAAGCCGCCCGGCAGGGCGAGCGCGCCCCGGTAGGGCTCGTTGTCGCGCTCGACGAGCAGGACGTGCAGGCGGTCGCCGCGGATCGTGATGATCACCAGGTCCACGGTGATGCGGACGGGGGCGTGGGGGCGCCGGCTGGCCGTGGTCATGGTCCACGAGGCTACCTAATCGTCGCATTGACACAAATCTCCCGGCCGGGTTAATGTCAGGACGACACAAACGCTGGGGAGGTCACCGTGCTCGACTTCGGCGTACTCGGCCCGCTTCGCGTCGTCGTCGGCGGCGAGGTCAAGCCGATCGGCCCCCGCAAGCACCGCATCATGCTGGCGTCGCTGCTGTTGCGGGCGAACCGTCCGGTGCACATCGAGGAGCTGATCGACCGGCTGTGGCCCGCGGCGCCGCCCAGGGGCGCGCGGCGCACGGTGCAGACGTACGCGATGCGGCTGCGGCGGGACCTGGGCCCGGCCGGCCGCCTGATCACGACGCGGCCGGAGGCGTACGCCATCGAGGTGTCCCATGGACAGCTGGACCTCGGCCGGTTCGCCGACCTGACCGCGCGGGCGGCCCGGCAGCGCGCGGCTGGCGACCCGTCGGCGGCCAGGGAGAGCCTGCGGCGGGCACTCGCGCAGTGGCGGGGCGCCCCGCTCGGCGACGTGCCGTCGCAGGCGCTCGCCCGAGCGGAGGTGCCGCACCTGGTCGAGCTGCACTGCCGGGCCCTGGCGCAGCGCGTCGAGCTGGACCTGGCGCTGGGCGCGGCCGGCGACCTGGTGGGGGAGCTGCGTGCGCTGGTCGCCGAACACCCGCTGCGCGAACGGTTCTGGGCCCTGCTGATGCAGGCCCTGTGCCGCGACGGCCGGTACGCCGAGGCCCTCGCGACCTACCACGACGCCGACCGGCTGCTGGCCGAGGAACTGGGCACCGAGCCGGGCCGGGAGCTGCGGCAGCTCCACGCGGACGCGCTGGCGGGTACCACGACCACCGCGCTGCGCTCGGGCCTGCCGGGCTCGAAGGACGGCCTGGAGCGGGTCCGCATGCTGCTGACCGAGGCCCTGGCGATCGTCACGGCCGGCACGTAGACCGGTCGCGAACCGAGTGCGTGCCGGCGGCGAGCACGGGCCGTGGCATGCTGGCAGCCCGCTGATCAAGGGAGTCGTCATGGTCGAGGTCGTTCGCGTGTCGGGGCAGGACATCGCCTACCGCGGTAGCGAGGGCGGCGGTGTGCCGGTCCTGTTCGTGCACGGCAACTCGTCCTCGTCACGGACCTGGCATCACCTGCTGGACGGGCCGTTCGGACAGCGCCATCGCTGCCTGGCCCTGGATCTTCCCGGCCACGGGGCGTCGCCGGCGGCCGAGGCCGGGTCGGGGGTGTACTCCCTGCCGGGCTACGCCGCGATCCTCGCCGAGTTCGTCACGGCGACGGACGCCCGGGGTGCGGTGGTCGTGGGCTGGAGCCTCGGTGGCCACATCGCGCTGGAGGCGGCGGCCGCGCTGCCCGACGCGGCGGGTTTCGTCATCTTCGGCACGCCGCCGGTCCGCACGGTCGAGGACATGCCCGCGGCGTTCCTCCCCAACCCCGCGGTCCAGATCGGCTTCGCCGCCGACGTGGACGCCGACGCCGCGCTCGCCTACGCCACGTCCTTCCTCGCCCCCGGCGCCACGCTGCCGACCGGCGAGCTCGTCGAGGACATCCTCGCCACCGACGGCACGGCCCGCAGTGACTTCTACGCCAGCCTCGCCACCATGCCGCTCGCCGACGAGGTCGAGGTCGTCGAGAAGCTCGCCAGGCCCCTGGCCATCCTGCACGGCGACGGCGAGCAGCTCATCAGCCTCGACTACCTGCGCAAGCTCAACGCCCCCACCCTGTGGCGCGGCGAGGTCCAGGTCATCGCCGGCGCCGGCCACGCGCCCCAGGAGGAGAACCCGGCGGAGTTCGCCGCCCTGCTGGACCAGTTCATCGCCGATCTCCCGGCGTAGCGGCCGGGACCAGGGCACCCACCTCGGTATTCCGCGAACGGCGGCGTGCCCGGAAGTCCCCGGTAAGACCCTCGAACAGGCAAGGCGACGGGCGCGTCGCCGGTGGCGTGCGACGCTGGCCCGGATGAGTTCCGCGGCGAAGAGCATCCAGTCGACGATGCGGGGCGAGCTGGCGGACTTCCTGCGCCGGCGGCGTGCGGACCTGGCGCCCGCGGTGGTCGGGCTGCGGTCCGGTGAACGGCGCCGGACACCGGGACTGCGCCGGGACGAGGTGGCGCGCCTGGCGAACATGTCGACCAACTACTACGAACGGCTCGAACAGGGCCGTGGTCCGCAGCCCTCGGCCGCCATCCTCGCCGGGCTGGCCACCGCCCTGCGGCTGGACGCCGACGAACGCGGCTACCTCTACCGGCTCGCCGGCCACGCCGCGCCCGCGGTGGCGAGACCACGCGGCTACGTCGACCCCAGGCTGCTGTCGGTCATGCGGGCCGTCTCCGCGACCTCACCCGCCTTCGTCTCGGACGACCTCGCGACCATCGTGGCCCAGAACGACCTGCACGTCGCCCTGTTCGACCGGGTCACCGGGCTGGACGGCTGGGCGGGCAACCTCTTCTGGAACTGGTTCGTCTCGCGGCGCTGGCGGCACCGCGTGCTGGCCACCCCGGCGCAGCAGGCGGACATCGGCCGCGCGTACGTCGCCTACCTGCGTGTCGCCGTCGCCCAGCGCGAGTACGACCCGGCCGCGACCGCGCTCGTCGCCGCGCTGCGGGCGGGAAGCGCCGAGTTCGCCAGGATGTGGGACGAGCACCGGGTGTCCGCGTCGTACAGCTCGGCGGTGACCGTGCTGGACGAACGCGTCGGCCGCCTCGACTTCGACTACGCCCTCACGGTCAGCTCCCAGTCCCGCCAGCGGCTCCACTCCCTGCACGCCGTTCCCGGCACGTCCACCCAGGAGCGCCTGGCGCGGCTCGGCGAACTGGCCCGGGACAGCGCTATCCACGTATCGACAGTCCCTGGTTGAGCCGACTCACCGGTCATAGCGTTCGAATATGGACCTTTCACCCCCGGTAGTCCTCGTACACGGCTACTGGCACGGCAGCTGGTGCTGGAGCCTCGTCACCGAACACCTGGCCGGCCTCGGCGTGCCGGCGGTGGCCGTGGACATGGACGGGCACGGGCTCAACAGCCGCTCGCCGCGGGCCCGCCTGCGCCGGCCGTTCGACCCGGACGCCTTCGCCACCGAACCCTCGCCGGTCGCGGACGTGACCGCCTCCTCCGCCGCCGCGAAGCTGGTCGACCAGCTGCGCCGGATCGGCGGCGGACGGCCGTGCGTGGTCGTGGCGCACAGCATGGGCGGCGTCGTGGCGACCCTCGCCGCGGAGCTGGCTCCCGAGCTCGTCAGCGAACTCGTCTACCTGTCGGCCTACGCGCCGGTCAGCGGCAAGCCCACCACCGACTACTTCACCCTGCCCGAGGCCGGGAACACCGCGCTCGGCCTGTTCGTCGGCGACTTCACGGCGGTGGGCGCGTTCCGCATGGACACCGGCGACCCCGAACGGCAGAGCGTCATTCGCGAGGCGTTCTACCACGACGTGGACGACGACACCGCGGCCGCCGCGATCTCGCTGCTCACGCCGGACGGCCCGATCGGCGCCCCCGCGGAGACGATCAACGTGACGGCGGAGCGGTACGGGGCGATCCCGCACACGTACGTGCAGTGCCGGCAGGACAAGGTGTTCCCGCTTGCCCTGCAACAGCTCTTCGTCGCCGAGATCGACGCGGTGTCGTCGCGTCCGACGGTCGTGCGGCAGCTCGAGACGTCGCACTCGCCGTTCCTGTCCCAGCCGGCCGAGCTGGCCCTGGTCATCGCGTCGGCGCACCAGCTCGCGGTGAGATGACCACGATCAACGAGCTGTTCGCCGAGCAGGTGCGGCGTGCGCCCACCGCGACGGCGCTGCGGTTCCGTGGCGAGGACCTGACGTACCGGCGGCTGGACGCGCGGGCGGACCAGCTCGCGCACCGGCTGCGTGCGGCCGGTGTCGGCCAGGAAAGCGTTGTGGGCGTGTGCCTCGATCGTTCGTTCGAGCTGGTCGTGGCTCTCGTGGCCGTGTTGAAGGCGGGCGGGGCCTACCTGCCGCTGCATCCGGACGAACCCGCCGTGCGACTGCGGTACATGCTCGACCAGGCGGCGGCACGTGTCCTGCTCACCGACCAACGGATGTCCGTCCCGGGCGTGGTTGTGCTCGACGTGGACGGTGCGGAGTCCGTGGATGCCGTCGTGCCGACCGGATCGGCCGATGCGCTGGCCTATGTCTGCTACACCTCGGGTTCGACGGGTCATCCCAAGGGCGTGGCCGTGCCACACCGCGGCGTGGCACGGCTCGTGCACGACACCGACTGGCTCGACTTCGGACCCGGTGAGACGTTCCTGCAGCTGTGCCCGCCGACGTTCGACGTCGCCGCGTTCGAGATCTGGGGCGCGCTGCTGAGCGGCGGCCGCCTGGTGCTCCACCCGCCCGGGCCACTGTCGCTGCCCGAACTGGCGGAATGCCTGCGCACCGAGGAGATCACGACCCTCTGGCTGACCGCCGGACTGTTCCACCGCATGGTGGAACGGCACCTGGACAGCCTGGGTGGGCTTCGTCAGCTCGTCGCCGGCGGTGACGTGCTCTCGCCGGCCCACGTCAACCGGGTGCTGGCGGCACACCCGCGGGTCCGGATGGTCAACGGGTACGGGCCGACGGAGAACACCTGCTTCACGGCGTGTCACACAGTCACCGGTCCGGTCGGCGACACCGTCCCCATTGGACAGCCGGTCGCCGGCACGCGGGTGTACGTGCTGGACGAGCACCAGCGGCCGGTGCCCGACGGCGAGTGGGGCGAGCTGTACACCGCCGGCGCCGGGCTCGCGCGCGGCTACCTGAACGACCCCGAGCTGACACGGCGCGGCGGTTCCTGCCCGATCCCTTCGTGCCGGGCGAGCGGATGTACCGCGTCGGGGACGTGGTCCGCCGCAACGGTCCGCTGGAGTTCCGTGGCCGCGTCGACGACCAGGTCAAGATCGCCGGACACCGGGTGGAGCTCGGCGAGGTCGCGGCCGTGCTCGCCGAACAGCCCGGCGTGACCGAGGCCGTCGTGGTCGCCCGGCACGACGTCACGCCGGGGGAGAAGGTTCTCGTCGCGTATGTGGTCGGCACGCCGAGCGATCCGCGCGCCGCGTTGGCGTCGCGGTTGCCACGGCACATGATCCCGGCCGCGTTCGTGGTGCTGCCCGAGCTTCCGCTCACCCGCGCCGGGAAGGTCGACCGCGCCGCGCTGCCGGCGCCGGCGCGGGGTGGGTCCACTATGGACGACGGGTCGATCGAGGCAAGACTGGCCGCCCTCTGGGCCGACACACTGGCCGTCGAACACGTGGGCCGCCACGACGACTTCTTCGACATCGGCGGCAACTCGCTGCTGGCGGCGGACGTGCTGGAGCGCGTCCGCCGCGAGCTGTCGGTCGAGGTGCCCGCCGCCCGGCTGTTCTTCGAGAACCCGACGGTGGCCGGGCTCGCGGAGGCGATTCACGAGGAGGGGAGCAGGACGTGCGACTGACACGGCCGAGCGAGGAACCGGTCGACCTGGTCGACCTGGACGAGGTGGACCTGATCGACCCGGTACTGCACGCGGAAGGGGACCCGCACGCCGTCTGGCAGGCCATGCGTGCCCGCGAACCCGTGCACTGGCAGCAGGTGCGACCGGACCTGGGCTTCTGGTCGGCGACGACGTACGAGGACGTCGCGACGGTGCTGCGGGACCACACGGCGTTCACGTCCGAGCACGGCACCCTGCTGAACCTGCTGGGCAGGACGGATCCGGCCGGCGGGCGGCAGCTCCCGGCGACGGACCCGCCACGGCACACGAGAATGCGGTCGCCGATCCAGCGCGCGCTCAACGGGCGGGTCGTGGCGAACCACCGCGACGTGATCCGCGACGAGATCCGGTTCCTGTTCGCGGACGTCGTCGACGGCGAGCCGTTCGACTTCGCCGAGCTGACCGGAAAGCTGCCGATGGCGGTGATCGGCACCCTGATGGGTCTGGACCGCGACGACTGGCCGCACCTGACGTTCCTGACCACCCAGGCGGTCGCGCCGGACGATCCGGAGTACGTCCGGCCGGAGGGCGCACAGGCCACGGTGGACAGAGCGCATCGTGAGCTGTTCGCGTCACTGCACGAGGCGATAGGACGGCGTACGGGCAACGGCAGGACCGACCTGATCGACGTGCTGTGCAAGATCGGCGTCGACGACGGGGACCCGCTGCGGGCCGGGGAGATCGTGTCGAACTGCTACAGCGTCCTGCTCGGCGCGAACGTCACCACCCCGCACGTCCCGAACTCGACGATGGTGGAGCTGATCGAGCGTGGGCTGTACGCGCGGTGGGCGAGTGACCCGGGCCTGCTGGACACCGGCATCGAGGAGGCACTGCGCTGGAGCTCCCCGACGAGCCACTTCATCCGCTACGCGACCCGCGACCTCGAACTGGGCGACGTGACGATCCAGGAGGGCGACGCGGTCGCGGCGTGGATCGGCTCGGCGAACCGGGACGCCAGCGTGTTCCCGGACCCGTTCACCTTCGATGTGCGGCGCCGGTCGGCTCAGCGGCACCTGGCGTTCGGCGTCGGCCCGCACTACTGCCTGGGCCACGCACTGGTCCGGATCACGCTGGAGGAGTTCTTTCGGGAACTGTTCGCCCAGTTCGAACACGTCGAGCTGGCCGGCGAACCGGACCACCTGCACTCCAACTTCATCGCCGGCATCAAGCACCTACCTCTGACCGCAACCCGCCGCAAACCACTTTCTTGATCAACGCGAACGCAGGTGGTTGCGTGGGCAGTCCCCCACCCAACCCAGGGGGCCGGCCCCGGTCCCATTGTACCGGCGGGTACGGACAAAACGGCTGGTCAGCGGGGGGTGTGGATAACTTTCACCCGGTGAGTGCGAGCGAAAGGGACACTCGTGCGTGGACCGTGTTCGCGTCTTTCTCGCTCGTGGGGCGTTCGGTCCTATGAGTGCGAGCGGCGGGGGCACTCGTGCGTCGATCCAGGACGGACTGTTTCGCCGAAGCCGCTACGCCGTCCCGCTCGTGGGGCACGCGAGCACAGGCGTGGAAGTCCGTGCGAGAAGCACCAGAAACGACGCGTCATGTTCAGCAGCGCCAACGCCGCACGGCCGTCCAATGGCGCCACCGGACACCTGGACCGCGGTGCCGACCGAACCCGGTCGGGCCGCGCATGAAAGGACGCCTTCCTCACTCGCGGGGCGTGAGGAAGGCGTCCTTCCCGGCTACCGGTGCCTGATCGCGCCGGTGGCCGGGTCGAGGGGGAGGGTGCCGCTGGTCGGGCGGTGGAAGGAGAACATGTTCGCCATCGAGTTCGCGCGGCTGTCGTAGGACGCGTCGCCGATGCGGCCCGTTCGCCAGTTGTCCTCGATGAAGCGCAGGACCGAGGTCTGGTCGGTGGGGGTGTGGTCGACGAAGTTCGGCCTGCTGTACGGGGAGATCACCAGCAGCGGCAGGCGGGCGCCGTAGCCGCACCGGTCGGCGTAGCCGCCCAGCGTGGTCCGGGCGCCGGTGCAGATCGGGGAGTCCAGGCTCGCGTCGTGCGAGCCGTTGACGATCTTCGGGGCGACGTGGTCGTACCAGCCGTCCGAGTCGTCGTAGGCGAGGACGATCGCGGTGTCGCGCCAGGCCGGCGAGTGCTGGATCTTGTTGATCTCCGTGACCACGAACCGCTGCTCGTCGAGTGGGTCCGAGTAGCCCGCGTGCCCGTCCTGGTACTCCGGGGCCTTCAGGAAGCTCACCGCCGGCATGTTGCCCGCGTCCACCGCGGCGTTGAAGTCGCTGACGTCGTACTGGTGGTTGGCCTGGTCGGTGGCCCCGATCGCCCGCACCGAGCTCGGCGGCAGGTGCTTGGGGTTCGCCGTGGACTTGTAGTACTGGAACGGCTGGTGGTGCGGGCTGTAGGCGACGGAGGACAGGCCGCCGACGTTGGCGTGGGTCTGCCCGCACACCGCGAACCCGTCCCGCGTGCCGGTCGGCCGGAAGCCGCCCTCGAACCAGCCCCAGGTCACGCCCCTGGCGTTGAGCAGGTCACCGATGTTGCGGCCGTGCATGGTGGCCAGGTTCTCGTCGGCGGTGTGGTTCTTGTCCGAGCAGTCGTCCCACGCCGGGTCCGGGTCGTTGACCATGGTGCCGACGCCGTTCTCGTCCGGGGACTTCACGGCGTAGTCGTCGGTCGTCGGCTCGTGGGTGACGGAGGTGAGCGCCTGCACGCCGTGGGTCTGCCCGGAGATGAGGTCGATCGCGCCGGGGGTGGACGGGCCGAACACGGCGTCGAACGAGTTGTCGTTGAGCGCGTAGTGCTGGGCGTAGTTCCACATCGCGGTGACGGTGTTGCCGTCGTAGTAGTCCATGACCAGTCCCGGCTCGCCGAACAGGATCGGCTGCCCGGTGCACTTGTCGGTCTCGGTGTACTCGACGAACCTGTCCATCTTCCCGTTGTCGAATGCCTTCTGCTCGGCGTCGTAGTTGTGGTTCTGGTCGCAGGTCAGGGCCTGGCCGGAGGAGAGCCGGTTCGGGTTGTACGCGTTGGGGTTGTGCTGGAGCAGCCGCGGGGTCAGCCCGTTGACCTTCGGGGTGTGGCGGTCGGCCTGGAACGGCGTGCCATCGGTGTTGGCCGCGTTCGGGTAGGTGCCGAAGTAGTGGTCGAACGCGATGTTCTCGCCGAAGACCACCACGACGTGCTTGATCGGCGTGGTGGTGTGCAGGTGCTCGGCATGCGTGGCGGAAAGCGGTTGGGCGTTCGCGCCGCCGGCGGTGACGTCGATCGCGACGGCGACACCCGCCGCGACGACCAGCGCGGCGGCGGCGAGTAGTGCCCGCCTACGGCCCAGCGGGCCGAACGCTTTGTCCACAGTGTCCTCCTGGTGGTGGGAACTCGAATCCGGCTCCGGTCAGGCCAGCATCGCCCGGCCGAAGTGGTCGTCGGGCCCGGTCACGCCGGGCAGTGCGAAGAAGTAGCCGCCGCCGAACGGGGAGATGTAGTCCACGAGCGGCTCGTCGGCCAGCCTGGTCTGGACCGCCTCGAACTGGCGCACCGGATCCCGCTGGTAGCAGGTGAAGATCAGGCCCATGTCGAGGTTGCCGTTGCCGTCGACGCCGCGGTCGTAGTTGAACGCGCGGCGCAGGATCCGGCTGGCGTCGGTCTCCTTCGTGCGTGGGTTCGCCATCCGGATGTGGCTCGTCAGCGGGATCGTCGAACCCGACGGGTCCTCGGCGAACCGCGGGACGTCGTGCTCGTGCACACCGTCGAGCGGCGCGCCGCTGTCCCGCCTGCGGCCGAACATGTTCTCCTGCTCGGACAGACCGACGCGGTCCCAGAACTCGACCAGCATGCGAATCAGCCGGATGACCTGGTAGCTGCCCCCGGCCGTCCAGCCCGGCTCGCCATCGGCGCCGGCCACCCACACCAGCCGCTCGACGTCGCCGCCCTCCGGGTTGCTGATGCCGTCCTTGAACCCCATCAGGTTGCGTGGCGTGCCGCCGGGCCGGGGCGGCGAGCCGAACCCGTTGATCTTCCACCGCACCTGCATGCCGCCCCGGGTGGCACGCATGATGTCCCGCAGGGCATGCACGACGGTGTCCGTGCCGGCGGCCGCGATGACCATGCTGAGATCGCCGTGGCACTGCGCGGGGTCCAGCGCGTCGTTGGGGAACGTCCGCATCGGACCGAGCCTGGCCGGCCTGCGGTCGGCGAGCCCGTAACGCCGGTCGAACAGCGAGGCGCCGACGCCGAGGATCACGGACAGGTCGCCGGCCGGCACCGCCGGACCGAGCACCCCGGAGTCCGGCGGGGGAGCGGTGAGCCCCACCGCGGCCGGCTCTCCGCCCGCGGTCAGGAAACGGGCCCGCTCGGTGATCGCCCGGAACAGGTCCACCAGCTCGGTCCGGCTCTCCGCGACGACATCGAACGAGGCCACGATGGACTGCCGGGCCGGCTGCCGGAGGATGCCGGCCTGCCGCCGCCCGTGGAACGGCACGGCCTCCGTGCGCGCCGGTTGTTCCCGCGCGCCGGCGAACGCACCCGCACCGGCGGCGACGCCGACACCGGCCGCCGCGGTCGCACCGGCCCCGGCGATGGCGCCACGGAGAAACGACCGGCGTCCGACGTGCTCGCTCATGCCGTCCGCCTCGGCGCCGTGATGGTGGCGACCGGCGCGAGCAGTTCGGTCAGCTCGCTCACCGACCCGTTGAGCCTCTGCCGCGACAGGTGGTCCAGCTGGGTGACGGGTGTCCAGCTCCCGTCCGGCCGCTGTGCCGAGCGCAGGACCCGGTCCGTGCGGTCC
>NZ_DASQCC010000039.1:0-22565 GCF_035634895.1 Actinophytocola sp. | reverse complement strand
GGTTCCGCAGCCGTCGTTCCATTGGCCTGCGGGACTCCGGACTCCATCGTCGCCGTCATGTCGGTCGCGGCGTTGCCGATGTCGATCTGCCCGCACGCGATGTTGAACCGGCGGCCGTCGAGTGCCGTCGACTTGGTCAGGCCCGTGATCGCGTGCTTCGAGGCCGTGTACGGCGCGGAGTGCGGCCGCGGGGCGTGGGCGGAGATCGAGCCGTTGTTGATGATCCGGCCGCCTCTCGGGTCCTGTGTGGACATCAGGCGGAACGCCGCCTGTGCGCACCAGAACGTGCCGGTCAGGTTCGTGTCCACGACCGCCTGCCAGTCCGCCGGGTCGACCTCCGCCAACGAGGTGCCCCGGTCGGAGATTCCCGCGTTGTTGACCAGTAGGTCCAGGCGGTCGAACTCGGTCCGGACCTCGTCGAACAGGGCCGTCACCGAGTCGCGGGAACGCACGTCCGTGACGATCGCCGTGCCGTCGATCTCCGCCGCCACCGCCTCCAGCGACGACGGGGTCCGGCCGGCCACCACCACGTGGTAGCGCTCGGCCAGCCGGACCGCCATGGCTCTGCCCAGGCCGCTGCCGCCGCCCGTGACGACCGCGACCTTCACGCTAGTTTGCGTGGGCCGATGAACGCCGCCAGTGCCGCCAGCACGTAACCCGCCGCGGTGCCGTAGGCGCCGATGCCGAGCAGGGAGAGGCCGGCGTCGCCGATCAGGTCCTTCAGCGCGTAGAAGTGCACGCCGGCGCAGCCCAGCAGGATCAGTCCGCCGATGATCCGGAACGTCGACATGGCCATCTTCAGCATGACGATCACCACGACCAGCACCACCGCCGCGATGACGCCGAGAATGATCTCCTGCCGCGAGAAGTGCATGCCGCCGCCGGAGAGCGGGTTCCAGCCGAACTTCACCGCCAGCGCCGCCACACCGGCGAACGCCAGCACGGCCCAGATGACCTTCATGACCACCGACTCGAGCACGGCGACCAGCGACAGCAGGATGCCGAGCACCGCCAGCGGGTAGCTGAACAGGGCCACGTACGCGGCGCTGAACCCACCGCCGTTGACGGAATCCTTCGCCGCCTCCCAGATCTTCGGCAGCGCGGCCGAGTCGCCGCCCGCCGTCAGCCACGGGAGCACGGTGAGGCTGAGCACCTGGACGATGATGCCCAGGATGCCGAAGACGAAGCCGAGACCGGGTCTGAACCCGCCGCCGCCCCCGCGGTCCGGCTCGGGGTCCCACGACCGCTCCGGCCTCTCCGGCGCGGCCGGGCGCTGGGGCGTCTGCCGCTGGGGTGCCGGCCGCTGGCCGTAGCTGCGGTCGCGTTCGAACGTGTCGTCGTAGGGTTCGTAACCCTGGCCCTGGCCCGCGCCGTAGCCCTGACCGGCGCCGTAGTTCGCGCGCTGCTCGTACTCGTGGTCGGCGCCCGGGCCGGGGCCGTAGTCGGGACCGGGGCCCTGGCCGGGCTCCGGCCCGTAGCCCTGGTCGGGGTAGCCGCGTTGCGGGTATCCCTGCCGGTACCCGCCCTGTGGGTGCTGCGGTGGGTACCTGTCGTCTCGGTGCGGTCCTCCTGGTCGGGACATGCGGGCACCGTACCCGCCAGACGGCTACAGTCCCACCCCATGGGCTCGGCGAAAAGCACGGAGTCGCGGGCGGACGTGCCGCTGACGAACCTCGACGCGCCGCTGTTCGACGGCGCGGACGCGACGAAGCGGGACCTCGTCGACTACCTCGACGCCGTGCACACCCGGCTGCTGCCACAGCTCGCCGACCGGCCGCTGTCGGTCGTGCGCGTGCGCGCCGGCCAGGAGCCGTTCATGCAGAAGAACGTGCCGAAGTACGCGCCGGACTGGCTGCGGACCTACACCTACTGGGCGGAGTCCTCCCAGCGTGAGGTGCACTACGCGCTGTGCGACGACCGCCGCTCGCTGATGTGGTTCGCCAACCAGCGTGCCGTCGAGTACCACGTGACACTGTCGCGGGTGCCCGCCCTGGACCGGGCCACCCACCTGGTCCTGGACCTCGACCCGCCGGAGGGCTCGGACTCGTTCGCCGCCGCCGTCCAGGGTGCGCTGCTGGTGCGCGAGGCACTGACCGGCCTCGGCCTCTCCGGCGTGGTCAAGACGAGTGGCGCCAAGGGCGTGCACGTGATCGTGCCGATCTTGACGGACATCGAGATGCCGGACATGGCCGCGGCCACCCGGGCCATCGCCGCCCGCGCCGAGCGCGTCGATCCGGACGTCGCCACGACCGCCTACATCAAGGCCGACCGTGGCGGGAAGGTGTTCATCGACTCCACCCGGGCCGGCGGGGCGACCGTGGCCGCGGTCTACAGCCCACGCGTCCGGCCCGGCGCCACCGTGTCGTTCCCGGTTTCGTGGGACGACCTGGAGAACGTGACCGCGCGCGACTTCACCGTCCGCAACGCCGCGGAGCTGCTCGGCGAGGGCGACCCGTGGGCGGACGCGTTGCCGGCGCCGCAGCGGCTGCCGGCCGACCTCGTCGCCGAGGGGCACGAGATCCCGGTCGCCCGTGTCGCCGCCATGCACGAGGGCAAGCGCCGCAAACGAGCCGCCGAACGCGTCGCGAAGGACACGCCCTGACCGGTACTGCGGGTCAGGGCTTCTTCCGGAGCGCGGCCAGCTGCTCCCCGAACGGGACCAGCTCCTCCTCCTTGTGCGGCACGGGCGTGCGCAGCATCAGGTCGCTCAGCTCGCCGGCCGCGCGATCGATCCGCCCGGCCAGCTCGCCGTCCGCCCAGTCCGCCGACGCCGCGTAGACGGCCGTCGGCACGACCACCGCGTGCAGGTAGGCGAACATCGGCCGCAGTGCGTGTTCCAGCGCCAGCGAGTGCCGGGCCGTGCCGCCGGTGGCCGCGAGCAGGACCGGCTTGCCGGTCAGCGCGTCGAAGCCGACCAGGTCGAAGAACGACTTGAACAGGCCACTGTAGGAGGCGGTGAAGATCGGGGTGGCGGCGATCAGGCCGTCCGCCTCCTCGACCGCCGCCAGCGCCTCACCGAGCGCTGGTGACGGGAAGCCCGTCACCATGTGGTTCGCGATGTCGACCGCCAGCTCCCGCAGCTCGACGACCCGCGTCGAGACGTCGGTCCGCGCGGCGACCGAGGCCGCTAGGCGGTCGGCCAGCAGGCGGGTCGACGACGGTTGTGTCAGGCCCGCCGAGACCACCACCAGCTTCATGCCGTCACCTTCTCGTGAGCCGACGCGACGAGCAACTCGTGCGTCGGCGCCTCGGCCACCCCGGGCGCCCGCCGCGCCGCGAACTCCCTGCGCAGCACCGGGACGATCTCACCAAGGAGGTCCAGCTGCTCCAGCACCGTCTTGAGCGGCAGACCCGCGTGGTCCATCAGGAACAGTTGGCGCTGGTAGTCGCCGAAGTGCTCGCGGAACGTCAGCGTCCGGTCGATCACCTGCTGCGGCGAGCCGACCGTCAGCGGCGTCTGCTCGGTGAAGTCCTCCAGCGACGGGCCGTGCCCGTACACCGGCGCGTTGTCGAAGTACGGCCGGAACTCGTTCACCGCGTCCTGCGAGTTCTTCCGCATGAACACCTGGCCGCCGAGCCCGACGTACGCCTGCTCCGGCGTCCCGTGCCCGTAGTGGGCGAACCGCTCCCGGTACAGGCTGATCAGCCGCTGGAAGTGGGATGCCGGCCAGAAGATGTGGTTCGCGAAGAAACCGTCGCCGTAGTAGGCGGCCTGCTCCGCGATCTCCGGGCTGCGGATCGAGCCGTGCCAGACGAACGGGGGAACGCCGTCGAGCGGCCGCGGCGTGGACGTGAAGCCCTGCAGCGGCGTGCGGAACCGGCCCTCCCAGTCGACGACGTCGTTGCGCCACAGCTCGTGGAGCAGCGCGTAGTTCTCGATCGCCAGCGGGATGCCCTGCCGGATGTCCTGGCCGAACCAGGGGTACACGGGGCCCGTGTTGCCGCGGCCCATCATGAGGTCCACCCGGCCGTCGGCGAGGTGCTGGAGCATCGCGAAGTCCTCGGCGATCTTCACCGGGTCGTTCGTGGTGATCAGCGTCGTCGCGGTGGACAGGATCAGGCGCTCGGTCCGCGCGGCGATGTAGCCGAGCATGGTCGTCGGCGAGGACGGCACGAACGGCGGGTTGTGGTGCTCGCCGGTCGCGAACACGTCGAGCCCGACCTCCTCGGCCTTGAGCGCGATCGTGACCATGGCCTTGATCCGCTCCCGCTCACTCGGCGTCACGCCGGTGGTCGGGTCGGTGGTGACGTCCCCGACGGAGAAGATCCCGAACTGCATCACGCTCATCCTCCCGAAGTAGTTGCAAACTCAACTACCTTCGTCAACGGTACCCGATGACCGGCTATTCCCGCGTGCCAGGGTGACCCACGCCGCGACCCACACCACGCCGATCAGCCAGCCGGCCAGTACGTCCGACGGCCAGTGCACGCCGAGGTAGACCCGGCTGAGCCCCACCAGGAACACCAGCAACGCGCCGACCGCCGTGACGACCACGCGCCACAGCCCGTGGCGCCCCCGGGTCGCGAGCACGGTGAGCAACCCGAGTACCACCATCGAGTTGAGGCTGTGCCCGGACGGGAACGACCAGCTGTCGATCCGCACCAGGTGCTCGTCCAGCGGCGGCCGCGGCCGGGTGAACAGCAGCTTGAGGAGCGGTCCGAGCAGGAACACGCCGGCCGAGGCCCCGATGACGAGCAGCATCTCGCGCCGCCGGCCGTGCCAGGCGAGCCACCCGGCGGCGACCAGCGCGACGAGGATCAGCGACGGGGTGCTGCCGAACCGGCTCGCGTTGACCATGACCTCGGTCAACGCGCCGTTCCGGTGCCCGATCACCCAGTCCCTTATCGCGTCGTCCACACGTCAACCGTAGGTGGCCGATCGGCCAGTCGCGGGTCGGCCGATCGGCCGGTGTGCGCCGGCCGGTCATGGCCATCTGCCCGACGTGCTCGACCGGTCACTCCCGGCAGGGTTCTCACCGTCAGAACACAGGGATTCGGAAAGGACGGACATGACATCGCTGCTGTCCGGTCGAGGACTGGTGAAGCACTACGGCGACGCGTACGCGCTCGCCGGGGTGGACATCGACATCGCGGCCGGGGAGGTGCTCGCGATCGTCGGTCCGTCCGGGTCGGGCAAGACGTCGCTGCTGCACGTGCTCGCCGGCATCCTCAAGGCCGACCAGGGGGCGATCACCCTCGGCACGCAACGGATCGACCAGCTGAGCGAGACCAGGCGCAGCGAGCTGCGGCGCACCGAGTTCGGGTTCGTGTTCCAGTCGGGCATGCTCGTGGCCGAGCTGACCGCGGAGGAGAACGTCGCGCTGCCGCTGCTGCTCGGCGGCCGGGACCGGAACATGGCCGTGTCGACCGCGCGGAACTGGCTCGGCCGCGTCGGGCTGGCCGGCAAGGAGACGCGGCGGCCGGGTGAGCTGTCCGGCGGCGAGGCTCAGCGGGTCGCGATCGCGCGGTCCATCGCCCACCGGCCGAAGGTGATCTTCGCCGACGAGCCGACCGGCGCGCTCGACACGAAGACCGGGCACGCGACGATCGAGACGCTGATGGGCGCGGCGCGGGAGACCGGGGCCGCGCTGGTCATCGTGACCCACGACCGGGACATCGCCGCGATGGTGCCGCGCACGGTCGCGATCAGGGACGGCCGGATCGAGCACTCGGCGGTCGCGGCGTGAACTCGTTCCAACTCGCCGTCCGGGTGCTGCGGGTCGACCGCCGCACGCAGGTGTCCACCACGCTGACCGCACTGGGGGTCGCGGTGGCCACGGGGCTCGTCCTGTTGCTGGTGAGCCTTCCCTTCGCCACCCAGGCGAGGGCCGAGCGCGTGCTGTGGCAGGACCCGCACCCGACCTACGCCGACATGTCCGACTCGGCCGGCACCGACCCTGACGCGACCCTCGAGATCGTGACCAGCACGGACGAGGTCGACGGCAAGGTCATCACGCGCGTCGACGTGGCGCCGCTGAGCGCCGCGGCGGCGAAGGACCTGCCGCCGGGGATCGACCGGATCCCGGGACCGGGCGAGATGCTGCAGTCGCCGGAGCTGGCGCAGCTGGCGTCGAGCAGGCCGGCCGCCGAGCTGGCGGACCGGTTCGGCGCGAAGCCCGTCGGGCTGCTCGGCGAGGGCGCGCTGATGTTCCCGGAGCAGCTGGTGGCGCTGGTCGGGCACACGCCGGACACGATGCCGGCCAACAAGCTCCAGCAGGCGCGTCTCGGCGACGGCTCGGCGGAGCCCGACGAGCTGCTGTCGCTGCTCGCCGGGGTCGGCGTGGTCGTGCTGCTGGTGCCGAGCCTCGTGCTGGTGGCGTCCGCGTCCCGGCTGACCGCCGCGCGGCGGGAGCGCCGCCTGGCCGCGCTGCGGCTCGCGGGTGCGACGCCGATGCAGGTAACGGCGATGGTCGCGGCGGAGACCGGACTGGCGGCCGTGGCGGGCGCGGTCGTCGGCGTGGCGATGAGCCCGGTGCTGCACGCCGCGGCGACGTGGGTGTCGTGGGATGGCGGCACCTGGCTGGCACACGACTTCGTGCTGCCGTGGTACGTGACCGTGCTGGTGGCGCTGGTGGTGCCGGTGCTGGTGGTCGGCGCCGCGGTCTTCGGACTGCGGCGGGTGGTGAACACGCCGCTCATGGCGGTCGGCGGGCACACCCGCAAGCCGCTGAGCGTGGTGCGGCTGGCGGCCGTGCCGGTGGCGGTCGGGTTCTTCTTCTGGATGCTGATGACGGTGAACCAGACCGACTCGATGTTGCCGGTGCTCGTGGCGCTCGGGCTGCTGATGTGGTCGCCGACCGTGGTGGGACCGTGGGTGACGTCGGCACTCGGTGGGGTGTTCACGAAGGTGTGGCGCAAGCCGGCGGTACTGCTGGCCGGCCGGCGGCTGCGGGACGACCCGAAGTCGGCGTACCGCGCGTCGGCGGGGGTGGTGCTCGCGGTGTTCGCCGGGTCGATGGCGCTGACGCTGATGCCGTCGCTGGAGGGGGAGTCGGGGTACCGCAGCCCGTACCGGGAGAGCGTGCTGTACCTGGCTTCGGACGAGGAGCAGGCGCCCGCGGTGGTCGAGGCGGCGAACGAGAAGCTGGCGCGGTACGGCCTTGCCGAGCGCGCGGCGACGGTGGGGTTCGTGTCCGTTCGGCAGGGGTCCACCGACCTGACCGGGTACGTGGTTTCCTGCGCGAACGCGCAGGTGCTGCTGCCGGTGCGGGTCTCGTGCGTCGACCACCCGGCGATCTACGCGCCGTCGGGGTCGTCGGTGGAGGTGTACTCCTACGACGGCGAGGACGAGCGGCAGGAGCCGCTCGCCGGGAAGCCCGTGGCGTCGCGGGATCTGCCGATGGTGCTGATCGACCCGTCACTGGTGCCCGCCGGCGCGTCACTGTCCGGTGTGGACGTCGCGATGCCGGCGTCGAACGCGTCGAGGGAGACCGCGCGGACGGCGTTCCTCGCGGCGTCCGGCGGCGCGCAGGTGATCAGCAAGGAGATGATGCTCGGTGACCAGAACGTCCAGTTGGCTGACCTCCGCCGGGTGACGGTGATCGGCCTGGTGACGGCGTCGCTGCTGGGCGGCCTGAGCGCGGCCATCTCGACGGCGGGGTCGGTCCTGGACCGGCGCAAGACGTTCGGTGCGCTGATGGCGGCGGGCACGCCGGTCCGGACGCTCGCCAGGGCACTGCGCGCGGAGGCGGCGTTGCCGGCCCTGGTGGCCACGATCGGCGCGGGGGCGCTGGGCACGGTCGTCGGGGTCGGGCTGTTCGGACTGGTGTCCAAGAGCGCGCCGGTACTGAGCCCGTGGCTGGCGGCCCCGGTGGTCCTGGGAGCCCTGGTCGCGTTGCTGGCGGCGTCGGTATGCACGCCGGCCCTCAACCGCGTACGAGCGGAGCCACTGGCCGACGAGTGACCCGCGAGTCCCGCGTTCAAACACCCCGAGTCCCGCGTTCGCACACCCCGAGTTGCGGTTTCGTGCACACAAGACCTGCACGAAACCGCGACTCGGTATGGCTGAACGCGGGACTCGCGGGGTTTGGGTCGGCGGGGAGGAGTTGGTCAGTGACGCTGGCGGTCGGCGAGCTCCGACTGCATGCGGACCAGGATGGCGTGGGCGTCGACGACCTCGCCGCGTAGCAGGAGGTCCGCGGCCAGGCGGACGCCGTCACACTGCGGGCGGACGCGGCAGCTGTCACCGAGGGCGGCTGTTCTGGCCAGCGCGGTGCGGAGGTCGTCGGCAAGGGCGATGGCGTTCGGCGTGCCGTCGGTCGTCAGCTGGGCGAGCACCTTGTCCACCCCCGCGAACAACTCGTGTCCGGCGCGCGGCCGGATGTCCGGTGTGGCCAACACCCGCGGTCCTGGTATGGGTGTTGATCTTGGTACGGCCTCGGTCGCCATACGGTCCTCCTCGTCTTTGAGGTCTGCCCTCCAGTTCCCTCGGCAGGATGGAGCCAAACCTGAAGTAATTCCAACGGGTGACGGCCCACTTGCGACAGTCCGGTCACGCGAATCCCCACCGACCCGCCAGTGAACTTCAGGCCTGTCCCAAGTGTTGGGCGAGGTAGTCAAATGGTGGACGCCGTGCATACGGTTGCTCCGGTCGGGTGACACGCGAAAGGGGACATGCGCATGAGAGCGCGTGAGGTGATCTTGCTACTGGCCGCCGGCGTGCTGGCAGCCGGGTGCAATGCGGCGGCGTCGAAGTCGCCCGGCGCCGGTGACACCGGGGACGCCGGCGGCCCGTCGATCGTGCTGGTCACGCCCAACCCGGTCGGCGTGAACGACTTCCTCAAGCTCGCCGTCAAAGGCGTCGAGGACGCGGCAGCCGCGCACCACGGCACCCAGCGGGTCTACCAGAGCACCGACCCGGCATCCATACAGCAGAACGTCGCGGCCGCGGTCCGGGACAAGCCCGACGTGATCGTCGCCGTCGGGTTCAACTTCGCGGACGTGCTCGCGCAGCAGGCCGAGCAGCACCCGGACCAGCAGTTCCTCTTCGTCGACTCGTGCACCGAGAAGCCGTTCGAGAACGTGACGTGCGCGGTGTTCCGGGAGCACGAGGGCGTCTTTCTCGCCGGCGCCGAGGCCGGGCTGCTCACGAGGACCGGCAAGGTCGGCGCGGTCGTCGCCGTCGACGCGCCCCAGTTCCACCGCTACTCGGACCCGTTCGGGTTGGGCGCGCGGAAGGTGCGGCCGGACGCGGCGCTCTCGCCGCTGTTCATCGGCGGCGCCAATCCGTTCAACGATCCGGGTCGCGCCAAGGAGTTGACCGCGACGCTCGCCGGTCAGGGCGTCGACTACGTGATGGGCGCGGCCTCCGCGTCCGGCAACCTCGGCGTGTTCGAGGCCGCCAAGGAGCACCACGTCTTCGCGTTCGGCGTCGACGCCAACCAGTGCCCCGCCTCGCCCGGTGTCGTGGTCGACAACGTGATCAAGCGCACCGACGTGGTGATCACCGACGGGGTGACCGCGATACTCGACGGCAAGCGGGGCAAGACCCGGTCGTACGGGGTCAAGGAGGAGGGCATCTCCCTCACCGGCCTGCAGCCGGACGTCGGCAAGTCGCAGTGCGTCATAGCCGACCACCCGGACGTGCTCACCCAGGTGGGCAAGCTGCGTGACGAGATCAGCGCGGGAACCCTCACGGTCGATGACCCAGCGGCAGCCTGACGCGGTCGCGCTTCGAGGGATCGTCAAGCGGTTCCCCGGCGTGCTGGCCAACGACCACGTCGACCTGACCGTCGCGCCGGGGGAGATCCACGCGCTGATGGGCGAGAACGGCGCCGGCAAGTCGACGCTGATGTCGATCCTCTATGGACTGTCCCGGCCGGATGCCGGGACGGTCGAGCTGGCCGGGCGGCCGGTGGCGTTCGGCTCGGCGGCGGCCGCCATCGAGGCGGGGATCGGGATGGTGCAGCAGGGGTTCGCGCTGTTCGACACGCTGTCGGTGACCGACAACGTGATCTTCGGCGCCGAGCCGAGGCGGCACGGGCTGCTGGACCGGCGGGCGGCCCGGACGGCGGTCGGCGCCCTCGTCGAGCGGCATGGTCTGCGACTGTCACCCACCGACCGGGTGGGTGACCTGCCGGTGGGGCTCCGCCAGCAGGTCGAGATCCTGAAGCTGCTGTACCGGCAGGCGAACGTGCTCATCCTCGACGAGCCGACCGCCGTCCTGACGCCCGCGGAGACGGATCGGCTGTTCGACGTGCTGCGTGGGCTGGCCGCCGAGGGCCGCACGATCCTGTTCGTGTCGCACAAACTGCACGAGGTGCTCGCGTTGAGCGACAACGTCACCGTACTGCGGGACGGCCGCGTCACCCTTTCCTGCGCGACGGCGGACACGGACCGTGGCGCGCTGGCCGCCGCCATGACCGGCCGGGCCGTGGAACTGGACAGGATCTACCCGGTCGGGGCACCCGGTGAGGTCGTGTTGTCCGCCCAGGGGCTGACCATCCGGGGGCACCCGGCGCTGGACGACGTGTCGCTGGAGGTGCGTGCCGGCGAGGTCGTCGGCATCGCGGGCGTGGCGGGCAACGGGCAGACCGAGCTGGTCGCCGCGATCGCCGGACTCCGTCCCCTCGACGCGGGGACCGTGACGCTGGGCGGTCGTGACCTCGGCGGGCTGCCGGTGCGGGAGCGGCGGGCGGCCGGGCTCGCGCACCTCCCGGAGGACCGCGCGGAGGTCGGCAGCGCGCCCGGCGCAACGCTCGCGAACAACCTGGCGACGGGGTTCCAGCGGCGGCTGGCCCGGCGCGGGTTCCTGCGTCCGCGCGCGATCAGGGCACATGGTTCCGGGATCGTCGAGGAGTACGGCGTGCGTGCGGCCGGGGTCGACGCGCCGATGCGGACGCTGTCCGGCGGCAACCAGCAGAAGGCGATCCTCGGCCGCGAGCTGGCGCACGACGCGCCGGTGCTGCTGGTCGAGCAGCCGACGCGGGGCGTGGACATCGGCGCGATCGCCCAGATCCACCGGCGGATCATCTCGTACCGGGACGCCGGGCACGCCGTGCTGCTGGTGTCGGCGGAGCTGTCGGAGATCCGCGCGCTGGCCGACCGGGTGCTCGTGATGTACGAGGGGCGGATCGTCGCCTCGTTCGGCAAGGACGAGGCGACGAACGAGGCGCTGGGGCTGGCGATGGCCGGAGGCGCCCGGTGAGAACGGTTCTCGTCACCCTGTTGGGTGCGCTGGTGCTGGGGGCGGTGCTACTGGCCGCGACCGGCGCGAACCCGCTCGAGGCGTACGGGGCGATCGTGACCGGGGCGTTCGGTCCGGACGGCATCCAGGACACGCTCGCCTACGCGGTGCCGGTGGTGGGCATGGCGACCGCGCTGGCGGTCCCGCTGCGTGCCGGCATGGTGAACCTGGGCGGCGAGGGTCAGTTGGTGCTGGGCGCGATCAGCGCGATCGTGGTGGGGTCGCACGTGCCGGGCGTGCTCGGCATCGTCGCGGCGCTGGTCGCCGGGGCCGCGGCCGGCGCGCTGTACGCGACGGTGGCGGCGGTGTGCGAGACCCGGTTGGGCGTCCCACTCCTGGTGTCGACGCTGCTGCTCAGTTACCCCGCGATGTCGTTCGCGGCGTACCTGGTGCGCTTCCCGATGCGCGACGCCGGGTCGAGCCTGCCGCAGAGCGAGCAGCTGCCGCCGGACGTGCGGCTGCCGGCGCTGGGGTCGGTCACGGTCGGCGTGTTCCTGGTCGTGGCGGCGGTGGCCGTGTTCGCGGTGGTCGACGCGCGGACGCCGGCGGGCTTCGAGGCGCGGGTCACGGGTTGGGGACCGCGGTTCGCGGCGTACGCGGGGATCGAGCGGCCGGGGCTGACGGTGCGGCTGCTGGCCTGCTCGGGTGGGCTGGCGGGGTTGGTGGGGGCGGTGGTGGTGCTGGGGTTCCCGTACCGGTTCATCGACGGGGCGCTGATCACGCCGCAGTACACGTGGATCGGGTTGCTGGCGGCGTTGCTGGCGGCCGCGAACCCGCTGGGGACTTTGGTGGCGGCGGTGTTCTTCGCGGCGTTGACGAGCGGCGGCTTCGCGATGGAACGCGCGACCCAGGTGCCGAGGGAGCTGACGGCGGTGCTCCAGGCCGTGCTGATCATCTTCCTCGCCGCGGCGACGGGCGTGCTCCGCAAGAGGAGGAACCCGGCGTGACACCGCGATGTGCACGAAACCGCAACTCGGTGTGGGTGAACGCGGGACTCGCTATGTGTGAACGCGGGACTCGCGGGGTGGGGAGGGGGAGTCGTGGTTGATGCCGCGTTGTTCGCGTCGGCGCTGGGGGCGCTTGCGCCGATTTTGTTCGCCGCGCTCGCGGGGGCGCTGTGCCAGCGGGCAGGGGTGTTCAACATCTCGCTCGAGGGCACGATGCTCGTCGGGGCGTTCGCGGGGGTTGCCGGGTCCTGGTATGTCGGTAGTGCCTGGGTTGGGGTTGTTCTCGCCGTGGTTGCCGCGACGGGGTACTCGCTCATCCTCGCCGTCGGGCATGTCTCGTTCGGCGGCGACGCCATCGTGCTCGGGGTCGCCATCAACCTGCTCGCCGTCGGGCTCACCAGCTTTCTCATCCGGACCGTCTTCGGCACCCGTGGCACCTTCAGCGATCCGGCCCTCCAGGGGCTGCCCGACCTGGATCTGGGCGGTATCCCGGTCCTCTCCGGCCACTCCCTCCTCGTGTACCTCTCCTGGCTGGCCGTGCCCGGCCTCGCCGTGCTGCTCTACCGCCATCCCTGGGGGCTTCGCCTGCGTGGTGTCGGCGAACGCCCCGACGCCGCCGCCAGCCTCGGGGTCAGCGTCACCCGCTACCGCTACGGCGTCATCCTCGCCGCGGGCGCCCTCTGCGGCCTCGCCGGCGCACAGCTGGCCCTCGGCAACGTCACCCTCTTCTCCGAGAACATGACCGCCGGCCGCGGCTGGATCGCCGTCGTCGCCGTGATGCTCGGGCGGGCGCTGCCGTACGGCGTCCTCGCCGCCGCCGTTCTCTTCGGGCTCGCCGAGGCGTTCGGGTTCCGGCTCCAGGGCATCGGGCTGCCCCAGCAGGCCACCGACGCCGCCCCCTACGTCGTCACCCTCCTCGCGCTCTTCCTCTCCAGCGCGCGACTCCGCGGAAGGACGCCGACATGACCCTGCCCATCACGAAGATCCCCCGCACCGGCCTGCCGGGTCACGCGTTGGTGGTCGGCGATCCGGAACGCGCCACGGCGGTCGCCACCCTGCTCGCCGACGCCGTGCTCGTCGGCCAGAACCGGGAGTACCGCAGCTACCAGGGCACGTGGCACGGCGTGCCGGTCGTCGTCTCGTCGCACGGGGTCGGTGGGCCGGGTGCGCTCTGCCAGTTCCGCGAGCTGGCCGAGGCCGGCGTGCACACCTTCATCCGCTTCGGCACCGCCGGTTCGCTCAGGACCGGCATCGTCGACGGCGACCTCGTCATCGCGGAGGCCGCCGTGCGCGACGACGGCGTCACCCAGCAGCTGGTGCATCCCGAGTACCCGGCCTTCGCCACGCCGGAGGCGGTCCTCGCGCTGACCGCCGCGGCCACCGCCCACGGGGCGCGCTTCCACCGCGGCGTCGTCTGGACCCGTGCCGCGTTCAGCCCCATGGTCCGTGAGCTGCCCATGCGGGAGTACCTGGCCGCCGGCGTCAGCGCCATCGAGATGGAGCTGTCCACCCTGCTCGTCTTCGCCGCGCTCGCCGAGTTACGCGCCGGTGGGGTGGTCGTCGTCGACGGTGACGCTACCGTCGACAACACCGACCCGACCTCGTACGACCCGCATCGCGACGTCGTCGTCGACGCGGTGGCCAGAGGGAGCGTGGTCGCCCTCGACGCATTGGTGGCGCTGACATGAACTGGCGGGAGAAGACCGACGAGCTCGTCGAAACCCTGCGCGCCGACGCGGCCGAGCGAGATCTCGCCGGCGCCGAGCCGGCCCGCGAGGTCGAGCTGCTCAAGGACTCCGGACTGCTGACGCTCCTCATCCCGGCCGAACGCGGCGGCACGGGCGAGAGCTGGCTCACCGCCAACGCCGTCACCCGCGTCGTGGCGGCCGCCGACGCCAACGTGGGTCACCTGCTCGGCTACCACTACCTGCAGCTCTGGCGCGGCGAGCTGTTCGACCGGCCCGGCCTCGTCGAGCGGATCCAGCGGGAAACCGTGGCGGGCAACCACTTCTGGGCCGGCATCAGCAACCCGCTGGACGCGGCGCTCGAGCTGACCCCGACCGGCGGCGGCTTCCTGGTCAACGGCCGCAAGACGTTCGCCACCGGCGCCGCGGTCGCCGACCGGCTCGTCGTCTCCGCGACCCGGACCGAGGACGACGAGAAGCTCACGTTCGTCATCGACGCCCGCGCCGAGGGCATCGAGTACCTGCACGACTGGGACAACATCGGGCAGCGGCTGACCGCCAGCGGCGGCGTAGTGTTCACCGACGCGTTCCTGCCGGCGGACGACGTGCTCGGACCGATGCCGGAGCACGACGTGCCGCGCCTGTCGCTGGCCGCGATCTCCTTCCAGCTGTTCCTCACCCAGATCTACGTCGGCATCGCGGAGGGCGCGCTCATCGAGGCGGCCGACTACACCCGCCACCGCGGCCGGCCGTGGTTCCTCTCCGGGGTGGACAGGGCGGTCGACGACCCGCATGTCGTCGCCGGCTACGGCGAGCTGGTCTCACAGGTCCGGGCCGCCGCCGCGCTGACCGACGAGGCCGCCCGCGCGCTCGGCGACGCGTTCGACCAGGGCGACGGCCTTTCCGCGGCCGACCGGGCCGAGGCGGCGGTCGCGATCTCCGCCGCGAAGGTGGTGGCGACCCGGGTGGTCAACGAGACCACGTCGAAGGCGTTCGAGTTCGTCGGCGCCCGGGGCACGGCCAGCAGGTACGCCTTCGACCGCTTCTGGCGCAACGCACGCACGCTCACCCTGCACGATCCCGTGGTGTACAAGGCACGCGAGGTCGGCGCGCACTTCCTCACCGGCGAACGGCCGCCGTACACGGGGTACACGTGATGAGCCCGGTCCTCGCCGACAGCGTGCGGTTCACCGGCGACGGCGTCGACATCCTGGACCGCAGGGTGTTCCCGGCCGAGCGGTCGTGGGTGCGCTGCGCCTCCGTCGAGGACGTGGCGAAGGCCATCGAGGACATGGTCACCCAGTCGTCCGGGCCGTACTTCGCCGCGCTGTGGGGAATGGTGCTCGCCGCGCGCGAGGCCACGTCCCTCGGTGCGGTGCCGGCCCGCGCGTACCTGGCGCGGGCCGGGGAGCGGCTCGTCGCGACCCGGCGCACGAACAACCACCTGCGCAAGGCCGTCGCCGCCGCGCTGTCCGAAGTGGACGGACAGGCCGGTGAGGCGCTCGTCGCCGCCGTGCTGGCTGGCGCGCGGGCGGGTGAGCTGCGGTACCGGTCCCGCAGCGCCGCCCTCGGCCGGCACACCGCGGAACTGCTGCCGGACAAGGGAACCGTCCTCACCCACTGCTGGGCCGACCTGTACCTGGTCGAGCTGGTGCGGGCCGCCGAGGGCAAGGACCTCGCGTTCGTCTGCACCGAGACCCGGCCGTACCTGCAGGGCGCCCGCCTGACCGCCGAGACGCTGGCGGAGATGGGCGTCGACACCACCGTGATCACCGACGGCATGGGCGCGGCCGTGCTGTCCGGCGGCAGCGTCGACGCGCTCGTCACCGCCGCCGACCGCGTCACCATGGACGGCCACGTGGTCAACAAGATCGGCACGCTCGGGCTCGCCGTCGCGGCGCACGCGTTCGGCGTGCCGTTCCACGCGATGGTGCAGGCGCCCGACCGGCTCGCTGCCACGGCCGACGACGTGCCGATCGAGTACCGCGACGGCGCCGAGGTGCTGGACCGCCCCGGGATCCGGGGGCTCTACCCGGCCTTCGACATCACCCCGCCGCGGTTCGTGACGACCGTCGTGACCGACCGCGGCCCGTTCGCCCCCAACGACCTGGCGACGTACTACCGGGAGGTTTCGTGAATGCCGACTGGGTGGTCCTCGACATCGAGGGCACGCTCACCGCGACGAGCCAGGTGCACGTCGTGCTGTACGACTACGCGCGGCCCCGGCTCGGCCCGTGGATCGACGCACACGGCGACGATCCCGTCGTGGCGGCCGCGGTGGCGGAGGTCCGCAGGCTCGGCGACCTGCCGCCGTCCGCGGGCACGGACGAGGTGGTCGCGGTCCTGCACGGCTGGATGGACGCGGACCAGAAGATCGCGCCGCTCAAGACGTTGCAGGGGCTGATCTGGGCGAAGGGTTACGCCGACGGCGACCTCACGACCGAGCTCTTCCCCGACGTGGCGCCGACGCTGCGGCGCTGGCACGCGGGCGGGGCGCGGCTCGCGGTGTTCTCGTCCGGCTCGGTCGCCGGGCAGGTCGCGTCGTTCTCCCGCACCACCGACGGCGACCTGACCTCCTTGTTCAGCAAGCACTTCGACACGGTCAACGCGGGTCCGAAGCGGGCGGAGCCCGCGTACCGGACCATCGCGGCGGCGCTCGGCGCGCGACCATCGCGGATCGTGTTCTTCTCCGACGTACCGGCCGAGCTGGACGCCGCGCGGGCCGCCGGCTGGCGGACCGTCGGCGTGGCAAGGAAGGGCGAGCCGTTCGGGGACGCGTCCTTCGGCTCGCACCGGACGATCGGCTCGTTCGACGAGGCCGAGCCGTGAGCGTCGGTCAGGAGCTGGCCGACGAGGCCGGCCGTTACGCGTCGATGGGCTGGATGCGTGGCACGTCCGGCAACCTCTCGGTGGTGCTGGACCGCGACCCGCTGCGGCTCGCGGTCACGGCCAGTGGCCTGGACAAGGGCGAGCTGACCGCCGCCGACCACGTGGAGGTCGACGGGGCCGGCGAGCCGCTCGGTCGGGGCGTCCCGTCCGCGGAGGCCGGGCTGCACGCGCGGATCGCGGCGGTCTCGGGTGCGGGGGCGGTCGTGCACGTCCACGCGGCAGCCCCCGTGCTGGCGGCCGAACGCTGGCCGGGCGGGGTGTCGCTGCGGGACCTGGAGATGCTGAAGGGCTTCGGGCGCCTGGCACACGACGACCTCGTGACGATCCCGGTCATCCCGAACGGCCAGGACATGCGGGTGCTCGGCGACGCGTTCGAGCGTGGCCACCGCGCCGACACCCCGGCGCTGATCGTCGCACGGCACGGGATCTACGTGTGGGGCGCCGACCTGCGGCAGGCGCGGCACCGGCTGGAGTGCCTGGAGTGGCTGCTGCGGTTCATACTCGAATCGGGAAGGGGAGCGTGATGACACTGCTGACCGTGTGGGCCGACGACGACCCGGACACCGTGCTGACCCGGACCTCGGACGGGGACGCGATCGCCGACGAGCTGAAGCGGCTCGGCGTGCGCTTCGAGCGGTGGCCGGTGGTGGAGGACCTGCCGGCGCGCCCGACGTCCGACGAGGTGCTGGCCGCGTACGGGCCGTACGTGGGCCGCGTGGTCGAGAACGAGGGCTACGTGCTGGTCGACGCGTTGCACATGACGCCGGAGGACACCGAGGAGTGGCGTTCGAAGGCGGCGGAGGCCCGGCAGAGGTTCCTGAACGAGCACACGCACGACGACGACGAGGACCGGTTCTTCGCGCGTGGCGCCGGGGTGTTCTACCTGCACGTCGACGGCAGGGTGTACGCGGTGCTGTGCGAGGCGGGGGATCTGCTGAGCGTGCCGGCCAACACCACGCACTGGTTCGACATGGGCACCCGCCCCGACTACGTCGCGATCCGGTTCTTCCACGACGAGGACGGCTGGGTCGGCAACTTCACCGGCGCGCGGCTGTCCGACTCGTTCGCGGACTTCGACACCCTCAGCGCCGTAGCTTCCGGGCGGCCACCAGCTCGACCGTGACCAGTACCGCGACGGCCTCGATCGCCAGCAGCGCGACGAGGACGAGCAGCTGAGTCGCGCCCGCCTGCAGCGGTGAGCCGCCGCCGAGCAGGATGCCGACGAACGTGCCCGGCAGGGTGACCAGCCCGACCGTGCGGGTCTGGTCGAGCACGGGCACGAGTGCCTGCCCCGCGGTGGGTCTGACAATGAGACGGGTGGCGTCCGGGTCGGTGAACCCGAGCGCGAGCGCGGCCTCGTACTCGCCGTGGCGGTCGGTCAGCTCGTCGAGTGCGCGGCGGCCTGCGAGCGAGGTGGCGGTCATGGCGCCGCCGATGAGGATGCCGGCGATCGGGATGATCGCCAGCGGGTGCGCTGGCACCACGCCGGTCGCCAGCAGCAGCGCGAAGATGGGCGCCGCGCCGCCGGCGATCGAGACGGCGGCCCAGCGCCCGTGCCTGGCCCTGGTGATGCGGCGCGCGGACGTCCAGGCCGCGACGGCGAACATGAACAGCACGAACGCGGCCGTCAGCCAGCCGTTCCTCAGCACGAGGACGATGACGAAGCTGACCGCGGCGAGCTGGGCGACCGCGCGTACCGCGGCGGTGACCACCGGCCGCCAGGTCCCGATCCGACCGACCCCGACGACCGCGGCGGCGGCCGCGACCAGCAGGCCGAGTACCGCGGCGAGCTGCCACCCGAACACGACGTTCACGCCGACAAGGTGACACACGACAGGTAGTACGCGGTCGAACTTTATAGGCTGGGTGTCATGGAACCCGACCACATCGACCGGATACTCGAGCAGTGGCGGCGGGAGCGGCCGGACCTGGACCTGACGCCGATGGCGGCGTTCGGGCGGATCGGGGTGCTGGCACGGGTGCTGGTGCCGCGGTCGGAGGAGGTGTTCGCCGAGCACGGGTTACGGCAGGGCGAGTTCGACGTGCTGACCGAGCTGCGGCGGGTCGGGCCGCCCTACACCCTGATCCCGTCGGAGCTGTCGGCGATGCTGATGATGTCGCGGGCGGGCATGACCAACCGCCTGGACCGCCTGGAGGCGGCCGGTTTCGTCGAACGGACCCTCGACCCGGCCGACCGCCGGAGCTTCCGCATCACGCTCACGGACGCCGGCCGCTCGGTCATCGACGTGACGATGACCGAGCACGCCGCCAACCTCCACCGGCTCGCGGCGGGCATGGACGAGCGGGAGCTGGCCGACCTGTCCGACGGCCTGCGCAAGCTGCTGGCCTCACTGACCACCGACCGCCCACGGCCCTGAGGTGTCACACCGGGTGGCGGAGGCCGGTGGCCGCCGGATGGCGGATTGAACTCACCCCACGCGGATTAGGATTCAGCGCGTGACCCGCGCCTGTGCTGTCGCCACGGTCCTGCTCACCGCCGCCATGGCCCTGACCGGTCTGCCGGGGGTGACGGCGGCGGAACCGCGACACGACCTGACGGTCACGGTCCTGTCGAACACCAGGCCGGAGTTCGTCAGCGGTGGCGACGTCCTGGTGCGCGTCTCCCGCGACGACCGCGTGCGCGTGCAGCGCAACGGCACGGACGTCACGGCGAGCTTCGCCGCGCGGCCCGACGGCACACTGCTCGGCGTGGTGCGTGGCCTGCGCGACGGCCGCAACACGATCTCCGCGTCGGCGCGGGGCCGGCAGGCGGCCGTGCGCGTGGTGAACCACCCGATCACCGGCCCGGTGTTCTCCGGTCCGCAGCAGCGGCCGTTCTACTGCCAGACCGAGGCGTTCGGGCTCGCGCCGGCGCGGCAGCCGCTGTGCGAGGCGCCGACCGTGGTCCGCTACGCCTACCGGTCGACGTCCGGTCAGTTCAAGCCGCTGGCCGACCCGGCGAGCCGCCCGGCCGACCTCGCGACCACGACCGTCGCGGGCGTGACCGTGCCGTACGTCGTGCGGGTCGAGGTCGGCGTGATCGACCGGGCGGTGTACCAGTTCGCGGCGCTCTACGACGGCACCGCCCCGTCGCCGGTGCGGCCGGAGCCCGGCTGGAACCAGCGCCTCGTCTACAACTTCGGCGGCGGCTGCAACAGCGGCTACCGGCAGGGCACGACGAGCGGCGACGTGCTGGTGGACCTGTTCCTGTCGCAGGGCTACGCGGTCGCGTCCTCGACGTTGAACGTGCTGGACAACAACTGCAGCCCCATCATCTCCGCCGAGGCCGCGATGATGGTCAAGGAGCACTTCCTCGAGACCTACGGGCCGGCGCGGCACACGATCGGGTGGGGCGGTTCCGGCGGCGCGATCCAGCAGTACGACATCGCCGACGCCTACCCGGGCATCCTCGACGGGATCATCCCCGGCATCTCGTTCCCGGACCCGTTGACGACCACCGGCCCGGTCGTGGACTGCGGCCTGCTCAACGCGTACTTCGCGAAGGGCGGCTTCACGCCGGAGCAGCAGCGCGCGGTGTCCGGCTACAACACCTACGACACGTGCGCGTCGTGGGGCGTGACGTTCCTCAACCGGTCGTCGGCCACGGGCAGCTGCGACCCGGTCATCCCGGTCGAGACGCGCTGGGACCCGGTGACCAACCCGAACGGGCTGCGCTGCGCGGCCTCCGAGCAGTGGGTGAACCAGCTCGGCCGGGACCCGCGCACCGGGTTCGTGCGGGCGGTGCTGGACAACACGGGCGTGCAGTACGGCCTGAACGCGCTGCGGGCGGGGCAGATAACGCCCGCCCAGTTCGCCGCGCTGAACGCCGGCGTCGGCGGGTACGACTACGCGGGCCGGCCGACCCCCGGGCGGATCGTCGCGGACCCGCGCGGGCTCAACGCCGCGTACGCGAGCGACCTGGTCAACAGCGCGGGCCAGGGCCTGCGGTACACGCCGGTCATCGACCAGCGCACGTACCTGGACATGATCCCGATCGGGGACATCCACACGGCGGAGATGTCGTTCATCATGCGGGACCGCCTGCGCAGGGCGAACGGCACGGCCGCCAACCAGGTGATCATCTTCTCGTCGGCGGACCCGGCACAGGCCGGCGCGGCGGCCGCGTACCAACTGGACGCGATGGACCGGTGGCTGTCGGCCATCGACGACGACACCACCCACCGCGACCGCGCGGCGAGGACGATCGCGAACAGGCCGCGGGACCTGGCGGACGGCTGTTACGTGTCGGCGACCGAGCGGATCACCCAGCCGCTGACCTACCCGCCGGGCGGGCGCTGCGGCCAGCTGTACCCGGTGGCGTCGAACCCGCGACTGGTGGCCGGTGCGAACCTGTCGATGTCGACGGTCCGGTGCCGGCTGGCGCCACTGGACTTCCGCGACTACCCCGTGCGGTTCACCGACGCCGAGAAAGCGTTGCTACGACAGGCCTTCCCGACCGGCGTGTGCGACTACGGCCGCAGGGGCGTCAGCGAGCGCCCGGCGCGCGGGGTGTGGCAGACGTTCTAGCGTCCCGCGCCGGGAATGCGGTGATCAAGTCGGTGGATCCGGGTTTCTGCTGGCAAGGCGCCGGTTCGTCCTCGTACTGGGTCGTACTTGGGCGAACCGGCAACGCCGCCAGCGGGAAGCTGGGCCGCCGAATTAGTTGCCTGATTTCCGGCGCGGGACGCTAGTGTCCCGAGCCGGAGCCTGGCTTCGCGGGGCGGTCCGGGGGCCGGGCTCTGGTTTCGCTTTTCGCGTGGCCGGGTGACGATGGACGCATGGCACACACGCGAGTCGTGATCGTCGGAGGCGGGTTCGCCGGGTATGAGGCGGCCCGTTCGCTGAGCAAGATCGTCGCCAAGGCCGGTGACGACGTCGAGATCGTCCTGGTCAACCCGACCGACTACTTCCTCTACCTGCCGTTGCTGCCGGAGGTGGCCGCCGCCGTGATCGACCCGCGGCGGGTGACCGTGTCGCTGCCGGCCACGCTGCCGGGCGTCCGGCTCGCGCTGGGCACGGTCCACACCGTCGACCTCGACAGTCGCAAGGTCGTCTACACCGACCCGGAGGGCGAGGAGCGCTCCCTCGACTACGACCGGCTCGTGCTCGCGGCCGGCAGTGTGAACAAGCTGCTGCCCATCCCGGGCGTCACCGAGCACGCACACGGGTTCCGCGGCGTCCCGGAGGCCCTGTACCTGCGCGACCACATCGTCCGCCAGGTCGAGCTGGCCGTCGGCGCCGACGACCCGGGTGAACGGGCCGCGCGCTGCACGTTCGTGGTGGTCGGCGCCGGTTACACGGGCACCGAGATCGCCGCGCAGGGCCCGCTGTTCACGGCGGCGATCGCCGAGCGCCATCCCGAGCTGCGCGGGCAGAAGATCCGCTGGATGCTGCTCGACATCGCGCCGCGCGTGCTGCCGGAGCTGGACAGGCGTCTGTCCCGCACGGCCGACAAGGTGCTGCGCTCGCGTGCCGTCGAGGTGCGCACGGGGGACTCGGTCGAGGAGGCCAGGGCGGACGGTGTGACGCTGAAGAGCGGCGAGTTCGTGCCGAGCCGGACGCTCGTGTGGTGTGTCGGGGTGCGGCCGGACCCGCTGGTCGAGGAGACGGGCCTGGCGACACAGAAGGGCCGGCTGGTCACCGAGCCCACGCTGGTCGTGCCCGGTCATCCGGAGATCTTCGCCTGCGGTGACGCGGCGGCGGTGCCGGACCTGACCCGCCCCGGCGAGGTGACGGCGATGACCGCGCAGCACGCGACCAGGCAGGGCAAGCTCGCCGGGCACAACGTGTACGCGTCGCTGACCGGCGGGAAGATGCGGCCCTACAAGCACCACGACCTTGGCTTCGTCGTGGACCTCG
>NZ_DASQCC010000038.1:0-36977 GCF_035634895.1 Actinophytocola sp. | reverse complement strand
CGACCACGCCGCGGGTACTGCCGTGGCTGCTGTCGGCGGCGACCGAGCAGGAGCTCCGCGAGGAGGCCGCATGGCTGGCGACGACCGCGGTGGACCTGGACCCGGCCTCGGTGGGCGCCACGTTGTCGACCCGCCCGGCACTCCCGTATCGAGCCGCGGTGACGGGCACGACCCGCGACGAGCTGCTGGCGGGCGTGCGAGCACTGGCGTCCGGCGCCGATTCGTCCACAGTGGTCACCGGCAGGGCCCGCCGGGGCGTGGCGTTCCTGTTCACCGGCCAGGGTGCCCAACATGCGGGCATGGGCACGGAGCTGGCGGCGGCGTTCCCGGCGTTCAGGGCGGCGTACGAGGATGCGTGCGGGGCGCTGGACCCCCACCTCCCCCGACCACTGAACGAAGTACTGAACACCGAAGCGGTACACGAGACGGAGTTCGCGCAGCCGGCCCTGTTCGCGCTGGAGGTGGGACTGTTCAGACTGCTGGAGTCGTGGGGCGCGACCCCCGACTACGTGGCGGGCCACTCGACAGGCGAGCTGACGGCAGCACACGTGGCGGGCGTATGGACGTTGGCGGACGCCGCCCACCTGGTGGCGGCCAGAGCCCGCCTGATGCAGGCCCTCCCCCGAGGAGGCGCGATGTTCGCGGTGGAGGCAACGGAGGCCGAGGTAGCCCCCCTCCTGTCCGACACGGTGTCGATAGCGGCGATCGACGGCCCCACGTCGCTGGTTCTCTCAGGCGAGTCGGCCGCGACGCTGGCAGCAGCGGAGGAACTGGCGGACCGAGGCAGGAAGACGAGGCCACTACCGGTCTCCCACGCGTTCCACTCCCCACTGATGGCGCCAATACTCCCCAAGCTGGCGGCAATAGCGGCGACAATCCCCCACCACAGCCCGACAATCCCCTTGATCTCGACAGCCACCGGCGAACACCCCCGGCTGGACGCAGGCCACTGGGCCGACCAAGCACGATCCCCCGTCCGCTTCGCCGACGCGGTAACGATCCTGACAGCGAGAGGCGTACGAACGTTCGTGGAACTCGGCCCGGACGCCGCCCTCACCCCGATGGTCCAGGACTGCGCCCCGACCGCCACCACGATCCCGACACTATGCGGCAAGCACCCCGAGACCAGGGCAATCACCGAGGCATTCGCTCACCTGTTCACTACAGGCTCCACTGTGGACGGTCACTCCTTCTCCCCACAACCACCCCCGATCACCCTGCCAAGCCCCCCACAACTCCGCCGATCCGCGTAGCTGACAGGAACGGGACAACCGGCGCGGCAACACGACCTCCTTAAAAGCCCTGGAAAGCAGGTATAATTGGCGTAGACCTTGTGACAGTTCGGGGAGACGCCATGGCAAACCTGACGGACGCTGATCTCGACTCACAGGTAGTCGACGTGACGGCTGTCCCCTTGGCCGAGCTGCGGACCCTCAGCACATCGGCGCTGATAGAAGCGCTGAACCGGATGTACGCGGCGGCCGAACACGTCACGGGGGACGAAGTCCAGGTGCAAGCTTCGCGGCTAGGCAGCCGCAACTGACTCTTCGGGGGAAGCCCTGACCACGCACCGGCTGACTCGGGATGCGTTCGCCCAGTTGTGCGCCGGTCCCATCACCGGCGACAGTATGGCGCTGCTCCAGAACTCTCAGCACAGCCATCGCCGACTCGCACTCCGCGCACTACTCGACCAACTGCGGGCAAATCCCGCTGCCGCTGGCAGGCAGGTGCAGCCAGAGGATGCGTGGCGGGTACTGGCCGAGGCCGAACACCGGAATCCCGACGCGGTGGCCGACATCCTCATGTACCCGACCGTCGGCGTCTGGCTGGCGCGTGCGCTGCACCACACGCGGGCCGACCAGATCACCCCGTGGCAGGAACTCGGTTACCTGAGCCTGATCGCCGCGGCGGCCGCGATCAGGTGCGGTTGTCACTGCACGGTACGGGTGCCGGTCTGGCACGGGATCGTCTCCCTCCCGACCGTCGGGCACCTGCGGGTTCCCGGCACGTTTCCCGCCGGTTCGGTGAACGTCTCGTGTGCGGGGCCGAGTTCGCGGCTCCACGTCAACCACGCCGTCAGCGTCTCCCTGGATGGCACGGATCCCGCGTTCACACCGGCGAGGCGACATCTGAACGCCAGCCGGGGCATGACGCTGCAGGTGTGGATCGATGGCACGGACCCGTACCACGACTTCGGCGAGCCCGTCGGTCCCGTTGCCCTGACGGACGACGAGTCCGCGGAATGGCACAAGCTGGTCGACGAGGCCTGGGACGTGCTCACGCTCAACCATCCCCGGTACGCGCGAGAGCTGGCCGCCGGCCTTCGCATGCTCGTGCCCATCGAACCAGATGTCGAGACCGTGGGCGCGTCGGCGTCCGCCGCCTTCGGCGGGGTGGGTCTGTCCCTGAACCAGTCCGCGACGGAGTTCGCCGAGTCACTCGTGCACGAGCTCCAGCACTCGAAGCTGAACGCGTTGCTGGCACTGGTGAAACTCACCGACGGCGACGACTGTGCGCGGCACTTCGCGCCGTGGCGGGACGATCCACGTCCACTGATCGGAGTCGTACACGGCGTCTACGCCTTCACCTGCGGCATCGAGTTCTGGTTGGCCCAGGAACCGACCGCCCAGGAACCCGAGGCCCGCCACATCGCCTTCGAGGTCGCGTTCCGGCGCGCGCAGGTACGACGGGCTCTCGACACGTTGACGGCGAGCGAGCAGCTGACCCGGCCGGGCACGGCGCTGGTCGACGCGGTGTCAACACGCCTCGCCATCTGCGAGCAGTCCCCGGTCGGCGCGACGATGACCAGGACCATCGCCGCGATTCTCGACGACCACCAGGCCCTGTGGCGACTGTGTCACGCCCACCCGGACGCCACGACGGTCAACGCACTGGCGGCGGCGTGGCTGACCGACACCGCACCACCGGTCTGGACCAACAACTCCGGCATCCTGCCCGGCAACGAGCGACGCCTACCCGCGAACCGGCGCACGCTGTTGCGTGCCAAGGCAGCCGAACCGGAGCTGTTCAGGTCGCTGATCTCCCGCCCGGCGACGCTGCCCGGCACGACCCCCCGCGCGGACGCCGCCCTGTGCACGGGCGACTATCCGGGTGCCGCCGCGGCCTACGAGGAACGACTCCACCGGGAACCCGGCGACGCACAGGCGTGGGTCGGCCTGGGGCTGGCACTGCGTGCACAGAACCGGAACGCGACCGCGCTACTCGATCACCCGGAAGTCACGGTGGCGGTGCACCGTCGAGTCCACGCGCTCTGCGGAGAGTTCCCCGACCCGGCCGCACTGTCGGCCTGGCTCGGTTCTTCTCGGTGAAGCCCCCAGCGAGTTCAGTCGCGGTGTGGTGGGACGTCATCGTTCAACAGCCTGATCCAGGCGTAGTCCCGGGTCTGCTTGATGTTTACCAGGACCTTCCAATACGCGGCGGGCACGAACTCCTCACCCTGCCGAACGACGTCCCGGTAGAAAGCACTGGATACAATGACCGCCAGCACCGCCGTCGAACTTTCGATCGCTTTTCTCAGTGGCCTGGAGTCGAGCAGGCGTTGCGTGTGAATGATGCCAAGGCTGACCGCCCTGTTGGCGTCTCTCGTCACCTCTCCGGTGTTGAGGGCGAGCCGTAACCTGATCTGCGCTCCTGGTGGATGTCTCTCATTGTGGTGACGCAGCTCATTGTTCAGATCGGTCAGGAAGACGCCCGCGAACGCGGATCTCCCGACATCCTCGGGCGCTGAGATGAGGAAGCCGTCGCCGGTTTCCTCCATCCTGCAGGAAGACAGGGGAATCCCAGCCGACTCACAGGCGTGTTCGACGGCTTTGTGCAGGCCGGCGAGCAGCGCCAGCAGGTCCGCGGCGGTCCGCCGACTGCTACCGAAGTCGACGACATCGGCCATACAAAATGTCTCCACAACCTCTCCTGAAAATCTTGCATTCGCCGCGCGAACAGGAGATGATATCTGACTGCCTCCGCAGAGACACCGCAGATTTACCGAGCACCGGATTCCCGATGAAGGTCAACCGCACGCACCAAATTAACGTTCCGAGGACAGATCGTGGATCCGCACGCGCTCTCAGAATGATGGGCTCGACATTTCGTGTTGGTCATAGTTGCATGGTGTCGGTGTCGCAGTTCGCGCGGACATTCTGGCTGGCGGCCTGCGTGGCCGGGTGATTGTCGCCGAGTACCTTGCGGAAGCTCGCGGTCGTCTTGGTGTGCAGGATCGCCGCCTCGTCGGGGTTGCCGAGGAGGTTCAGGTCCATCGAGAGATTGTGCGCGATCGCGAGCGTCGTCGGATGCTCCGGTCCCAGCTTCCTCGTGCACCGATCGAGGATGTCCTCATCGAGTCGGCGGGCCTCATCGAGTCGGCCCAGCTCGGCGAGGTCACTGGCCAGGTTGGCCCGAGTGACCAGGACATAAGGGTGGTCCTCGTCCAGCCGGGTGAGGAACCCGGCGACGGCACGCTCGTTCAGTTTCCGTGCCTCGTCGACATCTCCGATGAGGCGGCGGGTGACGGCAAGGTTGGTCGTCGCGATCATCGTGAACGGGTGCTTGTCGTAGAAGACCTGCTCGAAGTCGCGGACGCTGCGCACCCCGAAGTCCAACGACTTCTCGAGATCGGCGATCTGCCGGAGCTCCGTAGCCATATCCATCATGGAGGTCACCGTGTCGATGTGCCGCTCACCGTGCCGGAGGCGATAGCGGTTGTAGACATCCTCGGTGAGCTCCATGGCCTTGGCATGCAACCCGGCCTTGCGCCGTGCCACCGCCAGACATCGGTCGCCACCGATCGTGAACGGGTGGTCCCTCCCCAGGACCTCCGTGGCGACAGCGCTCGTCTCCTCCTGCATCTCACAGGCCTCGACATACAAGCCACACTCACGGTTGTCCATGGCGAAACCGCTGCGGGTGTTCAGGGTTGACGCGTGCGTGGCGCCGAGGACCGCCGTCCTACGACGCAAGGTCTCCTGGTCGAGATCCCGAGCCGCGAAATACTCACCGGTGAGACGAAGTCTGGCGGCATAGCTGTTGGCGTAGTTGAACGTGTTCGGGTCGTCGTCACCGAACGCGCCCCGCGCGTTTTCGACGATGTTCGCGGAGCGGTCACGCAACTGGGTCAGCTTGCCCTCGGCCAGGAGATCGCTGAGGGAGGCCTCATCCATCGCGATGGTGGCCTCGTGATCCTCGCCGAGGTGCTCGTTCATCAGTTCGTACACGCGTTTGTTGACTTTGCTGGAGTCCTCGGTTCGACCGACGCGGAACAAGGCGTTGCCGACATGTCGACCCATGACCAAGGTGTTCACGTCGGTCTCGCCCAGTGTCTTCTTCCATTCCTCCCAGGCGCTTTCCGCCAAACTGAGCGCGCCCTTGTAGTCGCCGGCCGCGATCAGGTATCGGACCAGGTTGGTGACCAGCGTACGTACCCAGTTGTCCTCGGATTCGACGGCGCGGGAGTTGATCGCATGCGGCAGCAGGTCGGCATAGACCGGCCAGTTGGCGCTGTTCTCCGGGTCTCCCGGGTCTCCGTTGACAAGCATCAGGTGAACTGTGTGGCGCATGTTGTCCCATTGTGAGGGGTCCAGTTTGTCCCGGAGGACCGCCTGGACAAGCCGGTGTAGTTGGATGGTGTTGCGGGAGTGGTCGATCTTCGCGAGGCTGTAACGGTTGATGTCCCGAATCGCCTGGTTCAGTCGGATCGGATCGCTGAACGCTTTCGCCAGTGCTTCGGGCACCTTGTCGGCGCCGCGCACGCCCGCGAACAGTCTGCGGGAGATCGGTTCCGGGCTGAAGAACGCGCAAACCTGCAACAGTTCCAGCGCTCCCCGCTGGTCGACCTTCAGTCGCTCCAGTGGCACATTCCATGCCGCCGCAACAGGAATCTCGTACTTGCGTGGAGTACCCGCCTTCAGCAGTTCCGCGCTGTTCTTCTCCAGCAACTCGACGTACTCGGCCACAGGCATGCCGGTCTGCGCACGCCAGGACGCGGCCTGCTCGACCGCGAGCGGCAGGTCCCCCAGAGCCTCGGCGAGGGTGTTCGCGTCGAAGTCCGTGATGTTGCCACCACCCCGGCGACGCAGCAGTTCCTTGCTCTCCTCGCGGGTGAACAGGTCAACCTCGACCGTACGGGCCACCCCGGCCCAGTCGGCGTTTCGGGACGTCACCACCACATGACCGAGACCGGTCGGCAGGAATCCGCGAACGGCATCCGGGTCCTCGGCGTTGTCGAAGACCAGGATCCATCGGCGGCCCTTCTCACCGCTGCGCAGCGATTCGAGCACGGCCGGCGCCGCTGTCTCCGCGCTGCTGACGTTGACACCTAACCGCTTTGCCAGATCGACGAAACTCTTCCGGATGTTCGAGGGATGCTCGGACGGTATCCACCACACGAGATCGTATTCCGACGCGTGCTGGTATATGTATTCCACGACGGTCTGCGACTTGCCGACGCCGCCCATTCCGTGCAGTGCCTCGGGGAGTACGGCGGTGGCTCGCTCGCTCGGTTCCAGCAGCCGGGCCCGCAATTGGCTGAGGAGAGTTTCGCGACCCACGAAGTCCGGGTTGCGTAGGGGCACCTCGCCCCAGATCTGGGGTTGGCGGGCCAGAGTCCGCGCACTTTCCTCCGAGCGAGTTGACTCCGGCGCGGTCATGCCGTCTCCTTCTTCCGATAACCGACCTGGCACGTCAGTCATTGGTGGACCCCCCAGCGGCTGCTGCGGAAACGATTCAGGCGCGGTGATCTTACTGACGTCCGCATCCTGGTCGCCTGCTGGGGGCTTCAGCTGCTCCTCTTTGCGCAACTGGTTGCGTAGGCGCCCGGCTCTGGGGGCGTACTTGCCCGACAGCGCACGGAACACCGCCTCCTGTAGCCGGAGGTACGGGCGCGCCTCAGCGGTCGGTTCCAGGTCTGGGGTGTTGTCCGGGTCAGCCAGTGCGTCGCGGAAATTACGCACGATCGGATTACGTGGACCGAGATAGTCGCCGATCAGGCGGGCCACACGGACGGTGTCACTGCGTCGACCTCTCGAGAGGAGCTCCTCGCGGACGCCCTTGTGGAACTCGTAGCCGACCGCATCTTCGTCATCCGGCCGTAGGCTCGTTTTCCTCAGTAGCCCGCCGAGCACCACCTCCGCTATCGCGGACAGGTCGGCATTCGGCAGGAGCACCCTTTGCACCAGCTTTATGGTCGGCAACGTCAGGGGGACGGCGGCCAACAAACCCGCCAGCTGAAAGGCCGGCACCGAGGCGAAGGTTCGAAATTTGAGTACGCGTTCTCTCGGTGGAATCTCGTCCGTCACCGTTTCCGGTTCGACCACCGGTTCCTCTACCACCGCGTCCGGTTCCACGAAGACCGTCGTGGTGCTGACCCAGCCGCCGCCCGGGACGGAGATGAGCCTTGCCCACGCCGACCACCACTCCGGTTCCAGGCCCAGTACGGGGATGGGGACCGCCGTATCGTCCTTTATGGACAGGCCCGCCTCGGTACGCACCTGTAGGCGAGTGTTCGACACCCCCGGGAACGCCGCCTTCAGTGCGACACGACGGGGGGTCAGGCGACTCCAGTGCCACAGGCGTTGCGGAAGCAAATTGACCAGCGCCACGGGCGTATACCTGGCCCACGCCGCCAGGACTCTGGTCACCGCCCCGCTCCGCCAGCCATCGGCTATGCCATCGGTCAGTATCAGGAACAGGGTCCGGCCCGTCGGATCCATTTGGTCGCGCCAGCCCGCCACCGCGCCACCCTCGGTGCGCAGCACGACGTCTTCGGTGCTCTCGCCGTCCAGCAGCAGTATCCGGATATTTCGGAACGCACCCTGTCTGCGCAGCAGGTCGCACAGTTCGCGGACCATCTGTTGCCAGACTTCCGCGGCGCCGGCGGTGTCCACGACGATCGCCAGCTCGAACCTGTGCCACGACTCCGGTTGGAACTCCGGCACCCACATCCTGTCCTGCGCCGCGCGTTCCGCCGTCGCTTCCTCGTCCAGTTCCATGCGCCACGGGGACGGTGTGCGACGCGCCAGCGGGCGCAACGCCCGTGCGATCAGCCCGCCGTTCGGCAACGCCGGTGTCGTCGGCCACACCAGTGGGGCCGCGGATACTCCCCGGTCCGCCACCACGCCCCGTACCGCGTGTTGGCGCCCTACCGACCAGTCCTGCGGTTCGGTGCCGTTGGACGGCACACCTGGCGACGAGGGTGGCGGCTCCTCGGGGGCCGGCTTCGAGTCGGTCGACGGAGGCTGTGGCGTAGGAGGCTCTGGCGACTTCGCCGGTGACGATGTGGGCGTCGACTGGCGTGGCGGGGGTGGCGGCTCGGGCGAATCCGTCGGATACAGCGTGCCGGCCAGCCAGAGGGCGTCGCGGATCTCTCGCCACTCCAGGTCGGCCGTGGTCAGGCGGGACTGGGCCACCTCCTGGACATCCAGGTGCGGCAGCACGCCCGAGTCCAGGCCGGGTCCGCCTTCCGGCGGATCGTCGAGTGGCAGGCCGCTCATCTCATCCAGCCTCCGACGTGGAGGTCAGCGGATGCCAGATCGCCGTCAGCAGTTCCTGCCAGTCCTCGTCCGGCTGGTACGCGCCCGACGTGGCCAGTTCCATCGCCAGGTGGACCGCGTTCAACAACTGGTCGGACGCCAGACCACCCGTCTCCTCACTGCGCGCCTGGAACTCCGCGATCAGCCGGGCGATGTCCACCCCATCGGTGTCACCGAACTGGGCGGCCACCATCGCACCCAGTTGCTGCGGTGTCGGCGGCTCGACGTGCAGCTTCAGGCACCGCCGCATGAACGGGGCGGGGAACTCGCGCTCGCCGTTCGACGTGATGATCACGACGGGGAACGCGCGGCACCGTACCCGGCCCCGCCGCACCACGGCCGAGCCGTCGCGGTCGGCGGTCAGCACCGTCACCTCCGGGTGGCGCGCCGCGAGCCGCTCCAGTTCGAGGATTTCGAAGTACCCGTCCTCGAAGACGTTCAGGAGGTCGTTGGGCAGGTCGATGTCGCTCTTGTCCAACTCGTCGATCAGGAGGACTCTCGGCCGCTCGTACGGCAGCAACGCCGTCCCCAACGCCCCGAGATGCACGAACTGGCCGATGTCCGGCTCGGCACCCTGCCGCGCGTTGATCTCCTGCACACGCCCGATCGCGTCGTAGGCGTACAGCCCCTCCCTCAGCGCCGTCCGCGAGGTGATTCCCCACCGCAGCACCGGGCCCAGGCCCAACTCGCGGGCGATCAGGTACGCCAGGCTCGACTTCCCCGTGCCGGGCCGGCCGGTCACCAACAGCGGGCGCCGCAGATAGATCGCGGCGTTGACCATCGAGACCTCGTGGGGACTCGGAATCCACGCCGCACCTGGCACACCGCCGATGCGCCGGTTCGTGTCACCGCTGTCACCCTCCGGGACCTCGGACACCGGCTCGCCGGAGAAACGACGCCACGGCGGCGGATCCGGCAGCCTCCTCACGAATCCCGACTGCCCCGTACCGCGGTAGACATGCCAGTCCACCCGGTTGGGTCCCACGGCTTCCGCGCTCACGCCGCCTCCCTGGGATCACGAGGAGGACCAAGATCGGCCGGCACGACCACTCGTTCCGGGTCGTCCCACAGCAGCGCGAAATGATGGCCGACGTGAGTGGCGTGGCTCTGGTATGCCGCCGACCGAATCTGTTTCGCCCGCTGCAGAACGTCCCCTTGACCATCACCATGCAGTAGATCCCACACCGCGGTCAAGAACTCTTCGGAATCGCAGTCCTCACGAGACCAAACGATGATCGGCAGACCAGCGCGTAACCCGACGGCGACCTCTTCCCCGCCATCCTGCGTTGGCTCGGGCGGCTTGCTCAGCATCAGGGAGACCACGCTCGGGTTGTTCTCGAAATCGGCGACCAGCTTACGGATGTTGTCATCGGCCTCGACCCGGCGGTGCGAGTCCGGCTCGATCGCGCCTTTTTCGAGCTGACCAGTGAGAACACTCCAGCGGGTATGCCAGAAACGGTGCCAATGCCCTGCCTGCATTCGCTCCAATGATCGAATTGCAAATGCGTAACGACAGCCGATCGGGACCGGCGGAAGTGTGCTTTTCACTTCCCATGGCCACTGGTCGACATCGAGATTCAACAGTTCACCCGAAAGAACCATTTCGATCCTGATGTCCGGCTGGTACCGAGCCCATTTCGTCTCCACCGACTCGATCAGCGTCGCGACTTGGCGTCTGACCTCGTTGATTGTGCCCGTGAAGTCGTCACCGCGCTCGGGATGCCACCCTTCCGAGAGGTCCAGCTGCGACCAGCTGCAGAGTTGGTACGCATCGCCCGACAGCCCGATTCGGCGCAGCATCAGCACGAGATAGGCAGGGGAGTTCGGCGGCGGCCCTGGTGGCGGCGCCTTCAGCTCGCGGCGCATCTTCTGCAACTCGGTGATGACGCCGAGCCTGCTCGCCTGGCGGTCCGCCCACCGGCGCAGCTCGATCGACAACTCCGAACGCCGTCCGCTCGCCAGGTGCTCGACGAACAGAATCGGCTTCGGCAGGCCGGTCACGTCGGCGTTCAACGTCTCCAAGGTGAGGAACACCTCGCTGTAGCTGGTCTCGGCGGGCAACTCCGGCGCACCGTCCCCCGCCACCTCGCGATACAGGTCCACGAGATCCTTGAAGATCATCCCCGACAACAACGCGAAGAGCCGTTCGCGTTCCTCGTCAGGCCACAGCGGCGACACGGTGCACGCCGTAATCATGCTCCCGAAGTCTCGGAGATGAATAGTGCCCTCATCCAGCTCACGTACGACGTCGAGTAGCGCCTGCAGTCCATCCGGACGCCGGCTACAGGCCTTGAGGATGTTGAAACAGTGCCTGACCGCGCTCGGGTCCTCGTCGATCTGCAGGATGGCGTCCAGCCGGTCTTCTAACAGTTGCACGACGAATACTCTGTCCCGAAGCGTGTGCATGCAGGGAAGCTTCGCCAGCGCTTTGGCAAGCGGCCACAGTGTGCCGCCGTTGCCCAGCGACGTCACGAGGACTGCTCCCTTCCAACGTTAACGGGTCGCTCGAATCCGCTTCATCGTTACAGCCTGCTGGCCAGGAGCGACAACAAACGTTTCAGAGGATCCGAGCCGTTCGACTCGTAGTCGACGATCACCTTTGCGAGCTGTAGCACCCCGTCCTCGAAGTCGGTGCAGCTGCGCAGAATGCTCATGATGTGGGCGCGCCGGCTCGGGTGGTACCTGATATTGCCCGAGAAGGAGAGCGCCTCGACCACCTCCGCACGCGTGTGCTCGCCGCGCATGCAGGCGATTTGCTCCAACGCGTCGATCACCTCGAAGAACCGCTGGGTGCCGGGGCGCAGTGGCAACACGACGAATACCGGCTGCTCCGGCTCGACGAACTCCGGCTCGTCCGGTTTGGCCAGCGGATCGGCCTTTCGCGCCAAGTGGTCCTCCGCCTGGGGTTCCTGGCCGGGCAGGCGGATCCAGCCGACGGTGTTCGTCTCCTTGACCTGGACTGGAACCTGCCGGTACGCCGTCGGCTCGTAGGCCGGGTTGTGCCTGATCACGTCCTCGTAGAACCATTCCGAGGCGATGACGGCCAGCGCGCCGGACGACTCGGCCTGCGCCTGCTTCAGCGCCGGGGCGTCGCGCAGGCGGCTCGCGTGGATGATCGCCGGGCCGTTCACCCCGTGATCATCGTAGGAGACCTCCCCCGCGTGCAATGCCATGCGAAGCCTGATCTGCTCCTCGGGGTCATGTTTTTCGTTGTGCGCGCACAACGCGGCCAGCAGCGCCCTCAGCAGCTCGCCGGCAAATGCCCCCTTCGGCACCAAGCTGTCGACCAGCACCAGAATCGAGTCCCCGCCGTCCTGCCGGAAGCAGTCCTCCCACGGTATGCCGGCCTCGGCGAACGCGCCCGTCACGGAGTCGTACATCCCCGCACGCAGCACCCCCAGGTTCGGCCGGGTCCGGTTCATGCTGCCGTACCCCGCGATGTCAACCGTGCAAATAGTGCGATGAACGTCCACTAGACTCACCCCGGGATCAGGATGCAGCCGCGTCTACTGCCGGCACAAGAACGGGACGCCCGACAATTGCATGTCAGAGCGCCCCGTTTGCCGAGAACGGCTGCTAGACGCCGATCTCCGCCAAAACTGTCCCGTTTTTGTCGTATGCCCTGACGATCGGCGGTCGCAGCTGCTCCGGAATCACCCAGTCGGCCGGATGGACGAGCCGCGCGACGTAGAGCCCGCCGGCCAGCTTCGCTTCTCTCGTCTGGGCGTCCCTCGTAACGGTGACCTTCACTACGTCAGGTGACACTCGGCCCGCGAGGACCTCGGTGCCGAGCTTGCCCGCGTACTCCGCCTTGCCCCCCGGGGCGTCGCCACCGGCGCTGGCCCCATCGAGGTCCACGCTCAACGGGGACACGAACCCGTCCAGCGTGCCGCCGGACCCGTTGTAGGGCATGGCAGGAGTGAAGTCGAGAATGCATTCGATCAGGTACGTCACACCGTTCTCGGCCTCGCCCCGCAGCAACGCGAGCCGCCCCGCCTCGTCGGTGAGGACGGCCAGCAGGGTGAACGTCACCCTCGGGAACGTGACCTGTCCGCAGCCCTTCTCGATGGCCGGCACGTCCTCGGCCGCGATCCCGTCAACTGACGGTGCGGCGCTCGTGGTCGGCCCGCTGGTCGGCCGGGGCGGTTGCGCGGCCGGGGTGCCGGGGTTCCACGGCGCGAACCACGCCACCATGCTGATGACCGCCAGTGCCACGGCCGCCGTGACGAGGGGGGCGACCCAGCGGCGGGACGGGCGGGGGGCTGCCGCGACGAGCACGGCCGCGCGGATCTCGGCGTGCCGGGCCGATGGCAGGTCGCGGGACGGGGGCAGGGTGGTGTTCATCGGGTCTCCTCCGTGGTTGCGAGCGCGACGACCTGCGTGCCCAGCAGCCCCCTCAGGCGGGTCCTGGCCTTGCTGACCCGCGCCCGGACGCTGACCTCCGCGATGCCCAGCACCGCGGCCGCCTCCGCGTAGGACACGCCCGACCACACGCACAGGGCGAGCGCCTCCTGCTGGCCACGCGGCAGCTCCCTGACCGCGGCGAGCACCTCGGCCATCCGGCGCTCGTCGTCCACCCGGCCGGCCACGTCGTCGGCGTGGTCGGGCGACGGGGGCGCGACGGGCGCCTTCGCGGCCAGGCGGAGGCGTCGTGCCGTGGTGCGGCGTTCCGCCCGGGCGGCGTTGGTGGCCACCGCCAGGAGCCAGGGCAGCGCGGAGTCCCTGACCAGCTTCACCCGGGTCCTCTTGCGCCACGCCAGGAGGAAGGTGGCCTGTGTGAGGTCCTCGGCGGCCGTCCACCGGCCGGCGAGCCGGAAGCAGTGGTTGTACACGGCCCGCGCGTGCCGGTCGAACAGCCGCCCGAAGGCATCCGTGTCACCGGACGTCGCCCGGGCCCACAGCTCTCGGTCCGTTTCGGTCGTCATGTCACGTAGTGCCCGGCACGGCCCGAAGTGTTGCCTACTTGCCGGCGCCGTGGGAGAAGGAGCTGGACTCCTTGCCGCGCAGCGGTTTCTCCTGCCTCTCGAGGTTCGAGATCACGCGTTCGAGGTCGGCCATGAAGAGGTCGGCCAGGTCGTGGGTCATGCCGTTGCGGACGACCAGGCGCAGGACCGACAGGTCGGTGCGGTTCTCGGGGAAGCTGTAGGCGGGGACCAGCCAGCCGGCCTCGCGGAGGTGGGCGGAGACGTCGAACACCGAGTACCCGGTGACGTCGTCGTTGACCGTGAACGCGAAGACGGGGAGCTGGTCGCCCCTGGTCAGGATGTGGAACGGGCCGAGGTCCGCGACGCGTTGGGACAGGCTCGTCGCCACGTCGCGGCAGTACTGCTGGACGCGGCGGTAGCCGTCGAAGCCCAGGCGCAGGAACGTGAAGTACTGGGCCACCACCTGCGCGCCGGGCCGGGAGAAGTTCAGCGCGAACGTCGGCATGTCGCCGCCGAGGTAGTTCACGTGGAACACCAGGTCGTCGGGCAGCGACTCCTTGTCGCGCCACACGACCCAGCCCACGCCCGGGTAGACCAGGCCGTACTTGTGGCCGGAGGTGTTGATCGAGCAGACCCGTGCCAGGCGGAAGTCCCACTCCAGTTCCGGATCGCAGAAGGGCGCGATCATGGCACCGGACGCCCCGTCGACGTGGACCGGGACGTGCGGGTGGTGCTCGTCGAGCGCGGCGCAGATCTCCGCGACCGGCTCGTAGCTGCCGTCGAACGTCGAACCCAGAACCGCGACGACGCCGATCGTGTTCTCGTCGCAGTACTTGACGGCCTCCTCGGCGGTCAGGTGGAAGCGGTCGCCGTCCATCGGGACGACGCGGGCCTCGACCTCCCAGTAGTTCGCGAACTTCTCCCAGCAGATCTGGACGTTCGCGCCCATGACGATGTTCGGCCTGCCCTGGCCGCCCCGGTGCTGCCAGCGTCGCTTCATGGCGAGGCCGGCGAGCATGCACGCCTCGCTGGAACCGGTCGTGGAACAGCCGATGGCGGCCGACGCGTCGGGGGCGTGCCACAGCTCGGCGAGCATCCGCACGCACCGCTCCTCGAGTGCGGCGGTGCGCGGGTACTCGTCCTTGTCGATCATGTTCTTGTCGAAGCACTCGGCCATGAGGCGCTCGGCCGTCGGCTCCATCCACGTCGTGACGAACGTGGCCATGTTGAGGCGCGCGTTCCCGTCGAGCATGAGCTCGTCGTGCACGATCTGGTACGCGACGTCCGCCGCCAACCCGCCGGCGGGCATCGAGTTCCGCGGCACCTCGACGGGCTCCGCGACGAAGACGGGGTTGACGGCCACGAGGTCCCGACTGGAGTCCCGGTTCCCACCGGTGTTCGCCAAGGTCATGTCCCACACGGTAGGCCCGGCGGCGGCCACGCGCCCCTCAGCTCGTCAGCACCGCCTCCTCCCGGTCGAGGACGACGTTGCGTACGGCAGCCGGGACGCGCAGCCCCGGATCCTCCATCAGCTCGGCCAGGCCGGTCAGCGACGGGTCCAGCGTGGCCTCCGCCAACCTGTCGAACAGGGCCTCGTCGAGCGGGTCGGCGGGGCCCGGCATGACGCCCCAGACGTCCCACGGGAGCAGCTCGATCTTCTGGAGGGCCGCCGCGTCACGCATCAGGTTGCCGGCTGTCCACCAGGCCCCGGACTCTCCGGCGAACGACAGGCCGAACACGTCACCGGGTAGCTCCCCTCGCCGGTACCGCTGCCACGCGTCGCCGCCGACCAGGAACGCGTCGCGCGGCACGTCCGTCACGTCGAAGTCGATCGGGAACATCCCCAGCTGCTTCTCGTCGATCTGCGGGTCGACGAGGCGCCACCGCTCGCCCGTCCAGTACTCGCACACCCAGTGGTCCTCGTAGAACCCCGGCACGAAGTAGCCGCCGAAACCGCACCTGGCCCGCGCGGGCACGCCGGCAGCACGCAGTGCCGCCACCATCAGCACCGTGAACTGCCGGCAGTTCCCCGCCACCCGCTGCTCCGGCGGCCGGGGCGTGGTCAGCGGCGCCGGCGAGACCGCGCGGATCCGCTCCAGTAATCGCGGGACCTGCCGCAGGTGCACGGTCTCCCGGTCCGTCTCGTCGTACGACACGCCGTACGCGCCGGCCAGGTGCTCGTGGATCATCAGCCCGTGGCCGACGGCGGCCAGGCCGGCCACGTTCGCCGGCCGGCCGGCGAGCTCGCCGGCCGGATCGCCCGTCATCGGGCCCGGTGTCGCGAAGAAGTCCGTCATGCGTGGCACCCTGCCACGGGCCACCGACAGTCGGCGGTCACTACTTCAGGCGCGACCTCCGCACCCGCTTCCAGTACGCCGGGTACACCCGCTCCGCCTCCACGCAGCGTCCCCGCTCCCGCTCGTGCAGCAGGCCGAACGTGAACCCGTTCTCGCCGGCCAGGTGGGCCAGCATGCCCAGCTCGCGCAGCACCGGCCGCGCCACCACGCCGTCCTGGTGCGCCCCGAGCACCTTCGTCAGGTCCTTCGCGGCGTTCCGTGCCTTCCTGGCCCGCTTCCCGACCGCGGGCTCGGCCACCTCCAGCGCGTACCGGTAGCCCTTGATCGCCTTCCGCGCCTCGTGCATGGTCTCCGCCGCCACGCGCCGCTTCGCGCGCCGGTACGCCCGTCCCACGTGGGCCGGCAGCTCGGCAGCGGCCGGGCGCGATGCCCGGGAGGTCAGCGGCGGCTCGGCCAGCAGCCGGTCGACCGAGTCGAGCAGCCGCCGGTAACGCTTGTCCCGCAACGCCTTCAGCGCGGTCTGCGAAGCGGCCTGCCGCATGGGGCCGTAATGACGGGTCAGCCGCGCGGCCACCGGGCCGACCACCAGGTCGTCGGGCAGCCCGGCGATCACCGACCGGAGGTGCTCCTGCTGTACCTCCAGGTCACGCGACTCCGCCAGCTGGCGCCCCAGCCACCGCAGGTCGTCCCGCAACCGCGAGGTGCCGGGCAGCAACCGCCGGTAGGCCCGCAGCGCGCTCCGCAACCGCCGTGCCGCCACCCGCATCTGGTGCACCGAGTCCGGCTCGTCCCGCCGCACCCGCAGGTCCTGCCGCACGATCTCGTCGTACTGGGCCCGCAGGTACACCAGCAACGCGTCCCCCGCCGTGTCTCCGGCCGGCGCCGGCGCCGGCGGCACGGGCATGAACCGCGCGAGCTTCGAGGTGTGCCTGGACCGGCGCAACCCGGCCTTCCGCAGCGCCTGGTCCAGCGCGGGGCCGGCGGCGGGGTCGGCCAGCTCGACCTCCAGCTCCTGCCACCGGTCGTCGGTGCCCGTCCCGTCGAGGCGGCGCGCGGTCACCCGGTCCTCGGCGACCTCGGCCACGAGCTTCCCGCCGGGGCCGGTCAACCGCCAGGTCCGCCGTTTTGTCCTGAGCAGTGCGATCGGGCGGATCTCGGCGCCTCGGGCCATGCCGAACGTCAGCTCGGCCAGCTCGTCGGGCGGCGCGTTGGTCGCGGGCCCGTCGTCGAGCGGGAGCCGCAGCTCGATCCGGGTGTCGCCGCCGACGGGGACCTTGAGATGCCAGCCCTCGTCGGCGCCACCCGTGCGTCTGCGCAACGTCGCGCCGTGCCGGGCCAGGCGGCCGTCGGCCGTGTCGAAGTAGACCGCCGACAGCCGCACCGACTCGGGACCCTCCACCCCGGACACCCCGGGCAGGTCCCCGAGCGACGGCGGCTCGGCACCCGCCTCGTACTTCAGCTCGGTTTCCAGCTCACTCGCGACAGCCATATGTCCTGTCTACCCGGCGGCGGCCGGGTAGACACGTCGGATCACGACAGCAACCCGCGTATCCGGGGGTCGAAGCGGGCCAGCGTCGCCGGGCTCTCCACGCACGGCTCGCCGGCCACGCCCGAGCTCGCGATGACTACCGCGCACCGCCGGCCGACCGCGATGCCGAGCCGGGCGGTGCCCGGGCCGACCGCCTGGACCGCCGCCTCGGCGATGACCTCGGCGTCCCGCTCCCGCTCCGCCTCGGCCAGGAACACGAGGAGGAAGTCCCGGAACCGGACCTGCGGCGGCTCGGCGTGCACCTCGACGCAGCCACGCAGCCGCGCCCGGGCACCGGCGATCTCCGGGGTGTCGTCGAGCCAGGCCGCCGGCAGCTCGTCGGCCACGCCGGCGTTGGTGACCTCGTACATCCCGTCGTCCTCGACCGCCTCGGCGGCCGCCAGCAGGACGGGCAGGAGCTCCTCGGCCGCGAGCTCGCCGTCGCTCTCGATGAGCACGGGACCGTCGGCGGTCCGCACCTCGCGGTAGCCCCAGTCGCCGGCCAGGTCGACGTCCTGGGTCACCGCCCGCTCGAGGATCTCGGCGACCTGCGGCTCGGCCCGGCGCACCGCACCCGCCAGTACCTCGTCCGCGCCGAGACCGACCCGCCGCGCGGCATAGGAGGCGAGCGACGCGGCGACCATGACGTCGCGCCAGTCCACCCGCTCGACGTCGATGGCCGACAGCGCGTCGAACGCGGCCTCGGCGGCGCCGGGATCCTCGTTGCGCAGCGCCGCGAGCACGCAGCGCCGCGCGAACGTCATGAGCGTGTAGAAGTCGTCCATCGTCAGGCTGGACCGCACCCGCGCGTGGTCAACGGGTCCGGTGTACGCGCGGACGAACGTCCAGACGGCCGCGTCCTGCGTCGCGTGCACCCACCGCCACAGCACGGCGGCCGCGCCGGGATAGGACACGTCCCGCAACGGCGACGGCCCGGAGGCCGACACCCGGTGCAGCTGCTGCGCTGCACGGGCGACCGCCAGTTCCATGCCCAGGAATACGTCGTCCGACACAAGCAGCACAGTAAGTGACCGAATCGGTTACAACGCCCCGTTCCCGCACACTGTCCTTAGATTGTCCAGTGGACTGTCCTTTGCCACAGCTGCAGGTAGACCTCCGCGCCGCGGCTCATGTCGGCCATGATGGCCTGGCCGTCGGCGCCCGCGACGATCCGCAGGTCCTCCAGCCAGTCCGGCACCATGCCGTAGTGCGCGAAGCCGTCGACGTTGACGTCGTAGACGCGCTGCCCCGTCGTCTGCCTGTCCACAACGGATCCACCGTCGAACGTGCGGAACGGGTATTGCACCGCGTCGCCGCCGCGCGGCGGTGGCTGGGCGCCGAAGCCGTTGGTGTCGAAGCCGACCCCGAAGCCGAACTCGTAGCGCGGGTCGGCCATCGACCTCATCGACTTCCACGCGTCGTAGAACTGCTCGGTGCCGAACCCGTACGGCACCGCCATGCCGCCCAGCGAGTAGATCCGCGAGTAGTAGCTCGGGTCCAGCCACGAGTGGCCGGACACCACGCCCGGATAGTGGTTGGCCTCCAACAGGTCCAGCGCCTGGTCGGTCGACTTCACACCCATGTGGTCGACGTCGACGATCATGCCGCGGGCCATGATGCCGCGCAGCGCGTAGGCGCCGAGGTCGGTCAGCCCGTTGACGTTGCAGTGCGGCGCGCTCGGGTAGACCGGCAGGGTGACACCCGGTGGCAGCAACGCCTGGAGCGGACCGGCGAGCAGGTCGCTCTCGAACGAGATCGTGTTGTCGTGCGCGGCGGTCGGGCACGGCTCGACCTGCCAGAACCGGCCGGTGGAGTAGAAGTTCGCCGCGTTGACGACCGTGCCGGCGGTGCCGCTGTCGAACCGCACGCCGCACAGCGCGTTGTCGAACTTGTGGCACAGGAACATCCGCCGCACGCCGAGGTCGTACAGCTCGTCGAGGCCCGCGTCGATGTCCGCCCGGTCGCACAGCGGCACGCCGTTGCGGATCCCGCAGCCGAAGGGCTGGGACACCTCGGCGCCGAGCACCACCGCGAGCTTGCCCTGCTCGATCACCGACCTGGCCTGGACCGGGTCGGTCACGATCCGGAACCAGCCCCTGCCCGGCCCGCCGTACTGGTCGTCGACGAAGTCCTGCAGCTCGCGGATCCGCTGTGCCTGCAGGCGGATCGACGACATGTCGTCGCACGCGTTGTGCTTGATCGGGTAGATCTCGCACAGCGCGGCGTTGTTGACGAACAGGTTGGTGTAGACGCGCAGGCCGCCGCGCCAGGCACGCTCGACCCAGCGGTAGTAGGTCTGCTCGTGTGTCCACGAGTCGTGCTTGGGCCAGTCCCTGAACGTCGGCCAGCCGGTCGTGTCGTGGGTGAACGTCGGGTAGGCGCCGCTCGTGAGGTTCTCCCACCACGCGCCGAGGCCGGCCGGCTCGTGGTCCGGGCAGTCGACGAGCGCGGCGGTGATGCCGTACGGGCTCCACGGCTCGCCGCAGTGGATGTCGCCGCCGATGAACTCGTACGCGGTCAGGTGGTTGTGCAGGTCGGCGAGGCCGCGGACCTCGCCGTCCACGGTGCCCGTGAAGGGCTCGCCGGTGATGTCGACGTCCGCCTCCGGCGCGGTCGCGCAACCCTGCGCCGGGACGACCGTGAACCGGGTGCCCGTGGCGCGGAGGGCGAGCGTGCGCAGGATCGGGTCAACGGCGAGCCGGCGGTTCGCGGTGACGGCGGTGATGACGACCGCGTCGCCGTCGTTCGTCAGCCGCCAGTTGGTGTTCGCGCTCGCGGCGCGGGCCGACAGGACGCCGAGGGTGCCGAGCCCCTGGCCGAGGAAGTCGCTGCCGGTGCCGAAGAACAGGTAGCTCGCGGTTCCGGTGCGCTGGAGGCGGAACGGTTGGGAGGCGCCGGCACCGGTGGCCTGGTAGCCGCCGAGTGCGTTGCGCACCACGAACTTCCCGTTGGCCTGGAGCGCGACGCACGCGCCGTTCATGGCGTCGACGTCCGGTGGCGCGGCCTCGGCGACCGGCACGCTCAGGGCGGCGACGGTGAGCACGGCGGCAAGGGATCCCAGCAGGCGGCGTGTACGCATCGGTGACCTCCGCAGGCTACCGTCGCGTAACAACCACCCTCCGTCAATCCGCCAAGCGGAGACACCTGTCGGCTCAGTCGTCCCTCGCGACGCAGGCGACGCAGGCGACGATGCCGCGCCGGTCGACGAAGTCCTCCGGCGCGAGCGTGGCCAGCCGCGCGCGAACGGCGGTCACGAACTCCGTGCGGGCCTGCGCCGCCATCCCGGCGAGCCGGCGGGACGTGTGGCCGAGCGTCACGTGATGGTCGACGAACTGCTCCACCGACGGCCCGTACTCGAAGGACACCGGCCAGGCCCGCACGGCGGAGAACCCGGCGTCCGCCAGGACGGCGGCCACCTTGTCCGGGGTGTCGAGCCGCCCGTGGTTGCCGATCAGCGGGGTGTCGGGTGGCGCGCCGTGCCGGTCCAGCTCGTCGTGCCAGACGTCGAGGGCCCGCACGGGGTACTCCTCGGCCCAGGTCGCGACGCCGATCGCGCCGCCCGCCGCGAGGACACGGCGCACCTCGCCGAGCCCCGTCATCGGATCGGGCAGGTGGAAGAGCATGAACGCGAGCACGGCGACGTCGACGGAGCCGGTGGCGAACGGCAGCCGCGCCGCGTCGGCGATCACCCGCGGGAACGCCGCCGGCGCCCGGCCGATCATGCCGGCGGCCCGGTCCGCCCCGACGACCGTCGCGTCCGGCGCCCGTTCCCGCAGCGTGGGCAGCAGCGTGCCGACCCCGGTGCCGACGTCGAGGACGCGGCGGGCGCCGGCCAGCGGCAGCCGGTCCAGCAGCTGCCGGCCCACGGGATGCAGCACGGCGGCCCAGATCCGCTCGTAGGCGGACGCGGCGCGGGAGTAGTGGTCGGCGAGGGCACGGACGGACTCGTCGGGGTTCACACGTGACACCGTATTGCCTGACGAGTTCCGTGTACGCCGTTTGTTCTCGGCCCGTGTATCGGCGGGCGGGTGTTTCCCCGTCTCCTCCGATCAGCCGGTGGAGAATGACGAAGAAAGTATGCCCGGTCCCTACACCCCGTCAGCGTGGCTTTCGCGCGACGAACACGCTGTCCACGCCGTCCTGCCGGACCTCGGGGTGCTCGGTCTCGTTGCACCAGTGCCCGTTCTCGCCGAGGTAGCGGAACCGGACGGGCGTCCCGTCCGGCACGGTCACGGCCACCGAGCGGGTGCCGTTGCTGCGCGGCCGCAGCTCGTGCGCACCCGGACACCACTCGTTGAAGTCGCCGACGACGCTCACCCGGCCCCTCGGCTCGTTCGAACCCAGCACGAACGTGAGGCGAACGCCGCCCGCGCGATCGCGGTCGATCTTGAGCATGGCGGGGATTCGATCACGAAATTCGCACTGGCGCCACTCGAATAAACCAGATATCGACACTTGCGGGTGAAGACTCGGCGGCCGTTAACTGTTTGGCTCTGCCGGCATGGGAAAGACTCTCGCGCTGGTGCTTGCCTTCGTCCTTTTGGGACTGTCCCCGCTACGGCCGGGACCGCGACCGGCATGCGGTCACCGGCCGGGCGGTGGACGGCGCGGACCCGCGGGACGAACATGTGGCGCGACGACACCTACGTCGAGCCGTGGACGTTCCTGTCGCACGCCACGTCCCGCACTCTGGACTTGGCGAACCGGCCGGCGGCGCCGTACCAGCACGGCGAGTTCGGCGCGTTCACGCCGCTGACGACGGAGCGCTGCCGGGACTGCGCCGCGACTATGCCTGAAAGCAACTGGTTTGGCCGGCCCCCCGAGGCCGGCCAAACCAGCCGGGTCACCTCAACCGCACCACCGCGAACTCCGACAGCAGGGCGAGCACATCCACCTCGGCCCGTACCGGTGTCGCGGCTCCCGCGCCGGGGTTGGCCGCGAACTCCGCGACCTCCGCCGGCGTCGGGCAAAGCGAAGTGTCCAAATAGGACAGAGTGATCAGTTCCTTGCCGCTCGCCGGCTCCAGCGCCGACCGCCAGCCGGTCCGCTCGTCCCACACCAGCGCCACGTCCAGCTCCGGGAACGCGGCCACCCGCTCCTCCAGCGGGATGTAACCGGACAGCGGTCGCTCGGTCCGGACCGAGAACGCCTCACCCGAGCCACACGCCGACGCCACGAGCCGGACGTACTCCCGCAGCCCTCTGGCCGGCTGACCCCAGCTGTCCAACTCCATCCGCCACCTCACCCTCCCCGGACGCACCGAACGTGCGCCGCCGCGGGGTACCCAATCCGTCACCCCTACACACGTACGGGGACGGCGGTTTTTTTCGAACAGGTGAAATTGGGTCCGGATGGACGAACTTACCCTGGGCCATTCGTGTCAGCGCGTTACGGCTCGACTACTCAGGGCAGACCCTGCGCGCCATCGACATGCGCCTGCCTCGGCCGGCCGAAGACCACGTCGAAGGCCGGAGAGTCCACTGTGGCCCAGTCGTCCTCGTGGGCGAACGGCTCGGAGTCGATCTCGAGCCGCCAGGCCGTCAGAAGGGCGATGAGCTGGGCGAATTCCGGCTCCACGAACCGGTGTGTCGTGCTTTCGATCAGTCTCGTTACCAGTGTCAACCGTTCCCATTTGCCGGCTCGATGTCCGCTGTGACACCGGAATCGCCGCTGCCCCAGCCCCCGTCGCGGCGTGAATCCCCGGAAATTCGCGCATGGCGGTTCACCCGCCTGGCGGTCGACCCCCACCCGTCCAGCGGATCAGGGCGTCCGTCCCGTTCGATTGGCCACGATCCGTGACTAATTGCGTCATCGATCGAGCGAACATCGGCCCCGGTTCTTCGCCCCACGTGATTGCCACGCGTTCTTCTCGCGCGCCGGCCGACGCGTTACGTGGTAATCATCACCAAGGACTTCGGTAGTCTGACCACGGTTCGCGGTCGCGGCCAAGTCCATCTGGCGCCGGGTGACCACTTGGCAGGCCTCGAGTCCTGTGCCGTTCGCGGGACAGTGCGAGCGAACCTCACGTTCGGAGAAGGAGTACGCGATGCGCGAGACGTTTCGCGGTGAGCTGGCCGAGCTGCGGGAGTTCCTGAGCAGGATGTGCAAGCTGGCGGCCGCCGCGATGCGACAGGCGACCGACGCGCTGCTGTCCGCCGACCTCGTCGGGGCGGAGGCGGTCCTTGCCGCCGACGCCGAGCTGGACCTGCTGCGCGACGAGTGCGAGGAACGGGCGCGGCAGACGCTCGCGCTTCAGGCCCCGAAGGCGAGCGACCTGAGGCTCGTGCTGTCCGCGGTCTACTGCGCGGACCGGATCGAACGCATGGGCGACCTCGCCGAGCACATCGCGAACATGACCCGCCGCGTGCACCCGTCCCAGGTGGTGCCGGACGAGCTGCGGGACACGTTCGCGGCGCTCGGCGAGATCACCGCGGACATGGCCGAGGGCCTGGTGGCGCACATCGCCAGCCCGCGCGAGGGCTCGTACGCCGAGCTGAACCAGACCGACCAGCAGGTGGACGACCTGCACGCGGCGGTGCTCGCCACGATCACCGGCCGGTCCTGGACGCACGGGGTGCCGATGGCGACGTGCCTCGCCCTGGTCGCGCGCTTCTACGAGCGCTACGCGGACCAGGCCGTGTCGGTGGCGAAACGGATCGAGTTCGTGAGCACCGGCACGACCCCGCGCCAGTTCGGGCCGTGACGGTCCGACTTGACGGCCACGGAAAACGGGCCACGACCTGGCGCGGTGTTCCAGCAGTATGTGAAGCATGGCCCTGCTTCTGCGTGATGTGACGATCGGGTTCACCGGGCGGCGTGCCGACGTGCGTGTCGACGGGCGCCGTGTGGTGGCCGTCGCGCCCGTCGGCATGCCGGCCGACGGTGCCGAGGTCATCGACGGCGGCGGTGGCACCCTCCTGCCCGGCCTCGTCGACGCGCACGCGCACCTGCTCCAGTGGGCCAGCGCCCGCCGGCGCGTCTCCCTCGCGGCGGCCCGGTCCGCCGCCGAGGCCGCCGACATGATCGCGGCCGCACGGGCCGAACGCGTCGTTCTCGTGCAGGGCGCGAACTTCTTCCCCGCGCTCTGGCCCGACACGCCGCACAAGTCACTGCTCGACCGATTACTCCCGGACCAGCCCGTCGCCCTCTTCAGCAACGACCTGCACACGCTCTGGCTCAGCTCGGCCGCGCTGCGCTCGGTCAACCTCGACCACCCGACGGGCGTCTTCGTCGAGGACGAGTGCATGCGCCTCACCGCGGCACTCCCCCGGCCGGCCACGGACGTCACCGACCGGTGGGTCCTCGACGCCACGAGGGCCGCCGCCGCCCGTGGGGTCACCACGATCGCCGACTACGAGTACACCGACACCGTCCGGGACTGGCGGCGCCGCGCCACCCCCGCCACCAGGATCCGGTGCGTCATCGCGAAGTACCTGCTCGACGAGACCATCGAGCGCGGCCTCAGGACCGGCGACGTGCTCGACGAGCGGCTCACCGTCGGCCCGCTGAAGGTCTTCATGGACGGCTCGCTCAACACCCGCACCGCCTACTGTCACGACCCCTACCCCGAGACGGACTACCACGGCGAACTGCTCGGGGGCGACCTGCTGCCCGTGCTGCGCAGGGCCGTCGCGGGTGGCATCGGCCTCGCCCTGCACGCGATCGGCGACCGGGCCAACACCCTCGCGCTGGACGCGTTCGAGGCGCTGGGCGTCGGTGGCCGGATCGAGCACGCCCAGCTCCTCGACCCCGCCGACATCGCCAGGTTCGCCGCACTGAACGTGACCGCAAGTGTCCAGCCCGCGCACCAGCCGGACGACCGCGACGCCGCCGACCACCACTGGGCCGGCCGGACCGGCCGGGCCTACGCCTACCACGCACTGCACGCGGCCGGCGCCAGGCTGGAGCTCGGCTCCGACGCGCCGGTCGCCCCGCTCGACCCGTGGGACGGCATCGCCTCCGCCGTCACGCGCACCGACGACGACCGTCCCGGCTGGCACCCGGAGCAGTGCCTGTCGCTGGCGACCGCCGTCGCCGCGAGCACGGGCGGCCGCACGGCGGTCCGGCTCGGCGACCCGGCCGACCTGGTACTGGCCGGCCGGGACATCGCCGGCCTACCGCCGAGCGAGCTCAGGGACCTCCCGATCCTCGCGACCGTCCTCGACGGCCGGCTCACGTTCCGGGCGTAGCGCCAGCACGAGCAGCCCGGTCGCGACCAGCGCCGCGACGGCGGCGACCGGTGGCAGCGCGGTGACGCCGGCCAGGCTGACCACCGCCCCGCCGGACAGTCCGGAAAGCCCGACCCCGAGGTAGATCGCGGACGCGTTCAGCGACAGCACCAACCCGCTGTTCCGCGGCGACAGCCCGATGAGCATGTTCTGCATCGGCGGGTTGAACGCCCAGGTGAACATGCCCCAGACGAACATGACCACGGCGGCGGCCGGCACGTTCACCGCCACCAGCGGCAGGGTGACGAGCAGCACGATCGCGGCACCCAGCGAGGTGAACAGCGGCAGCGCGCTGCCGAACCGGTCGGTCGCCCGGCCGCCGAGCGAGTTGCCGATGGTCGCGCCGAGCCCGTAGCCCAGCAGCAGGAGGCTGACGGCAAGGCCGTGTGCGCCCGCCGACGCGGACAGGAACGGCGCGATGTAGGTGAACGGCGCCATCGCGGACAGGACGCCGAGCACGGTCACGCCGAGCAGGAGCAGTACCCGCCGGTCGGCGGCGACCGCGAACCGGTCCCGCAACCCGACCGCGGGTGGTGCCTCGACCGTCGGCACCCCGGCACGCACGACGACCAGCCCCAGCAGCGACACACCCGCGACCAGCGCGAACACGCCGTGGTAGCCGAGCGGCTCGCTGAGGAGGTTGCCGACCGGCACGCCGACGATCAGGGCGAACGTGAGCCCGCCGAAGACCATGGCGACCGCGCGACCGCGGCGTTCGGGCGGGTTGAGCACGGTCGCGACGGCGGTGGCGGCGGGGGTGTACACGGCGGCGCCCAGGGCCGCGATGATCCGGCTCGCCAGCAGCACCTCGTAGGTCGGCGCGACCACGGCGAGCGCGTTGCCGAGCGTGCTGATGCCCAGCGCGACGACCAGCAGGCGCCGCCGCTCCCACCGTCCGGTGACGGCCGCGAGCAGCGGGGACGCGATGGCGTAGGCGATCGCGAACGCGGTGCCGAGCTGGCCGGCCGTGGAGATCGAGACGTGCAGCTCCCGGCTGACCGCCGGCAGCACCCCCGAGACGATGTATCCGCTGGTGCCCACCGCGAATGCACCCAGGGCGAGCAGGTAGGTACGTGGCGACATTTCTCTCCCCTGTTGGATGTACGATAGACACCGTACTACGACTTTCATCGAACTACGATAGGTGTCGTACTATGGGCGTTGTGACGGAATCGCTCCCGCACCCGACGCGGTCGGACATCCGGATCGAGTCGGTGCTGCACGCGCTTGCCGATCCGATCCGGCTGCTCTTCGTGCGTGAGCTGGCCGCCCGCGGCTGCGACGGCGCCCCGTGCGGGTCGATCGAGCTGCCGGTCACCAAGTCGACGCGGACCCACCACCTGCGCATCCTGCGCGAGGCGGGCGTGATCCACCTTCGCCCGGAGGGCACGGCGCGGATCTCCACGGTGCGGCGCGACGACCTCGACGCCCTCTACCCGGGCCTCCTGGACTCGATCCTCACCGCCGCCCACTGATGCACTACCGCCGGCCCACGCCCGAGGAACAGGCTCGTGCGGTGGCGGCACTGCGGGCGCTGCTGGCCGGCCACGAGCCGGACCTGACCGGCGTGCCGCTGCGGGTCTCGCACGAGTACTCGGCCACGCTGCTGACGGGTGACCCGGGCTGGGGCACCATCGCCGTCCGCGGGACACCCACCCTGCTCGTCGAGGTTCCCCACCCCGGCTCCGACCGCTTCACCGCGCGTCTGGGCCGCGACCTGTTCGACGCCATCCCCGGCGCCGCGCTCCTGGTCGCGGGCGTGCGCCGCCGGCACGCCGACGTCGCCCATGACCCGGACTGCCTCTTCCACGCGTTCGCGCAAACGCTTGCGGTCCCGGAGCTCCAGGTCCACGGCTTCCGGACGGCGAGCGCACCCGACACCGACGCCGTGCTGACCGCGGGCGCCGGCAGGCCGACCGACCTGCATCAGCGCCTGAGCGCGACCCTCGAACGCCAAGGCCTCCGGGTGCGCCACCACGCCCACCTAGCCGGTCGCACGAACGTCCAGGGCATCGCGGCCGCCGCCCGCGGCATCCCGTTCCTCCACCTCGAGCTCGCTCCGCTCGTCCGCAGCCACCACCGTGGTCGCGTGGTCGAGGCGGTCACGGACGCGTGGCACCAGCAGGGTCACTAGCACCCCGGCGACCGCGGCCCCGGCCGCGATCAGGAACGCCACCCGGAACCCGGCGAGCGAGGGCAGCGTCACCGGCCCGACCGTCACCGTCATGTGTGCCAGCAGCGTCGCCGTCACGGCACTGGAGATGGACGTGCCGACCGACCGCATCAGCGAGTTGAGCCCGTTCGCGGAGGCCGTCTCGTGCAGCGGCACCGCGCCCATGATCAGCGCGGGCATCGCGGCGTAGGCGATCCCGACCCCGGAGCTGACGATCACCGTGGCCACCATGACCTCGAACGCGTTGTCCAGTAACAGGGTCGACACGACGTAGCCGACCGCGATGACGACCCCGCCGGTCAACAGCGACGTCCGCGGTCCGCGCCGGCGCGTCAGCCCGGCGGACACGGGAGACAGGGCCATCATGACGAGCCCGCCCGGCGCCATCCACAGCCCGGCCGCGACCATCGACTGCCCGAGCCCGTACCCGGTCAGCGCCGGCGCCTGCAGCAGCTGCGGCAGCACCAGCGACCCGGTCAGCATCGCGAACCCGACCAGCACCGAGGCCAGGTTGGTGAACAGCACCGGCCGCCGCGCCGAGACCCGCAGGTCCACGAGCGGGTACCGGACCCGCAGCTGGTAGGCACCCCACACCACGAGCACGACCACGGCAGCCGCGAACAGGCCGAGCGTGGTCGGCGAGCCCCAGCCCCACGCCCCGCCCTTGGTGATGGCGAGCAGCAGGGACACGAGCCCGATCGCGAGCCCGACGGCGCCCGGGATGTCGAACCGGCCCTCGGCCCGCAACCGCGAGTCCGGCACCACGGCCCACAGCAACACGAGGCAGGCGGCGCCGAGCGCGGCGGAGATCCAGAACAGCACCCGCCAGGACGACGCCTGCGCGATCACCGCCGACAACGGCAGCCCGATCGCGCCGCCGACACCCAGCGTGGCGGACATCATCGCGATGGCCGAGCCGACGCGTTCGGCCGGGAGGACGTCCCGCATGATGCTGATGCCCAGCGGAATCACGCCCATGGCGCAGCCCTGTAGCCCGCGCCCCACGACCATGGGCAGCAGCGAGCCGGCGAGCGCGGACACCACGCACCCGGCGACCAGCACGACCAGGCTGGCGAGCAGCACGGGACGCTTGCCGTGGAGATCGCCGAGCCGGCCGCTGACCGGCATGATCACGGCGGCGGCCACCAGCGTGACGGTGATGACCCACGACGCGTCGGCGGCGTCGGTGTGGAGGATGTCCGGGAAGCGGGGAATCAGTGGGATGACGAGGGTCTGCATGAACGCGGCGACGAGACCGCAACTCGCCAGCACGGTGACGACGAACGCAGGGCGCACATGTGTACGGTACACATTCAGTGCTGGAGGGCCGGACGATGCGTGGTAGACAACACCTCCTCGAGGAGCTGTCCCGTGAGCTGACGCTGATCAGCCGCCACCAACTGGTCACCGCGATGAGGGGCCTGCTGGAGCGCTCCGCGTACCTGATGCTGAACCGCATCGACGTGACCGGCCCGATGACCGCCCGCGAGCTGGCCGAAGCACTGCAGCTGGAGATCTCGACGGTGACCCGCCAGGTGGCCGCCATGCTGCGGGAGGACCTGGTGGAACGCATCCCCGACCCGGCCGGCGGCCTGGCCCGCCGCCTCCGCATCACCCCGACCGGCGCGACCCGCCTCACCGCCGACCGCGAGCACTACCGCACCGGCCTGGCCACAGTGGTCACCGACTGGCCAGACACAAAATGCACCGACCTCTACCACCTACTACGCGCCCTCAACGAACGCATAGAAGCCCTACAAAACACCCCCTGGCCCCGCAACCCCTAACCCGCGAGTCCCGCGTTCTCCCATACCGAGTCCCGCGTTCGTGCACATCGAGTTGCGGTTTCGTGCACACGGCCGCGGCGTCAGGCCGGTTCCGCGAGCTTCACCGCACGCGTCACGGCGTTCGCCTCCTCCCCGCCGACCCGCAACATGTTCAGCGCGGCGACGAGCTTCTTCTCCTCGTACACCAGGTGCGTCTCCAGCAACGCGGCCAGCGTGTCCAGCTCCCGCTCCGCCACGACATCCATCGTGGACAGAAGTTTCAGCCGATCGAGCACCTCGGCGACCTGCCGATGATCACGCCGCAGCTCGTCCAGCACCGGCCGCAGCTCCGGATAATGCTTACCCAGCAACGGAAACCCGCCGTCGTCCTCGGCCTCGTGATGCTGCGCGAGCACCGAGCAGAACGCGAGACAGTGCGCCTGAAGATCAATCCCGGTATACGTGCCGTCGCGCAACGCGGCCAGCAGTTCACGCAAACGTATGTGCGAATCGATCAGTTGGTTACCGAATGCGGTCAGTCGCTCGTCCATCCTCCCGATGAGACCACAAAACCGGCGGACCTTGTCGGACGTCTCGTGAATACTCGGGCCCATGCTCCTCAGCATCACGACCACACACAGGCCGGCGGCCGATCTCGGGTACCTGCTGCACAAGCACCCGGACCGGGCGCAGCGGTTCGACGTGTCCACCGGCACGGCCCACGTCTTCTACCCGGAGGTCACCGAGGAGCGCACGACCGCGACGCTGTTACTGGAGGTCGACCCGGTCGGCCTGGTCCGCAAGGGCGGCGACACCCTCGGCCAGTACGTCAACGACCGCCCGTACGCGGCGTCGTCGCTGCTGTCCGTCGCGATCGGCAAGGTGTACGGCACCGCGATGCGTGGCCGCTGCGACGCCCGCCCGGAACTGGCCGATACCCCTATCCCACTGGAGATCCACTTACCGGCCTGTCCACGCGCGCACGTGGAACGCCTGTTCGCCCCGCTCGGCTGGACGGTCGAGGCGACCACGATCCCACTGGACCCGGCGTTCCCAGCGTGGGGCGACAGCCCGTACGTGGACCTGCGCCTGACCGGCACGCTGCGGCTGGCCGACGCGCTGACGCAGCTGTACGTGCTGCTGCCGGTGCTGGACGACGCGAAGCACTACTGGGTGGCGGCGGACGAGGTCGACAAGCTGTTGCGGGCCGGCAGGACGTGGCTGGTCACGCATCCGGACCGGGAGCTGATCACCGCCAGGTACCTGGCCCACAAACGCCGCTTCACCGTGGCGGCGATGGCCAGGCTGACCGAGCTGGACGACCGGCCGGCGGAGGACGAGGAAGAGGAGGCACAGCAGGAACGCCTGCCATCACTGGCACAGCTGCGCCGCGAGGCGATCGTGGCGCAGCTCCGCGACCTCGGTGCGCACCGGGTCGTGGACATGGGCTGCGGCGAGGGCCGCCTGCTGCGTGAGCTGGTGACGGAACCGATGTTCACGGAGATCGTGGGCGTGGACGTGGCCGCGAGGCCGCTGCGCGTGGCAGCCGCGCGGGTGGACAGGTTCGCGGACCGCCAGCGTGCGCGGGTGACGCTGCACCAGGGCTCGGTGACCTACGCGGACCCACGCATCGCCGGCTACGACGCGATAGTCCTGTCCGAGGTGATCGAACACGTCGACCCACCGCGGCTACCAGCACTGGCGGCGACGGTTCTCGGGGCGGCGAAGCCGAAGCACGTGCTCGTGACGACGCCGAACGCGGAGTACAACGTGCGTTGGGAGACGTTGCCGGCCGGCCGGGTCCGCCACCCGGACCACCGTTTCGAATGGACCCGCGCAGAGATGACGGCGTGGGCGGACGACGCCTGCGCGACCCATGGCTACACGGTCCGCCACGTGCCGGTCGGCGAGGTCGACCCGGAGGTGGGCGCGCCGACACAGCTGGCCGTGTTCACGAGAAAGGCGTCCTGAGGTGAAGCTCTGGCAGAGACGCGTTCGTCCGCGGCACGCCGCGGCCGGCGGGAAGGTGGCCTGATGCGTGGGATCGCCGTGCCCGAGCTGAGTCTTGTCGCGCTGGTGGGGGTGACCGGCTCCGGCAAGTCCACGTTCGCTCGTGAGCACTTCCTGCCTACGCAGGTACTGTCCTCCGACACGTTCCGGGCCCTGGTCGCCGACGACGAGAACGACCAGTCGGCCACGACGGACGCGTTCGAGGCGTTGCACTTCGTCGCCGGGAGGCGGTTGCGGGCCGGCCGGCTGACCGTGGTCGACGCGACGCACGTCCAGCGCGAGGACCGGGCGAAGCTCGTCGCGTTGGCCCGGGAGTTCGACGTTCTTCCGGTGGCCATCGTGTTCGACGTGCCGTTGGCGACACTGCGCGAGCGTGCCGCAGGCCACCGCGGGCTGCCCGACCACGTGATCCGCCGGCAGCACGACGCGTTGCGCCGGTCGGTCGGACACCTTGCGAGGGAAGGCTTTCGCAAGGTCCACGTCCTGTCCACGGCGGACCCGGTGGAGATCGAGTACGAGAAGGCCTACAACGACAGACGCGAGCTGACCGGCCCGTTCGACATCATCGGCGACGTGCACGGCTGCCACGGCGAGCTCGTGACCCTGCTGGCCCGCCTCGGCTACGTCGTCACCGCGGACGGCGCCCACCATCCCGACGGCCGCACGGCGGTGTTCGTCGGCGACCTGGTCGACCGCGGGCCGAATACCCCGGGTGTCCTGCGGCTGGTGATGGGCATGGTCGCCACCGGCACGGCACTGTGCGTCGCCGGCAACCACGAGAGCAAGCTGGTCCGCGCACTGGACGGCCGGAAGGTCACGGTGTCCCACGGCCTGGCGGAGTCGCTCGCGCAGCTGTCGGAGGAGCCCGAGGAGTTCCGCAAGTCCGCACGGGAGTTCATGTACGGCCTCGTGAGCCACTACCGGCTGGACGGCGGCAAGCTCGTCGTCGCGCATGCCGGTCTCAAGGAGGAGTACCAGGGGCGCTCGTCGGGCCGCGTCCGTTCCTTCTGCCTGTACGGCGAGACGACGGGCGAGACCGACGAGTACGGCCTCCCGGTCCGCTACCCCTGGGCCGACGACTACCGCGGCGACGCGACCGTCGTCTACGGACACACCCCGGTGCCGGCGGCGACCTGGGTCAACAACACCATCTGCCTCGACACCGGCTGTGTCTTCGGCGGCACGCTGACGGCACTGCGCTGGCCGTCCCGGGAACTGGTGTCGGTCGAGGCGGAGGCCGTGCACTACGAGCCGGCCAGGCCGCTGAACGCCCCGGCCAGGGCGCCGGACCTGCTGCGCATCGGCGACGTCCTGGGCACGCGGCACATCGACGCCAGGCTCATGGGCCGCCTGAAGATCCGCGAGGAGAACGCCGCCGGGGCGCTGGAGGTGATGAGCCGCTTCGCGATGGCGCCGCAGTGGCTGCCCTACCTGCCGCCGACCATGGCGCCGTGCTCGACGTCCACTGTGGACGGAATGCTGGAGCACCCGGCGGAGGCCTTCGCCGCGTACCGGGAGGACGGCGTCGGGCAGGTCGTGTGCGAGGAGAAGCACATGGGCTCGCGAGCGGTGGTGGTCCTCTGCCGGGACGAACAGGTGGCCAGCGCTCGGTTCGGCGCACAGGACGGCGCCGCGGGCGCCGTGTACACGAGAACCGGCCGCTCGTTCTTCGACGACCCGGCCGAGTTCCTGACCCGCCTGCGGTCCGCCGCGACGAAGGCCGACCTGTGGTCGACCCTGAACAGCGACTGGCTGATCCTGGACGCGGAGCTACTGCCGTGGTCGGCGAAGGCCGGCCAACTGCTCCGCCGCCAGTACGCCCCGGTGGGCGCGGCGGCGTCCGCCGCACTCCCGGCGGCGGTGGCCGCACTACGGAAGGCCGCGGCACGCGGCGCGGACCTGACGGAAGTACTGGCGCGGCAACAGTCGAGGCTGACGAACGCCAGGAACTACGTCGAGGCCTACGAACGGTACTGCTGGCCGACGGACGGCCTGGCGGGCGTGTCCCTGGCGCCGTTCACGTTGCTGGCGGCGGAAGACCAGGTCCACGCGACGAACCCGAGAACGTGGCACGAGAAGGTACTCGACGGCCTGGTGGCGGCGGACCCGGAACTACTGCGCGGCACGAGAAGGACCACGGTGGACGTGACCGACCCGGCGTCCGTCGCGGCCGGCGTCGACTGGTGGACCACGCTGACCGAGGCGGGCGGCGAGGGCATGGTGGTCAAGCCGGCCACGACACCGGCGGATCGACTGGTACAGCCGGGAATCAAGTGTCGTGGCCGGGAGTACCTGCGGATCATCTACGGACCGGACTACACCGAGCCGGCGAACCTCGGGCGATTACGCCGGCGCACCCTGGGCCGCAAACGTTCGCTGGCACTGCGCGAGTACGCGCTGGGCATGGAGTCGCTGACGAGGTTCGTCGACCGGGAACCTCTGTGGCGCGTGCACGAACCCGTGTTCGCCGTGCTGGCGCTGGAGTCCGAGCCGGTGGATCCCCGCCTCTGACAACAAACCCCGACGACAAACCCCGACAGACGAACCCGACAACAACCCTGACGACGAGCCCCGACGGAGAGCCTTTACGACGAACCCCGACGACGGACCACAGCCGCTCGCCGTGGTGCGCTACCCCGCTCAGCGGATTGCCCGGTTCACCCGTGTCGTGGATTCTGAAATTTATTCACCTACGGCTGGGAGGGCACATGCTACGCAGGTCCGTAAGCATCGCCGCCGCGACGTTTCTCGCCACCGCGGGAGTCACCTTCGCGGCCGCACCGGCACAGGCCGCCGCCTGCCCGCTGGGCTTCGAGTGTGTGACGACGTACTACAGCGACAGCACACACACGACCGTGGTCGGCGGAAAGCTGGAGTACTGCGACGGCGGCTCCAGCTCGTGGGGCAGCCGCACCGGTTACCTCGACTACTATCGCTCGGCCTGCTGAATCTCCTCGACGAACTCGGGTTCGGCCGCCTCGGCGGCCTCCCGTTCGGCCAACAACGCGGTGTAGATCGGGTGGGGATCGGTCATGACGGTGCGTGCCTCCCTCACGGTCGTCTGCTGGTACCCACCCGCACGCACCCTCAAACAACAGAATTTTGTCGCTGCCGGAAAAGATCGCCGAGTTTGAGCACGTGGGTCCGGGTATCCCTCCCACAGCATCGAATCGATGACTCCCGGGCGGCCGGTGCCCGCCGTTCGCACGAGGTCATGGAGCGTGACCAGCGACGTGTTGCGACTCGAGGACCACGCGGTGGACGACGCGATCGTCGTCACGCCGACCGGCCGCCTGGACATCGCCAGCTACGGGCAGCTTCGTGACCACCTGATCAGGGTCGGCACGGACGTCCCGCGCGCGATCGTCGTCGACCTCACGGGACTGGACGTCGAGTCCGACACGACGCTCGCGATTTTCCCGGCGGTACACACGCGACTGAGGCAGTGGCCGGGCGTGCCCCTGCTCTTGGTGACCGGCGGTGGACCGGTCAGGCGCTGGATGGGCCGCACCGACACCGCGCGGTTCCTCACCGTCCACGAGACCGTCGGCGGTGCGGTGGCGGCCATCGACGAGCCGTCGCCGCGCCGCGTCACCCACGCCCAGCTGCCCAGCTCGCTGTCCAGTCCACGCCTCGCCCGCGAGTTCACCCGCCGGATCTGCGCGGAGTGGGACCTCCACCCGCTGGTCGACGACGCACTGCTGTTGGTCGGCGAACTGGTGGCCAACGCGGTCATCCACACCGGTTCCTGCCCGGTCGTCCGGCTCGGGCTGTGCCGCGCGGTGTTCAGCGTCGCGGTCTACGACGACGTGCCCGGCGAGGTGAGCGTGCGTGACCCGGGCGGTGAGGCCAGCGGCATCCACGGTCTGCTGCTGGTCGCCCAGATCGCGACCGCGTGGGGCAGCGCGCCGACCTCGACCGGCGGCAAGGTCGTGTGGGCGACGCTCCAACTGTGAGCCAGGTCACCACTCCACTGGTCACGGTCCCCGCCGAACGGTGGTCATAGGAGCGAACCCAAGCGGGAAAGGACAGACACATGACCGACGGGATCCAGACCATCCTGTACCCGGCGACCGACCTCGCCGCCGCGAAGGCCGCGTTCGTCGCGCTGATCGGCGCCGAGCCCGAGCAGGACCAGCCGTACTACGTCGGCTGGCAGGTGGGCGGCCAGAGCTTCGGGCTCGTCCCGCACGCCGACAGGCAGGGCCTCACCGGCCCGACGCCGTACTGGCACGTCGCCGACATCGGGAAGTCCATCGAGGCGATGGTCGACGCGGGCGCGACGGTGACCGCCGAGCCCAGGGACGTCGGCGGCGGCCGCCTCACCGCGACCGTCACCGTCGACGGCAACATCGTGGGGCTGCTGCAGGACCCCGTCAGGGAGTGACCATCCCCGCCTCGTAGGCGAAGATCGTCAGCTGGACCCGGTTGGTGACGTCCAGCTTCGCGAACGTCCTGGTGATGTGGGTCTTCACGGTCGCCTCGCTGAGATACAGGTCGGTGCCGATCTCGGCGTTGGACTTGCCCTGCGCGACGGCCGTGACCACCTCCCGCTCCCGCGCGGACAGCTCGGCGAGCAACGCCTGCGCCCTCATCCGGCGCGGGTTGGCCCGCGCGGCGACGAAGTGGCCGACCAGTTTCCGGGTCGTGCCCGGCGACAGCATCATGTCGCCCTTCGCCACGACCCGGACCGCGTCGATGATCTCCTGCGGCGCGCCCTCCTTGAGCAGGAACCCTCCCGCGCCGGCGGCGAGCGCGTCGAACACGTACTCGTCGAGGTCGTACGTGGTCAGCACGAGCACCCGCGGCGGACTGGGCAACGCGTTGACGGCGGCCGTGGCTGCGATCCCGTCCATCCGCCGCATGCGGATGTCCATGAGCACGACGTCCGGCGCGAACGCACGCACCGCACCGACCGCCTCGTCCCCGTCCCCCGCCTGCCCGACGACCTCGATGTCCGGCGCACTCCCCAGAATCATCGCCAACCCGGTCCGCACGAGCGGGTCGTCGTCGACGAGCAGCACCCGCAGCTGAGTCACCGGAACATGGTAGTGACTCACCAACACCCACAACGCGCGAGTCCCGCGTCCAAACACCACGAGTCCCGCGTCCAAACACCATGAGTTGCGGTTTCGTGCACACGACCCAGGCCCGGACCTGCACGAAACCGCAACTCGCTATGCGCGAACGCGGGACTCGCTATGTCTGAACGCGGGACTCGCGATGTGCGGACGCGGGACTCGGTGCGCGGACGCGGGACCCGAACCATAAGTTGCGGTTCCGTGCACACGATCCAGGCCAGACCTGCACGAAACCGCAACTCGCTATGCGCGAACGCGGGACTCGCTATGTCCGAACGCGGGACTCGGTGGGACTGTTTCAAGATCGGTGTGTTCGGCCCGACACGCCGGGCCGAAGGTCCGGCGGGATGGGCACTGTGAGTGATGACATCTGATGTTGTGAGTCCACGCAAGAGTGACCGGATGCCGGCGCAGCTGTCGCCGGAGCAG
>NZ_DASQCC010000037.1:0-24307 GCF_035634895.1 Actinophytocola sp. | reverse complement strand
TGCTCGAACCCGCCGGACCCGACGATCACCCCGCGGCGCGCCCTGACCAGCCCGGCGCTTCCGTCGCGGGACACGAGCACCCCGGTGGCGCGGCCGTTCTCGATGACGAGGTCCTGCAGCGGCGTGTTCAGCCACACCGGCACGTTGGCCGCGAGCAGCCCGGCGCGTAGTCCGCCGGCGAGGGACTGTCCCATCGTGAGCGGCTTCTCACCACGCAGCGCGGCGGCGGTTCCCCTGGCAAGGCACTCGGCGGCGACGGCCGCGCCCTTGGCGTTGACGGCGGCGAGGTTGAGCCACTTGTAGTCGGCGCTGAAGACGACCATGCCGGCGGGGACGGTCAGGTAGGCGGGGTTGAGGTGGGCGAGCTCGGCGCCGAGGACGTTGCCGTCGAGGTAGTCGGGCTCGATGGAGCGGCCGTTCGGCATGCCGCCGGGGAGCTCCGGGTAGTAGTCGCTGTAGCCCTCCATCCACCGGAAGCGGAGCGGGCTGTTGGCCATGACGAACGAGATCATCGCCGGCCCGTTGGCCAGGAAGGCCTGCTGCCGGGCGGCGGGGACCGACGGCCCGACGACCGCCGAGAGGTAGCCGGCGGCCTTCTGCGGGGTGTCGGGCACGCCGGCGGCGAGGATGACCTCGTTGTTGGGGATCCAGATACCGGCGCCGGAGCGAGCCGCGGAGCCCCCGAACGTGGGCGCCTTCTCGACGACGACGGTGGAAAGCCCCCGCCTGGCCGCGGTGAGCGCGGCGGTCATCCCGGCCGCCCCGGCCCCGACGACGACCACGTCGTACTCGCCGAGCACCGGTGTCGCCGCCGCGGCGGCGACGAGCGGGTTGGCCGTGAACGCGACGGTGGCACCGGCCGCGGCACCACGGAGGACTTGCCGGCGAGACAGCTCCATAGCCATTGAAGCTAGAACCTGTTATAGCGTTCTGGCAATCAAGTTGCCCTTGTGGTAGCAACGCTTTCGTCAGGTTGGCTGATACCTGTTCTATCAACTGCGCCGACAACCCCCGTGGCGGCGGGATTCGCCACCGTCAGCTTCGTGGCGGGGACCGGTGAGTGCGCGGTGCGGGTGCATGAGGGCGGCGGTCGCGGCCGTCGCGCGACCAGTGCCGCCGCGAGCCAGAACGCGTGGGGCACCGAGTTGCTGCACGGCGTTCAGCAGGCCCGCCCGCCGGTCCGCTCAGGACGTGAAGCTGTACGGCCCGAACCGGCCCCAGGCCACGATCGCGGCCAGTACCAGCAGCACCACGCTGGGCACCATGGCCGGGACCTCCTTGCGGCGGACGTGCACGACCACCGCCCCGATCATCATGAGCACGAGCCCGAGCGCGGCCAGCGGCACGAGGACCGGCGCGATGTCGAGCACCGCCGGCAGGATCAGCCCGATGGCGGCGAGGATCTCCAGCGCGCCGATGAGCGTGACCGTGCCGGGCGAGAAGTCCTCGACCCAGGCCATGCCCGCCTCGGCGAGCTGTTCCTTCGTCCTGACGACCTTCATCGCGCCCGCGGCGAGGAAGGCGACGGCGAGCAGGCCGGCGATGATCCAGAGCGCGACGTTCACAGGGGACCTCCAATGACTTGAATGTTCAACCCCACAGTACTTGAACTGTCAAGTTATCCTGGGCGCATGGAGGAACCGCGATGGCTGGCCGACGAGGAACGACAGACCTGGCTCGCACTGGTCGGCATGCTGATCCGCCTACCGTCGGCGCTCGACGCGCAGCTACAGCAGGACGCGGGGCTCAACCACTTCGAGTACCAGGTGCTGGCGGCCCTGTCCGAGCTGCCGGACCGGACGATCCGGATGAGCGAGCTGGCCATGCTCGCCAACGGCTCGCTGTCGCGGATGTCGCATGTGGTCAACCGGCTGGAGAAGCGTGGCTGGGTGCGCCGCACGCCGGACCCTGCCGACGGCCGCTACACCCTGGCCACGCTGACCGAGGACGGCTGGCAGAAGGTCGTCGACACCGCGCCGGGACACGTGGCGGCGGTGCGACGCCTGGTGTTCGACCCGCTGACCAGGGCGCAGACCCGGCAGCTCCACGACATCGGCCACCGCGTCCTGAAGGCGATCGACCCGGAGAGCGAGTGCCCCACCTAGTGTCCCGCGCCGGAGATCAGGCAACTAATTCGGCGGCCCAGCTTCCCGCTGGCGGCGTTGCCGGTTCGCCCAAGTACCACCCAGTACGAGGACGAACCGGCGCCTTGCCAGCAGAAACCCGGATCCACCGACTTGATCACCGCATTTCCGGCGCGGGCTCCGTTCCGAATGACCGCGTGGGCGGCCTGACGCCCGAAGAGGCGGTCAGGACATGGGGCCGGTGGCCGCCAGGTGCGCGGCCAGGCGGGTGGTCATCATCCTGCGCCAGCCGTTCCGGTGCATGAAGGCCAGCACCGCGCCACTCAGGCCCGGGAACCCGTTGTGCTGCAGCAGAAGGCGGGTACGCCCGGGCGCGGACTCGGACAGGGTCCACGTCACCGTGGTCGTCGCGCGCATCCTGCTGCCGCGCCACGTGTAGGCCAGCGTGTGCGGCTCGTCGACCGCGGTGACCTCGCAGTGCACGACCCCGTCCCAGCCCGGCATCGGCTTGGCGTGCACGGTGAACCGCTGCCCCACCACCGGTTCGAAGTCCCGCACCGGCATCAGCCACTCGGCGAGCGCGGCCGGGTCGGTGAGTGCCCGCCAGACGGTCTCGGGTCCGTGGGGCAGCTCCACGTCCACCGTGATGTCACGCGTCATGTCTCGTCCTTCGCTACGCGGTCCAGGTAGGACCGCAGGTTGTCGATCTTCTCCGGCCAGAACTCACGGAAGATCGCGGCCCAGTCGTACAGCTCTCGCAGCGGTTCGGGCTGGATGCGGTAGCGCCGCATCCGCCCGTCCCGCCGCTCGGCGACCAGCCCCGCGGACCGCAGCACGGCAAGGTGCCGCGAGAGCATCGGCAGCCCCACCCCCAGCTCCTCGGCCAGCGCGGTGACCGGCACGTCGCGGCGGCGACCGAGGATCTCCAGCGCCGCCCGCCTGGTGGGGTCCGCCACCGCACGGAACACGTCCTCGGTGGCGGCTGGTCTCGGCATACTTAAAACTTACGGTAAGTGTGAAGTGTCGTCAACTCAGCGCCAACTCAGCACCGCCCGCCAGGCTGTGACCAATGCAGATGGGGGACACGAGGGGAGTTGAGCAGTGAAGGCGCTCATGTTTCTCGCCGCACTGCTGCTGATGCTGCCGGCGGCCGTGCCGGCGCGGGCGGCCGAGGCGGCGGTCTGGGTGTTTCTGTACGCGGACCGGGAGTCGCAGGGGAGCTACACACCGGCCAACCAGACCGCCAGCCGTGGCCACATCCAGGCCACGGTCGCACGGCACGGCACCGGCGGCTACACAGTCAACCTCGCGAACGCGGGGGCGCCGGGGGTGACCGGGGTGCCGGTCGTGACCGCGGTCGACGACGCCGGGGTGCACTGCCAGCTGGCCTCGTTCTACCTGGCCGACGACGAGACGACCGAGGTGGTCGAGGTCGCCTGCTACGCGGGCACCGTGCCCACCGACAGCAGGTTCACGTTGTCCTACTTCAGGTCCACGCCGCCCGACAGCGGCGCGTCCGGCGCGTACGGCTACGTGTTCGACAACCAGCCGGCGGCCACCACCTACTCCGGCGCGCCGGGCTACAACTCGGCCGGCGGGCCGCTCACGATCCACCACGCCGCCGGCACGAACATCTGGACCGTGCGGTTCGCGGGGCGGGCGTTCGACAACATCGGTGGCAACGTGCAGGTGTCCGCCGTCGGCATCGTCCCGATGCGATGCTCGGTCTACCAGTGGTACCCGGTCTCGAACCCGCCGGGCGTCGACGCGCAGGTGCGCTGCGACCGGTTGTCCACGCCGGCCTACACTCCACAGTGGACACTGGCCTACACCCACGACCGCTCGATCGTCGGCGGCACGAGCGGTTTCTTCGGCTACCTCCAGGCGAACCAACCCGGCTCGGCCTTCTACGTCCCGGATCCCGGCCGCAACCGGGCGGCCGACCCCGCCTACGTCCACACGGTGACCCGGTCGAACCCCGGCCGGTACCAGGCACAGGTCTACGGCCCGCTCAAGGAACCCATGACCGCGCACGTCTCGGTCAATGGCGACACCGGCAACTTCTGCGACATCGGGAGCTGGTCGGTCACCCCGAGCACGCAACCGGCCGGGCGGGTCGACATCACCTGCTACAACGCGGCCGGGGTGCCGGCGGACAGCTGGTTCTCCCTCAACTACTTCTCACCATGACGACGCTCATGAAACGTGGCACCGGTTTCGCACCCGTCTCAACCCAGCCCCCGGCCTGACAGGTGCGCGGTGTCCGGCTCGGCGGCGCCGATGTCGGCGACGAGTGCGCCCGCTTCGCGCCGCCGAGCCAGTGCTCGGTCGGGGTCGCCGGTTCGGTCGGCGACCCCGCCGAGCACGAACAGGGCGGCCGCCTCACCCAGGCGGTGGCCCGTTTCCCGTTGTATGGCAAGCGCTTGCGTCGCGAGCGCGACCGCCTCGGCGAACTCGTCGTCGTCGAGCACGACCTCCGCCAGGACGGTCCTGGCCTGGCCTTCGAGGACCTGGTAGCCGATCCGGTCCGCCAGCTCGACCGCCTCCCTGGCACACGAGGGGTCCCGCCGCGCCGCGGCCAGCCCGATCAGCGCGCGGACCTCGGCGTAGCGGTGCGCGGTGTCGCGGGCCAGTGCCAGCGCCTGCTGGTGGTGGTCGATCGCGGTGCCCCGCCGCCCGAGCCGCAGGTGGGTCGTGCCGAGCGCGTTCAGCGCGTCGGCCTCGCCGCGCCCGTACTCGATGTCCCGTGCCAGTGTCAGCGCCTCCTGCGCCTGCGCCAGCGCGCCGGGCAGCTCACCGGTGTCGCACAACGCCTCCGCCAGCCGGTTGCGCGTGTCCACCTCCGCGCCCCGGTCGCCGACCTCGTGGTGCTTGGCCAGCGCGAGCCGCAGGTGGTCGACCGCCTCGCCGAACCGGCCGAGGTCGCGCTGCACCGAGCCCAGCTCGGACAGCGCCACGGCCTCGCCGTGCGGCGACCCGATCTTGCGGCTGATCGCCAGCGCGTCGGTGTGCCGCGCGAGCGCGGTGTCCAGCTCGCCGAGGTGGTGGTAGGTGATGCCGAGGTTGACGAGGTTGTTGTACTGGCTGGGCAGCCGGCCGATGCGCTGGTTGAGCGCGAGCGCGGTGCGGTGGAACTCGGCCGCCTCCCGCGGCCGGCCGGAGATGTCGTGCAGGTTGCCGAGGTTGTTGAGCGCGGCGGCCTCCCCGTCCGCCCAGCCGGTCCTGCGCGCGGTGTCGAGCGCCCTCGTCGAGTGGTCGATGGCCTGCTGGTAGTGGCCCTGCCGGAAGTTGGCGTCGGCGATGCTCAGCAGCGCGCCGGTCTGCGCGGTCAGGTCGCCGCATGCCTGCGCCGCGGCGAGGCCCGCGCCGGCCACCGCCAGCCAGTCCACTTTGTACATGCGCAGCCAGAAGTACCCGCGCAGCGCGTCGGCGAGCAGGGCGACCACCGGCAGGGGCCGGTGGTGCACGGCGGCCACCAGGTTGTGCCGCTCGGCGTCGAGCCACGCCAGTGCCCGGGTGTTGTCCGCGAAGGCGCTGCCCGGCGTCTCGGCCAGGTCGGCCGGCGGCAGCGTGAGGCGGCGCATCTGCGGGTACAGCAGCGTGGCCGCCGCGTCGACGGTGTGCAGGTACCAGTCGTACAGCCGCCGCACGGCGGTGTCGCGGTCCACCTCCGTCTCCTCCTGCTCGACGCGCTCGCTCGCGTACAGCCGCAGCAGGTCGTGGCAGCCGTACCGGTCACCGGGGTGGCTGTCGAGGAGGTGCGCGGCGGCGAGCCTGGTCAGCAGGCGGTGCGCGGACCCGACGTCGATGCCGGCGAGCACCGTCGCCGCCTCGACCGTGACGTCCGCGCCCGGCACCAGGCCGAGCAGCCGGAACAGCCGGCGCGCGTCGTCCGGCAGCGCGGCGTAGGACAGGTCGAACGCGGCACGCACGGCGGCCTGCTCGTCCCCGTCGACCTGCAGTGCGGCAAGGCGGTTGCCGGCACGCAGCAGGTCCCGGTACGCGGCGACGGTGTGGTCGCCGAGGTTCGCGGCCGTGATCCGCAGCGCGAGCGGCAGGTGTGCGCACAGCTCGGCCAGCTCGGTGACGGCGTCGGGCTCGGCACGCACGCGTTCCGCGCCGAGCAGGTAGCCGAGCAGGTCGCGAGCCTCTGGCGGGGTCAGCACGTCGAGGCGCAGCCCGCGGGCGCCGTCCCGCGCGACGAGCCCGGTGAGCGCGTCGCGGCTGGTGACCAGGACCAGGCAGCCGGGCGCGCTGGGCAGCAGCGGCCGGACCTGGTCGGGATGGTGCGCGTTGTCGAGCAGGACGAGCATGCGCCGGTCGGCGAGCACGCTGCGGTAGAGGGCGGCGGCCTCGTCCACGTCCGTCGGCACCTGGTCGGCCGGCACGCCCAGCGCGTGCAGGAACCGTGCCAGCGCGTCGATCGGGCGTACCGGCTCGGCCGCCGCGTAGCCGCGCAGGTTCAGGTAGAGCTGACCGTCGCCGAACCGGTCCCGCACGTGGTGCGCCCAGTGCACGGCGAGGGCGGTCTTTCCGACGCCTGGCGTGCCCGCGATGGTGACGATGGCGGGCGCCCCGCGCGTGGTCAGGAGACCGTCGAGCCTGCGCAGGAGCGTGTGCCGGCCGGTGAACCCCGCGACGCCGGCGGGAAGCTGCGCGGGGGTGACGCGCCTGGTGGTGGGCGCGGCGCCGGCGAGTGCCCGGTCGTCGGCGAGGACCGCGCGTTCCAGCTCACGCAGCTCCGGTCCCGGCTCCATGCCCAGCTCGGCGACCAGCACGGCGCGGCCCTGGCGGTAGACGTCCAGTGCCTCGGCCCGCCGGCCGCACCGGTACATCGCGAGCATCAGGTGCGCCCGGAGTTGTTCGCGCAGCGGGTACTCCGCGACGAGGCGCTGGAGCTCGTCGACGGTCTCGAGGTGCCGGCCCAGCGCCAGCTCGGCGCCGAACCGTGCCTCGAGCGCGGTGAGTCTTCGTTGTTCGAGGCGGGTGACCTCGGCCGTCACGACCGGCGACCGCGGCACGTCGTGCAGGGCCGGGCCACGCCAGAGCCCCAGCGCCTCGACGAGCCGCGTGACGGCGGCGGACAGGTCCCCGGCCGCGACCGCCCGCTGCCCGGCCTCGACGAGCCGCTCGAACACGTGCGCGTCCAGCGCCCCGTCGCCGACCTCGAGGAGGTAGCCGCGATCCCGGGTCAGCAGGCGGGTTTCCGGGCCGTCGCCGAGCAGTTTCCGAAGGCGGGCAACGTATCCCTGGATGGTGTTGAGCGCGGTGCGTGGCGGGTGGTCACCCCACAGCTCGTCGACGAGCCGGTTCGCGCTGACCACCTGACCTGCCTCGGCGAGCAGCACGGCGAGCACGACGCGCGGCTGCGCGGCCCGCACGGCCTGCCACCCGTCGCCGTGCCAGACCTGCATCGGCCCCAGGACCCGAAATCGCATCCGGCTCACCCCAACCGCCATTATGTCGTGGCGGGCCGGACATTTCCGTCATGGCGTGCCGGGCCGCCACCCCAGGGCCGGGCCGAGGTGCTCCGCCATGTCGGTCAGGATCTGGACGTAGTCCTCGTGGGAGAAGGTGAACGGGAGCGCGAACGCGACCTCGTCGATCGCCGCGAACGCGGCGTGCGCGTGCAGGCGCTCGGCGAGCTCGGCGGACGTGCCGACGTGGTCCGGGGAGAACAGCATGCGGGCCGGGCCCTGCGGCTCGTGCGTGCGGGGCAGGCGTTTCGCGGCGTACTCGGCGTACTTCGCCTTCTGTGCGGCGGTCGCGCTGTCGGTCGGGATGACCACGAGTCCCTGCGAGACCCGGCCCTGAGGGTGCTGGGCGCGGAACGCCTGGACGTGCGACAGCTGGATCTCGGCGAAGTCCGCCGACTCGCCATCGGCCTTGACCACGCTGCTGGTCAGGAAGTTCATGCCGTGCTTGCCGGCCCACTCGGCCGACCGCAGGCTCGCGCCGCCGTACCACATGCGGTCGCCGAGACCAGGTGAGTGCGGCTGGACGTGGTCGGAGAACACCTCGAAGCCCTGGGTGCCGCTGAACCCGGTGGCCGGCTCGCCGCGGACGAACCGCAGCAGGCGCTCGACCCGTTCGTAGGTGAAGTCCTCGACGTCGGCGGTGTCCGGGTACAGCGCGCCCTTGACCTCGTCGTACCGCATCGGCGGGCCGACGCTCACGCCCGGGTTGAGCCGGCCGCCGGAGAGGATGTCGACGGTCGCGAGGTCCTCGGCGAGGCGCAGCGGGTTCTCCCAGCCGAGCGGGGTGACCGCGGTGCCGAGGTGGATGCGGCTGGTGCGCTGGGTGGCCGCGGCGAGCACCGCGACCGGCGAGGAGATGCCGAACTGGAGGTGCCGGTGGCGTAGCCACGCGCTGTCGAAGCCCAGCCGCTCGCCGAGCTCGATGACCTCCAGAGTGGACTCGTGGCCGCGCGCGGGGTCAGCCTCGTCGAAGAGCCCGATCGTCAGAAAACCCAGCTTCCGCAATGGATTCGCCACACCTGGAAGCGTACGACCGCGACCGTCGGCGTCCAACATGTGGGACGACGATGCCGGCGAGGACGAGGGCGAGGCCGGCGACCTGCCGCGTGCTCAGCGCCTCCACGGCGATCACCGTGCCGAGCAGCACGCCGGTGACCGGGTTGAGCAGCCCGACGAGCCCGACCGTCCCGGCGTCGAGGTGGCGCAGCCCGGCGAACCAGGCCGCGAACGCGACCGCGGTCGCGACGACCGTGACGTAGCCGAACCCGAGCAGGGCGCGGCCGTCGAGGTGCGGCGGGGTCTCCACGACGGCCGCGACGGGGAGCAGGACGAGTGCGCCGGCGATCAGCTGCCAGGCCGTGAGGGACAGGACGTCGAGCTCGCTGCCCCACTTCTTGGCGAGCACGTAACCGAAGGAGGACATGGTCATGGCGGCGACGGACGCGAGGACACCTGCCGGGCTGACGCCCGTCACGCCGGTGAGCAGCAGGAGGGCCACGCCCGCGATCCCGAGCGCGGCGCCGGTGAGGTGGCGTGCCCTGGGCGGGTCGGCGAGCACGAGCCAGGCGAACAGCATCATCACGACCGGCGAGGTGGCCATGACGGTCGACGCGAGGCTCGTGGGCAGTTGCTGGGCGGCGACGTAGATCAGGACGAAGAAGGCGCCGACGTTGAGGGTGCCGAGGACCAGCAGCCGCCACATCCTCGCCGGCCGCCTCGGCCGGATCGCGAGCAGGAGCAGACCGGCGGGCAGGGCGCGGAACAGGGCGCCGTAGAGCGGATGGCCGGCGGGGAGGAACTCGCGCGTGACGTAGTAGTTCGACCCCCAGGCGACGGGTGCGATCGCGGTGACCGCGAGCCATTTAGCTTCCACGGAAGCTACTATAGCTTCTCAGGAAGGTATATTGGGCGGTCGTGAGCGACCATGTGACGCGGATCCAGGCGGAGTGGGCCCGCGAGCGCCCGGACGTGGACGTCAGCCCGCAGGGGGTGATCGGCAGGCTGCACCGGCTGGCGGGTCACCTGACCGAGCAGCTGTGCGTGGTGTACCGCCGGTTCGGCCTGAGGGAAGGCGAGTTCGACGTGCTCGCGGCGCTGCGGCGGGCCGGGCACCCGTTCGAGCGGGCGCCCGGCGAGCTGGCCCAGTTCACCATGGTCACGACGGGTGCGATGACCAAACGCCTGGACCGCCTGGAACGCGACGGCCTGGTGACCCGCCGCCGCAGCGCGGCCGACGGCCGGGCCCGCGTGGTGGCGCTGACGAAGGCCGGCCGGGAGCTGATCGACCGCGCGTTCGCCGAGCACATGGCCAACGAGCGACGGCTGCTCGGCGCGCTGACGCCCGAGGAGGCCGCGCTGCTGGAGACCCTGCTGACCAGCTGGTTGTCGCACTACGAGAGCTGAGGCGTCCAGGATCCGTCGACCGGGACGCCCGCGGCCGCGGCGATCCGGTCGCGGGAGGCCAGCACCCGTGCGCGCAGCGCCGGCAGGTCCACGCCGAGCAGCCTGCCGTTCCGCTTGACGGCCTCGCCGGCGACGAAGACGCTGTCCACCAGGCCGGGATGACCGGCGGCGACGACCGTGCCGACGGGGTCGCCGACCGGGAAGACGGACGGGTCCTCGGCGTCGAGCAGGACCAGGTCGGCGTCCTTGCCGACGGTGATGCTGCCGGTCCTGGCGTCGAGCCCGCACGCGCGGGCGCCATCCAGCGTCGCGAACTCGAGCAGGTCGCGCGTGGTGAGGCCGCCGTCGAGACCACGCTGCACGGCGAGGGCCGTGCGCATGGTGGAAAACATGTCACCGCCCGCGGAGGGGCAGTCGTCGATCGACAGCGAGGGGCGGATCCCGGCGGCGAGCATGCGGCCGGTCTCCGGCCAGCCGAAGCCCATCTTGAGCTCGACGTCCGGGCTGATAGAGACCGAGCAGCCCGCCTCGGCAAGCATCGCCACCTGGTCGTCGGAGATGCCGTTGGCGTGCACGACGGTGGTGCGGTCGTCGAGCAGGCCGCGGTCGTACATGCCGGCGATCGGGCGGCGGTCCACGCCGCCGTCGGCGGCGGTGTGGGCGTGCACGCTCACCCGGAGCCCGAGCTCACGCGCGAGGGCGACGTCGGCGGCGACGTCGTCCATCGGGGCCCGTTGCGGGCCGCGGAGACCGAGCATCATGTCGTCGCCCGGCAACTGGGCCCGCACCCGCGTGATCTCGTCCTGACTGTTGGCGCCGTAACAGAAGATCGAGTGGCCGGGCGCCTCGCGCAACGCCTCGATCGCGGCGTCGGCGTTCTCCGGGCGGTCGGCGCAGTGGAACCAGTCGACCATCGTGGTGACGCCCGAGCCGACCGCCTCGACGCGGCCGAGCAGGTTGCCGAGGTGGACGTCCGCCGGCAGGTAGTGCGGCCGCAGGGTGCCGTGCATGGCGGCGTGGTACTGGGCGAACGTCCAGTCCGCGCCGATGCCGCGGAAGGCGGTCTGCCAGGTGTGCCGGTGGGTGTCCACGAAACCGGGCAGCACGATCTTGCCCGAGGCGTCGACGACCTCGGCGCCGGCCGCGTCGATGGTGACGGCGACGGCGGCGATCCGCCCGTCCTCGATGAGCACGTCACCTCGCGACAGATCGCCGATGACCGGGTCCATGCTGACCACGATGCCGCCACGCAGCAGTGTTCTCATGATGTCCTTCCCAAGAGTTGACACGTCAACTGTAGGACGCGGGAGTTGATGCGTCAACTGGCGCTCACCAGGTACTATCCGCGCCATGGAGCCGGAGGAGTGGGAGCTGTGGGACACCTGGATGCGTGCGCAACGCCTGCTCGTCCGGGAGCTGGACCGGGGCCTGCAGCGTGCGTGCGGCATCTCGAAGGCGGAGTTCAGCGTGCTGGTGACGCTGTGGCAGGCGCCCGGACGTGAGCTGCGTGTCGGCGAGCTCGCCGAGTCGCTCGACTGGGAGAAGAGCCGCGTGTCGCACCAGCTGACACGCATGGAGAACCGCGGGTTCGTGGCGCGGACCGAGAGCGGCGCCGGCGGCCGGCGCACCCGGATCGGACTGACGGCCACGGGGCGACGGGTGGTGCAGGGCGCCATCCAGGAGCACGCCGGCAACATCCGCCGCTACTTCCTCGACGTGCTCACGAAGGACCAGACCGCGGCCATCCGTGCGTGGAGCGAGCAGACGGTCGGCCGCATGGAGCCCTCCGGCGCGGACGACGGGGTTGCCTGAGGGAGCTACCGGCCGTTCTGGAGGCGGCCGATCAGTCCGTACAGGTTGGCCAGCTCGGCGCTCAACGCGTCACGGATGCCGCCGATCCGCGTGCCGACGGCGACCGCCGCGGCCGCGAACTCCTCGTTCATCGGCGGGAGCTGCGGCGGACCGGGCGGACCGGGCATGGGGACGGCCGCGCGGCGAGAGGCGTCGGCCACGATGCGGGCCGCGCGGGCGCGCGCCTCGTTCTCTATCTGTTCGGCGGCGGCCTGGGCCCGGCGGACGATCGTCTCCGCGTTGCGGGTGGCTTCGCTTGTTAGTCGGCCGGTTTCGGCCTGCTTTTCCGCGAGATCTGTGGCCATCGCTTCGATCGTGTCCGCCACGAGGTCGAGGAAAGCGTCAACCTGCTCCTCGCTATAACCGCGCGACATCCTCCTCGACTGGTCGAAGATGACTGACCGCACATCCTCCGCGGTCACTCGATCAGATCTGCCCACCTTGTGTCCCCGCTCACTTCACGTGACATCACGAAGTGATATCGCTGACCCCGGCCTGACCGATCGTAGGCGATCTGTCAACCGGCTGACCAAAAACGAAACTGCCAATGGAATTGCGAATTGTAAAGTAAATGTGTCGAACATACGGTCAGACCGCTGCCGCGCGGATCGCGTCCCACGCCGCACGCACATGCCGCGACTCGGTCCGCGTGCCGCCCAGTGCCATCCGCAACACCACCCGGCCACCGACCTTCGTATGTGTCAGGTACAGGTCACCGCTCGCGTTGAGTGACTCCATCAGCCGCAGCGTCGCGGCGTCGGCCTCCTCCACCGGTGACCCTGGCCAGCGTGGCCGAAAGCACACCAGACCGAGCGTCTGTGGTTCGTGCAGCTCGAAGCTCTCGTCCGCCGCCACCCACGACACCAGCTCGGCCGCCTGCGCCAGACCGGCGCGGATGTGCGCCCGCAGGCCCTCCGCGCCGTACCACCGCAGCACCGCCCACAGCTTCAGTGCCCGGAACCGCCGCCCGAGCGAGACCTGCCAGTCCCGGAAGTCGACGACCGCGCCCGACGACGTCGCCGCGTTGCGCAGGTACTCCGGGTGGATGGCCAGCGCGCCGACGAGTGGCGCCCGGTCCGCGACCCACATGACCGTGCAGTCGAAGTTCGTCAGCAGCCACTTGTGCGGGTTGGTGGCGTACGAGTCGACGTACTCCGCCACGCCGTCGTTGAGCCACCGCAGTTCGGGGCACACCGCCGCCACCCCGGCGTAGGCGGCGTCGACGTGCAACCACACCCCGTGCCGCCGGCACACCTCGCCGACCGCCCGCACCGGGTCGACGGCGGCGGTGGAGGTCGTGCCGACGGTCGCGCACACCAGCACGGGCACCGCGCCGGCCGCGACGTCCTCGGCGATCATCCGGTCCAGCACGGTGACGTCCATGGCCAGCGCCTTCGGATCGACGTCGACCACGCGCACGTTGTCGGCGCCGATGCCGGCGATGCGTGCGCTCTTGGCCACCGAGGAGTGTGTCTCGGTGGACACGTAGAGGGTGTGCCGGCCGGTAAGACCACCGACCGCGGCGGCGCCGTCGCTCGTCCGTTGCAGCGCGGCGAGAATCGCGAGCAGGGTCGCCGAGGACGCCGAGTCCTGGATGACGCCGCCGCCCGCGCGGTCGGTCCGGAAGTGTTCCGGCAGGCCGAACAGCTCGGCGAGCCAGTCGACGACGACCGTCTCCAGCTCCGTGCAGGCCGGGCTGGTCGCCCAGAGCATCCCCTGCACGCCGAGGCCGCTGGACAGCAGGTCGCCGAGGATGGCCGGGCCGCTGGTGTTGGCCGGGTAGTAGGCGAAGAAGCTCGGATGCTGCCAGTGCGTGAGGCCGGGCACCACGATCCGGTCGAGGTCGGCCATGACCGCCGCGAAGTCCTCGCCCTGCTCCGGCGGGTGCTCGGGCAGCGCGCGACGCACGTCTCCCGGTGCGACCTGTGACCGCACCGGGAGCGACTCGACCCCTTCGAGGTAGTCGGCGATCCAGTCCACGACCTGCTTTCCGTGCGTACGGAACTCGTCCGGGGTCATGTGCATGGCCGTAGTTGAACATGCGGCCCCGGCGGGTGTCAGGCCCGGGCGTGCCGGCTACTCCCCCATCGCGTCGATCAGGCTCTGCGGGCGCATGTCGGTCCAGTGCTGCTCGACGTGGTCCAGGCAGGACTGCCGGGCCGCGGGTCCGTACGCGGTCCGCCAGCCCGCCGGCACGTCCACGAAGGACGGCCACAGGCTGTGCTGGTTCTCGTCGTTGACCAGCACCAGGTAGGTGCCGTCCGGGTCCTCGAACGGGTTGGTCATCTGCCCCTCCTAGGCGGCTATGTCCGTGCGGGCCTTCTTGACCGCGGCGGTGAGCTTGCGGATCACCGGCGCGGCGAGCGTGTAGTTGAACCGCGGCTCGGCGGACCAGTCGCCGACCTGGCCGGCGGTCACCGCGGGCAGCGCACGCCACGTCGGGTACTCCGCCATCTGCTGGCGGCTCAACGCGAACGTGCGGGTGTCGGTCAGGATCAGGTCCGCCGGGTACTTGCCGATCTGCTCCCAGCTCAGCTGCTCCCAGTAGTCCTCCGAGCCGCCGCCCGCCACGATGTCCAGACCCAGCTCCTTGTAGTAGGACAGGTCCGCGAAGAACTCCGGCTTCGCGATGTACACGCCGTCCTTGTCCGCGTACAGCACCAGGACCTTGAGCCCGGACTTCTCCTTCGCCGCCGCGGCCAAGTCGTCGGAGGCGGCCTTGAACTCGCTCTTCGCCTTGGTCACGGCGTCGGACGCGACGTCGGCGCCGAGTGCCTTCGCGAGTGCCTCGTACCGTTCGATGACCTTCGGCAGCGACACCTTGTACTCGGACAGCGCGAGGATCGGCGCGACCTTCTCGACCTTCGGGTTCATCTCGGGCGTGATCGCCCACAGTGCGGTGTCCTCGGTGCCGGTCAGGCCGGTGACCAGCAGGTCCGGCCGCAGGCCGATGAACTTCTCGAGGTCGAAGTCGTCCCAGGCGTTGCCGAGCGAGGTCTCCTTGGCCAGGTCGATGTTGCCGGCCTGGAGCTCCTTGTCGCCCGACTCGGTCTTCTGCGGGCCGAACACGCCGATCGGGTGGATGCCGAAGTCCCACAGCGCGGCGGCGGAGCTGACGTAGGCGACGACCCGCTCCGGCCGCTTGTCCCGCGTGATCTTCTTGCCGCGGTCGTCGGTGAACTCCCAGGCGCCACCGCCGGAGGCGGCACCGGACGGGGCGTCGTCGCCGCAGCCGGCGAGCGCCGCGGAGAGGGCCACGGTAGCGGCCCCGCCGGTGGCGAACAGGAACCCGCGGCGGCTGATGGGTCGTAACGGCATGGCATCCTCGCTTCAAAATTAGGGTAGGCACACCTTACTTCACGGTCGCCCGGGTTGCGGACCACGCCCGCCAGAGAGTGGCGTAGTGACCGCCGGCCGCCACCAGCTCGCCGTGCGTGCCGGACTCGACCACGCGGCCGGCGTCCAGGACGACGATCCGGTCGGCCGACGCCGCCTGGGTGAGCCGGTGCGCGACGATCAGCCCGCTGCGGCCGGCGAGCGCGGCGACGGTCGCGCCCTCGAGCAGCCGGGCGCCCGCGCTGCCGGCCTCGGCCGTCGCCTCGTCGAGAATCACGATCGGCGGGTCGGCGAGCACCAGCCGGGCGAGCGCCAGTTGCTGCGACTGCGCGGTCGTGAGCCGGTGCCCGCCCTCCCCGACGACGGTCGCGAGCCCGTCCGGCAGCGCCTGGACCCACGGCAGGGCGCCGACCTCGTCCAGGGCCCGCGCCAGGTCCTCGTCGCCCGCCTCGGCCTTCGCGAGGCGCAGGTCGTCGGCGAGCGGCCCGGCGAACACGTGCACCTCCTGCGTGACGAGGACGACGGCCTGCCGGGTTGCGGTGGGCCCCAGCTCGGCCAGGTGCGCGCCGCCGATCCGGATGTCGCCGCCGGCCGGCGCGTGGATGCCGGCGATCAGCTTGGCGAGCGTGGTCTTGCCGGCGCCGCTGGCCCCGACGAGCGCGACCCGTTCGCCCGGCCGGAGGTCGAGGTCGACACCGTGCAGGACCTCCTCGTCCGCGTGGTAGGCGTGGCGCACGTCCGTGACGCTGACCGAGGCGTCCGCCGGTCGCGCCGGCCGGTCCGGCTCGGCGGGCGGCGACGTCTCCGCGACCCCGACGAGCCGGGCGAGGCTGGCCATGGCCGCCTGCGCGTCGTCGACGAGCGCCAGTGCGACGTTGATCGGGTTGAACAGGCCGTGGAAGTACAGCGCGGCGGCGGTGGCCGTGCCGACGGAGATGTCGCCGCCACGCACCAACAGGAACCCGGTGGTGAGCACCGCGCCGAGCCCGATGAACTCGGCGAGGTTGAGCCGGCCGTAGAACCGCGTCCAGAGCCGCACGGCACGCAGCGCGATGTCGATGGCGGCCTGCGACTTCCTGCCGACGCGCCCGAGGTGGTCGTCGGCGAGCCGGAACGCACGCACGGTCGACCCGGCGCCGATGGTGTCGAGGAGCTGGTGGGACAGCACGCCCATGGTGACGCGCTGGCGTGCGTAGAGGGGGTTCGCGTTGGCGGCGTACCAGCGCACGGTGTGCGCCTGGATGGGGACGGCGAGCAGCGCGGCGAGGAGGAAACGCCAGTCCAGGACGGCGATCCCGCCGAGCGTGAGCGCGATGGTGAAACAGGCCCTGGCAAGGGCGGGAAACGCGTCCCGGACGGCCTCGGCGATGACGGTGACGTCGTCGGTGACACGGGAGGTGAGGTCACCGGACCCGGCACGCTCCACCTGTTCGAGGGGAAGCCGCAACGCCCGGTCGATGAAGCGTTCCCGCAGCGCGGCAAGCACCCGCTCGCCGACCCGGGCGACGAGGTTCGTCCCGAGCCCGGTGAACGCACCCTGCCCGACGGCGGCCAGCCCGAGCAGGACGACGGGCAGCGTGATCTCCCCGACCGGCGACCGCGAGACGACGATGTCGACGATCCGCCCGAGCAGGGGCGCGGTGGCGAGCCCGAAGGCGGTGGCGACGAGCAGCACGAGGAACGCCGTGACGGCAAGCCCACGATGCGACCGCGACAGCTGCCACACGACCGCCCGGGTACGCGCCGAAGTGGCGGTGGGCAGCAGGTTCTCGGGCGAGCTCATGCCAGCACCGCCGACCGGTAGGTGGCGTGGGCCGCGGCCAGGTCCTGGTGGGCGCCTGTCGCGGTCACCGCGCCGTTCTCCAGGAGGGCCACCCGATCGGCGACCGCCAGCAGGGCCGGGCTCGTCGTCACCAGGATCGTGGTTCGGCCCTGGCGCAACTCCCTGATGCCGGCGGCGATCCGGGCCTCGGTCACCGCGTCGACCGCCGTCGTCGGGTCGTGCAGGACCAGGACCGGGGCGTCCACCGCGAGCGCTCTGGCCAGGGCCACGCGTTGCCGCTGGCCGCCCGACAGTGACCTCGCGCGCTCCGTCAGCTCCGTGTGCACCCCCGCCGGCAACGCGTGCGCGACCTCGTCCGCCCCGGCCGCGTCCCACACCCGGGAGTCCTCGGTGGACACGTTGCTCGCCAGGGTGCCCTCGAACAGGTCCGCGTCGTGCGCCGCGACCAGCATCACCGTCCGGACGTGGTCGATCTCCAGTGCCGGCAGCGGGGTCCCGTCGAGCTCGACGGTTCCCTCGGCCGGGTCGGTCTCGCGGCCCAGGCACGCCAGCAACGCACGCGCCACCGCGGGATCCGGCGTCACGACCCCCAGCAGCTCACCCGCCGGCACGTGCAGGTCGAGGCCCCGCAGCTCCGCGTGGGACACCTCGCGGAGCCGCACCTCCCCCCGCGGCACGGGAATCGTGCCGGCCCCCGGCGTCACCGCGGGCGGCGTCGACAGCAGGTCCGCCAGCCGTGCCGCCGACCCGCGTGCCTGCGCGAACTCCGAGTTCACCCAGACGAAGTTGGCCAGCGGGCCGATGAGGAACTGCGCCAGCCCGACCGCCGCGATCAGCCCGCCGATGGTCAGGTCCCCGCCGGCCGCCAGGCGACCGCCGACGAGTGCCACCAGGGCGAGGAAGATGCCGTTCAGCGCGAGCATTCCCCCGTCGTGCCAGGCTTTCGCGCCGGCCGCGCGGACGGTCGCGGCCAGCGCGTCCTGGCTCGTGGCCCGATAGCGGGTGATCGCGACCGCCTCCGCGCCGAGTCCTTTGAGGACTCGCAGTCCGCGCACCAGGTCCACCGCCACGCCCGAAGCCTTCGCGGCACGCTCGCGTTCGGCCTCGCTACGGCGTTCCAGCGGGCGGCCGAGCAGGTTCGCCAGCCACAGCAGCGGTGGCGTGCCCAGCAGCACGAAAAGCCCCAGCGGGACCGAGATCCACAGCAGCGCGACGGCCGTCACCGCCACGGCGGTGAGCGTCGAGACCGCGTACGGCAGGGCCCGGTTGAGCGCGCCGACGCGCATGGCGTCACCGGTAGCGAAGCTGGTCAGCTCGCCGGACAGCCGGCCCTTCTCCGCGCCACCACGCGGATCGAGCACGCGCGCGGCCAGCGCCAGCCGCAGTTCGTGGGCGGCCTGCTCCACCGCGCGCTCGGCCCGCCGCGCCCCGAACAGGGCGCTGTACGCCAGGATCGCGAACACCACCGCCAGCACACCGAGCCACAGCAGCAACCGCCCGTACCCGTCGGCGGCGACCGCGTCATCGATGACCAGCCCGATGAGCACCGGCACCAGTGCCTCACCTGCCTGGTGCGACGACGTGAGCAGCGAGGCGACCACGACGTGTCGTCGCTGCCCGCGAACCGCCTCGCGGAGCACGGCCCACCTATCCACGGCCGCTCACCTGGACCGTTCCTGGCACCGGCCTGGCCGGGTCGGTGTCGATCAGGACCTGCTGGTTGTGCTCGTTCACGTGCACGACGGTCGGCCGGTGCACGGCCAGCTCCCGCGGTTCCAGCTGCGCGTAGGTCATGATGATCACTAGATCACCAGGGTGCACGAGGTGTGCGGCGGCCCCGTTGATCCCGATCACGCCGGAGCCGGCCTCGCCGGTGATCGCGTAGGTCTCCAGCCGGGCGCCGTTGGTGATGTCCACGACCTGGACCTGTTCACCTTCAACGATGTGCGCCGCCTTCATCAGGTCGGCGTCGATGGTCAGCGAGCCGACGTAGTGCAGGTCGGCCTGGGTGACGGTCGCCCGGTGGATCTTGGCGTTCAGCAGGGTGCGGCGCATCCAACGTCCTTTCGAAGCGTGCGGGGAGTCAGGTCAGGCGGGCGGCGAGCCCGGCCACGGTCGGGTTGCGGAAGAACTCGGCGACGGGTACGTCGAGCCCGGTCTCCTCCCGGATGCGCAGCCGCAGCCGGACGAGCAGCATCGAGTGCCCGCCGAGGGCGAACAGGTCGTCGTCGATGCCCACCTCGGGCAGGCCGAGCACCTCGGCGAACAGTCCACAGAGGACTGACTGCCGGTGCGTCTCCGGCGGCCGGCCGGCCGGCGCCGGATCGGGTGCGGGCAGAGCGGCGCGGTCGAGCTTCCCGTTGGGGGTGACGGGGAACGCGGTCATGGGCACGATCGCCGCCGGCACCATGTACTCCGGCAGCGACCGGCCGGCGAAGTCCCGCAACGCACGCGGATCGGCCCGGTCGGGGACGGTGTAGGCCACGAGCCGCCGGTCGCCCGGCCGGTCCTCGCGAACCACGACCACGACGTCGGTCACGTCGTCGTGCCGCGCCAGCACGGCCTCGATCTCCCCCGGCTCGACGCGGAACCCGCGAATCTTGACCTGGTCGTCGGTGCGCCCCAGGTACTCCAGCTGACCGTGCCGCCACCGGACCAGATCGCCCGTCCGGTACATCCTGGATCCCGCCGGCCCGAACGGGTTCGCGACGAACCGCTCCGCCGTGCGGGCGGCCTGGCCGAGGTAGCCGCGCGCGAGTCCGGCGCCCGCGAGGTACAGCTCCCCCGGCACGCCTTCCGGCACCGGCTGGAGACCGGTGTCGAGCACGTACGCGCCGGTCCCGTGCACGGGTCGCCCGACGACCGGCCGTTCGGCGTCCGCCGGCCGGCCGACCAGTGTGTCCACAGTGGACTCGGTGGGACCGTAGAGGTTGTAGGCGGTGGTCCCCGGCAGCTCCCGTAGCTGTGCCCAGAGTCGCTGCGGCACCGCCTCGCCGCCGACGCCGACGACCCGCAGGAGGCACTCCCCGCCGTCGATCACCCCGGCGGCGGCGACCTGCGCGAAGTGCGACGGCGTCAGCTCGATGAAGTCGATGCCGCGGTCGCGGATGACCGAGGCGAGACGGACGGGATCGCGGCGGGTGTCGTCGTCGACGACGTGCACGGCGTGGCCGTCGAGGAGCCAGAGCTGAGGCTGCCAGGACGCGTCGAAGGAGAACGACCAGGCGTGGCCGACCCGCAACGCGCGGCCCGCGGGGCGGTAGAGGGTCTCCCGGTGGCTGCGGAAGAGGTTGGCGAGCCCGGCATGCGGGACGACGACCCCCTTGGGGCGGCCGGTGGAGCCGGACGTGTAGATGACGTAGGCCGGACTGGTTGGGGCGGGCGGGGTCGGGGGCGCCTCGGGCAGCCGGCCGGTGTCGTCGAGGTGGAGACGTCGCGGTCCGTCGGGCAGTTCGACATCGCGGTCGGTCAGCACGAGAACGGGCGCCGCGTCGGCAAGGACGCCGGCGATCCGGTCGAGGGGCTGGTCCGGGTCGATGGGCAGGTAGGCGGCGCCGGACCGGAGGACGCCGAGGATCGCCTCGAACACCCGCGCCGACCGCGGCAGCGCGATGGCGACGACCTTCTCGGGCCCGGCTCCGGCCGCGGCGAGCACCCGTGCCAGGCGCGTGGTCCGGGCGTCGAGCTGGGCGAAGGTGAGGGCGAGGTGGTCGTCGCTCAACGCGGGGGCATCGGGGGTCGCGGCCACCTGCGCGGCGAACAGCTCGGGCACCGTGCCAGCCGGCCGGTGCGTGGGCGCGGCCGGCGCCAGATCATCCGCCGGCGGTCGCGTTCCCCACTCCGTCAGGAGGCGGTGCCGTTCCGCGGGGCTGAGGATGTCGAGCTGGCCGATCGGGGTGTCCGGGTTCGCGACCGCCGCGGTCGCCAGGCGGACCAGGCGGGCGGCCAGCGCCTGGACGGTCGGCTCGTCGAAGAGGTCGGCGCTGTACTCGATGTCGCCTTCGATGCCGGCCGCGGTTCCGTCGGGGGTGAGGCGCTCCACCAGGTCGAACGACAGGTCGAACTTCGCCTGCCGCAGGCCGGTGTCGGTGTACTCGGCCGCCAGGTCCAGCAACCGCTCGCGTCGCGTCGACGCGTGGTAGAACGCCAGCATCACCTGGAAAAGCGGGTGTCTCGCCAGCGACCGCGCCGGGTTCAGCAGCTCCACCAGGCGCTCGAACGGCACGTCCTGATTCGCGTACGCCGCGAGGTCCGTCTCCCGCACCCGCCGCACCAGCTCGCGGAACGTCGGGTCGCCGGCGGTGTTCGTGCGCAGCACCAGGTTGTTCACGAAGAACCCGGCCAGGTCGTCCAGCGCGTGGTCCGTACGCCCGGCGATCGGGCTGCCGAGCGGGATGTCCGTGCCCGCCCCGAGCCTCGTCAGCAGCGCCGCCAGGCACGCCTGCAGCACCATGAACAGGCTCGCGTCGCTGCCGTGTGCCAGCTCCCGCAGCCGGCGATGCACCTCGGGGGGCACCGTGACGGGGACCGTGCCGCCGCGGTTTGTCGACTGTGGCAGGCGGGGCCGGTCGGCCGGCAGTGCCAGCTCGTCGGGCAGGCCGGCCAGCGTCGCGCGCCAGTAGGCTGCCTGCCTGCCCAGCACGCTGCTCTCGTCGTCCTCGTCGCCCAGCAAATCCCGTTGCCACAGTGTGTAGTCCGCGTACTGCACGGGCAACCGTGTCCACTGTGGAGCGTCGCCGGCCAGGCGGGCGCGGTAGGCCGCGTCCAGGTCCCGGCGCAGTGGGGGCAGCGACCAGCCGTCGCCCGCTATGTGGTGTACCAGCAGGACGAACACGTGCGACTCGGGCCCGGTGCTCAGCAACGCCGCACGCACGGGGATCTCCGTGTCGATGGCGAAGCGGTGGCCGGCGATCTCGGCGAGCCGGTCCTCGGCCTCGCCGACGGTCTCGACCAGCAGCACCGGTTCCGCCTCGACGACGACCTGGTGCGGGATGCCGCCGCTCTCGACGATGAGCGTGCGCAGCACTTCGTGACGGTTCACCACATCCGCGAGCGCCGCCCGCAGCGCGGGCACGTCGACGCGCCCGGACAGGCGCCACGCCCACGGGATGTTGTACGTCGTGCTCGGTCCGGACAGGCGGTCGAGGAACCAGAGTCGCTGCTGGGCGTAGGAAAGCGGCACGTGCGCGGGCCGGTCCCGCCGGCGCGGCGCCGGCCGGGTGTCCCGGCCGGGGTCCAGCAGCTCGGCGAGCCGCGCCGGGGTCGGGGCGTCGAACACCGCGCGGATCGGCACCTCCACGCCCAGCACGCCGCGGATCCGGCTGACCAGCCGGGTCGCGAGCAGCGAGTGCCCGCCGAGCGCGAAGAACCCGCTGTCCGGGCCGACCCTCGGCAGCTCGAGGACCTCCGCGAACAGGTCGCACAGCGCCTGCTCGGTCGGCGTGTGTGGCTCCCGGTCGTCGACCACCGGCGCGGGCTCGGGCAGCGCGTGGCGGTCGAGCTTTCCGTTGGGGTTGAGCGGCAGCGCGTCCAGCACCAGAAGATGCGCCGGCACCAGGTGGTCCGGCAGCCGGCGCGCGAGGAACTCCCGCAGCTGGGCGGGGTTCGCGTGCCCGGCGGCGTAGCCGACGAGCCGGTCGTCGCGGGCGACCACCGCCGCGGCGGTGACGTCCGGGTGCGCGGTGAGCGCCGCCTCGACCTCGCCGGGCTCGATCCGCATGCCGCGGATCTTGACCTGCTGGTCGGCGCGGCCGAGGAACTCCAGCGCGCCGTCGGGACGACGCCGGGCGAGGTCGCCGGTGCGGTACATGCGGGAGCCCGCCGGCCCGAACGGGTCGGCGACGAACCGTTCCGCGGTACGGGCGGTCCGGCCGAGGTAGCCACGAGCCAGGCCGTCGCCCGCCAGGTACAGCTCGCCACGCACGCCGGGTGGCACCGGGCGCAGCGTGGCGTCCAGCACGTACGCCCTGGTGTTGGCGACCGGCCTGCCGATCGGCACCGGTCCTTCGCCGGCCTGCCAACGGTGTTCGAGGCTGTCCCCGGCGACTTCGGAGCAGCCGTACAGGTTGACGAGCCGCGCGGCCGGCCACCGCGCCGCGACCGCGCCGGCCACCGTGGCCGTGAGCGCCTCGCCGCTGGTGATCCACGTGGTCACCGAGTCGAGGCCGGCTGCCTCGGTGACCAGCGTGGACAGCAGGCTCGGCACGACCGTGATCGTGGTGGCGCCGTGGCGGTCCACGAGCCGCGCGAGTGCCAGCGGGTCGGTGGCGGTCGTGTCGTCGGCGAGCAGGACGGTGTCACCGGCGACGAGCCCGCCGAGCAGCTCCGTCGAGCCGTCGATGAACGTGAGCGCGCTCTTGGCCACCCGGACGCCGCCGCCGAGGCCGCGACCCCAGTGCAGCCGGTTGGCGAGTGCCCGCCGCGTGCCGGCGACGGCCTTCGGCCGGCCGGTCGACCCGGACGTGAAGATCACGTACGCGGTGTTGTCCGGGTGGACCGCCGGCAGCTCCGCGTCGGCCGTCTCATGTGGACGGACGACCCGGTCCGGCAGCCATTCGTCGCCGTCGCTGACGACCAGGTGCGGCCTGGCGTCCGCGAGCATCAGCTCGATGCGCTCGGCCGGATGGTTGAGGTCGAGTGGCAGGTAGGCCGCGCCGCACCTGAGCACCGCGAGCAGGGCGACGACCAGCTCGACCGAACGCGGCAGTGCCAGCGCCACGACCGTCTCCGGACCGGCGCCCCGCGCGGCCAGTGCCCGCGCGAGCCCGTCGGCGGCCGCGTGCAACTCGGCGTAGGTGAGCCGCCGGTCGCCGAAGACCAGCGCGGTCCGGTCCGACGGTCCGGCGACCAGGCCGGCGACGTCGCCGGGCACGGCCACGGCGGTCGACGCCCACTCGGTGGCGAACCGATCATGCTCGTCGGCGGTGAGCAGGTCGATCGCGCTCAGCGGCAGGTCCGGGTCGGCGATAACGGCTCGCAGCAGGCGTTCCAGCCGGGCCAGCAGCGAGTCCACCGTGGACCTGTCGAAGATGTCGGAGTTGTACTCGACCGCGCCGCGGATGCCGTCCCGCTCGCCGACGAAGAAGGTGAGGTCGGCGCGGGCGGTGCCGGTGCGCACGGGCTCCTCGGTGACGGTGAGGCCGGGCAGCCGGAGGTCGGCGAGCGCGTTGTTCTGCCAGGCGATCATGGTCTGGCAGAGCGGGTGGTAGGCGAGCGAGCGGGCGGGGTTGATGGCCTCGACGAGCCGCTCGAACGGCACGTCCTGATGGGCGTAGGCATCCAGGCCACGTTCACGCACCCGGCCGACCAGCTCCCGGAACGACGGGTCGCCGTCCGTACTCACCCGCAGCACCAGCGTGTTCACGAAGAACCCG
>NZ_DASQCC010000036.1:0-7791 GCF_035634895.1 Actinophytocola sp. | reverse complement strand
CGTTCGTCGCCTCGGCGTTGTTCATGTGGTTCGGCGTCCGGTACCGCCCGGCCGCGCACCGGAACGGCTCGCCGGCGCCCGGCGCGTTCGCCAGGTCGGCGCTCGCCGGCGCCAGGGTGATCTGGCAGGACAAGGGCGTGCGCACGCTGGTGGTGTTCATCTGGCTGTCGTCGCTGCTGATCGTCTACGAGGGCCTGGCGGCGCCGTACACCGCGGAGATCGGCGGCGGCACGACGGCCGTCGGACTGATCCTCGCGGCCGATCCGTTCGGCAGCGCGATCGGCGCATTCCTGTTCACCCGGTTCGTGGCCGCGGACCGGCGGGCGGCGCTGCTGGGCCCGCTGATGGTCGCCAGCTGCGTGCCCCTGCTGTTCTGCCTGCTCAAGCCGGGTTTGGTACCCTCGATCGCGCTGTTCGTGGTCGCCGGGGCCCTCGGCACCGCGGTGATGATCCAGGCGACGGCCTCGTTCACCCGCGGCGTGCCCGACGACAACCGGGCACAGGCGCTGGGGCTGGCGCAGTCAGGGATGGCCACGATCCAGGGCCTGAGTCCGCTGCTCGCCGGCGTGGTCGCCGACGCCGCCGGCACGGCCCGGGTGGTCGGCCTCGTGGGAGTGGTGGGGGTCCTCGTCGCCGTCCCGGCGGCGGTGGCGTGGCATCACGCGGCTACGACCGACCCGGACGGATGGTCCTCGAAAGCAGGTGAATAGAACTGGTCACAATTCGCGAGTGCGCACGAAAACCTCACCTCGGCTCGACGGTCGGTCAGAGGGTACGGCATATACGGGTGCGATCAGAGTTCACGCGTACGCATGGTCGTTCACCTTCCAGTCGGTCTGGGCGGCTTCGCACCCACTTTGGCTGACATCCCGTGATGGGACGGATACCCTTCGCCTGAGGGGGTGATGAGTAAAGCATGAACAGTATGAGGCACGAACGCATGGCAGGGGGTGCCCGAGTTCGGCCACGGTTTCGCCTCATGTCGTCCCCGGCTCGATGGGCGCTCTGGACCTCGGCCAGACCGCGGTGGGTCGTGTTCGTACTGGCGAGCGAAGCCATCGCCATCGGCGTCACCGTGGCGAGCCTGCTCGCCGAGCCCGGCACCGGCCATGACCTGCGGTGGTTCCCGATCCTGCTGGTGATGGGCATCGCCCAGGCGGAGATGTCGCGGCGGATCGAGCGCGTGCGGCGCTGGATGGGCGGCCAGACCCACATCAACGTGACGTCCGTCTGGTATCTCGCTGGAGTCGTGCTCCTCTCCCCCGGCTGGGCCGTGGTGCTGGCCGCCGCCCTGTACCTGCACCTGTGGTTCCGCGTGTGGCGGCATGTCCGCACCCGGCCGGCTCACCGTGTCGTGGCAAGCACCGCGTGGGCCATGCTGTCGTGCTGGGGCGCCGCGTTCGTCCTGCACATCACGGGTCTCGGCGGGCTCGCGGGCACCCCGGCCGCGGGGATCCGCGGCTCGGCCGTGGTGCTGGTCGCGGCTCTGGTCTTCGAACTGGTCAACCTGGTCGGCGCCGCCGCCGGCATCTACCTGTACACCGAGCAACGGTCGCTCACCGACCTGGTCGGCACCTGGGGGGACAACGCGCTCGAGCTGGTGACGCTGTGTCTTGGCGGGCTCACCGCGACGGCGCTGGTCTACCAGCCGATCCTGGTGCTGATGATCTACCCGCCGCTGCTGCTCCTGCACCGGCACGTGCTGATCAAGCAGCTCGAGGCCGCGGTCGCCACCGACGAGAAGACCGGGCTGTTCAACAACGCGGGCTGGCACCACATCGCCAGCCGGGAGTTGGACCGGGCCAAGCGCTCGTCCGGGACGCTGGCGATCTTCATGGTCGACATCGACCACTTCAAGAAGATCAACGACACCTACGGCCACCTCGCGGGCGACGCCGTGCTCAAGGCCGTGGCCGCGACGATCAACCGCAGTGTCCGCGACTACGACTCCGTGGGGCGGTTCGGCGGCGAGGAGTTCGTCGTCCTCCTGCCGGACATCGCGACGCCGGACGTCGGTGAGGTCGCCGAGCGGGTGCGCCACGCCGTCACCCAGCTCGCGGTCCCCCTCGGTGACGACAGCCTCACCACCATCAAGGGCCTCTCCGTGTCCGTCGGCACGGCCATCTACCCCACGGCCGGCACCGCGCTGGACCGGCTCATCCACGTGGCCGACACCGCCCTGCTGCACGCCAAGCGCTCCGGCCGCAACCGTGTCTCGCACGCCGACGGCGACATCACGGCCGCCGAGACCAACGGTCGCACGCAGGTCGGGATCCGCTCGCTCGGCGCCTAGTCTCGCGCGTCGGCTACCGGGTCCTGCCCAGCGGCGGCCGGGCACGGGCGGGACGGATCCCATACTTTCCTGAGCCGCGCGACTCCGGACGCACGGCGTTCGGCGAGGTTGCTTTTCTTCTTCTGCCCTTTCTTCTCGCAACCCGTTATGAGGCGGGGCGTCTTTTCCGGTGAAAGCAGGTTGATTGCCACCGGGAACTCCAAAAGGGAATAGGGCATGCGTATTCGTGCGATTGTCGTCAGCGTCTCGATGCTGGGCCTCGCGATCGGGCTGACCGCCTGCGGGGCCATCTCCAGCCAGGCCGGGACCGGGGCGGGACCGTCGTCCGTCGCCAAGGACCAGGCGGCGACCAACGCCACCAACGCCACCGACGCCACCGACGCCGTGGTCGCGGGCGACGACACCGCCACCGGCACCGCGACGTCACTGACCGCCGAGTTCTCCGTGCAGCGCACCGACGTCGCCCTGATCACGTTGACCAACAACGGAAACAAGCCGGTCACCGTACAGGGATGGCCCGAGCTGAGCTTCACCAACGCGCACGGGGACGCCCTGACGGTGCCGGTCGAGAAGGTCGAGGTGCCCGCCCCGGCGACGGCGATCACCGTCCCGCCGGGCTCGTCCATCTTCGCGCCGGCGACCTGGACCAGCGGCGACAAGGCGGATCTCGACACCTTCGTCGCCGACGGTGTCGCGGTCGTCCCGCCGGGGGCGACCACCGGGGTCGCGACGAAGGTGACCGCGATGGACGGTTCGGCGCCCGGCTACTACGAGTTCCGCCTGAAGTCGGTCAAGATCGGCACCTTCCAGAACTCCACGCACAACATTCTTTCTTTCTGACCAGCCGGAATCATTCGCGAGAATCGTGAACCAAAAAAGGGGCACCGGCGAGATGGAGCCGCACTACGTGGACGTGCCCGGCGACGGGCCGCACCGCCTCCCGCTCGCGACCAACCTGAAGGTGTGGAGCGCGAGCAACATCCACCCCGCCCGGTCCGACAACGGCGCGACCATCGACGACCAGGGCCTCGGCGACCAGCCCTGCACCAGGGACGAGCTGCTGGACGCGCTCGACACCCGGTCCGGGATCACCGCCCGGCTCAAGGTCGACGCGCGGGACCGGATCTACGAGGTGGCCGAGCTGTACCACCCGTGACCCCTGCCGCCCGTACCCCGCCGTCCACCGGACGGGCGAAACACGGGCAGGTGACGAGGTCAGGCGATCGGGGCCCAGGTGGCTCCGGCGTCACTGGTGCGATACACGGCGGCCTCGGACCACGGCGGGCCACCCCACATCAGGAAGCCGTGCGTCGCGTCGGTGAAGGTCAGGTCCGAGATGGGGACTCCGTCCAGCACGAGCGGGGTCTGCCATTCGGCGCCACCGCCGGTGCCACGGTGCACGAAGGCGGCTCCCTCGCCGATCGCGCCGACCGCCACGGTGGTCGCCGACGCCGCGCCGAACGCGGTGGTGATGCCGTCGACGGGGGCGCTGCCGACGAAGGTGAAGCCGCCGCCCGGGTTCGGCCTCTTCAGGTCCTTGAACATGAATCCCATGCCGGGGTCGTAGCTGCACAACGCGTACAGGGCGCCGTCCGGGGCAAGCCCGAGATCGGGTACGGCGTCGACGTCACACGGGGGTTCCGCAGGCTCCCAGGCGCCACCCGTGGTGGACCAGTAGCCACCGGCGACGAACAGGTCGTCGAGGACCACGTGGGCGGTGTGGCCGTGGGCGACGACGTCCCCGCCGCCACCGGGCTCGCCGGGGCCGGGCAGCGCCACGCCGGGGACCGGCCGCCAGCGGGTGACGTGGAGCGGCGAGGAGTACAGGCGGGTGCCGGAGTCGTCGTCGACGATGGCGTAGAGGGCCTGGTCGTTGGCCGCGAGCGCGCCGATCGTGACGGACGTCCCGGCGGGCAGCCGGACCCGCTGCCACCGGCGTCCGGCGGTGTGCGTGGCGTACAGCCGTTCCCCGTCGGTGACCAACCCGACCTCGTCGTCGGCGAAGAACACCCGGACCTGGAAGTTGCGCGGAGAGAGCCGCACCGGCGGTGTGCCCGCCGGCCACCAGCGCGCGCCGCCGTCGGCCGTGCGCAGCAGCACCGGGCACTGTCCGGACGGGCACGGTGTGAAGCCGAGCAGCCAGCCCTGCCGATCGCTCGTCCACGAGGTGGACGACGGGGTGAAGCCGGGCGGCACCGGCCGGCTCACCGGCAGGGCTCGCGCCACCGCCGGCACGACCACCGAGACGGCCACGGCGACCAGCGCCGCGACGAGGCCCCTGAGGAAACGACCCACGATCCCACCTTTCCCAGAACAGAACGGCTGTCACCGAAAGAGTCCCGTATTCGGGGTTGGCGGCGCATCCCCGCTACCCCGAGCGATGAAAGGTGTCGCGCGGCCCCCGCGGAGCCGGCCGACGAGTGATCAGTCCACAGTGGACAGGCCGGACCGGCTCCGCCGCCACCACGCGACGGAGCCGGTGGCCCCGCATGCCAGTCGCCCATCGACCGGCAATGTTCATCCCCGACCGACGCGGCGTACCCGACGAAATGGTTCCGCAAACCTTCACACATTCGGCGCCACGGAGCCATGTGAGGGTCGTTTGGGCGAAAACGGGGACCCGGACACCGTGCCGGAACTGCGGAGACGCCGGCGGTGAAGATCACGCGACGACACCTCCGAAAAATGTGCGTCACGTGCCGGTTGACGGCCGATTACCCTCGACTTACCGTTCGCGGTTTGGCGCGGACGACCGGTTCAGCTCGTCGTGTAGGTGACTCGCGTGTACGGCACGCCGCACGACGACCCACAGCTCGACGGCAGGGAGAACGTGTACACCCGGCCGTTGTTGATCAGTGTGTTGGCGACGTCGTACACCCTGATCTGGAACTGCGTCCCCGCCTGCACGGTCGGCGACAGGATGTAGGACTCCCCCATGTCGCCGTTCATCTGGGCGGCGTGCCACGCCCCGCCGGCGAAGTAGTCGACGCCGTGGGTTCCGTTGGCCAGATGGGAAATCGAGACCGCACCCCACCAGACCTGTGCGCTCTGCAGGAAACCGATGTTGATGTCGCCCGTGTAGTTCGGCGCCGGGATGAACTCCCACGACACGTGCCGGTTGTTCCAGTGTGCCGGGTCCATGTCACCCACCGGCGTGCCGTTGAGCTGGAAACGGTTGAGCGAGGCGTGCGACAGGTCCAGGTGGAAGGGGTCGTCCCGGCACCAGGCGTTCGAGTCGCCGCAGCTGTCCGCGACGATCATGTTCAGCGTCGCGCCGTTGTAGCGGTCGGCGACGTAGGACCCGTTGCGGCAGAACGCCTGGTTCGGCGCGCCGTCGTTGGTCCCGTTGCAGTAGTCGCTGATCGACACGCGCACCCAGCGCCCGCAGTTGTGCCCGTTGTCCCACATGCCGGTCTTCGGGTCGCCGGCGGGCAGCGGCCGCGGGTAGAAGTTGTAGTCGCGCGGCGTGTTGTACACGTTGAGCGCCACGAAGTCCTGACTGTCCAGAACGGACTGCGGCAGCCCACACCCGCCGTACGGTGACCCCAGCGCGTCGAACCAGGTGGCGTTCCCGGTCACCGGCGCGGCTGCCGCCACGCCGGGTAGGAACGCGACGAAGAGGACGACAACCGCGAATACCACACCACGAGAGGCACGGCGAAGAACGACCATGTTCCACCCCACATCGTCAGCCCGCTGGGAGCGCTCCCAGAATAGCCGTCGCACCACCGAATCGCCAAATACCGGAACTGTCGGCGGACGCACCCCGGTTCCCCATTTTCCGGACGACGTCGGGTGCGGATTCGGCGACCCGCGGTGCCCCGAGGCGGTGGCGCGCGTGCCCGGTTGGCTCGGGAGGGGCCGGGGACGTTTTCCGGCGGAACCCGGACGGCCCGACCGGCGTCTGATCCACGAGTTTGGGGGCTTTTGGGCAACTGGCGGCCACGGGTGTGACACCCTGTGAGCTGCAGGTGTTCAGACCCGGCGTGACCGCGGATCTGTCTGGGAGTGGGCTGTGACCGAGTGGTACGAGGGTGCCGGCGTCGTCGAGAGCGTCGCCGGGTTCGTCGACACGCTGACCGGTGATTCGGAAGGCGAGGGCGTCGACGTCATAGACGCCGCCATCGGCGGCGCCGGGATGGTCGTCGACGTGATCGGGTCGGCGGCGAACCCGCTGGGGGCGGTGTTCTCGGCCGGCGTCGGCTGGCTGATGGAGCACATCAGCTTCATCCGCGAACCGCTCGACGCGCTGCTCGGCAACCCCGACGAGATCAACGCCAACACCGACCAGCTCAAGCAGGCCTCGGTCGAGGTCAAGACGATCGCCCAGGAGCACCGCCAGGACGTCGAGGCCATGGGCGCGTCCTGGTCGGGCGAGGCGAACGTCGCGTTCCGCGAGAACCAGGAGCAGCTGGCCAAGCAGTACGAGGCGCTCGGCAAGACCATGGACGGCACCGCGGCGATCTACGCCATCTCCGGCGCGCTGGTCTGCGAGCTGCGCGCGCTGGTGTTCGACTGGATCTCCGACCTCGTCGGCGAGCTGATCGCCGGCGCCATCATCGCCGCCGCGTCGGCCGCGCCGACGTTCGGTGGGTCGATCGCCGCGTACGCCGGGTACTCCGGCACCCGCGCGGGCATGCTGGCCACCAAGATGGCCGGGCGGCTCGCCAAGCTGGTGAAGGCGATGGAGCGGTTCGGCGGTCGCATCGCCAAGATCACGGAGAAGATGGAAGGCCTGATGAAGGGCCTGGAGAAGTTCTCCGACTACGGCGACTACGCCAAGACCGCGTACGACGCGGTGAAGCCGTACGACGTGCCGCAGCAGGCCTGACGGATCGGGACCGATGACGCGGCGACACGGTGGTTCTTCCGGGGGAGATGGCGGTAGCCACGGCCCGTCGCACCACAGCAGCGGATCGAGTGGGTCGAGCGGTTCGTCCAGCTCGGGTAGCTCCAGCTCCGGAGGCATGGCGCCCGGCAAGGGCTCCAGCATGGACCCCGACGGCGTCGACCAGGTGGGCAACCGGTTCTCCGGCCGGGGCAACCAGATCCGCGACGGCGTCGGCGCCAAGCTGAACATCGGCGCGTCGGCGCAGAGTGCCGGCGTGTTCGGCCAGGTCGCGATGGGCAAGGCCGACCAGGCGATCAAGACCGCGCGGGACAGCGCAGAACGTGCCGCCACCGCGACGGAGACCACCGGCCAGAAGGTCAAGGCGACCGCGCAGGCGGCACGCAACACCGAGCAGTCGAACGTCGCCAATCTCAACAAGGCCGGGAACGGGGCGGGCAACAGTCGGCCGCCCCAGACGTCTGGTGGGGCCAACGGAACGTCGCGGTCGGGTGGGTCATCGGGAGCTGGTGGTTCAGGGCGTCCGCCGACGACCTCGGGTGGGTCGGGGTCGGCGCCGCGGTCGGGTGGTGTGCCGGGGGGTTCTCGGCCGTCGAGTGTGCCCTCGTCGGGGAACGGGTCGGCGCCTCGGTCTAATGCGGCCGGTGGG
>NZ_DASQCC010000035.1:0-126218 GCF_035634895.1 Actinophytocola sp. | reverse complement strand
AACCGCAACTCGGCATGTGTGAATGCGGGACTCGGTATGGGTGAACGCGGGACTCGCGGTGTTTGAACGCGGGACTCGCGGGTGGGTGGCACGGTCGGGGGCGGGTCGGGCGCTGGTCAGGCGCGGCTCAGGAGGTCGGTTGTGGTGCGTTCCTGGTCGCGGTCCTGGATGTCGGTGCTGCCGTGCAGGTGCGGGTGGATGACCTCGCGGGGCTTGTTGCGCTCGAGGCCGTAGATGACGAAGCCGACGATGAGGGCGGTGATGAGAAGTTCCATGGCACTAAGTTTGTGCTCGTCGTGATGCTGCCAACAGTGGCAGAACGGACCTTGTGCGACAAAATCCTGCCACGTACGCTGACGGCATGCTCAAGACCGTTGCCGCGGTGGTGATCGACCAGTTCGCGCCCTTCGAGTTCGGCGTGCTCTGTGAGGTCTTCGGGATCGACCGGACCGAGGAGGGGGTGCCGCCGATCGAGTTCCGGGTCTGCGCCGAGCGGCCGGGCGAGCCGGTCAGGATGAGCGTCGGCGCCTCGCTCATCCCCGAGTGCGGGCTCGACGGGGTCGCGGACGCCGACCTCGTCGCGGTGGCGGCGGCCACGATCCGCGACGAGTACCCGGAGGCCGTGCTCGAGACGTTGCGGGCGGCCGCCAGGAACGGCGCGACGATCCTCTCCGTGTGCAGCGGCGCCTTCATCCTCGGCGCCGCCGGGCTGCTCGACGGCCGGCACTGCACCACCCACTGGCGCCACGGCGACGAGCTGTTCGACCGCTTCCCGACGATCCTGCTCGACCCGGACGTCCTCTACGTCGACGACGGCAACATCATCACCAGCGCCGGCACGGCCGCGGGCATCGACGCGTGCCTGCACCTCGTCCGCCGGGAGCTGGGGTCCGCCGCGGCCAACACGATCGCGCGGCGGATGGTGGTGCCGCCGCAGCGGGACGGCGGCCAGCGCCAGTACGTCGAGCTGCCCATCCCCGAATGTGCCTCCGACAGCCTCTCCCCGCTGCTGTCCTGGCTGGTCGACCACCTGAAGACCGAGCATACGGTCGGCGACCTCGCCCGCCGCGCGAACATGTCCGAGCGCACGTTCGCCCGCCGCTTCGTGGCCGAGACCGGGACCACGCCGAACAAGTGGCTGACCATGCAACGCGTCCTGCACGCGCGGCGGCTGCTGGAGGACACGAACCTGTCCGTCGACGAGGTGGCCGAGGAGTGCGGCTTCGGCTCGGCCGCGTTGCTGCGCCACCACTTCAACAAGATCGTCGGCGTCGCGCCGAAGGACTACCGGCGCACGTTCGGCGGCGCCGTGCGGGAGCTCGCGACCGACTCGGGGATGGCCTAGTGTCCCGCGCCGGAAATGCGGTGATTAAGTCGGTGGATCCGGGTTTCTGCTGGCAAGACGCCGGTTCGCCCTCGTACTGGGTCGTACTTGGGCGAACCGGCAACGCCGCCAGCAGGAAGCTGGGCCGCCGAATTAGTTGCCTGATTTCCGACTCGGGGATGGCCTAGCACAAAGCTGGACCGCTCTCTAGGCCGCGGGGGCGAGTGAGGTGGCGGCCAGCATGGGCAGTACCGACGGCATGATGTCCACTGTGTACTCCGGCGGTCCCGGCGGCAGTACCTCGCCGTCGTGCTCGAACCAGAGCGGTTGGCCGTCGGTGCGCTCGATCCGGACCTGGCGGCCACGCTCGTACACGACGCCCGGCTGGGACAGGTGCGCGCCGGTGCGGGTCAGCTCGATCATGTCGGCGGCGGAGTGCTCGCCGCCGAGGACGCAGACGTCGAGCAGCCCGTCGTCGGGCAGCGAGCGGGGAAGCGGCTCGAAGTGGCCGCCGCGGTACCGGCTGCCGCCGACGTTGACCAGCAATGTCGGTCCACTGTGGACGATTCGGCCGTCCACGGTGACCCGGCCGGGATATGGGCGGTAGCGCGGGACGAGATCGACGAGCGCCGCGTGGTAGCGGCTCTGGCCGGCGGGCGTGGTGCGGGTGCCGGCCTCGTGGATGGCCCGGGGTGGGAAACCGGCGGACGCGCCGGCGAACACCACCCGCCCGGCGACGCGGGCGAGGTCGAGCCACCGCACGGTCGGCTCGCCGAGGGCGGCCGCCACGACGGCCTGCCAGGGCGTGGTGCCGAAAAGCGTGTGGTAGCAGGAGTTCGCGTTGCCCGCCGGGACGATGAGCAGGGGTGTGGGCACGGCACCCGCCCACGCCGAGGCAAGGCCGGCGGCCACCTCGCGGACGGTGCCGTCGCCGCCGACCGCGATGACGACCCGCGGGATGGCCGGCGCGGGTGCCGGCGGAGTGGCGAGAGACGAACAGGCAAGGGAGGGAAAGGCGAGCCCGCGCTCGACGAGCGTCGGCGCCGTGCCCGCGCGGGTCGCGGGTGCCTCGGACTCGGCGGCCTTTCGCGCGATCCTCGTCGCCTCACCGGGTTTGGTGGTCCAGCGGATCGAGACGTCGCGGATCTGGCGGCTGCACACGCGTACCAGCTCCCACACCAGGCCCGCGGACACCGTGCCGGCGGCCGGGTTGGCGATGATCAGGACGCGAGTGGCACCCATCCCTCCGCCACCTCCTCCTGGTACAGCAGGCGCAGGTCGGCCGTGCACACCGGCCACTCCTGGCCTTCCACCTCCATGGCCGTCGCTATCACCGCCTCGGTGAAGCCGCGTGCCCGAGCCGTGGCCGACCTGACCTCGGCCGCCAGGCGGACACGCGCGCCCACCGGCACCGGCGACAGGAACCGCACCCGGTCGAAACCCTTGTTGAGCACCAGGGCGGCACCGTCCACTGTGTACATCTCGGTCAGCATCGGCAGTACCAGCGACAGCAGGTACATGCCGTGCGCGACGGGTCCGCCGAACGGACCCGCGGCGGCCCGCCGCGGGTCCACGTGGATCCACTGGCGGTCGCCGGTCAGCGCCGCGAACACGTCAGCATCGTGTTGCAGCACCACCTGGTACGGGGACCTGCCCAGTCTCGTGCCGGCGGATCTGACCAGCTCACCCGGTGTGGAGAACGTCCTCATGACCGTGCCGCCTCGCTCACGTCGCCGAGGTACCGCGCCACCTCCCGGTAGGAGGCCGGCGCCGGGACCTCGTCGTACGGGATCCCGTACCTTTTCGCAGTAACCTCGAACAATAGGCCGGGGCGGCCGAAGATTCGCTCGCGTCGTGGTTGGAAACAGGTGGTGCTCGACCCGAGGCGTTGCTCCGGCGTTCGGTAGCCGTTTGGTGACCTGGTGCGAGTACGCTCGAGCGCAACCGCGTGATCGTTCGTGGATCATGGACTCATGCCAGGACGTGGTGGTGACTAGACAGGCGAGGTCGGAGAACACACGTTCGCACCTCGTGCGATCCGCCGCGGAGTTGTTCGACCGCAACGGTTTCGCCGGCGCGACGCTCGAGGACGTCAGCCGCGCCGCCGGGGTGACGAAGGGTGCGTTCTACTTCCACTTCTCGTCCAAGGACGAGCTGGGCGGCGCGATCCAGGCCGAGGCGTGCGCGTTGCTACGGGTGGCCACCCACCGCGCCGCGACCGCAAAGTCCGCGGTGCAGTCCCTGGTGAACCTCACGCACGAGCTGGCCGGCTGGCTGGAGAGCGAACCCGTGGTGCGGGCCAGTTTCCGGACCGCCCGGGAGAACGGCCAACGGGGCAAGCCCTTTCTCGACTTCCATACCGACTGGCTCGCCACGGTCGAGGCGTTGTTGGTCGCCGCGCGAAGCGGCGGCGAGCTGCGGGACGAGGTGGCGGTCGAGCAGGCGGCCACGCTCGTGCTGACTCTCTCGACGGGTGTGGAGATGTTGTGGTGGGCCGGGATCCGGCGTGGGAGTATCCGGGATAGCCTGGCTGGCCTATGGCGACTGACCCTTCCGGGTCTCGTTCTTCCGGGGCGAATGTCCGAAATCGACCCGAGTGGGACGTTTCAGGGACCGAAACCTGTTGATACCACATGAAAACGCGATGTCGATCTCGCGAACCCCTATCCAAGCGGGAGTTCGGCGCATAACGTACCGATTGGTATGGTGGGTCAGCTCGCGTCGGAAGCCACTCGCCGCACTGCTGCATGTGGACGAGTACGGGCGGAAGACAGGAGTCCGATGTGGACGGACAGGCGAGCGTGTTGTTCGAACAACCGGCCGGGGTCGCGAAGGCGCGGGACATGATGTGGTCGACCGGGGTGGTCGAGGAAGGTGATCCACAACCGGGCCGCCGGCAAGCCATCGGGGGCATGCTCGCCCGCCGGACCGGACGGAGAAGGACGAGCGAGAACCCGGCCGAAGGTCAGTCGGCGGGTTTCCCCGTGTAGTTCACGCCGCGGAGTCGTCCCACTGGATCGTGCCACCCGGCAGGAGACGGGACAGCCTGCGGGCCGGCACGAGGCCGGGCAGCGAGATCTTCCACATGTCGGTGAGCCGGTCCCGCAGGTCCTCGCGCTTGGTGAGGATGTCGGACATGGTCTGGATGCCGAACACCGCGCCACCGACGTAGGTGGCCACCTCCGCCGGGTCCAACTCCTGGCGGAGGTCGCCGGTGTCGCGCGCGATCTTGAGGAACTCGTGGATCATGTCGTTCCACCTGGTGAAGACCTGTGGGTACGGCCGTTCGAAGTTCGCCTCGGTGACGAGCCGGTTGCTGGCCTGCACGCGGATGTTGGTGCACAGGCTGCGACAGAACGAGTGGCACAGGTCGATGACGCCCTGGATCGGGTTGGTCGTGTTCTCCAGCTCCGGCAGTTCGATGTTCCACTGCTCCTCGACGAGCGCCTTCGCGAGCTCCTCCTTGGAGGCGAAGTGGAAGTAGAGCGCGCCCTTGGTGACTCCGGCCCTGGTGAGGATGTCCGACAGGCTCGCACCGGCGAAGCCGCGCGCTTCGAACGCCTCGGCCGCCGCGTCCAGGATCACGTTGCGCGTGCGTTCCGCACGGTCCTGCCTTGGCAACCAGAACCTCCCGAACCCGGTGTCGTCGAGGGCCAGCATGACAGTGAACACGGTTCACGTCAGCAGTCGTTCCAGGGTAGCTCAAGACGAACCCGACCAGGCCTGGGAAAAAACCGGATGGTCGGTATTCTCCTGGGGAGCCACCCGCATCACGCGGGTGGCTCCACTCTTCTGCCAGGTCAGCTGTCCACCACGACCAGCGCGAACCCGTCGTAGCCCTTGCTGCCCACGGTCTGGATCACCGCGGCCGAGACGCGTGGTTCCTTCGCGATCAGCGTGCCCAGCTCGCGGGTGCCGACGACCGACGGGTCGGTGCTCTCCCCGTCGAGCACCAGGCCACCGCGGACAACGTTGTCCACGATGATCACGCTGCCCGGCCGGGAGTGGTCCAGCGACCACTGGAAGTATCGCGGGTTGTTGACCTTGTCCGCGTCGATGAAGAACAGGTCGAACGTGCCGTCGAGCGTCGGCAGCGTGTCCAGCGCCTTGCCGACCTTCACCTCGACCCGGTCGGCGAGCCCGGCCGTCGCGATGTTGCCCCTGGCCACCTCGGCGTGGCGCGGGTCGGCCTCGAGCGTGATCAGCTCGCCGTCGGCCGGCAGCGCGCGGGCGAGCCAGATCGCGCTGTAGCCGGCGAGCGTGCCGAACTCGAGGATCCGCCGCGCGCCGTGGATGCGGGCGATGAGGTTGAGCATCTTGCCGTGGTTGGGGGAGACGTTGATCGGCGGCAGGCCCGCCCTGTCGCTGGCCTCGAGTGCCTTGTCGAGCGCCTCGTCCCGGCCGATGAGCAGGCCAGAGACGTAGTCGTCGACCTCGTTCCACACGCGTTCCGTCATGCCGCCATTATTCGTGACCGTCGCGTTCGAGGCGGGCGAGCGTGTCAGCTCTTCGGGGTCAGGACGAAGACCGGGATCTCCCGCTCGGTCTTCTGCTGGTAGCCCGCGTACGGCGGGAACGCCCTGACGGCGATCTCCCACCACTCGTCCCGTTCCGCACCGGTGACCTCACGGGCCACCATGTCCTGCCGGACCGGGCCGTCCTGCAGTTCGACGTCCGGGTGGGACTTCACGTTGTGGTACCAGACCGGATGCTTCGGTGCCCCGCCCAGCGACGCCACCACGGCGTACCGGCCGCTGTCCTCGACCCGCATCAGGGGCGTTTTGCGGATCTTGCCCGACTTCGCCCCGAGGGTGGTCAGGATGACCACCGGCAGGTCGTGCATCGTCGTGCCGCGGGTGCCGCCCGACCCCTCGTACTCGTCGACCTGGTCCCGCGCCCGCGTCGACGGGCTCGGCTCGTACTCACCGTGCAGAGGCATGCCTCCAGTAAACACGCAGCCTCTCCTCCGCGCCCGCCACCGCTCCCAGCGACGCCAGCCCCAGCAGCGCCGAGCCGACCACCGGCGGGTCGGTCACCACGGTGATCTCCGCCAGTGGCGCCGCCGACGCCAACGAGCCCTTGATCACCCCGTGTAGCAGCGGATCACGGCCACGCAGCACCCCGCCGCCCAGCACCACCGTCGCCGGGCGGTCCACAAGGTCCAGCCGCCGGAGGGCCGCGATCGCCAGCAGGGCCACTTCGTCGCCCTGACGGATGACCACCGACCGGGCTACCTCGTCACCCGCCGCCGCCACCTCGAACAGCACCGGCGTCAACAGCGGCAGCCGCGCGGCGACCGACGGATCCAGGTGCGCGGTCGCCGCCACCTCCGCGGCGCTCCCGAGACCGAAGAACGCGGCGATCGCCGACGTCAGCGCCGTCGCCGGGCCGCGGCCGTCCTCCGCGCGCACCGCATGCCACAACGCGGTCGGGCCCAATTCGTCGCCGCCGCCCCAGTCGCCGGTGATCGTGCCCAGTGCCGGGAACCGGACCATGCGGCCGTCCGCCGCCCGTCCCACACAGTTGATGCCCGCGCCGCACACCACGGCCACCGCGTCCGGTGCCTCCGTGCCCGCGCGCAGCAACGCCAGCGTGTCGTTGTCCACAATGGACTTGTCGGCCCAGCCAGCCTCCGTCACCGCGTTCGCGAGCATGGTCAGCTCCACCGGCAGGTCCGCGCCGGCCAGGTACACCGCCGCGAGTGCCAGCCGGTCGTCCTCGTCGAGGCCCGCCGACGCCCGTGCCGACGTCACCAGCGAGTCCAGCCGGTTCATCGACTCCGCCAGCCCGTACGACTGGTGGTTCGTGCCCGGCCCACGCGCGTGTCCCAGCACCATGCCGGTGTCGTCGCAGATCAGCACGTCCGTCTTCGAGTTGCCGCCGTCGACGGCGAGCAGCAGGCTCATCGCGCCCACGCAAGGAACTCGGCGTTGGCCGCGAGCAGCCGGTCGGTCAGCCCGCGCGCGCGGTCCGCCTGGCCGACGAGGGGATGCGCCAGCAGCGCGCGGAACACCCGGTCCTCGCCACCCCGCAGCGCCGCGTCGACGGCCAGCTCCTCGTAGCCGGACACGTGTGACACCAGGCCCGCCATGTCCGGCGCCAGCGGCGTGGTCGGCACCGGGACGGCGCCCTCCGCGGCGACGTCACACGTCACCTCGATGACCGCGTCGTCCGGCAGGCAACGCAACGTGCCGTTGTTCCGCACGTTCACCGCGTGCCGGCCGGGAGATCCGTGCAGTGCGGCCAGCAGACCGATCGCCGCCTCCGAGTAGTACGCCCCACCCCGCTGGGACAGCAGCTCGGGTTTCGTGTCGAGCGCCGGATCCCGGTACATGTCAAGAAGCTCCCGCTCGATCTCCGCCACCCGTGCACCCCTCGGCTGAGAGTTCCGTTCCTCCGCGACGACAAGATCGTGGCAGTAGAAGTACCGCAGGTAGTACGACGGCAGCGTGCCGGTCAGCCGCAGCAGCGAGGCAGGCAGCTCCAGGTGCTCGGCGAGGAGGTCGCCGTGCGCGGCGAGCAGCTCGGGCAACCGGTCCGCGCCGTACACCGTCGCCGCGCGTTCCCACGTCAGGTGGTTCAGGCCGACGTGGTCCAGCGTCACGTCGTCGGGCCGGACCTCCAGCAGCGACGCCAGCAGCCGCTGGAGTCCGATCGCGACGTTGCACAGTCCCAGCGCCCGGTGCCCGTCGTCGAGCAGTGCCCGGGTCACGATGCCGACCGGGTTGGTGAACGCGACGATCCACGCGTCCGGCGCGGCACGCGCACGGGCCCGGCGTGCGATGTCGAGCACCACCGGCACGGTACGCAACGCCTTCGCCAGCCCGCCCGCGCCGGTCGTCTCCTGCCCGACGCATCCGCACTCCAGCGGGAACGTCTCGTCGCTGATCCGCGTGGTCTGCCCGCCGACCCGCAGCTGGAGCAGTACCACGTCGGCGTCGGTCAGCCCGGCGTCGAGGTCGTCGGTCCACCCCAGCTTCGCCGAACTGTCGTGCCGGGCAAGGATTCGTCGGCCGAACTCGCCGACGACCCCCAGCCGGGACAGGTCCGGGTCGATCAGCATCACCTCGTCGACGGCGAACGGCAACCGCGCGAACCCGTCGATCAGCTCGGGCGTGTACGTCGAGCCTCCCCCGACGACGGCCACCCTCATCCCTTCACCCCCGTCAACGTAACGCCTTGCACGAATGCCTTCTGTGCCAGGAAGAACACGATGATCACCGGCGCCATCACGAGCAGGGTCGCGGCCATCACGAGGTTCCACTCCACGTGGTGCAGGTGCTTGAACTGCGACAGCGCGATCGACAGCGTCCAGTTCGACTGGTCCTCGCTCGTGTACAGCAGCGGCCCGTAGTAGTCGTTCCACGCGTAGAAGAACTGGAAGATCGCGGTCGCCGCGATGCCCGGCCGCGCCATCGGGACGACGACCTGCAGCAGCACCTGCCACTCCCCGCAGCCGTCGATCCGCGCGGCGTCCACGATGGAGTCGGGAATCGTCAGCAGGAACTGGCGCAGCAGGAAGATGCTGAACGCGTCACCCGCCAGCATCGGCAGGATCAGCGGCCACAGCGTGCCGGTCAGCCCGGCGTTCGCCCACATCAGGTACAGCGGCACGGTGACCACCTGCGGTGGCAGCATCATCATGCAGATGATCACGATGAACACCGCGTTCCCGCCACGCCAGCGCAGCTTCGCGAGCGCGTAGGCCGCCGGCACGCTCGACAGCAGCATGAACCCCGTGGCCAGCACGACGTAGACGACCGTGTTGACCAGGTAGTCGAACATCGGGAACTTCCGGAAGATGTCGAGGAAGTTCTCCGGGTGCCAGGTCGCCGGCCACAGGTTGGCCGTCAGCGCCTGGTCGCTCGTCATGAACGACAGCAGGAACACGAACACGAACGGCGCCAGGAAGATGACGGCCACGGCGATGGCGACGCTGTTGCGTGCCACGACGACCAGCCACGACTCACGCACCGTCGTGCCGCGCCGCATGGGCCGGGTGACTGTCGCGGTCACAGCCGCCCTCCCGCGAACGCCCGGAACCTGCGCAGCAGGATCAGGGTCACCCCGAACGCCACCACGAACAGCACGACCGCCAGCGCGTTCGCGTAACCCATGTCGTAATAACGGAAACCCTGCACGTACAGGTGCAGCGGGTAGGTCAGCGTCGACTCCTCCGGATAGCCGAACGTCGAGGAGATCCCGCCGCCGGTCGTCGCCGACCCACTCGCGACACTCGCCGCGACCGCCGCCTGCGTGAAGTACTGCAACGTCTGGATCACCCCGGTCACCGCGGCGAACAGCAGCACCGGCGAGAGCGCCGGCAGCGTCACGAACCGGAACCGCTGCCACGGGTTCGCGCCGTCCAGCGATGCCGCCTCGTACAACGGTTTCGGCACGTCCAGCAGCGCGGCCAGGAAGATGACCATCAGGTCGCCGACGGCCCACGTGCCCAGCAGCACGAGCGACGGCTTCGACCAGTCCGGCGAGTCGAACCACAGCGGACCGTCGATGCCGAACCAGCTCAGCACCCCGTTCACCGGCCCGGTCGCCGGGTTGAACAGGAACACGAACGCGATCGTCGCGGCCACCGGCGGGGCGAGCGCGGGCAGGTAGAAGACCGTGCGGAAGAACCCGCCGCCCCGCCTGAGCGACGTCAGGAGCATCGCCGTCAGCAGGGCCGCGACCATCCGCGCCGGCACCAGGACCACCACGAACCACAGCGTGTTCCACGCCGCCTTGTGCGCCAGCGGGTCGTGCGCGAACAGGTACACGTAGTTCTTCAGCCCCACCCACTCCGGGCTGGTGAGCAGGTCGAACCTGGTGAACGAGAAGTAGATCGCGGCCAGCAGCGGGTAGGCGAAGAACACGACGATGCCGACGCCGGCGGGCGCCATGAAGCTCAACACCGTCAGCCGGTGCCGCCACCGGCGCGACACCCTGCGCCGCGCCGGTGGTGGCGAGTCCATTGTGGATGGACGGTCCAGTACCGCGACCGTCGCGCCGAGCGGAGCCTGCGGAGCGGCCATCGTCAGCGCCCGAGGTCGAGTGCTTCGTCGATGCGACCGTCGAGATCCCGGAGCCCGCCGACCAGGTCCGGGCTGGCCCCGGACAGGTAGGTGTTGACGTACTCCTGTGTCATCTCGACGTACTTGGGCCCGGCCGAGTTCGGCGGCGTGGTCGACGTGTCGGGGTTGGTGAAGATCTCCAGGAACGTGCGGAACTTGTCGTCGGCCTGCAGGGCGGGCGAATTCAGCGCGTCGGTCGTGGTCGGCACGTTCTTGATGGTGTTGGCCAGGTCGACGATCACGTTGGTCTCGGTCGTGAGGTAGCGGAGCAGCGCCCAGGACGCCTCGGGGTTCTTGGAGTTCGCGGAGATGCCCATGACGTTGCCGGTCACGAAACCGGCGCCGTAGCGGTCGGTCTCGTTGTCGGCGACGGGCAGGGGAGCGGTGCCGAAGTCGAGGTCCGGCGCCTGGTCCTGGACGAACGCCGTGCGGTACTCGCCGTCGATCGCCATGGCCAGCTTTCCCGCCTGGAAGGCGTTGTCCGCGCTCCACTCGTCACCGAGGCCCGCGGTGAACTGCCGCACCTTGTCGTAGCCGTACCAGTCGACGAGGTCCTTGTGCCACTTGAGCATCGCCTGCCAGTTCGGGTCCGTGCCGATGGCCGACTTCTCGTCTTTGGTGAGCCACCTGGCGTCCCACATCGGCGCGGTGTGCTGCGGCGTGTGCTCGTAGAAGTTCAGTATGGGCAGGAAGCCGGCGACCTCGATGGTGCCGTCCGGCTTGCGCCTGGTGAGCTTCTTCGCCATGTCGGCAAGCTCGGTCATGGTCTTGGGCGGCGCGGTGAAACCGGCCTGCCGCAACAGGGTCTTGTTGTAGTACAGGCCGTACACGTCCGCGAGGAACGGCATCGCGCAGCGGCGGTCGTGGTAGGAGGTGTAGTCGCGCACGGTCTGGGGGAACTGGTCGAGGTCGACCTTGTCCCGCTTGATGTACGGCGACAGGTCGCGCCACGCGCCCGAGGAGCAGAACTTGCCGACGATGTCCGTGGAGTAGGACAGGCCGACGTCCGGGCCCTTGCCGGACGAGATGGCCTGGAGCATCTTGGCGTCGTCCTGGCCGGACGTCACGTTCACGTGGATGTCCGGGTGTGCCTTCTCGAACCCGGCGATGGCCGTGTCGATGGCCTTGGCCTCGCGGTCGGTGAAGAAGTGCCAGAACTCGACGGTGCCCTTGGCCTCCTGGCCGGCGGGCGCGATCTCGCCGCCTGCGTCGATGCCGGGGGTACACGCGGCGACGACGAGCAGGGCGGCCGAGGACAAGGCGAGCAGGGTGCGGTGGACCATGCCGGAGCGGAGCGGGGAACCAAACACGGAAACCTCCTAGCGGCGGTCGAGCAGTGCGGTGCGGACCGCGGTGAGGGTGGTGTCGAGCGCGCCGAGCAGGACGGCGTCCTCGGTGAGGCCGGTGGCCGCGACCTCGGTCTCGAGCACGGACAGGTCCCGCAGGGCGGCGCCGACGGCGTCGGCGAGCGCGGGCCCGCCGGCCTGACCGACCTCACCGGCGAGGACGACGAGCGCGGGGTCGAGCACGGCCACGACCGCGGCGATGCCGACGGCGATGCGCGTGGCCAGTGCGGAGTGCAGCACGGCATGGGTGGCCGCGGTGGCGGCGCGCTCGGTCTCGATGCCGTGTTCGCGGGCGAGCGCCAGGATCGCCGGGCCACCCACCAGGTCCTGGAAGTCGTGGACGCCGTCTCGCTGCGGCAGGCCGACCGGCATGTAGCCGATCTCGCCGGCACCTCCTCGGGCGCCACGCAGGATCGTGCCGCCCAGGTCGATGCCGAGGCCGAGCCCTTCCTCGCCGAGCCAGAGCAGGGCGAAGCTGTCCGCCTCGCGGGCGATCCCCCGCGACCGCTCGGCCGCCGCCGCCAGGTTCACGTCGTTGTCGACGCTCACCTGGGTGCGCAGCCGGGCGCGGATGTCGCCGATCAGCCCCGGCCGCGACCAGCCCGGCACGTCGACGTACCGGATCGTGCCGTCGTGGTGCGCGCCCGGCACACCCAGTTGCACGTGGTCGAGGCGCTTGCGGGGGACGCGGGCCTTCTGGCACGCCACCTGTACTGCCTCGCCGACGGACCGGACCGGGTCGTCGTGAAGCTTCGTCGTCACCCTGGCGCGGACCTCGCCGGCCAGGTCGCACACCGCGGTCACCAGGGTGGAGTCCTTCTCCTGCAACGAGACCGCGGCGGCGTAGGCGGCGTCCGGATTGACGTCGTAGATGTCGGCGTTGGGGCCAGGACCGCCGCTGGTGCGGCCGACGACCCGGACCAGCCCGGCTTCCTGGAGGCGGCGCATGACGTCCGAGGTGGTCGGCTTCGCGAGCCCGGTCAGCTCGCGCAGGTCGCCGCGGGTGAGCGGACCGCGCTCGAGGAGGAGACTGAGCGCCGCGGACTCGTTGATCTCACGGAGTAGTCGGCTGGACCCGGCCTGTTGCGTCAACGTGGTGCCTCACAGGTATTGGTTAGGCAATCTGCCTAACTATTAATGACCGTTGTGAGGTAGTCAATACACCGATCGGTTACGGCCGTGCCGCGGCGATATCCTCCACCACCGCGCAGGTGCTGTCCACCGGGTCCAGCGCGTTGACGTGCGCGGCCAGCTGTGTGAGCAGTGTCTTCAGGCTCTTCTGCTCCGCTCGCGACAGTCCTGACAGCACATGTGTCTCCGCACGCGCGAGCCGCCGGTCGAGGTCGGCGAGGCGGGCCCGCCCGGTCTCCGTGGCGATCACGTGCCGCGTGCGGCGGTCGGTGGGCGACGGCTTGCGTGCGACGAGTTCCGCCCGTTCGAGGTCGTCGAGCAGGTAGGTCATCACGGTCCGGTCGATGCCCAGCTGCTGGCACAGCGCGGACTGGCTGTGCGGCTGGTCACGCGTCGCCGCGGTGAGGACCTGGTAGCCGCGGTGCCCGCCGGGCAGGTCGCCGACCACCGTGTTCGTCGCCTTGATGTACGCGCGGAAGACCACGCCAAGGGTCCAGCCGAGGTCGCCGTCGAGTGCCGTCACCCGGCCAATGATAGCCCTCAAAGAACGTCTGCACGACAGAACATCTGCGTGGCATACTGTCGGCATGCCAGATTACGGCCACTCACTCGAGTTCGGCGTGTTCCTCCCGCCCGCCGCCGACCGCTTCGGCGAGGCGCTCCGGATGGCCCAGGCCGCCGACGTCCTCGGCCTCGAGCTCGTCAGCCTGCAGGACCACCCGTACCAGGCGGCGTTCCTCGACACGTGGACCTCGCTGTCGGTCATCGCCGCCGCCACCACGAACGTGCGAGTCTTTCCCAACGTCGCCAACCTGCCGCTGCGCCCGCCCGCGGTCCTCGCCCGCGCCGCCGCGAGCCTCGACATCATCACGGGTGGCCGTGTCGAGCTGGGCCTCGGCGCCGGCGGGTTCTTCGACCCCATCGTCGGGATGGGCGGCCCGCGCCGCACCCCGGCCGAGGCGGTCGACGCGCTCGCCGAGGCCATCGAGGTGATCAGGGCACTGTGGACCCCGGGCCGCGGTGTCCGGTTCACCGGTGAGCACTACTCGCTCAAGGGCGCGCATCCCGGCCCGTTCCCCGCGCACGACATCGGCATCTGGCTCGGCGCGTACAAGAAGCGGATGCTCCGGCTGACCGGCCGGTTGGCCGACGGCTGGCTGCCGTCCAGCCCGTACGCGCCGCCGGACCAGCTGGCCGGGATGAACCAGGTCATCGACGACGCGGCCGAGGAGGCCGGTCGCTCGCCCGCCGAGGTCCGCAGGCTCTACAACATCGGCGGATCCTTCACCGGCAACGGTTTCCTGCAGGGCCCGCCGAAGGTGTGGGTCGAGCAGCTGGCCGAGCTGGCGCTGACCGAGGGCGTCAGCGGGTTCGTGCAGATGGTCGAGACCGAGGACGACCTGCGGCGCTTCGCCGAGGAGGTCGCGCCGGGCGTGCGGGAGCTGGTCGAGCAGGAGCGGACCCAGGGGCCGCGCCCAAAAGCCCTGGTCGCTGAGCCGGTCGTCGAGCGACTCGGCGTGCTCCCGACCCAGGACGACGGCACCCGCCTGTCCGTGGAACGCCTGTGGGACGAGGAGAAGCGCCCGTCCGGCCCGGTGCCCGACCCGGCCACCGTCTACTCCGCGGCCGGTCGTGCGGGGAGCCAGCAGCTGGTCGACATCCACGACCACCTGCGTGCCGAGCTGTCCCGGGTCCGGTCGCTGGTTCGGCAGGTCGCCGAGGGCGTGGTCGACGTGGGCGCGGCCCGCTCCGAGATCAACACGATGACGATGCGCCAGAACAACTGGACCATGGGCGCGTACTGCGAGAGCTACTGCCGTCTGGTCACCCTCCATCACACGATCGAGGACACCTCGCTGTACCCGCAGCTACGGGACGGCGACCCGCGTCTCGGCCCGGTGCTCGACCGGCTGACCGAGGAGCACCACGTGATCCACGACGTGCTGGAACGCGTCGACGCCGCGCTCGTCGCGACGGTGGCCGAGCCCAGGCGGATCGAGGACCTGCGGGCGGCCGTCGACCTGCTCACCGACACGCTCCTGTCGCACCTGTCCTACGAGGAGCGTGAGCTCGTCGAACCGTTGGCCCGCATGCCGATGCGGTACTGACTCACTCGATTGGAGTCACGACACGTGATCAACCGCCCGTTACGGTGATACCTCCATTGCAAGGGGGAACGTAACGGTGGGTGCGATCCGGCTCTCGCCACGCCGGTGGCAACTGTGGCGCAGTCCGCGGCCCGTGGTCGGGCTGATCCTGACCGTCGAGACGCTCGCGGTCGCGGTGGCGGCGGTCAGCGTCACCGCGGTCCCGGTCGCCCGCGACCACTGGCTCTGGTGCGGCCTGCTGCTCCTCGGCTCGGCGGTGCACCTGGAGGCGGTGCGTGGCATCGACCGGATCCGGGACGTCGGCGAGGGTTCGGTCAACCTGCTGTCCGTGTGGCTGTTCGCCGGGGTCCTGCTCCTGCCACCGCCGCTGCTGTGCGGGTCGATCGTGCTCGGCTACCTGCACTCGCTGGCTCGGGTGTACCGGTTCCGGGTGCTCGTCCACCGCAAGCTGTACTCGCTCGCCACGCTCGTGCTGGGCGCGCTGGCCGCCTACTGGGTGCTGCACGCGGTCGAGCCCGCGACCGAGCCGTTCGCGACGACGCTCGACGGTCCGGCCGGGCTGCTCGCCCTGGCCGGCGCCGGGCTCGCGTACTGGCTGATCAACTACGGGCTCGTGGTCACCGCGATCGTGCTGACGAACCCCGACCGCCCGCTGCGCTCCTCGCTCGGCCCGGCCACCGACCAGCTGATGCTGGCCGGCGCCGTGGGCATGGGCGCCGGCCTCGCCGTGGTGATGATCACCCGTCCGTGGTGGACGCCGCTGCTGACCGTGACCGTGCTCGCCCTGCACACCGGCCTGCTGATGCCGCAGTTCCGCGCCGCGAGCCGCAACGACGCGAAGACCGGCCTGTTCGACGCGGTGTTCTGGGCGAAGCTGGTGAGCGACGAGCTGGACCGGGCACGGCGGACGGACGGCACGCTCGGCGTGCTGCTGCTCGACCTCGACCACTTCAAGCGCGTCAACGACGCCCACGGGCACCTCGCCGGGGACATGGTCCTGCGCGGGGTGGCCGACGCGATCCGGCGCACGGTGCGTGGGCGTGACCGGGTCGGCCGGTACGGCGGCGAGGAGTTCGCGATCGTGCTGCCCGGGGTGGGCGCCGACGACGTGCGCGCGACGGCCGAGCGGGTACGCGCCGCGGTGGCCGCGACGGCCGTGACCGTCGTCGACTTCGACGGCGAGGAGAAGGTCGTCACAGGCCTGACCGCGTCCGTCGGCGCGGCCGTCTACCCCGCGCACGGCGGCGACCGGACGGCATTGCTGCTGGCCGCGGACGCGGCACTGTACGTGGCGAAGACCGCGGGCCGGGACTGCACGCGCGTGGCGGGTTTCCCCACGGCTCGCGGGCCGCTACGTTTCGCCGGCCACCACCCGGACCAGGTCCCGTAGCCAGCGCTGCGCGGGGTCGTCGTCGAGGCGTGGGTGCCACGTCATGAGGTACGGCATGGGCTCGACCTCCGGTGGCGCCTTGACCACCCGCAGGTCCGGGTTGTCCAGTGTGGACACCAGGCGCGTCGGCAGGGTCGCCACGAGCCGGGTGTCGGGGACGGCCAGCACAGCGGCCGTGTGGTAGGGCACGGAGAGCGCGGCGATGCGGTGGCGGCCGAGTTCGGTCAGCCGCCTGTCCACCGCGGACTGCTCACCCTGCAGGACGTCGACCATGATGTGCGCGGCGCCGAGAAAGTCTTCCAGTGAGAGGGTTTCCCGGTCGGACAGGGGGTTCGACGCGGACATCAGGCAGACGAACCGCTCGTCGAACAGCAGCTCGCTGCGTAGTTCCGGATGGGTCGACACGGCCGCGAAGGCCAGATCCACGAGCCCGTGGGCGACGTCGTCGAACACGCCGTTGTGCCACTGCCGGAAGATCATCGACGCCCCGGGCGCCTCATGGAAGAGCCGGCGCGAGAGCCCGGGCCCGAGGACCGAGGTGGTGAAGTCCGTGCCCATCAGGCGGAAGCTGTCGGTCGCGGCCCGCGGGTCGAACCCCTCGGTGCCGAAGAGGACCTCGAGCCGGGGAAGGATGCCGGCCAGCTCACGCTGGATGCGTTCCGCACGCGGCGTGAGCTGGTAGCCGTCCCTGGTGCGCACGAGCAGTTCGTCGTCCAGCGTCCGCCGGAGCCGCTGCAGCGCCCGGCTGGTCGCCGGCTGCGACAGCCCGATCCGGTCCGCCGCGCGGGACACGTGCCGCTCCTCGAGCAACGCGGCCAACGCGACCAGCAGGTTCAGGTCGACACGCTGCAACTGGGTGGTCCGCACGACGGGCATTGTCGGTCCTCACCGATAGTCTGAAAGCCAGGGGGACCCCCTGACCCGCACGAACGGACTGTTCGTACGGTCTGGGCTGGGGGACGCCGGTGGCTTTGCTGAGCCGGTTGCGCGGCTGGATGGCGCCGAGGAAGTCGAGTCCCGTGCATGAGGAGGGGTCGACTCGTCCGGGCTGGCTCGTTCTTCGAGTCGTGCGAACGGACTGTTCGCCGGACCCGCGCGCCCAGGTCCGCGGGGGAGGGGTTGGCAACGGGGCTGGGTCTTCCGGGCTCGGTTGTCCGAGTCGCGAGATCGGTTTGTTTCCTGCCTGGTTCGCCTGTGCGCCCTGGGAGCGGGCCGGATTGGCCCAGGCCTGGTTCTTCGAGTCGCACGAACGGACTGTTCGTGCGACTTGTGCGGGTGAACCAATTGCCAGTTGCCGCTTCGATGGGCAGATCTGTCGGTCCTCACGGGTAGCGTCGAAACCGGGGGACCCCCCTGGCCGCGCGAACGGACTGTTCGTGATGTGCGGCACGGCGGCGGCACGCGGAGGCCCGGGCGGAGGCACGGCGATGGGGCCGGGCGCTCAGGCCACCGGGTGCAGCAGGTCATCCAGGCCGATGCGGCGCAGGAACTCCGACCGGACTCGGTCGGCGACCGCGTTGACGACCGCCGCCCCGTCATCCGACGGGTCGATGTGGACCCGGAACGGGCGACGCCCCTTCGGCAGATCAACCACCCGCACGATCGCGCGTGCCACCTCGGCGACATCCGCGTCCGCCGGTTCCAGCGCGGCAAGCGCGGCCCCGACCTGGTCCATCAGCCCCGGGTAACGAGGCTCGTACTCCGCGGCCACCGCGGTGTCCGACGGCGTCCCGCTGTGCGCGAAATGGTTGGTACCGCCCGTGAACGCCCCCGGCACGATGATCGACGTCTCGATGCCGAAGCGGGTCAGCTCCAGCGCGTAGCTCGACGCCAGCGCGTCCATGGCCGCCTTCGCCGCGAAGTACGGGGCCAGGTACGGCGGCGTGCCACCCCGCGTGCTGGAGCTGCCGACCCACACCACGAGCCCGTCGCCGCGGGAACGCATCGCCGGCAGCAGCCTGCGGTTGACCCGCTGCGCCCCGAGAACGTTGGTGTCGTAGAGGGACGCGTACTGCGCCGGCGTGAACGCCTCGGCCGGGCCGGTGACCATGTGCCCCGCGTTGTGCACGATCACGTCCAGCTCCGGCAGGTCCAGGGCGTCGACCGACTCGTCGGACGTGACGTCCAGGTCGACCGGAACGAGGCCGTGAGCGCGAGCCTCGTCGGCCTCCGGGCGCGAGTCCGCGTGCCGCATTCCCGCGTACACGGTGTGCCCCGCGTCCTTCAACGCGTGGGCCGTCAGCGCGCCGAACCCGCTCGACGCCCCGGTGATCAGGATGCTGGCCATCAGGCGATACCTCCGTTCGCGTACAGGACCTGGCCGTTGACCCACCGCGCCGGCCCGGCGAGGAACGCCACGACCTCCGCGATGTCCTTCGGCTCGCCGAGCCGCTCCAGCGGCGGCGCCGCGGCCAGCCGGTCGACGGCCTCCTGGGTGTTGTTGTCGAGGAACAGCGCGGTCGCCGTCGGGCCGGGTGCGACCGCGTTCACCGTGATGTCCTTGCCGCGCAGCTCGCGGGCGAGGATCAGCGTGATCGTCTCGACGGCGCCCTTGCTCGCGCCGTACGCGGTGTAGCCCGGCTGGCGGAGCCGTGTCACGGTGCTGGAGAAGAAGATGATCGACCCGCCACGCCGCAACCGGCGGGCCGCCTGCTGCGCCACGACGAACGCGCCCCGCACGTTGGTGCGGTGGATCCGGTCGAACTCGTCGAGCGACAGCTCGACCAGCGGGGTCCCCGGGTTCATCACACCGGCCGCGTTGACGACCACGTCGACACCGCCGAACTCCTGCTCGGCGCGGTCGAACACCGCCGACACCGCCTGCTCGTCCGCGATGTCCGCCTGGATCGCGATGGCCCGGCCGCCCTTGGCCGTGACCTCCTCGACCGCCGCCTGGGCGTCCGCCGAGCGTCCCGCGTAGACCACGACGAGCGCGACGCCGTCCGCCGCCAGCCGTGAAACCGTTTCCCTGCCTATGCCTCGTGACCCACCGGTCACGATGGCCACTCGTTGTGTTTCGTTCATGCCACCAATGTGCCCCGCGTAGGACTATGTGTCCAATGCAACCTCACGATGCCGACTATGCGTCGGGTGCATTGTGCGCCGCATGAGACCATGGCCCGCACACGCTGCCTGGCCGCGTACGTTGACCGGGTGTCGATCGAGAGGTGGGCCGTTCGCCGGTGGGCATGATCGCGACCTCGACCCATGGCTCCCCGGCGGACCCGGCGGTGCTGCTCATCGCCGGCAGCGGCTCGTCGATGGACTGGTGGGAGCCGGACTTCTGCGCACAGCTGACCGGCCGGTTCGTGATCCGGTACGACCACCGCGACACCGGGGAGTCACCCGGCTCCCCGCCGGGCCGGCCCGGCTACACCGGCTACGACCTGGTGACCGACGCGCTGACCGTCCTCGACCAGGTCAGCGTGACCGCCGCCCACGTCGTGGGCATGTCGATGGGTGGCGCGCTGGCGCAGGTCCTGACACTGGACCACCCGGACCGCGTCCTGTCCCTGACGTCGATCTCGACCACGGCGAGCCCCGGTGACTCCGACCTGCCCGGCATGTCGGAGTCGCTGGCCGCCGCGTTCGCCGCGCTGTCCGAACCGGACTGGACCGACGACGACGCGGTCGTCGCGTACGTGGTCGAGGCCCAGCGCGCGATGGCGGCGGAACCGTACGACGCCGAGGAGGTCCGGGCCATCGCCCGCATCGCCGTGTCCCGCACCGGCAACAACGAGTCGAGCCAGAAGAACCACCACGCGACCGACGGGGGCGCCGGCCCGTGGCGGCACCGGCTCGGCGAGATCACCGTGCCGACCCTCGTCCTGCACGGCGACGAGGACCCGCTTTTCCCGCTGCCGCACGGCGAGGCGCAGGCCCGTGAGATCCCCGGCGCGCGGCTGGTCGTCCTCCCACACACCGGACACGAGTTCCCGCGCCGCAACTGGCCGCTGGTGGTGCCGGAGATCCTGGCGCTAACCGCGGGCGGCTAGGAACCGGGCGCGGCCCTCGGCGAGGTCCACGATGGGCACCGGATAACCGTTGCGTGCCTTGGCGGGCAGCGTCCACGGCCGGCGCACGTCCGTCACCGAGGACAGTTCGGGGACGTAGCGCCGGACGTACTCGCCGTTCGGGTCGAAGCGTTCGGCCTGCCGCAGCGGGTTGAGCACCCGGTTCGGGCGGGTGTCGGTGCCGGTGCCGGCCACCCACTGCCAGTTCAGCTGGTTGTTGGCCAGGTCGCCGTCGAGCAGGTGGGTGTAGAAGTGCGCCGCACCCGCCCGCCAGTCCAGGTACAGCGTCTTCGTCAGGAACGACGCCACCACCATGCGCGCGCGGTTGTGCATCCAGCCCTCGGCGAGCAGCTGTCGCATGCCGGCGTCCACGACCGGGATGCCGGTCTCGCCTGTCTTCCAGGCGTCCAGCGCGTGGTCGTCGTCCAGCCAGCGGTCGCCGCGGGGGCGGTAGTCCTCGTGTGCCACGGCCGGCCGGGCGGCCAGCACCTGGTGGTGGAAGTCCCGCCACGCGAGCTGGCGGACGAACTCCGGCGCCCGCTCCGCACGCCGTGCCAGCTCCGCCGCGGAAAGGCAGCCCAGGTGCAGGTACTGCGACAGCTTGGACGTGCCGTCGACGGCCATCATGTCGTGCTGGTCCACATAGGACTCGGCGGCGGTGGCCAGCCACGACGTCATCCGCCGGCGGGCCGCGGTCTCGCCGCCACCCTGTGCGGGCGGCACGTCGCCGGCCTCGACGCGAGGGAGCGCGATGCGTTTCGGCGTGCTGGCCGGTGCCCGCCGGTCGTAGTCGACCCACTGCCGGTGGTACGCGCCGAACACCGCGAAGTGATCCCGGCCCGACGGGGTGATCGCGCCGGGCGGTACCACGGTGTGCACGTCGTCGTGCACGACGAGCTCACAGGTCAGGGCGTCTTCCAGCGCCTGTTCGCGGCGCCGGGCGTACCGCGAGGAGTCCCCGGCGATGTGCACCCGCGTCGCGGACACCTCGGCCGCCACCCTGCACGCCTCGGCGACCGGGTCGCCCTCCCGGGTCACGAGCCGGCCGCCCCGCTCGCGCAGTGAGCTGTCCAGATCGGACAGCGCCTCGTCGAGGAACCGCGTGCGGCGCGGGGAGAACGCGGTGACGGCCCTGTCCCGCACGAACAGCGGCACGACGTGCTCCGCGCCCCGGACCGCGGCGGCCAGCATCGGGTTGTCGCGCACCCGCAGGTCACGGGTGAACACGGCAACGGTCGTGGTCACTTGCGTGTCGTGAGGGCCGACAGCGCGCACGCCAGGCCCCAACCACCCGCGACCGCGAGGATCTTCTTCTGCTCCGGCCTACCCGCCAGGGCTCGGCTCAGCACCACGGCGTCACCCACGTCCGACGCGACCCGCACCCCGATCGCCAGCCGCATGGCCTTGCGCGACGGCGCCACCGCCATCGCGATGCCCGAGGCGAGATCCCGGGCGGCGAGGGTACGAACGACCGCGTCCAGGTCGTGGTCGCCATGGCGCAACCCGGACGGCTTGAGCAACAGCGCCGGCTTCACGAGCACGGCGACGCCATACGCGGCGGTGGCCACGCCGAGCAGGCGGGACAGCGTGAATCTCATCAGACGACTCCTCAGGTGGGATCCGCCCATCCTCGCCGAAGTCCACCAACCCCGCATCGCCAACCGGACGAGCCCGCGTCGTCAGCCGGCGGGCCTGCATCGTCAGCCGGCGGCCCCGCGTCGTCAACCGCCGAGCCGGCATCGTCACTGTCGAGCCTGCGTCGCCAGCCGTCGAGCCGGCATCGTCACTGTCGAGCCTGCGTCGCCAGCCGTCGGGCCCGCATCGTCAGCCGGGAGCCCGCGTCGTCAACCGGCGATGGGGGCCACCGTCGCCTGCGCCAGCCCGATCAGGTCCGCGGGCGCCACCTCGATCTCCAGCCCACGCCGCCCTGCACTGCAGAAGATCGTCTCGAAGGCGTTCGCCGAGCTGTCGACCACGACTGGCAAACGTTTGCGGTGACCAAGCGGCGAGATACCGCCGGCCACGTACCCGGTCGCGCGCTCGGCCGCGGTCACGTCCGCCATCCTGGCCTTCTTGCCACCCGCCGCCGCGGCCAGCGCCTTCAGGTCGAGGTGCCCGGCAACCGGCACGACACCGACCGTGAGCCGCCCGTCAACCTCCGCCACAAGCGTCTTGAACACCCGCTCGGCAGGCAGCCCGAGCAACTCACTCGCCTCAGTCCCGTAAGAGTCCGAACGAGGGTCATGCGTGTACTCGTGCACCCGATGCGCCACCTTCTGCCTGACCAGCAACGCCGTGGCCGGCGTCCCCTTACCCGCCATGCCCCGAGAACCTAGCCGACACCCCGCGAGTCCCGCGTTCGCACATAGCGAGTCCCGCGTCCGCGCACACCGAACTGCGGTTTCGTGCCGATCTTGGTCGGACCGGGATGCACGAAACCGCAGTTCGGTGTGTCCGAGTGCGGGACTCGCGGTGTTTGAACGCGGGACTCGCGACCTGGGGCTTGGGCGCCGCGCCGACAAGATGGACTGTCTTGACAAGAGATGTTGTCGGTGGGACTGTGTGCGCATGTTCGACGTCGCGGTTATCGAGGATCCGGCGGTCGCCGGGGTGTCGCTTGATCCGATGCGGGCGAAGCTGCTCGCCGCACTGACCGAGCCCGGCTCGGCGGCCACGCTTGCCGCGCGGGTCGGCCTGCCGAGGCAGAAGGTCAACTACCACCTCCGCGCCCTGGAGAAGCACGGCCTCGTCGAGCTGGTCGAGGAGCGTCGCAAAGGCAACATGACCGAGCGGGTGCTGCGGGCCACGGCGTCCTCGTACGTCATCTCGCCCGCCGCGCTCGCCGACGTCGCCCCCGACCCGGCCCGCTCGCCCGACCGCCTGTCCGCGCGCTGGCTCCTCGCCATCGCGGCAAGGCTCGTCCGGGACGTCGGGGCCCTGGTCACCGGGGCCGACAAGGCGAAGAAGCGCGTCGCGACGTTCGCGATGGCCGGCGAGATCCGGTTCGCCAGCGCACGGCACCGGGCCGCCTTCGCCGAGGACCTCGCTGCGGAGGTCGCCACGCTCATCGGTCGCTACCACGACGAGCATGCGCCGGGCGGCCGCACACACCGCCTCGTCGTCGCCATCCACCCGAGCCCCGGCGGGGAGGCGAACGATGGGGCATGAGTTCGAGACCGTCGACGAGCTGCACGTCGACGCCACGCCGGACCAGGTCTGGGACGCCGTCGCGACCGGCCCCGGCATCGACTCCTGGTTCATGGGCCGCAACGACGTCGACCCGGGCCAGACCATCCGCACCGCGTTCGGCGACTACACCCCCGAGCACCCGGTGACCGCCTGGGAACCCGGTCACCGGCTCGCCTACGGCACCGACCGGGTCGCCTACGAGTTCCTCATCGAGGGCCGGGACCGGGGCAGCACCGTCCTACGCATCACCGCGGCGGGCTTCCTGCCCGGCGACGACTGGGCCGACGAGTACGACGCGATGACCAAGGGCCACGCGATGTTCTTCCACACCCTGGCCACCTACCTGGACCACTTCGCCGGCCGCACCGCCACGCCGGTCACCGCGTTCGGCCCGTCGATCACCGACTGGCCGCGCACCAGGGGCAGGCTGATGACCGCCATCGGCCGCGACGGCGACCGGGTGCGGTTCGCGCCCAAGGGACTGCCCGGGATCGACGGCACCGTCTACTTCGAGAACGACGACACCGTCGGCATCCGCACCGACGACGCGCTGTACCGGTTCCTGCGCGGCTTCCGCGGCCCGGTCATGGCGTGCCACCACATCTTCGGCGAGACGACCGGGACCACCGAGACCACCGAACAGGCCTGGCAGGCCTGGCTGAACACAGAGGACCTGACATGAGCACCGTTGTCTCCGCAGACGGCACGAGGATCGCCTACGAGGTCACCGGCGACGGTCCGCCGCTGGTCATCGTCGACGGTGCGATGTGCTACCGCGACTCCGGCCCGTCCCGCCCGCTCGCGGCGGAGCTGGCCGCCGACTTCACCGTGTTCGCCTACGACCGCCGTGGCCGTGGCGACTCGCCTTCGGAGCGGAGCTCGCGGAGCGACCATTCTGATGTCGAGTCGCCGGCCCGCGAGATCGAGGACGTCGAGGCGCTGGTCAAGGAGGCCGGCGGCACGGCGTACGTGTTCGGCGCGTCGTCCGGCGCGGTGCTGGCGCTGGAGGCCGCCGACAAGGGCGTGGGCGCGACGAGACTGGCGATGTACGAGCCGCCGCTGATCGTCGACGGCACCCACGCGCCGGCCCCGGAGGCCGCGCTGGCCGACATGCGGCGGCTGGTGGCGGAGGACCGCCGAGGCGACGCGGTGGCGGCGTTCATGCGGTCGGTCGACGTCCCGGGCGCGATCGTCGCGATGATGAAGCTGTTCCCCGTGTGGAAGAAGCTGAAGGGCGTGGCACACACGCTGCCCAACGACCTCGTGCTGTTGGAAGGCCTGCGGCAGGGCAGGCCGCTGCCGCCCGACCGCTGGACGACCACGACGATGCCGACGCTCGTGGCGGACGGCGGCAGGAGTCCCGAGTACATGCGCAACGGCGCGGCCGCGCTCGCCGTGGTGCTGCCGAACGCCACCCACCGGACGATCCCCGGCCAGACGCACATCGTGAAGGCGAAGGCACTGGCGCCGGTACTGAGGGACTTCTTCCTCGGGTAAGGCACCTCAGCCGCCCCCTTACCCGCGGCGTAAGGCCGGGTCGTAGGTGATCTGCCGATGCCGGGGTGCCCACCTCAGGACGAGTCTTCTCTGTGTCAGCACAGAAGACCGGACGAGGAGAGCAAGATGAACTGGGCACCCGAGATCCTGCAGGCGGAGATGGACTACCGAGTCGAGCGTGCCCTGGGTGACCGGCGCACGACGCCCGAGCAGCGCCGCGCGGCACAGCAGGCACACCCGTCCTGGTGGCGCAGGTACCGCGCCAACCACGCCACCCACCACGACGAGACGGGCGACTCCCGGGCCGCCTGAAGGGCCCTCACGACGTCCGACGTCGCGAGGGGCACGCGTTCTCGTCCGTAACGGGGGAAGGGCCCGCGACCACACCGGTCGCGGGCCCCTCGGTTTCTGTCAGGTGGCCGGTTGGCTCGGGTAGACCGTCGGATCACCCTGTTTGAGCCACACGGTCGGGTGATCGATCGGCAGGAACGACCGGTCGCCGCCGGGCTCGCGCGTGTCCGGCACCGCGTCACCGCTGGGCAGATGCATGATGAAGTTCACCGGCCTGGTGTCGTCGGCGAGCGGGATCTCGTAGACCGCCCAACCGTTCTCCACCCGCGCCAGCGGCCACGGCTTGTCCCACGCGACCTGCGCGAGCACCGCGGGGTCGACCGCGTCGCCCCACAGGTGCAGGCCCCACTGCCCGTAGTCACCCGCCGGCCGGAAGTACCTCAGCTCGGTGACCTCGAGCGGGGGACCGGCGTACCGGACGGTCCTCACCTCGGACCGCGCCCCACCGAGCGAGGCCCGGTACGCGACCGTGGTCCCCGGCGCCAGGTTCAACGCGCCGAGGTCGTCGAACACCGTGTACGCGGGCGAGGTGTCGTCGCGGCCGATGAACGTCCACGGCCCGCCGCCCACACTCCGCTCGAACGACACGACGTTCGACGACTTCTCCGGGTCGGCGGTGGCCCGTACCTCGACCGTCCCACGGATGCCGCCACCCTCGGCGGGCGCCTCGATCGTCAGGCGGGGCTGGGGCACCCGGCCGCGGACCGTGTTGCTCGACCGCGTGTGGTTCCCGTTGTCCAGCACCACCGCGCGGTACTCGACCGGCGTGCCAGGAGCCAGGGTGGACACGTCGTGGAACACCCGGTACGGCGCGTTGTCGTCCGTGCCGATGGACTGCCACCGCCCGTTCACCCTGGCCTCGAAGGAAACCTCGTACAGCGAGGAACCGGCGACGGACGCGTCGACCTCGACCCGCCCCTGCTGCGTGGGCACCGGCGCGGCGAGGGAGATCGCCGGTGCGCTGGGTGACCGCGGGATCCGCCCGTCGAGTGCGTAGACCACAGTGGACAGTGCCGGCACGGTGACGGTCAGCCTCCCGCCCCGCCCGGAGGTCAGCCGGCCCGGCCCGGCACCGTAAACCCTGCCGTAGGAACGGTTGCTGGTGTAGGTGGGCACCGAGGCGGTCGCCGACGCCTCGCTGTTGTTGAGCGCCACCACATACTCGCGCTGTTGCGACCGGTCGATCCGCGAGAACGCGTACACGCCTGCGGACGGCGACGAGAGCCGGCTCTGCTGCACGCCGTCCCGCAGGGCCGGATGCCGCTCTGTCACCGACGCGAGCGAGGAAATGGCCTGGTAGAGCGGATGCCGCGGGTTGAAGTTCGCGACCGCGTGGGTCGAGCCGGTGCCGAGCAGGTCGTCGTCCAGGTACTCCGGCACCCGCGAGGCGAAGAGCGTCTGCCGCGCGTCCTGGTCACCGCCCGGCCCGGTGAACCCCTGCTCGTCGCCGTAGTAGATGACGGGGTTGCCGCGCGAGAAGTACATGAGCTCGTGCCCGAGCCGGTCCCGCCGCACCCACTCGGCGTCCCCGGCCCCGGGGTTGTCCGCGACGACGAACCCGCCGAACCGGCCCATGTCGTGGTTGCCGAGGAACGTCGGTAACTCGTAGACGTTCGAGTCGGCGTCGGTGTACCAGTCGTCGTCGGCGAAGAAGGACGCCAGCGCGTCGGTGGGTCCCCCGCCGGAGGCGAACTGGCGCGCCGCGGCCTGGAACGGGAAGTCGAGGACGGACTGCATCCCGTCGGTGGTCGTGAAGTGCGAGGTGTAGCTCCTGGTGGTGTCGAAGACCTCGCCGAACATGAAGAAGTCGCGCTTGCCGTGCGCGGCGGCGAACTTGAGGATGCGCGGGCCGAACTGCCGCCAGAACTCGTCGTCGACGTGCTTCATGGTGTCGATCCGGAAGCCGTCGATGCCGAAGTCGGCGATCCACTTCTCGTAGATGTCGACCATCCCGTCGACGACGCGGGGGTTCTCGGTGAACAGGTCGTCGAGCCCGAAGAAGTCGCCGTACTGGGAGTCCTCGCCGGTGAAGGTCGTGTCGCCGCGGTTGTGGTAGAGCGTGACGTCGTTGAGCCAGGCCGGAACCTTGAGGTTCTGCTCCGCCGGGTCGAGGACGGGGGTGTACGGGAAGGAGGTGGCGGGGTCGAGCGCCGGGAAGGACCTGCCGCCGGCGTAGTCGCGATCGTCGAAGACCCGCCCGTTGGACCGGTAGGGAGAGACGTCCTTGGTGACGTAGGGCCGCCGCGCCCCCTGGGTGTAACCGATGACGTCGGCGGTGTGGTTGGTGATGATGTCGAAGTAGACCTTCATCCCACGACGGTGCGCGTCCTTGACCAGTGCCGCGAGGTCGTCGTTGGTCCCGAGGTGCGGGTCGATCTGGGTGAAGTCCGTGATCCAGTAGCCGTGGTAGCCGGCGGAGGGCCCGTCCTCGAGCTGCACGGCCTTGTTCTTGAAACTGGGCGTGAGCCAGATGGACGTGGTCCCGAGTCCCTGGACGTAGTCGAGGCGGTTGCGCAGCCCCTTGAGGTCCCCGCCGTTGTAGAACCCCTTCCTGGTGGGATCGAACCCGGAGACGAGCGGGTCGTCGGGCAGCCCACCCCGGTCGTTTGCCGTGTCCCCGTTCTCGAACCGGTCGGCCATCACGAAGTAGAAGTTCTCGTCGGTGACCGGTCCCCGCAGGGAATGGCGGGCCTGCGGTCCCCGGTCCGCACCGGCCGGCACGGCGGCCATCCCGGCGGCGACGAACGAAGCCAACAACACGACCGCAAGACGACGGACTGACATCAGCGGGCCCTCCATTGGGTGCGCAACCAGCGCGCAGACGATAACCGCGCCCAGGCACGGCCTGACAGCGCCAACCAGACGAAATGTCAGTGCTCCCCGGTAGCGTTGAAACCGGGGGACCCCCTGGCGGACGAAAGTCCCATTCGTGCAAGCTTCACCCGATCGTGTCCGGCGGTTACTCGATCGTGGTCGGTGGGTTGTTTCGGTACTCCTCCGCGTCGAGCACCGCCTGGAGCCGCAGCAGGACCGCGTCGCTGATGATGTGCTCGTCACGCAACCGCACCACGGCCGCCCGCTTCACCGGCAACAGGGCGTCCCGCAGCGAGTCCATCTCCACCCGCTCATCCGGCTCGTCCGCATCCGCGGCCGTCTCGCCCGACAACCGCGACAGTTTCGCCTGGTAGTCCGCCGCCAGCCGGTCCGCCGCCACCGCCGACACCCCCAACCGCGCGGCCACCTCCGGCAGCGCCAGCAACCCCGCCTCCACCGACCGCCGCGTCGCGAGGGCGTACTCCTCCTCCAACCGCTGGTCCGCCGGCAGCCGCGCCCACCGCAGCACCGCCGGCAGCGTCAACCCCTGCACGACCAGCGTCACCAGGATCACCCCGAACGTCACGATGATCAGCTCGTTGCGGTGCGAGACCGAGGCGGGCACGGCCAACGCCGCCGCCAGCGACACCGCGCCGCGAAACCCCGACCACGCGATCGGCAGCCGCGCCCGCGCCCCCACCCGCCGCGCCCGCTGCGCCGGCCGCCGGTCGAGCGCCCGAATCACGTACGGCGTCGTGTAACTCCAGACCAGCCGCGTCACGATCACCGTCCCCGCCACGGCCAGCGCCATCCACACCGCGTGCGACAGCGCCCCGCCCACATCCCGGATCGCGCCGTTCAGCTGCAGCCCCACCAGCACGAACAGCGCGCCGTTCAGCAGGAACGTCGTGACCTGCCAGAACCCGTACGTCTGCAGCCGCGTCCGCGCCGTGATCACCCGCGGCCCGTACTGGCTCAGCGTCAGCCCCGCGACCACCACCGCGAGCACCCCCGACGCGTGGATCTCCTCCGCCAGCAGGAACGCCAGGAACGGCGTCAGCACGCTCAGCCCCGACTCCGCCACCGTCACCCCCTGCATCAGCCGGTGCGCCGCCCGCCGCATCCACGCGACCGCCAGCCCGACCGCCGCGCCGCCCAGGTACGACAGCGCGAAGTCGCCCAGCGGCCCGTACCACGTCAGCTCCCGCTCCCCGGTCGCGACGGCCACCGCGATCGCGAACACCACCAGCGCTGTCCCGTCGTTGACCAGGCTCTCCGCGCGCAGGATCGTCAGCTGCCGGTGCGCGAGCCGCCCGGCCACCGCCGCCACCGCCGTCGCGTCGGTCGGCGCCACCACCGCGCCGAGCACGAACGCGACCGGCCACGGCAGCCCCATCGCGTGCCCGACCCAGGCCACTGTCAGCACCGTGCACAGCACCAGCACCACCGACGCCAGCACCACGACCCGCAGGTTGGCGCGGATGTCGCTCAGCGACGTGGTCAACGCCTCCCAGTACAGCAGCGCCGGCAGGAACAGCAGGATGACCACCTCGGGGGCGAGATGGAAGTCCCGCAGCGCCGGCGTGAGGCTCAGCAGCACGCCCGCGACCAGCAGCACGATGGGCAGCGGCAGCCCGGCCCGCCTGGCGAGAGCCGTCGCGACGAGGATCGCGGCGACGACGAGCACGAGGAACACGAGGCCATGTGAGTCGTACACGGGCACAACCGTAAACGGGAAGAAACCACCGCCCGGCGAGGTTACTTGACTGCGTGACCCCGCTTTCCGTGCTCGAACTCGCCCCGGCCGCCCGCGACGCCACCGCCACCGACGCGTTGCGCAACACCACGGAGCTGGCCAGACGGGTCGAGGCCCTGGGCTATCGCCGCATCTGGGTCGCCGAGCACCACAACATGCCCTCCATCGCCAGCTCGTCACCGGCCGTGCTCATCGCGCACCTCGCGGCGTCGACGTCCACCATCCGGGTGGGCTCCGGCGGTGTGATGCTGCCCAACCACGCGCCACTGGTCGTGGCCGAGCAGTTCGGCACGCTCGAGGCCCTCCACCCGGACCGCATCGACCTGGGCATCGGCCGCGCGCCAGGCACCGACCAGCGGACGGCCCTCGCGCTGCGCCGCACGATGGCCGGCCTGTCCGCGGAGAACTTCCCGCAGGAGCTGGGCGACCTCATCGGCTACTTCCAGGGCGACGACGACCTCATCCAGGCGGTGCCGGGCAAGGGCAACGAGCCGGCCATCTGGCTGCTCGGCTCCAGCGGCTTCTCCGCTCAGCTCGCCGGCATGCTGGGCCTGCCGTTCTCGTTCGCGCACCACTTCAGCTCCACCAACACCGTGCCGGCGCTGCAGCTGTACCGGGAGAGCTTCCAGCCGTCGCGCTGGCTGTCCGAGCCGTACGCGAAGGTCGCCGTGAACGTGATCTGCGCGGACACCGACGAGCGGGCGCACTGGCTGGCCGGGCCGTCCGCGCTGGCGTTCCTCAAGCTGCGGACGGGCAAGCCCGAGGCGCTCGTGCCGCCGGAGGAGGCCGCCGAGTACCCGTACAACGAGGTCGAGAAGGTGTTCGTCGAGGACCGGTGGCGTGACCAGGCCGTCGGGTCGCCGGAGACCGTCGAGCGGCAGCTCAAGAACCTGCTGTCCCGCACGGGCGCGAACGAGCTGATGCTCACGACCATGGTCTACGACCTGGAAGACCGTGCCCACTCGTTCGAGCTTGTCGCGGAGAAGGTCGCGCCGGCCCTGTAACTTCACCGCGTGACGCTGCTCCTGTCGCTGGCTGTCCTCGCCCTGCTCGACAGCACCAGCATCGGCACCCTGTTCGTGCCGGTCCTGCTGCTGTTACGGCCTGGGCGACTGAGCGCGGCGCCACTCGTCGGCTACCTCGCCACGATCGCGGTGTTCTACCTCGCGCTCGGCTTCGTCATCGCGCTCGGCGCGGGCCCGCTGTTGGAGGGCGTCGCGTCGTCCCTCGGCGAGACGGGGTACTGGCTCGAGCTGGCCGCCGGCGTCCTGCTGTTCGGGCTCAGCTTCCGGCTCGACCCGAAGCGGCGTCCCGACGACAGCCAGCAGCAGGGCAGGAAATGGACGGAACGCGTCCACAAGGCGGCCTCGTCGCCGCGTTCGCTCGTGGTGCTGGCGTTGACGGCGGGCCTGCTGGAGGCCGCGACCATGTTCCCGTACCTCGGCGCCATCGCCCTGCTGGCCGGCACCGGGTACAGCCTGGCGACCACCGCCGCGGTGCTGGCCGGGTACTGCCTGGTCATGGTCCTGCCCGCACTCGCCCTGCTCGTCCTGCGGCGCACGCTCTCCGACCGGGTGACACCGTTGCTCACCAGGGTGAACGGCTGGTTCGCCAAGCACGCCGTCGGCGCGACGGGCTGGATCCTGGGAATCGTGGGGTTCTTCCTCGCCGCCGACGCCGTGACGCAACTGGGGTTGCTGAACTTCGACTGAAAGACGGTGGCCGCCTGAGGGGCGGCTCAGGCGGCCAAGGAATGCAGGCCGGCGGTGGCTCCGACAAACGTGGATGAGGATGGTCACCCACGGCTCGGATTGTCTGGCGCCACCGCCGTCCCGGCTCCCCGACCCGCAGCCGAAGTTGCCGCGGTCAGGTCTTTCGTACAGGGGAACACCCGGCGCACTGCAAGGTGCGTAGCCCGCCGACCTTCAGGTGTGTCGTCTCGACCTGCGATTATGTTGAGATCTGTTCACTCGTTTGGCCTAACGTGGCCGGGGGAACACGGAACGTCGCCGATCGGGCACACTTGAGATCCGCAGGGGCGTCGAGGCGTGGAGAAACGATGGCTGACGAAGGCCTGCCATATCGGCACGGCATACACGAGGCCATGGGCGTGCTGTCCGGTCAGTGGGTGACCGCTGTCCTGGCGTCGCTCACCGCCCGCCCCATGACCTACTCAAAGTTGCTCGAACACATCAACAACACCGAAGAGCGACTCGGATGGGTGACCCACGAGAGACCACTGAGACAGAAGGTGCTCACCGACACGTTGCACCGCATGCAACGCGACGGCCTGGTCGTCAAGATCGAACGCCCGAGCCGCTTCGGCTCGACCTGGTACCAGCTCACCCCGATGGGCCGCTCGCTGCTGCGGGCCCTCCTCCCACTCGCGAAGTGGGCGGAGGACAACCGCGGCACCCTGTCCGAGGCCCGTGCCGCCTACCTGGCGGCACAGTCCGAGCGTTAGCTATCGGCCGTTCAGGTCGCTGATCGCCGCCACGATCGTCTGCACCTGGTTGCGGCCCGAGTCCTTGGCCACGAACAACGCGTCGTCCGCCGCCAGTAGCACGTCCTGCAGCTCCGGCCCGAACTCCGGGTACAGCGCGATGCCGATGGACACGGTCAGTCCCTCGACGACCGCGTTCTCCGCGGTCACCCGCAGGTCCCGCACCTGGCCCCGGATCCGCTCCGCGATCGAGCGCAGCGTGTCCTTCGTCACTTCCGGGCACAGGACGACGAACTCCTCACCACCCCAGCGTCCGACCACGTCGTAGCGGCGCGCGGAGGTCATCAGCACGTCGGCGACCGCCTGGAGCACGCGATCGCCGACCAGATGGCCGTGGAGGTCGTTCACCTGTTTGAAGTGGTCGAGGTCGATCATCAGCACGCCGACCTTCGTGCCGTCACGTGCCGCCCGCTGGATCTCCGCGCTCGCGAGGTTCGTCCAGGCGGTCGCGTTGGTGAGCCCGGTCTTCTGGTCGGTCGACGCGGCCTCCTCCAGCTGCCGCATCAGCACGCTGTTGTGCAGCACGAGCAGCGCCGGCACGATCATGACCGCCCATGCGGGGCTGAAGCTGAGCAGCAGCGCGGTGATAGCGCCGAGCCCGAGCGTGCCGTACTCGAGCGCGGACTCCTTGAACGTGCCGAGCGCGCGGCGGGTGTCCCACTCGCGCTCGTGGAGGGTGATCGCGCACGCGACCAGGCCGGAGTTCGTCGCCGAGTAGGCGACCAACGCGACCGCGATCGCGAGCACCGCGCCCGGCGTCCGCCAGTCGGCGACGTCGGCCGGGGCGAGCAGGTGCCGGATCGTCCACGCGACGAACGCCGCGAGGGTGACCGTCGACGCGGTGAACACCAGCCGGTACGGGTGCACGCTGCGTACCCGGTACCAGCTGCGCCAGAACAGGTGCACGTAGAGCGCCACGATCACGATCGGGGTGAGCGTCGGTGGCAGCACGAGTGACGCCGAGAACGTCCACACCGAGGTCAGGTTGACGTGCGGGGTGTCGGTGAACCGCCGTCGCACTCGTTCGACGTGCCGGGTCGCCTCGCCCATCGCGACGCCGAGGCCGATGATGACGCCCAGCGTCACGAGGGTGTCGCCGTCGACGGTGCTCGCGGAGGCCAGTAGTGCGGTCAACGCGACAGCGGCGAACTCCACGAACAGGATGAATACGAGCACCCGTCGCGACTCGCCCCATAGCGCCCAGCGACGAGGTGCCCTGGACCGCTCAGAGGTCGACAGGGATGCTGGTTGGGCCGATTGGGCGAAAATGACCTGGTCAGCGCCCCCGTTGCCGTGCTCGGCGGCAGTCCCCTCGGGAGGAGGTGCCTCAGATGATGAACCGCGACTGGTGAGCCCCTCCTCCTGGCCCGCGGCCGTTACGTGATCCGCGTTGGCCAGGCCCGCACCGTCAACGTCGTGCTTGGCAGTCCCTGCTTGAGGAGGTGCCTGTGATGATGAACCGTGACTGGTGACATCACCCTTATCGTCGGTCTCGCGCCCGGCCGCCTGGGCGGACCGCCCCTGCCGGGTCCGGGCGCGAAGCCACGACGAACTGAACATCCCGGTGAACACCACGCCGGCAACACCTCCGGTTGCGACCGCGAGGACAGGATCGGCCGCGTCGGCGATCCCCGACGCGGCACCCCGACGGAGGTCGGGCACGCCGAGCACGAATGCCGCCTGCGCGAGAATCAAGTATGCCGTGGCGCGGGCCCCGGAGGTCATCCAGAGCAACACGACCACGACGAGTGCCGGGTGGAGGCAGACAACGAGCGGCGCCCCAACCGCGACCAGGTTGGTGTGTGACCGCGGTCCACCCGACGGAGCCGGCGTCGAAGAGGATGGCGAGCCCGACCCCAGCAAACCCGTCACCGGCGACGGAGGGCGGGTTCCCGGCCCGGGGCGCGCGAGACTCACGCACCGCGAGTACGTCGCGAAACCCCACCTGCCGCATTCATGCCGCCCTTGCCTCCGACGTGGGACAGGCCGTACGCCGAACGCGCACGACCCACCACCACCGACACTAGATCGAACTCAGAGCGAGAACGCGGTCACGCTGGTTGTCTACCCAAATGGCCGATCGGGGTGACGAAGGGTGACCCCAGACGAAACCTTGTCAGCGGTTGTCAGGTTTGGGCGGCACGGTAGAAGCCATGGATGACCTCAAGGGCAAGGTGGCGTTGGTGGCGGGCGCGTCAAGGGCGGCGGGGAGGGCCATAGCGGTGGAGCTGGGCCGCCGAGGCGCGACGGTGTACGCGACAGGGCGGACCACGAGAGCGGAACGCTCAGAAATGAACCGCCCGGAAACAATCGAGGAGACGGCGGACCTGGTAACGGCGGCGGGCGGGCAGGGAATAGCGGTCCGAGCAGATCACCTGGACCCACCCCAGGTGAAGTCCCTGATCGAGAGAATAGACGAAGAACAAGGCCGCCTGGATGTTCTGGTAAACGACATCTGGGGCGGCGACGTGTACTTGACGTTCGGAAAGAAAATGTGGGAACACTCCCTGGAGGGCGGCCTGCGAATGCTGAGGCTGGGAGTGGAAACCCACGCGATCACCAGCCATTACGCACTACCGCTGTTGATCCGCAACCCGGGCGGTCTGGTAGTGGAGATGACCGACGGCACAGCCGAGCACAACGCCCGGTACCGAGCCGATGCGGGCTTCTTCTACGACCTGGTGAAGACCTCCGTCCAGCGAATGGCACTGGGCCATTCCGAAGAGCTGAAGCCGTACGGTTGCACCGCGGTAGCACTGACCCCGGGCTGGCTCCGCTCGGAGGCAATGCTGGAAGCCTTCGGTGTAACAGAGGAAAACTGGCGGGAGGCAACGTCCAGGGTGCCCCATTTCGTGATCTCCGAGTCTCCGACATTCGTGGGCCGAGCCGCGTCCGCGTTGGCGGCGGACCCAGATGTGTCGAGATGGAACGGCCAGTCCCTGTCATCAGGCCAACTGGCAAAGATATACGACTTCACCGACGAGGACGGCAGCCGCCCAGACGCCTGGCGCTACATCGAAGAGGTGGAGAGCAAGGGCAAACCAGCCGACGCAACCGGCTACCGCTGACCCCCAGGTCACGCAGGGCACTGCTTACCCAACCACCCGGCAGTCCCGCTCGCGTTCTCATGCCGCAGTTCCACTCAACTTCGCATGCCGCAGTTCCCTCGGCTTCTCATGCCACAGTTTCGCTCGACTTCGCATGCCGCAGTTCCGCTCGGCTTCTCATGCCGCGGCCCACGGCGTTCTAGCCGCCCGGGGCCCGGCGCCGCTTGCGCCATGAGGTGCCGCAACCTCGCCCGCCCCGGCTTTGCGCGATTCCTATGTCGTGGCCGACGGGGTGTCGAGCCCACGTATCAGGTGTTGTGGGCTCTTTCGTGCCAGGGGTCGCAACCTCGCCCGCCCTGGCTTTTGCGCGATTCCTATGTCGTGGCCGACGGCGTGCCAGCCCACGCGTCAGGCGTTGCGTGCGCGTTCGTGCCAGCTGCCGTGTCCCGCGCTCCCAGCCGATCAGTGGGCGAGGTCACTCCACGTGACCGTCACGCAGGCCCCATCGGAGCGTCTCTCCGTTGCCGGTCCTCGACCGGTGTGTTGCGAGCCGCGATCGCCAACCCCAGCTCGGCGAGCGCGGTTCGCAACGCCTCCGGGGCCACCACCTCGACGCCGACCCCCAGCGACAGCAGTTGGGTGGCCGCCACCGGAAGGCTCTCCACCTCCAGCGACACCTCCCGCCACCCGTCCCCGTCCGGGGGTCCCGCAGTGGCGACGGCCATCGCCGCCGCGTCAGGATCGGTCACGCTCCGTAGCAACTTCAATGCCTGCCGGCTCAACCGCAGCCGCACCGTCTCTCGCAACAGCGACTGCTCGAACCGTGCCGAAGCCTCGTCCCACCAGGCCGGCAACACGAAATCCGCCGGTCTGTCAAAGGAATCGGCCAACACCTCGGCTGACACGACCCGGGCCACGCGGTACGTCCGGATGTCGTCGCCGACCCGCCCGACCAGGTACCAGACCCCCGCCTTCACCACCAGCCCCAACGGATCCAGCTCCCGCGTCACCACCGTCGACCCACGCTGGTACTCCATCCGCAGCCGCCGAGACCCCGCCACAGCCTCGGCGACGACCGTCAACTGCGACGCCGACTCCGCCTGCTGGAACCACCCAGGCGCGTCGAGGTGGAACAGCGAAGCGACCCGCGACGCGTACTCCCGCAGTTCCGCCGGCAGCCCAGCCAGCACCTTCGCATGCGCGGCCGACAACGCCGACCCCAATCCCACGTCCGCCAGCAGCGACGGCATCGCGAAGATCGCCGCGGCTTCCCGACCGGTCAACCCGTCCAGCCGCGAACGCCACCCGTCGAGCAGCCGGATGCCACCGGCCCGCCCCTGCTCGGTCCACAGTGGCACACCGGCGGCGAGCAACGCCTCGACGTCCCGGTACACGGTCCGCTCGGACACCTCGAGTGCCGCCGCCAACTCGGCGGCGGTCGCCCGCTTCCGCTGCTGCAACAGGAACAGCAACGCCACCAGCCGCTCAGCCCGCACCCGTCGATTGTGCCCCAGCCGTCACCGGGTATTGCACACGGACATACCGCCACGGCCGCCGTTCACAGGAAAGTCCACAGTGGACATTACGGCGCGGTGCCTTCTTCCAAAGGTCTCGGTCCCTGCTGCTGCCCGGTCTAGGTCGGAGGCAATTGGCCTACCCGTGTGGATGGTCGTCACCGAACCTGGGCGTCCGAACTCCGCCGAGGAGCCGGCTACTTCTCGGCAGCGGGCAACGGCCAGAACATCGTCACCGTGGTGCCACCGGCAGTCGGTGTGATCGTCGAGGTGTTCGTAAGCCCCTGGATGAGCGACAGGCCGCGTCCCCGCAGCCCACCACTCAGCTGTGGTGGCTTCCACTGCCCGTAGTCGGTCACGGTGACGACGACGCGCGACTGCGCGCCGTCCAGCCGCGCCTTGAGATCCAGCAGGCCTTGTGTCTGGTCGTGGTATGCGTGTTCAACGGAGTTCGCCATCGCCTCGTAGCTCGCGAGCACGAGCGCCTCGGTGTCCTCCTCCGGCAACCCGATCCGCGTGGCCCACTCGGCGAGCGCATGCCGCAAGCCGGCGAGCCGGCTGGGCACAGCAGGAACCCTGAAGTGCAGGTCCCCCTCCGGGACGCTGTCCAGGTCCTGCTGCCCCAGGTTCACGGCCGAAGCTCCCAACTTTCAGCCCCCGGTCACCACTCGCACGACCGGCTTGGTCATTCAGTCGGCGGCCAGTGCCTCATCGCGAGTGTGGTAGATCGAGATCTCTTCTGTCATCCCGGTCAGTTCCATCGGCCGGAACGTGGCACTACCAGTGGCGACGATCCGGAACCGGAGGTTGCCCTGGGCCTGCTGATGGCAGCCGATCAGGACCGCCATGCCGGCGGACGCGAGGAAGTCGACGTCACTCAGGTCGACGACCAGTGTCTCGGGCCGCTGTTCCATGGCGGCATTGATGGACTCCCCGAGCTGGGGAGCCGTGGCCAGGTCGATCTCCCCAGCCACGTTCAGCACGACGGCAGCGCCGTGCGGTTCCACCAGAACGGACAGTCCCGGCGAGGCGGGCTGGACAGGACCAGCGTCTTGGAACGGCTCTGAACTCACCACACCATCATCCCGTATGTCGCAAGCCGATGTGTCGACCCCATGCGGGTCGCACAGACCACCCATGCGGAGCAGATGCCCCGTGAGTCCACTGGGGACCTCCTCAGCAAGTCACCATGCAGCGTCGCCGGACACACCACCCGGCGAGATTCGGGGAATAACCCCCCTAATCACGTTCAAACCTCCCGATCCAAAGTTCCTTCTCGAAAAGTGTGCTCCTCGACACACCCTTCGGGTCGCAGCGACACTCCCTTAGCTATCAGTGACATCTCAGTGACCTTCAGCCACCTACTCCAGGCCATGGTCAGCCGCATCCGCCGCATCCGCCGTCGTGCGCTGCCGTTGACCCGCCAAAGGTCGTGCCTGGCAGGCCGCAGGGCCGCACGTCGACCGACACCGCGCCAGCGCGGACGTCGCACTGTCAAGCCGCCGAGGCGCACGGGGGAAGAGGCATCCGCTCCTCCGCAGCCGCGTGCCGCAGGGAGTTCGGCTGCATGCGCTCGCCGACGAGCCGCCACGGAACCCCCAGAGCCCTCGGACCCCCAGAGCCCTCGGACCCGCGGAACCCGCGGAACCGTCGACCCACGGGACTTCACCAGGATGTTGAACCCAGCGACAGAACGCACGCGCCCTCCATCGTCGCGAGCGCCCGGAACACCGCGACGATCGCAGGCGGAACCGTCAGCCGGAACTCCGCCACGACCCGGGAACAGATAGGTGAAGGTGCCGAGGCGCTGCGCCTGCGAGACGAGCTTGGCCATCAACGCGACCGCGCCCGCTCCAACCGCTGTTCGTCGATCTAGTCCGGCCGGTCCACGATCTTCAGCAATCCGTCCCACAGCCCGGCCGGCGAACCCGGTCGACGGCCGCGAGCACGTTCCGCAGCCCTCCACGCAACTCGGCGTCCACCCTGCCCACCGACCCGAAGCCCAGAAACCGAGCCGAAGTCCAGAAGACTGAGCTGACCGTCGGCGAGCAGCAACACGTTCCCCGGACGCGGATCGGCGTGGAACACGCCCTGCAGCAGCACTTGCGGCAATACAGAGTCCAGCAACGCCCGCGCGAGCACCCCGCCGCTCGCCCACCACGGTGCCGATGGCCGTCCGTACGGGCTTGCCGCCGAGCCGGCACATCACCAGAACCCGTTCGCCCGACAGCTTCATATGGACAGGCGGCAACAGATCCGACCTCGTCTACAAGACCAGCGCGCGAAGGTGGCTAGCCGTTTGCCTTGGTCATCAGGCGCACCACCTCCTCTGCCGCTCGTGTCGCACTCGCCGGGTTCTGTCCCGTGACCAGGCGCTCGGATACCGACACCTGACACTCGAAGTTCGGCGCGGCCACGTGCTTGGCGCCGCGGTCCTCCAGCGCGGTCTGTAGTCGGAACGGCACCACATCGCCCAGGTGAACCGCGTCCTCCTCGGCGTTCGTGAAGGCCGAGACCTCCTTGCCCTCGACCAGGTACGAGCCGTTCGACAAGGTCAGGTTGACCAGCGCGGATAAGCCATGGCACACGGCCGCGACCACGCCGTCCGCCTCGTAGATGTCGCGACCCAGGCGCGCGAGATCGGCGTCGTTCGGAAAGTCCCACATGGTGCCGTGACCACCGACGTAGAAGATCCCGTCGTAGCCGACGGCGTCGACGTCGGCGGCTCGTCGCGTCGCCGCGAGGTCGGGGAGATGCGCGAACTCATGTTGCGTCGGATCCTTCCCGTCGAAGCCATCCATGGGTGGTCGTCCGCCGCGGACACTCACCAGGTCGACGGCGAAGCCCGCGTCGCGAAAGACGCGCCAGGGATGCGCGGCCTCCGGCACGTGGAAACCGGTCGGGCGACCGCCGCCCAGGTCATCGTGGCTGGTCAGGGCCAGCAGAATTGCTTTCATGAGGACAGGTTGCCATGAAGGAGGTATCTGTCGCCAATAGGACGTGTGTGGCTTACTATCAGTTTCCTGATGACTTCACTCGACCTGCTCAGAACCTTCCTGGCCGTGCACCGCGCCGGCTCCGTGACGGCCGCGGCGCAACTCCTCGGCCTGTCGCAGCCCGCCGTCACCGCCCAGCTGAAGGCCCTGGAGAAGACCGTCAAGAAACCGCTGTTCCACCGGCACGCACGTGGTGTCACGACCACCGCGGCGGGGGAGGACCTCGCCCGCAGGCTCGCCGGCCCGCTCGACGACCTGGTCGCCGCCGTCGGCGACTTCGTGGGCGGCAAGGTCGCGCTGCACGTCGGTGGCCCCGCCGAGTTCATGAGCCTGAAGGTGGTGCCGGCTCTGGTCGAACTGCCGGACACCGCGCTGCGAGCCACCTTCGGCGCGCCGGAGGACCTGCTCGACGAGTTGGCCAAGGGCGGGCTGGACCTGGTGATCTCCTCGGTACGTCCACGTGGTCGCGGCATCGTCTTCGCGCCGCTGCACGTCGAGGAACTCACCATCGTCGCGGCGGAGCGCTGGTACTACCCGGACACGTCCGGCGTACTCGGCGACGCTCCCTGGGTGGCGTACGCCGAGGACCTTCCGCTCATTCGCCGCTACTGGCAGACCGTGTACAAGACGCCGCCGCCCGGCAACGCGGTCGTCGTGGTGCCCGACCTGCGGGCCGTGCTGACCGCGACCCTCGCCGGCGCAGGCGTGACCGTGTTGCCGAGATACCTGTGCGAGAACGAGCTCGCGACGGGTGAGCTGCGCGAGGTGATCATTCGGGGTGAGCTGCCGACCAACACCATCTATCTCGCGGTCCGCACCGGCGCGTTCGCCGAACCGCACATCGTGCGTGCCCGGGACCTGCTCATGGCACGCGCGGCCGACTGGTGACCGTAAACTGCCCTGACGTGCCAAATCCCACCGCGGCCGAGTTGGCCGCCGCACACGCGAAGACCCTGCCGGACGTGGTCGCGCCTGGCCTTTCCGTGTTGTTCTGCGGTATCAACCCCGGCCTCTACTCCGCGGCGACCGGACATCACTTCGCCCGTCCTGGCAACAGGTTCTGGCCCGCCCTGCATCAGTCCGGGTTCACTCCGCGTCAGCTTCATCCGTCGGAACAGGACGAACTGCTGACCTACGGGCTTGGCGTGACGAACATCGTCCCTCGCGCCACCGCCCGCGCCGACGAGCTGACGCGTGACGAACTACGGGCAGGCGCGGAGACGTTGACGGCGTTGGTGGCCAGATACCTGCCGGGGACCGTCGCCGTGGTCGGCATCTCCGCCTACCGCACCGCTTTCGATCGTCCAAAGGCGAAGATGGGTGAACAGGACGAGCGGATCGCCGACTCGCGACTGTGGGTGCTGCCCAATCCGAGCGGACTCAACGCGCACTACCAGGCGCCCGACCTGGCTGCCGCCTTCCGTGAGCTGCGCGTCGCGACGGAGTGACCCGCACGACGACGAGGAACGTCATCGCGTTGGGGTACCTGGTAGTTGGTCGGGTGTGAGTGTGCAGGTTTGCAACAGCTCCTGGTCTTGGGCGAGCCAACGCTTGGCGTCCTGGGTTGTCATCCCGGACAGGGTTCCGGCTGGTGTTCCGGTCGACAGGTAGTCGCCGATGTTCGCCGCTGACATCCGGCCCGGCCTATCTATGCCCGACGGACTCCAAGCCATGACCGAAGCACTCGCCGTGCTCGCGCCACCGGCGGTGGTCGCGGCCCCGATCGCGGTCGGCGGCGACCGAGCCATGGGCGTCAGGCCGACCAGGCGCCACCTGTCGGCCGTGCCGACCGATCGCTGACGGCCTTCTTCGCCCGGCGGGCCTTCGCCGAGGCGGCGGCCATGCGCCGGAAATGCGCCTTACGGGCGGACTCGGCACGCTGCCGCCGCACCTCGGGCGCCAGCAGCCCGTCCGGGTCGACCTGCTTCTCGAACCGGTCCGCGGCGGCCTTGCGGGCGGCAGCCGTACGGGCCGTGCGGTTGGACTCGTTGGCCCACTGGGTGTGGGCGGCGATCTGGGCGCGGAGGGTGCGCTGCTCCGGCGTCATGTTCTTTGCGGCGGCCATACCGCTAGCGCAGCGCACCCATGTCACCGGCGTTAGAGCCGGTCGCCGAGCGCGAGCTTCCGGTGGGCGTGGTGCGCCCGCTCGTCGGCCGCCGACGCGCCGTACCGGTGCAGCATCTGGGACGACTTCCACCCCATGATCCGCATCAGGGCGGTGGGGTCGCCGCCCTCCTTCAGCCCCATGTGCGCGAGCGTGTGTCGCCACTGGTGCACGTGCGTCCCCAGCGAGCTGGAGCGGCGGGCGAGCATGAGCCGGATCGCGTTGCCGTCCGGCTGGATCGGCCCCCGGTTGCGGTCCGACAGCCACAGCTTTGCGTGCCCGGCGTGCTTCCCTTCGCCCGCACGCGCATGTAGCGGGCGAGCGCCTGCGCGGTCTTCGCGCCGAACGGGATCGCCCGACCGCGGCGGCCCTTGCCGACCACGTTGATCACCGACAGGTCGAAGTCGACGTCGTCGACGTTGAGCGCGGCGAGCTCGCCGAGTCGGCACCCGGTGTCAAGCAGCAGCCGGATGATCGCGGCGTCGCGGCGGGAGATCATGTCGCGGCCCTGGCAGGTGCCGAGCAGGCTGCCGGTGAGGTCGTCGCGGACGATCGGCACGGGCTGCTCGGGCACGATGGGGGCGGTGGTCTTGTCCATCGGGTTGATGTCGATCTCGTCCTCGCGGACCAGCCACCCGAAGAACGTGCGCAGGCTGCGGTACTGAGTGTGGGCGTTGCCCGCGCTGGTGCGTTCGATCACGTCGCCGATGAGCCGCGGATGTTGTCGGGGGTGACGTCCTCGGGGTCGACGGGGTCGGGCTGGGTGCGGTCGAGCCAGGCGCGGAGCTGGGCGACAGCAGTGAGGTAGATGCGGATCGTGTTGGGGGACTTGTTGCCGGACTTGAGGTCGGCTTCCCAGGAGGCGGTGAAGAGTCGCCATGGGTCGGGCGCGGTGGTCATGGGCGCATGCTCCAGTTGTTGTGTCACTGAGCGCTGCGCTAGCGAACGCGCGTGTTCGACCAGATGCAATTATCGCTGGTCAAACACGGTTTGTGCCCCCGGCAGGATTCGAACCTGCGACCTGCCGCTTAGGAGGCGGACGCTCTATCCCCTGAGCTACGAGGGCGCTACCTGACAGCCTAGCGGCCGGCAGGAGCGGGGCGTCACCGCATTACTGTGAACGCGGGTTTGTGATCCGTTGCCCACTGTTCGAACGTCCTGGCCGGGCGGTCCAGGATGCGGCTGACCTGGTCACTCACGTACGCGGCGCCGCCCGAGCGGGCCCAACCAACGCCCGTTGTGATCGTCGTGATCACCTCTGGGGGCATGCCGGCCGCATCGAGGTGGGGTCTTGCGGCGACCTCCACGGTCTTCACCGGTCGGTTCAGCACGCGCTCCAGGATCGTCGCCTGGTCGGCGAAGGTGAGCAGCTCAGGGCCGGTCAGGTCATACCTCTGTCCGTCATGCGCGTCATCCAGCAGTGCCTCCACCGCGACCGCCGACACGTCGCGTGGGTCTACGACGGCCTGTCTTGTCGGGCCGAGCATGTCCGGGATCGGCTCGCCGGCGTTGATCAGTTCTTTGAAGGACAGGAAGTTCGACGAGAAGCTGGTCGGGCGGAGGATCGTCCATGCCAGACCGCTCTCCTCGATGGCCTGCTCGGCGGCCAGGTGCGCGGCCCCCACGACCGCCCCCTCGAACCGCTCGCCGGTGCCGATGGCCGACAGTTTCACGATCTTGGCGACGCCTGCCGTGCTGGCGGCCTCGAGCAGTGCGAGGTCGTGCGCCGGTGACGGGGTGGGTGGCACGGTGACCAGGAAAACCGTGTCGACACCGGCTACCGCCTCGGTCAGTGACGCTGGGTTCGCGAAGTCCGCGCGGACGGGGTTGGGCAGGCCGTTCGGGTTGCGGGACATGGCGCGGAACGGCATGCCTCGTTCCTCAAGTAGCTGGACGACGGTCTTGCCGATGGTGCCGGTGGCACCGGTAACGAGGATCATGCGCGAACTGTCGCAACCGCCCGCCATCCGGCTATAGGAAGTTTCGGCACAGCTCATTGTCGGTGGTCGCGGCTACCGTTGGTCGGGTGAGTTCGTTCGTGGTGCCGGACGTGCTGCGGCCCTGGGTGGCCGGGATCGACATGACCGCCGCGGTTGGCGCGGCGGTCGTTGACGTGCCCGATTCCGCCACCACCCTCGTCGTTCGGACGACGCCTGCGCGGCGCGAGGTCATCGTCATGGGGCCGCGGACCCGTGCCGCCTACCACCTGGGTGAGCCGGGGCCTTCTTGTGTGCGGATTCGCATGCGGCCGGGGCGGGCGGGTGAGTTACTCGGCCGGCCGGTGCGGGACTTGGCCGACCGCGCCGTGCCGGTACGAGAGCTGCCTGGGCTGGACCTCGGCCGCCTTCTGGACGATCCGGTCGACGCGCTCGTGGCGGCGGTCGCGAACCGGTCCGTTGACGACGGTCTGGTCGCGGTGGCCGCGGAGTTGCTGGCGGGCGGGAACGTCGCGGGCACGGCCGCACGGCTGCACATCAGCGAGCGCCGGCTGCGGGCGTTGTTCGCCGACGGCGTTGGGCTTTCGCCGAAGCACTTCGCGCGGATCGGGCGGGTTCGGCGGGTGCTCGCGACGGCGCCGCACCTGCGGTGGGCGGATGTCGCCGCGTCCGCCGGCTACTACGACCAGTCGCACATGACGGCGGAGTTTCGGCAGCTCATGGGCGTTCCACCGGCCGCCTACGCGGCGGGGCGGCGGCCGGTCGCCCGGCCCTGCGGCTGACGAATCCCGACGTCCGGGGGCAGGACCCCACCCGACTTGACATACTTAACGACAGCATTAATAGTTATCAACGTGCGAACTGAAGTGGACGAGGTGCTGGTAGCTCTCGCCGACCCCATCCGGCGGCAGGTGGTCGACGAGTTACGGCAGGGACCCAAGCGGGCTGGGGAACTGGCCGACTCCGCGGGGATGAGCTTCCCCGCTATCAGCCGTCACCTTCGGGTACTGCGTGCCTCCAGGTTGGTGGAGGTGCGTGCGCTCGACGAGGACGCGCGAGTGCGCGTCTACCAACTGAGGGCGGAGCCGTTCCTGGCGCTCCGGGCCTGGCTCGACCAGGTCGAGGGGTTCTGGACCGACCAGCTCGACGCCTTCTCCGACTACGCGAACAAGAGGAAACAGGAATGACCGAGGCCCACGTGACGGTCGAGGTGGAGGTCGACCCCGCCACCGCGTTCGACCTGTTCACCAGGGACATCGCCGCATGGTGGCGGGCGGATCGCTCGCTCTGGGGCGACAGCGAAGGTGAGCTTCGCTTCGAGGACGGACGGCTCATGCAGGGCGCCGCGGAGATCGGCCACGTGTCGGTCTGGGAACCGGGGCCGAGGTTGGCCTTCAGCTACGGGCCGCCCGGCGTCGACCCCGCCGAGCGGACTGAGGTCGACGTGCGGTTCGAGGCCGTCCGTGGCGGCACCCGCGTCGTCGTGCGGCACGGTGGCTGGGAGAAAGCGAACTGGGCGGGGCTTTTAGCCGGCTTCGCCCGGCACTCACTGGAACGGATGCTGCTGGCTCGGCTGGGGGACTTCCTCGACGCGATCGGACGCGGGGACGTCGAGTTCTTCCAGCGGAACCTGACCGACGAGGCGATGTTGATCTTTCCGGGTGAGCGCAACACGTACACCAAGGCCCAGTGTGTCGCCGCGATGGCGGGCCATCCCGTCTACCACAAGTACGACCTGACCGATCCGCACATCGTCCACATCGGAGAGTCGACGGCGGTGTTCACGCACCACGCCACGCTGATGCACGAACAGGACGAACGGCCGCGGTCGGTCATGGTCTCGACGGTGCTCGTCCAGCGCGACGGTGACTGGCACCTGGCGCTGCACCAGTGGACCGAATGACAAAGGAGAAACGATGTACTACGCGATTCACACGCCAGACCCGGTGCGGGCCAAGTCCTTCTACGCGACGGTGTTCGGTTGGGACTATCGGTCCGACGACCACATCGACGGCAGTTCGCCTGCAGGAGGTCTCGGTGTGGGCCCACCGAGAGCCGAGCTGTACTTCGAGGTGTGGGACATCGCGGTGGCCGTCGCCAAGTTGCGTGAGCTGGGTGGGGTGGCGCCGGACCCGGTGCGGTCGGAGTCGGGATGGAGCTGTCTTGCCGAGGACGGTGGCCTCGCGCTGTGGCAGCCAGCCGAGGGATATGCCCAGGACGATCCCAAATGCGCGGAAGGCGACCTTTTCTACTACGTCGTCCCGGTCGCGGACGAACAAGCCAGGACCCGGTACGCGACCGTGCTCGGCTGGGAGTTATCGCCCGGCTCTCACGCGAACGGGTGGAACATCGAGAACTCCACACCGCCCGGCGGGGTGTTCGTCGATCACGCCGGCTCGCCCGACCTGTACTTCCGGGTGGCCGACGTCGACGAGGCCGCGGAGCGTGTCCGGCGCGCCGGCGGCACGGCCGGCGACAGGCAGCCCAACTCGGCTGGCTGGCACGCGGAGTGCCGTGACGATCAGGGGGTGAGGTTCAGCGTCGGTTCGTTACGTCAGAACTGATCCCCCGTACTAGGGTTCCTCCAACGGCTGGGTAGGGGAGGAATCCGCGGTGGGTGACGGGCGGCTGGAGATCGACCACATCTCCAAGCGATACGGCGACGTGGTTGCTCTGCAGAACACGACCTTCGACGTGCGTGCGGGCGAACTGTTCGGGTTTGTCGGGAGCAACGGCGCGGGTAAGACGACGACGATGCGCATCACGCTCGGCGTCCTGGCGGCGGACGCGGGCGAGGTGCGCTGGGACGGGGAGCGGATCACGCTCGACACCCGCCGGCACATCGGGTACATGCCGGAGGAGCGTGGCTTGTACCCGAAGATGAAGGTGGGTGAGCAGCTGGTCTATCTGGCGCGCATGCACGGACTGTCGGCACAGGACGCCAAGCGATCGATGGCGGAATGGACCGAACGACTCGGTGTCGCGCACCGGCAGGGTGACGACGTCCAGAACCTGAGCCTGGGCAACCAGCAGCGGGTGCAGCTCGCGGCCGCGCTGGTGCACAACCCGAGCATCCTCGTGCTTGACGAGCCGTTCTCGGGGCTCGACCCGATCGCCGTCGACGTGATGAGCAAGGTGCTGCTCGACAAGGCGGCCGAGGGCATCCCGGTGGTGTTCTCGAGTCACCAGCTCGAGCTTGTCGAGCGGCTCTGCCATCGCGTCGGGATCATCCGCAACGGCGAGATGGTCACGATCGGGGAGGTCGACGAGCTGCGGTCGAGCGGTGCGGCGGAGCTGGTCGTGGTCGCGCCGAACGCCGCGGACGGCTGGGCCTCGGGACTGGCCGGGGTGACCGTGCGCGAGCAGGAGGGCAGCCGGACCGTGCTGGAGCTCGGCGACGGTGCCGACGACCAGGCGGTGCTGCACGCGGCGCTGGCGACCGGGCCGGTGACCGAGTTCAGCAGGCGACGGCCGTCGTTGACCGAGCTGTACCGCGAGGTCGTGACGCAGGAGACCGAGGAGGACGCGGCATGACCAACACGGATGTTCGGCTCGGGTCGTGGGAGGCCGTGGGTCTCGTCGCGAGCCGTGAGGTCAAGACGAAGATGCGCTCCAAGGCGTTCATCATCACGACTGTGGCGACGCTGGTGCTGCTCGTCGGCTTCGCGTTGGTGATGAAGCTCGTCGGTGGCGGTTCCGACGCGACGGTGGGTGTCACGACGCAGACCGGTGCGCTCGCCGAGCCGGTCAAGGCGACCGCGAGCCGGATCGGTGTGAGCGTCGACGTGAAGACCGTCGACGAGAAGGCCGGGCGGTCACAGGTGGCCGACGGCTCGTTGGACGCGCTGGTCGTCAGTGACGGCACGGACGGCAAGCTCCGGGTCGTCGTCAAGAAGGACCTCGACGGCAACCTGCGCGACGCGCTCAACGTGCTCGCCGGACAGGTCGCGCTGAACGTCTCGATCGCCGACCTGGGGGGCGACCCCGCGCAGGTGCAGGCGGCAGTGGCGAAGGCCTCGGTGGACGTCGAGCCGTTGGAGAAGCCGTACCCGTACCAGTCGGGGCAGCTGGTGCTCGGCATCGTCGCCGGCATCCTGATCTACATGTCGTTGCTGCTGAACGGACAGATGGTGGCCCAGGGGGTGGTCGAGGAGAAGTCGAGTCGGGTGGTCGAGCTGCTGCTCTCCACGATCCGGCCGTGGCAGCTCATGGCGGGCAAGGTGCTCGGCATCGGGTTCGTCGGGCTCGTGCAGATGGTGGTGATCGGCGGGGTCGGCATCGTCGCGGCGCTCGGACTGGACGTGTTGTCGATCTCCACGTCGGCGGCCGTCGGCACGGTGGTCTGGCTGGTCGTGTGGTACCTGCTCGGGTTCGTCATGTACTCGCTGGTGTTCGCCGCGCTGGGAGCGCTGGTGTCCCGTCAGGAGGACGTCGGCGGGGTGATCACGCCCGCGTTGATGTTCGTCATCGTCGGCTACGTCATCGGCATCTCGGTGTTGCCGTCCGATCCGGACAACACGCTGGCGGAGGTGCTGTCGGTGATCCCGGTGTTCGCGCCGACGCTGATGCCGATGCGGCTCGCCATGGGCGGGGTGCCGGTGTGGGAGGCGGTCGTGTCGGTCGGGCTCGTGCTGGCGCTGATACCGGCGTTGGTGTGGTTGTCCGGACGCATCTACGCCAACGCGGTCATGCGCAGCGGAGCGCGGGTCAAGCTGAAGGACGCCCTGCGTCCTGCCTAAAGCAGCTGGTCACTTACGGCGACGGGGTAGAATCCGAAGGTCAAGTAGACCCACCATGACCGCCCACTGTCGGGGAGGCGTTCGTGATAAAGGTTCTGCTCGCGGACGATGAAGACCTTGTCCGCTCAGGGCTTCGCACAATACTGACCAGCGCCGGCGACATCGAGGTGGTCGCCGAGTGTGATGACGGCGTGCACGTCGCCGACTTCGCGCGGCAGCATCGGCCGCACGTTGTGCTGCTCGACATCCGGATGCGTTCGGCGGACGGCATCGTCGCGCTGCGTAAGCTCCGGGCTCTGCCGGAGCCGCCGGTGGTGGCCATGCTGACCACGTTCGATGTCGACGAGTACGTCCAGGAGGCGCTGCGCATCGGCGCGAGCGGGTTCCTGCTGAAGGACACCGAGCCGGAGGTGCTCATCAAGGCGGTGCGTGACCTCGCTCGCGGTGGGGCGGTGCTGGATCCGAAGGTGGCGGCGCGGGTGCTGTCCGCGGTCGCGGACGGTGAACGTGCCGCCGAGCCGGCGCGCCGGTTGCTGTCCTCGTTATCCGACCGGGAACGCGAAGTTGTGGCGCTCATCGGGCAAGGACTGTCCAACGCGGAGATCGGCGGGGCGCTGCACCTCTCGGAGGCGACGGTCAAGGGCTACGTCTCCGCGGTGCTCGGGAAGATCGGGGCGGTCAACCGGGTGCAGGCGGCGTTGGTGGCCTATCGGGGCGGCCTGATCGCCTGATCGCCGCGAAGGCGTGGGCGCGGTGCAGACGCGGTGGTAGTGGATAGGCGGTAGTAGTGGACAGGCGGTGGCCCATCGCCGGTTGGGTATCGCTTTTCGTGGCGCCGCTGGGTGATGGGCGCGCCGGGCATCGCTGGGTGATGGACCCAGTCGGTTGGTTTGGCGCCATCGCCGGATAGGGCGCCGGATGGGGCGCCTGCCAGGTCCATCGACCCGTTGCCGGTTGGGGCGGCTGCCGCGTTGTTCGACCCGTTGCCGGTTGAGGTGGTTGTCCACGCTCAACCGGCGGGTGGTCGGTCGTGGGCTGGCTGTGCCGGCGGTTCGCGTCAGCGTTCTTCGCGGAACTCGACGTGCTCGCGGGCCACCGGGTCGAACTTGCGCAGGACCATCCGGTCCGGGTCGTTGCGGCGGTTCTTGCGCGTGACGTACGTGTAGCCGGTGCCGGCCGTCGAGCGGAGCTTGACGATCGGTCGGACTTCGTTGCGTGCCACTGGACTCGTTGTCCCTTCGCGGGTAGCTGGTGACCGCCGGCTCGATGACGGAGTGGCGATCTTCGTCCTCTTTCGGGAACGATTTTCATCTCCGGATAATTCCGCGCCCATACATGACAGATCGGGTGGCAACGTGGACCGCCGTGGCCTGGCGGACGCTCTTGTAGCGTCACGTGGCATGTGGCTTCGGGTCGACGGGCTCCGCACGTTCGAGATGGGCACCCCCGGTGAGATGCGTCAGAGGCTGAACGACCTCATCCTCACCGGCCGCAAGCGGGCCACCGCCGGTCTTCTCGCCTACGACTACGAGGCCGAGTCCGAGGAGGTCGAGCGCGTCGGCGAGCGGCTCGCGCTGCTCGACAACGGTCGGCACAAGATCGCCGAGGTCGAGGTGACCAGGGTCGATGTCGTGCCATTCAGGGAAGTCACGTGGGAGTTCGCCGACGCGGAGGGGGAGGGCGCCCGCTCGGTCGAGCACTGGCGGGAGGGACACCTGAGGTACTGGACGGCCCGCGGCTACGAGGTCGGCGACGACACGGCCGTCGTCTGCTTGTGGATCCGCCTGCTATAGCTGCTTCGTGCCGTCCGGCGAGTCGCGCCACTGCGCGAACGGCTCGTTCAGTTGCCAGCGATCGCCGTCGTGGTCCAGTATCCGGATCGCGCAGTGCGGCGGGTTCGACAGGGACTCGAACAGGTCGATGCTCCACGAGAACATCCGCCGGCACAGCAACCGCATCGTCAGGCCATGGGACACCACCAGCACGGTGTCCGGGTGCGACGGGTCCTTCGCGATCCGCAGCTCCAGCTCGTTCAGGAACGACGCCACGCGATCGTCCACGTCGGCGCCCGACTCCCCGTGCGGCAGCCGGTAGAAGAAGTGCCCGAACTCGTTCCGCCGCCGCTTCTCCAGCTCCTGCTCCACCGGATCCTGCAGGTTCCCCCAGTCCTGCTCCCGCAGCCGCGGCTCGGGCACGACCCGTTCGGTCGGCACGTCGAGCAGTGCGAACGTCCGCAACGCGCGAACGTACGGGCTGACGTACGCGGCCAGCGGCGGGTCGTGCGGCATCGCCCGCACCGCCGCGCCGGCCGCCCGGGCCTGCACCTCGCCACGCACGGTCAGCGGCAGCGCGTGGTCCGGCGTCCGCGTGTACGCCAGCTCGTCGACGTTTCCCAGGCTCTCCGCGTGCCGCAGCAGGATGATCCGCACGGCGCTATCGTGCCTTCTCGCCAGCTATTACAGTTCGTCCGGCGACCAACGCGAGGAGTGTCACATGATCAAGTATGTCGCGCTGTACAAGCAGCCCGCCGACGCCGAGGCGTTCGACAAGGCGTACTTCGGGTCGCACAAGCCGCTCATCGACAAGGTTCCTGGCCTGGTGCGGCAGGAGATCGCCAAGGTCTCCCGCACGTTCGTGCCCAACTTCCTCGAGAGCAACGAGCCCTACCTCATCGCCGAGTTGTACTTCGAGTCCAAGGACGCCATGAAGACCGCCTTCGCGTCCCCCGAGTGGCAGGCGTCCGGCGCGAACCTGACCGAGATCGGCGGCATGGAGCTGGTCGCGATGTTCTCCGCCGAGGTCGTCGAGTGAACGGAGCCGGCGGACCGAACCGTTGGCACCCGCGAGAAGAAAGTAGGGCGCGGTCGTGAAAGCAGCGGTCGTCGGTGGCGGAACCATGGGAGCGGGCATCGCGCACGTCCTTCTCGCCGCCGGCAACCACGTCACGGTCGCCGAGGCAGGCGAGGAACGCGCGGCGGCCGCGAAGGAAGCCGTGGCGGCCTCGCTCGACAAGGCCGAGCAGCGGGGCAAGCTCGACAGGCCGGCGGGCCAACTGCTCGAACGCCTCGACGTCGTCGCGGCCGTCGACCAGCTCCCCAGCACGACCGAGCTGGTCATCGAGGCCGTACCGGAGGACGTCGCGCTCAAGCGGCGCGTCCTCGCCGACGTCCGCAAGGCCTGCCCGGACGCCCTGCTCGCCTCCAACACATCCTCCCTGTCGATCAGGAGTCTCGGCGACGACGTCATCGGCATGCACTTCTTCAACCCGGTGCCCGTGCAGGCGCTCCTGGAGCTGGTCGTGCACGACGACCTCGAACCGGCCCAGGTGGTCAGGGCCCACGACTGGGCCGAGTCGCTGGGCAAGACCGTCATCGAGGTCCGCGACTCGCCAGGGTTCGCGACCTCCCGGCTCGGTGTGGCGGTCGGGCTCGAGGCCATCCGCATGCTGGCGGAGGGCGTGGCCTCCGCCGAGGACATCGACACCGGCATGCGCCTCGGCTACGGCTGGCCGATGGGCCCGCTGCGCCTCACCGACCTGGTCGGGCTGGACGTGCGCCTGTCCATCGCCGAGCACTTGACCAAGGAACTCGGCCCCCGCTTCACCCCGCCGGAGCTGCTGCGAAACAAGGTGGCGCGCGGTGAGCTGGGCCGTAAGACTGGCCGGGGATTCTTCGACTGGTCATAGGAGCGCAGACGTGATCATCCGCCCGCCGCGGGATGCCGACGACGAGCAGATCTACGAGATCGGGCGGATCGCCTTCGGCGGACCGCGGGAACCGGTGCCGGAACGGCTGTGGTCGAAATATCCGGGCTGGTACGGCCTGGTGGCCGAGCTGGACGGCCGCATCGCCGCCACCCTCAAGGTCCGCGAGTACCGGCAGTTCTTCGGCGGCTCCGCGGTGCGGATGGGTGGCCTCGCGAGCGTCGCCGTCGCGCCGGCGGGCCGGGGACGGGGTGTCGCCACCGCCCTGCTCGACGCGGCCATGCCCGAGATGCGGGACCGAGGGGACTGCATCTCGGCGCTGTACCCGACGGTCCCGTCGCTCTACCGCGGCCGCGGCTGGGAGCAGACCGGCAACTACGAGCGGGTCGCGCTGCGCCCGGAGCTGTTCGCCCTGCTGCCCAAACCCGCCGAGCGCCCGCTCCTGCGTCGCGCGACCGAGTCGGACCTGGCGGCCATCCACGACTGCTACCTCCGGTTCGCGCGGACCGTCGACGGCATGCTCGACCGGTCGACGGCGGCGTTCGAACCCGAGAAGCTGCTGGAACTGGACATCGTCGACATCATCCCGGGCGTGGACGGCACGGTCCGCGGTTACCTGACCGGCGAGCGGTCGGAGTTCGAGAAGGTGGTCGTCCATGACCTCGTCGCCGACGACCGGGAGACCGCGCTGGGGCTGTTCGCGAACCTCGGTCGCTGGGCGGGGACCTCGGAGGAGATCTCGCTGCGGATCAACGACCCGGGCTGGTGGCAGCTGCTCATGGCGCTGCCGGTGGTGCACGACGTGCACAACCACCCGTGGATGCTGCGGGTGGTGGACCTGCCGGCCGCGGTCGCCGCGCGGGGCTGGCCGAACGCCGCTCACCTGACACCGACCAGCGTGGACATCGAGGTGGTTGACGAGCACGCGCCGTGGCAGGCCGGCAGGCACCGGCTGGTCGTGGACGGCGGCAAGGTCGTCTGCGAGCCCGGCGGTGACGGGACGGTCCGGCTCCCGGCCAGGGCGCTCGGTCCCTGGTACGCGGGATCGGCGGACACGGCCATGCTGCGTCGCGGCGGCCTCATCGAGGGCGACCTCGCGGCCGCGAGGGTGCTCGACCTGCTGACCGGCGCCCCGCGGCTACCACGAATGGCCGATTCGTTCTGATCCTCTCAGGCAAGTCTCAGCACCCTGCGTAACACTGACCGCATGCGCATCCTCGTTGTCGACGACGACCGGGCCGTTCGCGAGTCCCTGCGGCGGTCGCTGCAGTTCAACGGCTATCAGGTCGACCTGGCCAGTGACGGGCAGCAGGCACTGGAATCGGTGTCCACCGCCCGGCCGGACGCCATGGTGCTCGACGTGATGATGCCGCGGGTCGACGGTCTGGAGGTGTGCCGCAGGCTCCGCGGCATCGGCGACGACCTGCCCATCCTCGTGCTGACCGCGCGGGACACCGTGTCCGACCGGGTCGCGGGCCTCGACGCGGGCGCCGACGACTACCTGCCGAAGCCGTTCGCGCTGGAGGAGCTGCTCGCGCGGCTGCGTGCGCTGCTGCGCCGCCGTACGTTCGACGTCGCGGGCCCGCCGCCGCAGACTCTGAGCTTCGCGGGGTTGGAGCTGGACCCGGGCACGCGCGAGGTCAAGCGCGGTGACCGGTCGATGAGCCTGACCAGGACCGAGTTCGCACTGCTCGAACTGCTGCTCGCGCACCCGAAGCAGGTGCTGACCCGCGGCCGCATCCTCGAGGAGGTCTGGGGCTACGACTTCCCGACCTCCGGCAACGCGCTCGAGGTCTACATCGGGTACCTGCGGCGCAAGACCGAGTCCGAAGGCGAGCCGCGGCTGATCCACACGGTGCGCGGCATCGGTTACGTGCTGAGGGAGACGCCGCCGTGATGTTGGTCGGCGCGCCGCCCTCCGGCAAGAAGCGGGTGTCGCTGCGGTCGCGGGTGACCCTGCTCGCGGCCAGCTGCGTGGCCGGTGCGGTGGCGCTCGTGTCGCTCGGCGCGTACTTCACGGTGTACGAGAACCTGTACCAGCAGGTCGACGACACGCTGTGGCAGAAGGCCCAGGACACCGTCCAGTCGAAGTGGATCGCGCAGACGCCGTCCGGTGACTTCCCCGTCGGGCTCTTCGGGCTGTCCGGGGTGGAGGTGGCGCTGGTCGACGCCGAGGGCACGGTGATCATCAGCGACCCGCGGAACATGCCGCCCATCAGCTCGAAGGAGCTGGCCGTGGCGCGCGACCCCGAGCACCCGAGCATCCGCACCGACGGGAAGACCGACTCCCGGGTCGTCGCCGTTGGCTACCAGGGTGACGTGCTGGTGATCTCGCAGTCACTGGCGCCGACGAAGAAGCAGCTCGGCGACCTGGCGCTGGTGCTGTTCCTGATCGGCGGCGCGGGCGTGGTCGTCGCGGCCATCGCCGGCACCGCGGTGGCCAGGACGGGCCTGCGGCCGGTGCAGCGGCTGACCAGGGCGACCGAACGCGTTGCCCGTACAGGTGACCTGCGACCGATCCAGGTGGACGGCGACGACGAGCTTGCCCGGCTGTCCCACAGCTTCAACCTCATGCTGGGGGCGGTCGCGGACGCCCAGATGCGGCAGCGGCAGCTGGTCGCGGACGCCGGCCACGAGCTGCGCACGCCACTGACCTCGTTGCGCACCAACCTGGAGCTGCTGCTGGCGGCGGAGAAGCCGGACACACCCCAGCTGTCGGACGCCGACAAGTCGGAGATCCACGACGACCTGCGTGCCCAGCTGGACGAGCTGACGCAGCTGATCGGCGACCTCGTGGAGCTGGCGCGGGAGGACGCGCCGGCGCTGACCCACGAGCCGGTGGACATGTACGAGGTGGTCGAGCAGGCACTGGCCAGGGCACGGCGGCGCGCCGGCGAGGTGACCTTTGAGGTGGACCTGCAGCCCTGGTTCCTGTTCGGCGAGCCGCACACGCTGGAGCGGGCCGTGCTGAACCTGCTGGACAACGCGGTGAAGTTCAGCCCGCCGGGCGGGACCGTGCGGGTGGACCTGCGGCCGGCGGCGCCGGGCTACGCGTTCCTCCAGGTCGCCGATGCCGGGCCGGGGATCGAGGACACGGACCTGCCGCACGTCTTCGACCGCTTCTACCGGTCGGACGAGGCACGGACGCTGCCCGGCTCCGGTTTGGGGCTCGCGATTGTCAAAAGCGCGGCCGAACGGCACGGTGGAGCTGTGTTCGCGGGTAGGTCGGCCGACGGCGGGGCACTCATCGCGATGAGACTGCCCGGAAGTTCGGAGCCGATTCTCTAGCTCCGCAAAGGTTGGTCTCAGGCCGTTCTCAGGACCGAGGCGGAAGGTGGTCACATGACCGAGGACAACCGGCCGACGACTCCGGCGGAACAGCCGGAGCCGGAGGGACGACCACAGACGGAGTCGGGGAGCGCTTCTTCGGGGGAGCGCGCCAGGAGGAGTGACTGGTTCGCCGGCATGGCGAGCCTGGAGACCTCCGGGGAGGTGTCTGGGGCCGGCTCGGGAAATGAGGAGTCCGTGGGGGACGGACGGTCGGGGAGCGATGGGGTCGCGCCGGCAGAGGCTCGTACGACGGAGGGAGAGTCTTCTGCCGGCGCGGCGAGTCCGGAGACCGCCGCGCCGGGGACGGCGGGTGCCGGGGACGCGCCGACGGGTGCGGCGGCCGCGTGGCTGGCCGCGGGGGAGGCGGTGCCTGCTCAGCGGTTCGGGGCGGCACCGGGGCAGCAGGTGGCGGGGGAGGCGCCCGGCCGGCCGGGGGTATCGGGGGATGCGCCGGTAGGTTGGGTCGCGGGAACGCCGGGTGAGTTGCCGGGCTCGCCCGGCGTCGCGCGAGTGCCAGGACAGTCGGAGGGATTCGGTATGCCGCAGGGCGAGTGGAGCACCGGGCCGGCACAACCGAGGAACGAGTGGACCGGGCACGCGCAGCCGGGCAACGAGTGGGCTCGGCCGGCGCCGGAGACGGTGGTCTTCGGGTCGGCCGCGGGGCAGGGCGGCGGCGGTGGCACGCCGCCGGACGGCTACTACCTCCGCCGGCCGCCCCAGCCTCAACCGCAGCCGCAGCCGCAGCCCGAGTCGCAGCGAAAGGGCAGTGGCGCGCTGGTCGCGGGCGTCGCGGTGCTGGCGTTGCTCGTCGGGGGCGGTGCCGGTGCGCTCGGCGGCTACCTCGTCGCCGACTCGTCCAACGCGCCGGTGACCAACGCGCTGGACCAGCCGACCGCCGACCAGACCTCGTCCTCCGCGCCGGCCGGTTCGGTCGAGGCGGTGGCGCAGAAGGTCTCACCGACCGTGGTGCAGCTGCAGGTCGAGGGCCGGCAGGCCGCGGGAGAGGGCTCCGGCTTCATCATCAGCTCCGACGGGCTGATCGTGACCAACAACCACGTCGTCGAGGTCGCCGCGGACAACGGGAAGATCACCGCCGTCTTCGCGGACGGCTCGCAGGTGCCCGCGTCGATCGTCGGCCGGGACCCGACATCGGACGTCGCCGTGGTCAAGGCCGAGGGCAAGACGGGCCTGCCGACCGTGGAACTCGGCAGTTCCGACGCGCTCAAGGTCGGCGAGGGCGTGGTGGCGATCGGCTCGCCCTTCGAACTGTCCGGCACCGTGACCTCCGGCATCGTCAGCTCACTGCACCGCCCCACCCGCGCCGGCGGCGAGGACGGCTCGCAGGCAACGGTGATGGACGCGATCCAGACCGACGCGGCCATCAACCCCGGCAACTCCGGCGGTCCGCTGGTCAACATGCAGGGCCAGGTCATCGGCATCAACTCGGCCATCTACTCGCCGCAGTCCTCCGCCAGCAGCCAGGGCGGCTCGGTCGGCATCGGCTTCGCCATCCCGATCGACCAGGCGCGGCGCACGGCCGACGAGATCGTCAAGACCGGCAAGGCGACCCAGACCATCCTCGGCGTGAGCGTCCGGGACAACCAGGACGGCGGTGCGCTGATCGTGGACGTCACCGGTGGCGGGGCGGGCGAGCAGGCGGGCCTGAAGTCCGGCGACGTGGTGACCAAGCTCGACGACCGTCGGATCGACACGTCCGACGCGCTCGTGGCCGCGGTGCGGTCGCACAAGCCGGGCGACAAGGTGCGGCTCGAGTTGAGCAACGGTTCGCGCACAGTTGACGCCACGCTTGCCGGTCAGACCGTCGAACCACAATGATTGGTCGGGAACTGCTCGAGTTCCCACCACGAACGCTCGGCCGCAGGACAGCGGCCGAGACCAACTCCGGCTCGATGCCCCCGAGCCGGGAGAGCTCCAAGCGGGGCTCTGCGACGCCGTACGCGGACGGTCAACCCCTCGCTCGCCCGCGTGCGGCGTCGCGTCGTCTGCCAGACTTCCGTCAATGCGCCTAGCCGGTCACGCCCTCGTCGAACAACTGCTGGCGTACGGGGTCGACCTCGCGTTCTGCGTGCCGGGGGAGAGCTACCTTCCGGTACTCGACGGGCTCTACGCCCACCGGGACCGCGTGCGGCTGGTCACCGCGCGGCAGGAGACCGGGGCCGCGATGATGGCCGCCGCCTACGGAAAGCTCACCGGGCGGCCGGGAGTCTGTCTCGTCACCCGCGGGCCCGGCGCGACCAACGCCAGCGGTGGGGTGCACGTCGCCCGGCAGGACGCGTGTCCGATGGTCCTGCTCGTCGGGCAGGTGCCGACCACCAACCGGGACCGGGTGGCCTTCCAGGAGGTCGACATCCGGGCGATGTTCGCGCCGCTCGCCAAGGCCGTGATCCGGGTCGACGTGGCCGACCGGGTGCCGGAGCTCGTCGCGCGGGCCATGGTGACGGCCGTGTCCGGCGAGCCGGGACCCGTTGTGCTGGAACTACCCGAGGACGTGCTGTCCACCCCGACCGGCGCCGCGGTCGTGCCGCCGGTGCCCGCGGTCGTGCCGGCGCCGGCGGCCGAGGATGTGCGGGAGTTCGTGCGGACGCTACGGGACGCCGAGCGGCCGCTGCTCGTCGTCGGCGGCACGGGGTGGACCGTGGACGCGACCCGTGCCGTCCGGGACTTCGCCGAGGCGGCGGGGATTCCGCTCGCCACCGCGGTGCGCCACCAGGATCTCGTCGACCACCGGTCGCCCGTGTTCGTCGGCACGCTCGGGCTCAACACCACGCCCGGACTGGCGAAGGCGGTCGACGACGCCGACGTGCTCGCGTTCGTCGGCACCCGGCCGGATGCCCTGACGGTGGACGACTTCCAGCTTCTGGCGGTCCCCACGCCCCGGCAGAGGATCCTCCACGTACACCCCGATCCCGAGGTGCCGCAACGGGTTCACCGGGCCGACCTGGCGATTGTGGCGGGCCCGGCGCGGTTCGCCGCCGCGCTGCCGGTCGCCCAGGGACCGCCGTCCGCATGGCTCGAACGGTTGAGGGACAACTACTCGCGTGGACCCGCGCCCTCGGCGGCCGCCGACTTCATGCGGGTGCTGGACGAGCGGGTGCCCGACCCGATCATCAGCACCGGCGCCGGCGCGTACACCGCCTGGCCGCAGAAGCACCACCGGTTCACGAGCTACCCCTCGCAGCTCGGCACCCAGTCCGGGTCCATGGGTTTCGGCCTGCCCGCGGCCATTGCCGCGCAGTTCGTGCACCCGGACCGCCAGGCCGTCGCGTTCGCGGGGGACGGGTGCTTCCTCATGACCGGGCAGGAGCTGTCCACCGCCGTCCGCTACGGGCTCACCCCGCTGGTCGTCGTCGTCAACAACTCGTCCTACGGCACGATCCGCGACCACCAGACGCGGCGGTTCCCGGGGCGGGAGTACGGCACCGACCTGGTCAACCCGGACTTCGCCGCGTACGCCCGCGCCTTCGGTGCCCTCGGCGAGCGTGTACACACCCCCGACGAGTTCGCCGCCGCGCTCGACCGGACGCTCGGGCACGCCGCGCTGATCGAGATCGTCAGCTGACCTCCGGTCGCGTGCGGGCGCGCTTCAGCTCGAAGAACCCCGGCGTGCCCGACACGAGCAGAACGCCGTCCCACAGCCGCCCGGCGGCCTCGCCGCGCGGGGTGGGGGACACGACCGGGCCGAAGAACGCGTTGATCGAACCGTCCGGCATGGTCACGTGGATGGCCGGCGTGCCGAGGTCCTCGCCGACCGGGGCGAGCGCCTCCCGGTTGCCGGTGAGCATGATCTCGTCGTACACGGTGGACTCGGCGGCGTCCGCGAGCTCGGCCGGCAGGCCGGCCTCCGCCAGCGCGGCCAGGTACACGGGCCGCCCGAGCGGCTGCTTCTCCAGGTGGATGCGGTTGCCGAGGGCCGTGTAGATGCCACGGGGGTCGCCGAACTCCTGCTCGACGGCGGTCGCCACGCGGGCCGGGCCCCATGCGGTGTCCAGCCATTCGCGGTACCAGGCCGCCACCTCGCGGTCCTCGTTGAGCACGGCGAGGCTCAGCACGTGGAACCGGACCCGCACCTCCCGCACCCGTTCCACCTCGAGCAACCATCGCGAGGCGATCCACGCCCACGGGCACTTCGGGTCGAACCACATGTCCACGTTCGTCATGGGGCCCACCCTAGGAAGCGGATTGGTCTCTCCCAAGAGCCAATAACGACATAGTCGATTGGGCCAATCACGGTGTGTCGGCCCGCCTCGTTAGGCTCGTGGTGACCGGCCTTCCCGGTCACCACGGGAGGTGGCGAATGGCGACGACGGTGCTGGTCGTGGACGACGACCTGACCGTGCGCGACGTCGTGCGCAGGTACCTGGAGCTGGCCGGGCACCAGGTCGCACTGGCCGACAACGGGGAGGACGCGCTGAGCTGGGTCGAGGCGAACCGGCCGGACCTCGTCGTGCTCGACCTGATGCTGCCGGGCATCGACGGGCTGGAGGTGTGCCGGCGGCTGCGGACGACCAGCTCCGTGCCGGTGGTGATGCTGACCGCGATGGGCGAGGAGGAGAACCGGATCGCGGGCCTGCAGCTCGGCGCGGACGACTACGTGACCAAGCCGTTCAGCCCTCGGGAGCTCGCGCTGCGGGTGTCGTCGGTGCTCCGGCGAACCGCGCCCGCGCCGCCCGCGGGCGAGGTGGTCGACGGTGACCTGCGGCTGGACGTGACCGCACGCCGCGCCACCCGCGCGGGTCTCGATCTCGCGCTGACCACCCGGGAGTTCGACCTGCTGGCGTTCTTCCTGACGCACTCCGGCGAGGCGTTCACGCGGGAGCAGCTGCTGGAGAAGGTGTGGGGTTGGGACTTCGGCGACCAGTCGACGGTGACCGTCCACGTGCGACGGTTGCGTGAGAAGATCGAGACCGCGCCGGCGAAACCGACCCGCATCGCCACGGTGTGGGGAGTGGGGTACCGCTATGACCGCCGGTGAGCCCGGGATCATCGACCCGAGCGAGTCCTTCGGGGACATGATCGAGCACGCCCTGCACATCCTGCCGGTGGCGCTCGCGCTGGTGCTGCCGGTGGTCGCGGTCGGTACCGCGCTGCTGTACTGGGTCCGCCGCGGCTCCCTGTCGACGACGATGACCGTCCTCGTCCTGGTCCCGATCGTGGCCATGCTGACCGGCGTGCTGGGCGTCAGCGGCTTCATGTTCAACGCGACGCTGACGACGATGTCGCTGGTGTGCCTGCTGGTCATGGTGGTGACGCTGCCGGTGGCGCTGTTGCTGGGACACGCGATCGCGCGGCGGAGCGTGTGGGAGCGGGAGGCACGCGAGCGCGAACGCGCGGCGGAGGCGTCACGGCGCGAGCTGGTGGCGTGGATCAGCCACGACCTGCGCACACCCCTGGCCGGCATCCGCGCGATGGCCGAGGCGTTGGCAGACGGTGTCGTGTCGTCGCCGGGCGAGGTGGCCGGCTACGCGACCCGCATCGGCGGCGAGACCCGGCGACTGTCCGGGATGGTCGACGACCTGTTCGAGCTGTCGCGGATCACGGCCGGGGCGCTGCAGCTGACGATGTCGCAGGTGGCACTGCGCGAGGTGGTGAGCGACGTGCTGGCGGCGCAGGTGCCGGTGGCACAACGGAAGCGGGTGCTCGTCCGGGCCGAGGCGCCGACGGCGCCGATCGTGCTGGGCTCCGATCCGGAGCTGGCCAGGGTGGTCGGGAACCTGGTGTCGAACGCCATCCGCCACACACCCCCGAACGGCACGGTGGCCGTACAGCTCGCGATCGACGGCCACGACGCGATCCTGGCGGTCGACGACGCGTGCGGCGGGATTCCCGATGCCGAGCTGGGTCGGGTGTTCGAGGTGGCGTTCCGGGGGAGCGCGGCCCGGACCCCGTCACCGGCTGGTGAGGAGCAGGCGGGCGGAGGCTTGGGCCTCGCGATCGCGAAGGGCTTGGTGGAGGCGCACAAGGGACGGATCAACGCGCACAACCATGGCCCGGGCTGCCGCTTCGAGGTCCGCATCCCACTCGCGGCGGTCTGACTGCTGCTGGCGGTCTCCGGTGGTTTCCGGTCGTTTCCGGTTGTCCCCGGTGGCCGGCGGCGGTTCGGGGCGCCGCCGGCTTTCGGGTGGTCAGTGGACCTTTGTCGCGTAGTTCTTCAGGTTCAGGTTGTCCATGGTGTCGTCGCCCGTGCCGGCGGCCGCGATGGCGTCGAACAGTTCCTGCGACGGTGGGAGGTTGAACGAGTCCCTTGCCATGCGTCCCATCTCGTGGGTGCTGGCCACGTAGTCGCGCAACGCTTCCTCGTACTCCGCGAACGCCTTCTCCAGTGTGTCCTGTGTGGACAGTTCGCCGGCCAGAACGTATGCGCCCAGTAGGGCCTGCGAGGTGCCGCGGCCGGACATGGGGGACGCGCAGTAACCGGCGTCGCCCACCAGTGCCACCCGGCCGGTTGACCAGGCTGGCATCGTGATCTGGCTCAGCTCGTCGAAGTAGAAGTCCGTCGCCTCGGGCATTCTTGCCAGCAGGTTGCCGGCCTCCCAGCCGACGTGCTGGTATGCCGTACGGATTGCCTTCTCCTGTGCTTCGCGCGTTCTCGGCACGTCCTTCGCCGGGAACATGAACAGGACGCGGGCCGCCCTGTTCTCCTTGCTGGCGAACACGTTCAGCGAGCGGTCGCCGGACACGTGCGACGCGCCCGCGTGGTCCAGGTCCAGGTAGTTCGCGGTGCTGAAGGACGCGAACGCGTACCCCATGTGGTTGGTGAACCGCTCCTTGGGGCCGAACGCCAGCGCCCGGACCCGTGAATGCAGGCCGTCGGCGCCGATCACGACGTCGAACTGTCGCGGTGCGCCCCGGTCGAACTCGACCCGCACGCCGTCCGCCTCCTGCGTGAGCGTGTCGATCGAGTCGCCGAAGACGTACTCGGTGTCGTTCTTCGTCAGGTCGTACAGGATGCGGGTCAGGTCGGTCTTCAGGACCTCCAGCTCGCCGGCGAAGATCGCGCCGGGCATGATCGCGATCTGGTTGCCGTCCGCGTCGACGACCTTCGCGTCACCCGAGTGAGTGGCGTGGGCGCGTAGCTCGCCGAGGATGCCCATCTCGTCGAGCACGCGCATCGCCGTGCCCCGGAAGTCGACGGCCAGGCCGCCGGGGCGCACCTGCTCCGCGCGCTCGACGATCGTGGCCTGGATGCCGTGGCGATGCAGCCAGTACGCCAGGGCCGGCCCCGCGACGCTCGCCCCCGAGATCAGCACGTTCATGGTTCTCTGCTCCGTCTTGCCGGTGTATGTACACTGTATCTGCCCTAGTGCACGTGCCTCCTGCTCGTGATGTAGGGACAGGTGCACTAGTACGGAAGGAGATGTCATGGCCGAGTCGGCGGAGATCCTGGCCAGCATTCGGCGGGTCATCGCGTCCGGTGAGCTCAAGCCCGGCGACCGGGTGCCGTCCACGCGCCAGATCACCAGGAGGTGGGGCGTGGCCATGGCGACCGCCACCCGAGTGCTCACGATCCTCCAACAGGAGGGACTGGTCGTCGCACGGCCCGGGATCGGCACCGTGGTGGCGAGCGCGCCACCGCCGGTCACGGTGACGCCGCGCACGCGGAACCCACCGACGGAGGTAACCCGGGAGGACGTGGTGCGCGCGGCCATCGCGATCGCCGACGCGGAGGGCTCCGGCGCGCTGTCGATGCGGCGGGTGGCGACCGAACTGGGGGTCGCGACCATGTCGCTGTACCGGCACGTACCCAGCAAGGACGAGCTGATCGAGCGCATGGTCGACACCGCGTTCGCGGACCACCGGCTCACCGAGCCCCCACCGGACGACTGGCTCGACGCACTCCGGGCCGGGGCGCGCCGGCTGTGGGCGATCTTCCGGCGGCACACGTGGGTGCCCGTGGTCATGTCGCTCACCCGGCCGCAGGTCACGCCGAACGTGCTGGCCTACAGCGAGTGGGTGCTGAGCGCCATGGCCGGCGCCGGGTTCGCCCCACAGTGGATCTTCCAGGTCCACCTGACGGTGTTCAGTTATGTGCGTGGGCTGGCCGTCAGCCTGGAGCCCGAGGTGGTCGCCGAGCAGGAGACCGGGCTGACCTACGAGGAGTTCATCGACACGCGGGACACGACGTTCGCCGCGATCCTCTCCTCCGGCGCGTTCCCGACGTTCCAGACGGTGATGGCCGGCGCGGACTTCGACCTCGACCTCGACGAGCAGTTCGAGTTCGGGTTGCGGCACCTGCTCGCCGGGCTGGCCGGGGTGCCGCCGGCTGATCGGTAGACACAGCTACGGTGAGCGCATGGAACGGAGCGCGCAGCGGCTGGGCAGGGCACTCATCGTGATCGTGGACGACCGCGTGGCACACGGGGAGCACGAGGACAACGTTGGCCCGCTGGTCACCGAGCTGTTGGAGGAGAACGGGTTCATCGTCGACGGGACGGTCGCGGTGGCCGGGGAGATCGTGGACATCCGCAACGCGCTGAACACCGCGGTGATCGGCGGTGCCGACGTGGTGGTGACGGTGGGCGGCACCGGTGTGTCCCCACGCGACGTGACCCCGGACGCGACGCAGGGCGTGCTCGACCGGCCGATCCCCGGGATCGCGGAGGCCATCAGGTCGTCCGGCCTGGCCGCGGGCGCGGTGGACGCCGGCATCTCGCGCGGGCTGGTCGGGATCTCGGGCAGCACGCTGGTGGTCAACCTGGCCGGCTCCCGCTCGGCCGTACGCGACGGGATGGCGACGCTGTCGGCCCTGGTCCCACACGTGATCGACCAGCTGTCCGCACTGGACTGATGACGGACCCGGACGCGGACCGGCAGCCGAGCCGGGATCGCACCCTGGAAGAGATCTTCGGCGACGTCCTGCCGTCGACGACCTCCGACGAGCGCGATCCCGAACCCCCGGACAGCCGCGACGACTGGTACGAGCAGGAACGCCCACCCCACCACGACCGCGACTAGCCGCGCCGACGTCGCGGTGGCTGCGCCTGGCGTCGCGGTCGCCGCGGTGGCGTCGAGGGGCGCCCGGCCCGGCTTGTGCCGCGCCGGGCCGGGGTGGTTCTACGACAGGCCTCGTGAGTGCGATCGTGCTGGGCTTGGTTGAGGGGTAGGCCGGCGGGGCCGGATCGTGCTGAGGTTGGCCGCTGTGGGTGGCGAACTGCAGATCGGGTGTCTGCGTGGACGTGAGCGGATCGGCGCGGGGGTTGAGAGTCTGGGGCCAGACGAGCACGGGTGTGGCCGCAGCAGAGCCCCCTTGGAGGGCTCCAGACGAGTCTCAAGGCGCCGCTGGGTCGCTGGGGCCGCCTGCGGCGGGCATCCCGGCATCGTGTGGGCTCAGTAGGGGCGGTTCGGGGGCTGCTGGGGTGGCGGGGGCTGTTGCGGGCGCGGTGGCTGGCGTAGCTGTTGGGTCTGCTGGTAGCCCTGCTGCTGTGGTGCCTGCTGCTGAGGCGCCACTTGCTGCCCAGCCTGCTGCTGCGGAGCCTGCGGGTGCGCCGCCTGCTGGTGCGGAGCCCCGGCCTGCTGGCGGAGGAGGTCCCGGATCTCGGTCAGCAGTTCGACGTCCGTGGGTTCGGTTGGGCCGGCTTCCTCGCCGCGCTTGCGGCGTTCCTGGATCTTCTTCATGGGGAGGACGATCAGGAAGTACACCACCGCGGCGACGATCAGGAAGTTGATGGCGGCGGAGATGACGGCAGCGAAGTCGACCCTGGCGTCGGCGTTGCCGCTCACGATCTGCCAGGACAGGCCGGTCACCTTGGCGCCGCCGATGGCCGCTATCAGTGGCTTGATGAAGCTGTCGGCTATGGCGGTCACGATCGCGGTGAACGCGGTGCCGATGATCACGGCCACGGCTAAGTCCACGACGTTGCCGCGCATCAGGAAGTCCTTGAAGCCCTTTAACACCAGCAGCTCCTTTCGCGTCGGTATGCGGAGGCAGCGTAATGAGCTACCTGGGCGGACCGTGCACTGGCTTGGGTGCGATGGCCCAGGGAGAGCACACTTAGCGAAGAGTCACCGCCACTCGTTGGTCCAGTGCCGCTGCCGCGACGAGCGTCGCGTCCTCGCGGGGCAGGGCGATCACCACCAGGCTCGAGTCCTCGTCCGCGCTGCGGACCGTCAGCACGGTCGCGTTCGTCGCCAGCACAAGCGGGTCCGCGCTGCTCTGTGCCACCGTCACCACGTCCACCCGCGTGCCCGGCCTCAGCAGGCCCGCCACCGCCGGGTCTGCCAGCCGGAACGGGACGGCCGACGCGGTCGGGTCACCCGTGGACAGGCGGGCGTTCTCCGGGCCTACCAGGCGGGCACGCGTCAGCGGCTCGCCGGCCGTCGTCGCGCTGGCAAGTACCCGGCCGGTGACCTGCGTGGGGGTGGTCAGGGCCGCGGGTGGGCGTAAGGACGGCGGTAGCCGGGACACCTCGACGTCGCCGGCGCGCAGGGTCGTGCCCGGTGGCAGGTCGTGGGCGGCGACCAGCATCGGGACCGTCGAGTCGGCCTCGCGGCGTGCGGGGCGCAGGGCGAGCACGGCCGCCAGCAGCACCAGTACCAGTGCCACCAGCCGGCGTACCGCCAGCCAGCGAGGCCAGCGGGCCAACCGTGAGTTCAGTCGGGAGAGCATGGCGACGACGGTACGGCGGGAGGACGATGCGACCGCCCTTGTTACCGGGCGGTTGTGGATAACTCAGCGGGTTGTGGACAACCCGTCAGGAGGCCTTCTTCTCCGAAGACGAAGAGGACGACGAAGACGAAGAAGCCGTCGACGAGGACTTCGTCGAGGACGACGACTTCTCCGTTGACGTCGACGTCGACTTGTCCGAGGACGAAGACTTGTCCGAGGACGACGGCGAGGTGGCCGGCGTGGACGCCGCCGCCGCGGACTTGCTCTCCGAACGGCTGTCCGTGCGGTAGAAGCCGCTGCCCTTGAACACGACGCCCACCGAGCCGTACAGCTTGCGCAGCTTGCCGCCGCACTCAGGGCACTCGGTCAGCGACGCGTCGCTGAAGGACTGCACCACGTCGAAGCGGTGGTCGCACGCCGTACACGCGTACTGATAAGTGGGCACCGGTGGCTCCCTCTCCCCAATCGCTGGCACTCGTGACGATGGAGTGCTAACCGCAATAATGCGCCAGAGCGGGTCCGGAGCGCAAATGGCGGATCGCGTCTCACACGAACCGCAGTAGCCCCCGGTTCGGTGTGAGGACCGCCGTCATCCGGATGTCGTGCGGCTCGGACGGCAGCTGCTCGAAAATCTCCTGGTCACGGACGACGGCCACCAGATGCGTTCCGGTCGACGTGTCCGCCAGCGACCGATCATAGTGACCAGCGCCACGTCCGAGTCGAACGCCGTTCTTGTCCACCGCGAGCGCCGGCACGAGCACGAGGTCGGCGATCCGCAACGCGAAGGACCCCAACAGCTCCCCGATCGGCTCCCGCAACCCGTGCGGGCCGGGCCGCAGTGCCTCCTTGCCCGCATACCACCCCCAGTCGAGCGGCCCGTCGCCGGTGACGACCGGCAGCAGCACGCGCGCGCCGAAGTCGTTCAGGTCCTCGAGCATCTGCGCCGACCCCGGCTCCGACCCGATCGGCACGTACGCGCACACGGTCTGCCCGGGCCGCACGATTCTGCCGCTGGTCAGATGGGTCGACAGGGACATCGCCTCGGCGAACCGCACCGCCGCGGGCACCCGACGGCGTTCGGCGAGCAGCTCCTTGCGCCACCGCCACTTGGTGTGTGCGGCTTGCTGGTTCGGATCACTCCCCGGCCTGGCCACGTCATGAGGTTAGAGTCGCTGTCCATGGCGCAATCCACCGCAGTCACTTCCGGCCACGACTCTGCCCGGCGAGCCGGCATCCGAACCGCCATCGTGCCGGCCGCCGGACTGGGTACGAGATTCCTCCCGGCGACCAAGTCGGTGCCGAAAGAGCTGCTCCCGGTGGTCGACACACCAGGCATCGAGCACGTCGCGACCGAGGCCGCCGAGGCCGGTCTCGACCGGCTCGTCATCGTCACCTCACCGGGCAAGGACGCCGTCGCACAGTACTTCCGCGCTCAACCCGAACTCGAGGCGGAGTTGAGGAGCCGCGGCAAGGACAAGCTCGTCGAGAAGATCCGCCGCGCCCCGAACCTGCTCGCGAAGGTCGAGACCGCCATCCAGGAGAAGGCGCTCGGCCTCGGGCACGCCATCGGCTGCGCCGAACCCAACCTGGACGACGACGAGCAGGCGGTGGCCGTCCTGCTGCCCGACGACCTCGTCCTCCCGCGCGGCGTGCTCCGCCGCATGATCGACACCCGCGCCCGCTACGGCGGCACCGTCCTGTGCGCCTTCGACATCCCCCTGGACGAGATCTCGCCGTACGGGGTGTTCGACGTCGAGGACACCGACGACGCGGACGTCAAGAAGGTGAACGGCATGGTGGAGAAGCCGTCACCCGAAGAGGCGCCGTCGACCTACGCCGCGGCCGGCCGTTACCTGCTCGACCGGGCGATCTTCGACGCGATCAGGCGCACCGAGCCGGGGCGTGGGGGCGAGATCCAGGTGACCGACGCGATCGCGCTGCTGATCTCCGAGGGACACCCCGTACACGTGGTGGTTCACCGCGGCGGACGTCACGACCTGGGCAATCCTGGGGGCTTCCTGCGCGCCGCCGTGGACTTTGCGCTCGAAGACCCCGAATATGGGCCAGAACTGCGTACGTGGTTGCGCGGGAGAATCGGGGAATAGCGACCCGTTGAGCACAGTACGGTGAGGTCACCGCGATGAGGTCAGTCGACGAGCAGCTCGGCCGGGCGCTTGCCGCTGCAGTTCGGCCTGCGCCGGTCCGGGTGGCCATCTCCGAGGCGCAGGGGCTGCTGTGCGCCGAGGAGGTCGTCGCGGAACGCGCGCTGCCCGGCTTCGACCAGGCCGCCGTCGACGGCTACGCGGTACGCAGCGTGGACGTCCAGGCGGCCGGCACCGAGCCCGTCCTCCTGCCGGTGGTCGGGGAGATCCCGGCCGGTTCCAGGCAGCCGAGACGGCTCCAGCCCGGGCAGGCGGTGCGGGTGGACACCGGCGCGCCGCTGCCGACGCTCGCGGACGCGGTGGTGCCGCTCGGCTACACCGACGGCCACCACGCACGGGTGACCGTCAACCAGCCGGTGCCGTCGGCCGCGTTCGTGCGGCGCACCGGTGAGGACGTCCAGACCGGTGACGTCGCGGTGCGCCGCGGCTCGGCCATCGGCTCGGCGCAGGTCGGCCTGCTCGCCGCCGTCGGCCGGTCCAAGGTGCTCGTGTACCCGCGGCCGCGGGTCTCGATCATCTCGCTCGGCGACGAACTGGTGGACAACGACCGGACTCCCGGGCAGGGCCAGGTCTACGACGTCAACTCGTACTCGCTCGCGGCGGCCGCCCGTGACGCGGGCGCCGAGGTCACCCGCGTCGGGATCGTGGCGAGTGACTCACGGCGGCTGCGGGAGACCATCGAGGGCCGGCTGCTGCTGAGCGAGATCGTGGTCATCGCGGGCGGCGTCGGCGGCGAGGCAGCGAAGGAGATCCGGGCCGCGCTGTCCGAGCTCGGCGACATCGACATGACCCGGGTCGCCATGCATCCAGGGTCCGTGCAGGGTTTCGGCCGGCTGGGGCCCGACGCCGTGCCGACCTTCTTCCTGCCGAGCAACCCGATGAGCGCGCTGGTCGTGTTCGAGGTGATGGTGCGGCCGCTGATCCGTGCCGCGCAAGGAAAGCGGAACCCCCACCGGCGCCAGATCACCGCCCGGCTACTGTCGCCCGTCGTGTCGGTCAAGGGACGTAGAGGTTTCCTGCGCGCGCAGCTGCTGCGCGACGAGAGCAACGGCGAGTACCTGGCCCAGCCGCTCGGCCAGTCCGGCTCGCACCTGCTCGCCTCGCTCGCCGAGGCGAACTGCCTGATCCTGGTGGACGACGAGACCACCGAAGTCGTCCTCGGGGAAGAGGTCCAGGTCAGCTTCCTGGCCCAGCGTGGCTGAGTTGAGCCACAGCCAGGGCCCGATGGGGCGTCATCCGGGGTGGCCGGCCCGGCTGGGACCACTGCAGGTCGCCGCCGGGCTGCTCGAGGTACGCAAGCCCAGGCTGTCCGACGCGAGCGCGTGGAGCCGGGTCCGCCGCCGCGACCGGCGGCACCTGGAGACCTGGGAGCCCACCACGCCGGGAGACTGGGAGACCAACAACGCCGCACTCGCGTGGCCCGGGCAGTGGTCGACACTGCGGGCACTCGCGCGGCGTGGAATGTCGTTACCGTTCGTGATCACCGTCGACGGGCAGCTTGCCGGTCAGGTGACCGTCGGCAACGTGGTTCGTGGCTCGCTGTGCTCGGCGTGGATCGGGTACTGGGTCGGCACGCATGCGGTCGGTGGCGGCGTCGCGACGGCCGCGGCGGCACTGGTCGTCGACCACTGCTTCTTCTACGCCGGTCTGCACCGGCTCGAGGCGACCGTGCGGCCGGAGAACACGCCGAGCATCCGGGTGCTGACGAAGCTCGGTTTCCGTGAGGAAGGCCTGTTTCGCCGGTACCTCGACGTGGCGGGGATGTGGCGCGACCATCTTTGTTTCGCACTGACCACAGAGGACATTCCGAGTGGACTCGTGGGCCGGCTCGTGGCCGAGGGACGCGCCTCGCACGTGTGATCGCGCCCGTTCTCGTTCACTTCTGTGTTCGGCGCGCCTCCGACACACCTGTGACTGTTGTGACTAACGTGGCGACCGAGTCGTCTTGGTGTGTTCGTGGTGCGCAGGGGAGGTGTCATGCCGAGCTCACTCGTTGTGGTCGCGCTCGTGGTGGCATGGCTCGTCGTCCTCGTGCCCATGATCGTGCGCAAGCGCCAGGAAGTGGCGAAGACCGGCGACTCCGAGCTGGCGGCGCGCGTGGTGCGGAGTGGAACCAGTGAGGCCGAACTCGACACGGAGGAGGCCGCCGTGGCGCAGGACGATGAGATCCGGGAGGATTCAGCACAGGATTTGGTGGCGGAGGTCACGGACGCCTCGGAGGCTGTGGCGGATGACGACGCGGACCACGACGACATGAGCTACTACGACGACGGTTACCCACGCCGGTACCGCCCTGGCCGGGGCGGGTTCGACCCCGAGGCCGCCGCCGTCATCGCCCGCGCCAAGTACGCGTTCCGGCAGCGGGTCGTCCTCGCCATGATCGTCGGCGCGATCATCACCGGGGTCTGCGCCGGCGTGGTGTTCGCTCAGCTGTGGTGGGCACACGGCTTCATCGACCTCGTGCTCGTGTCGTACCTCGGTTACCTGCGCCGCCAGGTCCGGATCGAGGACGAGATCCGCGAGCGGCGGCTGTTCAGGATGCAGCGGGTCCGGCGGGCACAGGCCGCGCAGGCGGCCGCCCAGGCCGAGGCCTACGCGCGCGCCGCCCAGTACGTCGAGGAGCCGGCCCACGAGCCCCGGACGGTCGAGGAGTACGTCGAGGAGATCTACCAGCACGACGAGCCCGCGCGCCGTGAGCGTGTCGTCGACGCCCCGCCCGTGCCGCCCGTCTACCGGGGCAGCGCCGTGGTCGTGGACGTCGACGACGAGGACCCGGCCTTCGAGAACCTCGAGGACCCGGGCAACCTGCCCTACCGGCGTGCGGTCGGTGAGTAGGGGTCTGATAGGCTTCGCCCGCACGTAGACCAGGGGCTGTAGCGCAGTTGGTAGCGCGTCTCGTTCGCATCGAGAAGGTCCGGGGTTCGATTCCCCGCAGCTCCACAGATGGCAGGCTCGTGCTCGCGGAGAGCGCGGGCCTTTTCTGTTTCGCCGTGTTTTCTGGGGGTGCAACCCCCAGACCCCGCCCGGCGGGCTTCGCCCCCGGACCCCCGTCTGTGGTCACCTTTGTTCGAGTAAGCGCCCGTAAGGTCCACACTCGGCATGTTCGGTGCATGCGCAGCTTTCCCGGTGTCTTTGTTCGTTGTGGGGGGCGAACCCCCCACAACTTCACGGTGCGGTCGGTTGCCGACCCGGCCGTGGTCGGGTTGTGTGGTGGCCTGCGATTCTGCGACAAGGGCCGAACTTTTGGGTTGATGCGGCCGTCAGGTCGAAGTCTGTGTGGGTCCGGTCATCCAGCTACTTGTGGCAGTCGCCACGTGTCGGGTTTCGTCACGTCGTCGAAGGCTATTCGGAGTTCTGCCGGGCCGCGTAGGAGCATGTTCGGTCGGTATGGCGGTGGGTCGGCGATCAGGCGCGGGTTGGCCAGCCTCGCGGCGAGTGCGCCGAGGGCGGCCTGGCCTTCCATACGCGCCAGTGCGGCCCCGAGGCAGTAGTGCACGCCGCCGCCGAAGGCTAGGTGGGTGTTGTTCGGGCGTTCCGGCCAGAACTGGTCCGGATCCGCGAACCTCCGCGGGTCGCGGTTGCCTGCCGGGAGTAGCAGGACCACCTTGTCGCCGGCCGGTACGATCCGGTCCGCGACCCGTACATCCGCTGTGGTCCGGCGGTTGGTCTGTTGCACCGGCGGGTCGTGGCGTAGCACTTCCTCGACGACGGAGGGGACCAGATCCGGGTCGGCGCGCAGTCGGTCGAGGACCTCGGGGTTGCGCAGCAGTGCGAGGGTGCCGTTCGCGATGAGGTTGACCGTGGTCTCGTGTCCGGCGATGAGTAGCAGGCCGAGGGTGATGGTTAGTTCGACGGTGTTCATCCCGCCCTCGGTGAGCAGTCCGGAGATCAGGTCCGTGCCTGGGCCGGTCTGGCGGCGACTGATCATCGGCAGCAGGTACTTGCGCCACTCCGCTCTGGTCTCCACCAGGTCGGCGACTTCCTGTTCGGTGAGCGTTTCGACCGGGTCGAGTGCGCGGGTCAGCCGGGCCGCGAACGAGTGGAACACCGGTTCTTCCTCCGCCGGGACGCCGAGGAGCTCGCAGATGACGGCGACCGGCAGGGGGTAGGCGAGCGCCTCGACGACGTCCATTTCGCCGGGCCCGACATACCGGTCGAGCAGGCGCGCGACCGTCGTCTCGATGTGTGGGCGCATGCCGAGGATGCGCGGCACGAACTGGTGCATCGTCTGCTCGCGCAGGGTGTCGTGGTGCGGCGGGTCCTGCATGAGGAACGGGCCGCGGACCGGCTTCCCGTCCGACCCGGTCGAGGCCCGCGGATCGACCTCGTCCTGTGCGGACAGGCGGGGATCGCGTAGCAGCACCGAAATCTCGGCGTGGCCGGTGACGATCCAGGTGTGCTCGTCGAGTCGCTGGATCGGTTTCCCGGCCAGTTCGGCGAAGTACGGGTAGGGGTTGTGCCTGTTCGCGTGGTCGAGCAGTCGGCGGTACGGGACGGCGGCGGGGTAGGTCATGACGGTCCTTTGTGGACGACTAGGTCCGGGGAGTCTGTGGCGTTGATGGTGGGTGGGAACGGGGCGCGCTCGGTGACCAGGGCGGCGTAGCCGTCGAGGACGCGCGGCGAGTTGACCGCGACCGCGCCGACGGTGATCCCGTTGCGCCCGTGGGCGGCCACGAACGGGCCGCGGTCGAACGAGCCCTGGGTGAGGGCCACCTCGTCGGCGAGGTGCGGGAGGCCGATGGACTTGATGTTCAGCCCGAACTGGTCGGACCAGAACGCGGGCAACGCCGTCGTCCGTCGCGGGTTCGCGGGTGCGTGGACGAGGTTGTACCCGGCCACTTCCGCCTGCGCCACGGCGTTTCCCCAGTGCTCGAACGTCTGTGGTGCCGCGTCGAAGTGCGGATGCCGCCAGCGGGCCACGTCCCCCGCGATGTACACGTCCGGCACGATCGCGCCGGTGCGGTCCAGGGCGCGGCCCGCCGGGTCACAGTCGGCCCCGCCCGCGTCGGCGGCGAGACCGCTGCCGGCCAGCCATCCGGTGTTGGGGAGCGAACCCAGGGCCACGACGGCGACGTCCACGTCGAGCTCGTCACCATCGGACAGTCGTGCCCGCCGCAGTCTGCTCTCGCCTTCGAGCGCGGTGACGGTCGTGTGGACCCGCAGATCGATCCCGTGTGCTCGCTGCCGCGCGGCGATCACCCCGCCTACGAGGTCACCGAGCGCGCTCGCCATCGGTGCCGCCCCTCGGTGGGCGACGGTGACCGGGAGCCCGAGGTCGTGGCAGCTCGACGCCACCTCGGAACCGGTGAACCCGCCGCCGACGACGAGTACGCGTCGCGGCCCCTCGGCGAGATCGGCGCGCAGCCGGTCGGCGTCGTCACGGTCGCGCAACAGGTGGACACCGCGCAGCGCGGCCTCCTGGGCGACCGGCCACGGCCGTGCCCGCGCGCCGGTCGCGACGACCAGTCCGTCGAAGCCGAGGACGCGGCCGTCGGCCAGGCGCACCTCGCGGGCGGCGAGGTCGAGCCCGGTCGCGGCGACGCCGAGTAGCCGGCGGGCGTTCAGGTTCCGCGTCGTCGGCAGCAGCAGCCGGTCGGTGCCGAGCCAGCCGGACAGCACGGTCTTGGACAGCGGCGGCCGGTCGTAGGGCTCGTGCGGCTCGGCGCCGACCAGCACGAGTTCCCCGGTGAAGCCGTTGGCCCGCAACGACTCCGCCGCGGCCAGCCCGGCGAGCGACGCGCCGGCGACGATGATCCGTCCGGACCTCATGACGTCTGCTCGCCGAGCGTGATCGCCTGCACCGGGCAGGCCAGCGTGGCCCGCCGCACCTGCCGGTCGAGCTTCTCGTCCGGCACGTGGTCGTACTCCAGGGATTCCGCGCCGCGGAACCGGAACACCTCCGGCGCGGCGAACACGCACTGGCCGTAGCTCTGGCAGCGGTTCAGATCGACTAACACTCGCATGGTCTTCCGGGCCTTCATCGAGCGGCGGCGGAGGACTTCTTGGCCGTGACGACCGTCCACAGGAGCAGTCCGGCGTACATGGCGACCATGAGCGCCTGCGAGACGTTGGCCGCGACGCCGATCGGCAGCAGGTAGATGGCCGTGATGCGCAGTCCGGCCTCGGCCAGCAGGGAGAATCCCCAGACCAGGGAGACACGGACCCAGCGGGCACGCATGGCCTCGGTCCCGGCACCGGCCTGGAACTCCTCGTGCCGCCCTGATCCGGCGGAACGGGCGAGGCGCTGAGCCGCGTAGAAGGCGATCGGGCGTTTGACCAGGCAGCTGACGACCAGGACCAGGCCCGCGGCACAGGCCATCGCCGAGTCCTTGGCGAGGACGAACCGGGCGTCGCCGGTGAGGAAGGTCAGCGCGAGCCCCGCACCGAACATCGCGAGCAGGAACAGCGCGACCGGGTCCAGCCGGCGTTGCCGCACCGCCACCCACAGCATCCGCAGTCCGGCGACGACGGTCCCGGTGAGCAGAGCGGCGTACGTACTGGCTCCGAGCAGCTCGGCGGCGAAGTAGGCGAGCACCGGCAGGCCTACGTCGAAGAACAGCATGCCGACCAGCCCGCGTGCGGCCGAACCGGCGATCTTGCGGCTCCCGGTGGTGGCTTGGTCGGGTGCGATCGAAGGCATGAGTACTCCCCGGGCTGTTGGTGGAGGGATCGCGGTTCCCTTGTCGGGAAAGGGATTTCCGCGGGGAAACGCGTCCTGTGCTGACCGCCGCCGACGTTACGGACCCGGCCGCTTCTCGTCGTGGGGCGAGCGCCGTAGGTTCGGGTGGAAAGGGTTCTCCACCCGGGATACGGCGCCTGCCGCAGGACATCGGCTCCGGTCGGCCGTACCTTGACGGATGTGACCAGGTTCGAGGCGACCACGATGAAAGGCCGGTTCCGGGAGGGGATGGTCCTGCCGTTCTTCGTCCTCGTCGCGATCGTCGTCACCGTCGTCCGGTGGCCCGGCGGCGTCGTGTTCCCGGCGGTCACGCTGCCCCTGTTCGTCCTGGTCGCGATCGCCGCGGCCGGGGTCCTGGTGCCATGGCGGTGGTTGACCGGACGTCGCCAGCTCGTCGCGATGACCGCGTACATGCTGCTTGCCGCGCTGCTGCTCCCGCTCGCGCATGAGACGACCGCGGTGGTGTTCCCCTACATCGCCGCCGCCACTGCCGGTGGGCGTCTCGTCTCGCGCAAGGCCGCCACCGGGGTGGCCGCGGCCGGTGCGCTGGTCGCGGCCGGCGCGACCCTGCTCGTCGGGCACCTGGCGCCCGCCGCCCCGCAGTGGCAGTGGTGGGTGACGTTGACCGTGGGCCTGCCGGTCTACAGCGGCATCGCCAACCGGAACCGGCTCGACGCCCTGCGCAACGCGCAACGCGCCGCCGGAGAGGCCCTGCGGGCGAGGGAGTCCGAAGCACGCGAGGCGGCCCTGCTGGAGCGCGGCCGCATCGCCCGCGAGATCCACGACGTCCTCGGCCACTCGCTGTCCGGGATCGCGCTGCAACTGGACATGGCCGACGCTCTGCGTGCCAACGGGTCCGACGAGGAGGCGACCGCCGCCATCCGCCGCGCTCGCGCCATGGCGGTCGACAGCATCAGCGAAACCCGCCGGGCAGTGCATGCCCTGCGCGAGAACACGCTGCCACTGCCGGAGACGCTGAGCCGGCTCGCCGAGCACAACGCGGTGGACTTCGCGATCGACGGCGAAGCCGCGCCGGTCAGCGCCGAGGCGGCCCACACGGTGGTCCGCGTGGCGCAGGAAGCCCTGACCAACACGGCCAAGTACGCTCCGGGCGCGACACGCACCCTGCGCCTGGCCTTCGCCGACGACCGCGTCACCCTGACCGTGCACAACGGGCCCGCCACCGGGAAACGCGACGGTGAGCTGGCCGGCGGCACCGGCGTCGGCCTGGTCGGCATGCGTGAACGCGCCGCCCTGCTCGGCGGCACCCTGCAGGCCGAGCCCGCCCGGGACGGCGGCTGGACCGTGGAACTGGAGCTGCCCCGATGATCACCCTGGTGGTCGCCGACGATCAGGCGACCGTCCGCGAGGCACTCGCGGTGATGCTCGACCTCGCCCCGGACGTGAGTGTCGTGGCCACCGCGACCAACGGCGCGGAAGCCGTCGAGGCCGCGGCGCGGCACCAGCCGGACGTGCTGCTGATGGACCTCAACATGCCGGTCATGGGCGGCGTCGAGGCGACCGGCCGGATCCACGCATTGGGGCCGGCCACAACGGTTCTCGTCCTGACGACCTTCGACGACGACTCGTCGATCCTGGCCGCGCTGCAGGCGGGGGCGAGCGGGTATCTGACCAAGGAGGCGGATCGCGAGACGATCCTGCAGGCTGTGCGTGCCGCCGCTCAGGGGCAGACCGTGCTTTCTCCCGAGGTGCAGCGAAGGCTGCTCGCTCTCGCTTCGCGGACGGTGCCGCAGCCGGATTCGGCGGCCTTCGGGCTGACCGGTCGTGAGCGGGAGGTCCTGGGGCTGATCGGGGATGGGCTGCGGAATCCGGAGATTGCCTCTCGGTTGGTGATCAGTGAGGCAACCGTGAAGACGCATATCAACAATCTGTTTGCCAAGGCCGGGTTTCACTCTCGTGCCGATGCCGTTCGGTACGCGCTTCGGCGCCGGTCCGGTTCGGGGTGACCTTGACGGGCTAGGAGTTGCCGGGCGCGGCAAGGACTGCTGTATTGCCGGCGTATCGGGAACTGGATACGTGCCGGCAACATCGCGCTGTCTTGGATGACTGGCGTGACCTACAGCGAACCAGCGCGTACGGCGACCCACGGTGCCGGATTGCCGGCGTCCGCGTCCTCCTCGGGTGTGTCGGACGTGGGAATCACGGTTTATGGGTGTGGGCCGGAGGAGGCCGCCCTCTTTCGGGAGCTGGCGCCTCGCCTCGGCGTGGTGCCGACGATCACGGAGGCGGCGGTTTCTGAGGCCAACGTCGAGTTGGCGCTTGGAAACCGGTGTGTCAGTGTTGGTCACAAGGCCCGGATTACGAATGCCACTCTTCTCGCGCTCCGTGACGCCGGCGTCGGGTACATCTCCACGAGAAGCATCGGGTATGACCATGTCGATGTGAGATATGCCGAGAGAGTCGGTGTTCTTGTCGAGAATGTCGCTTATTCTCCGGACAGTGTGGCCGACTACACGCTGATGCTGATGCTGATGGTCCTGCGAAACGCCAAATCCATTGTTGGTCGTGTGGACGTGCAGGACTACAGGTTGCATGACGTGCCAGGGAGAGAACTGCGTGATCTGACCGTCGGGGTGGTCGGCACGGGGCGCATCGGCGCGGCGGTGATCGACAGGTTGTGGGGTTTCGGCTGCCAGAAGTTGGCCTACGACATCTGTCCGCGGACCTCCGCCGACTACGTCTCCCTCGACGATCTGCTGGAGCAGAGCGACATCGTCACGCTCCACACGCCGCTCAACGCGGACACGCATCACCTCCTGGACCGTCGTCGTATCGAGAAGATGAAACGCGGTGCGTTCGTCATCAATACCGCGCGGGGTTCGCTCATTGACACCGAGGCCCTCGTTTGGGCGTTGGAAAGTGGGCGGTTGGGTGGTGCGGCGTTGGATGTCCTCGAAGGCGAGGAAGGAATCTTCTACGCCGACTGCCGGGACAGACCTCTCGAAGGCATCCCGGTGTCACGGCTACAGCGGCTGCCGAATGCGCTCGTCAGTCCGCACACCGCCTACTACACGGACCAAGCCCTGCGTGACGCGGTTGAAAACAGTCTCATCAACTGCCTGAACTTCGAAAGCGGGAAGCGGAATGAATAGGTTGAGGATCGGGATCATGTTCGGGGGCTGTTCCGAGGAGCACCCCGTCTCCGTCAAGTCCGCGCAGGAGGTCGCGAAGGTCCTCGACACCGAGAAGTACGAACCGTTCTGGATCGGGATCACGAGGACCGGTGCCTGGAAGCTCTGTGACGGCCCCGGCGCGGACTGGGAGGACGGTCCCTGCCGGCCGGCCATGCTGTCACCGGACAGAAGCGTTCGCGGACTGCTCGTCCTGGAGCGGGGGCGACACGAAACGATCGGTCTGGACGTGGTGTTGCCCGTCCTGCACGGCAAGCTCGGCGAAGACGGTGCGATACAGGGCCTGTTGGAGCTCTCCGGCATCCCCTACGCGGGCTGTGACGTCCAGAGTTCCGCCCTGTGCATGGACAAGTCCCTCGCGTACATCGTCGCCGGCAGCGCGGGAACCGCCACCCCGAAATTCTGGACCGTCACGCCGAACGAGGACGTCGATCCCGACCAACTCACCTATCCCGTCTTCGTGAAGCCGGCCCGTTCGGGCTCGTCCTTCGGCGTCAGCAAGGTTTCTCGAAAAGAGGACCTGCGCGGTGCGGTGGAGGTCGCCAGGCGGTTCGACTTGAAGGTGCTGATCGAGGAGGCCGTCGCCGGCAGCGAGGTGGGCTGCGCGGTGCTGGGCAACGATGCGGACCTGACGGTGGGTGAGCCGGACCAGATCCGTCTCTCCCACGGCTTCTTCAAGATCCATCAGGAGGAAGACCCGGAAAGCGGTTCCGAGAACTCGACGGTGACCGTTCCGGCCGACCTTCCGGTGGAGACGCGCCTGGTCGTTCAGCGGACGGCGAAAGCCATCTATGCCGCGCTGGGCTGCCGGGGGCTTGCCCGGGTCGACATGTTCCTGAAGGACGACGGGACGGTGATTCTCAACGAGGTCAACACCTTTCCTGGCCTGACGTCGTACAGCCGTTATCCGCGGATGATGGCGGCCGCGGGGCTGCCGCTCGCCGAGGTGATCGACCAGCTCGTGTCGTTGGCCCTGACGGGGAAGGCTCGATGAACGACGACTTCGTGTTCGTGGACGAGTTGGTGCCCGGAATACGCTGGGACGCCAAGTACGCCACCTGGGACAACTTCACGGGCAAGCCGGTGGACGGCTACGTGGCGAATCGGATCGTCGGCACGAGGGCCCTCTGTACGGCCCTGGGCCGAGCCCAGGAGCGGGCCGTGTCCCTCGGCTTCGACCTGCTTCTCTGGGACGGATACCGTCCCCAACGCGCGGTGGACTGCTTTCTGCGCTGGGCAGCGCAGCCGGAGGACGGCCGGACGAAGTCACGGCACTACCCGAACATCGACCGGCCCGCGATGTTCGAGAAGGGATACGTGGCCGCCAGGTCGGGCCACAGCCGGGGCAGCACCGTCGACCTGACGCTCTACCACCTGGCCACCGGTGAACTCGTTCCCATGGGCGGTGACCACGATCTGATGGATCCGGTCTCACATCACGGCGCGCGGGGAATCACGCCGGTCGAGGCGGAAAACCGCCGACACCTCCGCGCCATCATGGAGGACTGCGGGTTCCGCCGGTACGACAACGAGTGGTGGCACTACACGTTGACGGACGAACCCTATCCGGACACCTACTTCGACTTCCCGATCGCGTAGTCGAGCCATGCGGATACGGTTGGCACGCACCGCCGACGCCGCGGCCGTGAACGATCTGCTGCACCAGTTGGGCTACGCCCAGGTCGACACCGCGACGACAGCGACCCGGATCCAGGCCTGGCGGCATGACCCGCCCAGCGCGGCCTATGTGGCCGAGACGGACGGCGACCTCCTCGGGCTCGTCGCGGTCCACATCTGCCCGTTCTTCGAACGGACCGGCTCGTGGGGCCGGATCGTGGCACTGGTCGTCGCCGACCGGGCCCGCCGCACGGGTGTCGGCGGTCAGCTCGTGGCGGCGGCGGAGTCGTTCGCCGCGAGTCATGGCTGCGTGCACATGGAGGTCACCAGCGCGCGCCGCCGTCACGACGCACACGAGTTCTACCGCCGCCGCGGCTACACCGAACAAGCGGGAGAGTCGTCCCGGTTCCTCCGCGACCTCGACGAGACCGCCGGACGAGCGCCGGTCCCCACGTGATGGATGACGCCTTGCGTCCGCGACGGCCATCGGTGAAGCTCCGAGATGGCTATGCGCACGTTGATCATCGACAACTACGACTCGTTCACGTACAACCTGTGCCACCTGGTTGGCGCGGTCACCGGCGTGGCGCCCGTCGTCGTGCGCAACGACCAGGCTGTCGACCTCGAGGGCTACACCCACGTCATCCTCTCGCCGGGTCCCGGCCGGCCGGAACGGCCCGCCGACTTCGGCGTCTGTGCCGACGTCATCCGCACCGCCACCGTGCCGCTGCTCGGTGTCTGCCTCGGCCACCAGGGCATCTGCCACGTCCACGGTGGCGCGATCGGCCCGGCCCCGCGCGTCCGCCACGGCCAGACCTCACCCGTCCACCACGACGGCACCGGCCTCTTCGCGAACCTCCCGGCGCCCTTCGACGCCGTCCGCTACCACTCGCTCGCCGTCACACGCCTGCCCGACGTCCTCGAACCCCTCGCCACCAGCGACGACGGTGTGCTCATGGCGGTCGGGCACCGCCACCGGCCGCAGTGGGGCGTCCAGTTCCACCCCGAGTCCATCCGCACCGAGCACGGGCACCAGCTCCTCGCGAACTTCCTCCGCCAACCCCGGGTCCGGCCGGTGGTCGAGGTACTCGGGACACCGCCGGCACGGACGATCACCCACCGGCGCGTCACGACGAAAGCCGGTGCCGAGACCGTGTTCGACACGCTCTACGCCGGTGCCGACTACGCGTTCTGGCTCGACAGCGCCGACCAGCGGAGCTTCTCCGTCCTCGGCGACGCCGGCGGACCGCACGCACGGGTCGCCACCGCCGACGTCGCCACCGGCACGGTCACGGTCCGCAGCGCCGACGGCGACCAGACCGTCCACGGTGGCTTCCTCGACTGGCTCGCCGATGATCTCGCCCGGCACCGGGTCACCCCGCCCGACCTGCCGTTCGGCTTCGCGCTCGGCTGGGTCGGCTACCTCGGCTACGAGCTGAAGGCCGAGTGCGGCGCGCGGCACACCCACCGCGCCGAGCACCCCGACGCCGCCATGATCTTCGCCGACCGGGCGGTCGTGTTCGACCACGACAACGACGAGGTCCACCTGCTGGCGCTCGACGGCACGGACGGCTGGCTCGACGAGGTCGCCGCCGTGCTGGAAACCCTCACCGACCAGCCCACCGACCTGCCGGCGCCGGACCTCGGGCCGTTCCACCTCCGCCACGACCGGGCCGCCTACCTCGACCTGATCGCCGCCTGCCAGCTGGAGATCACCGCCGGCGAGACCTACGAGGTGTGCCTCACCAACCAGCTCACCGCGGACGGCAAGCTCGACCCCTGGCCGTCCTACCGCCGCCTGCGCCACGCCAACCCGGAGCCGTTCAGCGCCCTGCTCCGGTTCGGCGAGCTGAGCGTCCTCTCCGCGTCGCCGGAACGGTTTCTCCTGGTCACGGCCGACGGGATGGCCGAGTCCAGGCCGATCAAGGGCACCCGGCCCCGTGGGGCCACGCCGGCAGAGGACGCCGTCCTGCGACGGGCGCTGACCGAGTCCACCAAGGACCGCGCCGAGAACCTCATGATCGTCGATCTCGTGCGCAACGACCTCGGCAGCGTGGCGGCGGTCGACGGCGTGACCGTGGACGGGCTGTTCGACGTCGAGACGCATCCGACCGCGCACCAGCTGGTCAGCACGGTCCGCGCGCGCCTGCGGCCGGACCGCACCGCCGTCGACGCCGTCCGCGCCGCGTTCCCGGGCGGCTCGATGACCGGCGCGCCGAAGCTCCGCACGATGGAGATCATCGACCGGCTCGAGGGCGGGCCGCGGGGCGTGTACTCCGGCGCGCTCGGCTACTTCTCGCTGTCCGGCGCCGCCGACCTCAGCATCGTGATCCGCACGGTCGTGGCGTCGGAGGACCGGGTGTCCTACGGCGTCGGCGGTGCCATCATCGCGCTGTCCACACCGGACGACGAGGTCGCGGAAACCGCGGTCAAGGCCGCGCCGCTGCTCCGGCTGACCGGCCAGGAGTTCCCAGGGGAGGAACGATGACGATTCTCGACGAGCTGCCCGAGCCGATCGTGCAGGCGCCGATGGCGGGTGGCGGGTCGACGCCGGAACTGGTGGCCGCGGTGTCGAACGCCGGCGGCCTCGGCTTCCTCGCCGCCGGTTACCTGACCGCGGACACCGTCCGCGACCAGCTCGCCAGGACCCGCGAGCTGACGGCCGAACCGTTCGGGCTCAACGTGTTCGTGCCCGAGCGGTCCGGTGTGGACGCGGCGGCGGTCGCGGAGTACGCGGAACGGCTCCGGGCGGAGGCCGAGCGGTACGGCGTACCGCTCGGCGACCCCGTCGGCGGGGACGACGACTGGGACGCCAAGCTCGACGTGCTGTACGAGGCGAACGTGCCGGTCGTCAGCTTCACCTTCGGCTGCCCGTCACGGGAGGTGATCGCAGAGGTCAAGGGGCACGGCTCGCTGGTCCTGGTGACCGTCACCTCGGCGGACGAGGCCCGCGAGGCGGTCGCCGCCGGCGCCGACGGGCTCTGCGTGCAGGGCCAGGAGGCCGGCGCCCACCGCGGGACCTTCGCCAACGAGGGTATCGACCACACGGGCCTGATCCCGTTGCTGCGCAAGGTCTCCGCCGCGGTGGACGTGCCACTCGTGGCGACGGGCGGGCTGTCGGGCGGCGCGGACGTGGCCGCCGTGCTCGCCGCCGGTGCGGTCGCCGCGCAGCTGGGCACGATGTTCCTGCCCTGCCCGGAGAGCGGGGCGAACCCGCTCCACCTCGCGGCGCTCGCGGCCGGCGACGTGCCCACGGCGGTCACCCGCGCCTTCACCGGCCGGCCCGCGCGGGGGCTGGTGAACCGCTTCCTGACGGCGCACTCCGGCGCGGCGCCCGCGGCGTACCCGCAGGTGCACCAGCTGACGAGAGACCTGCGCCGAGCCGGTGACCAAGAGGCCATGTCCCTGTGGGCAGGGCAGTCATACGAGTTCGCGCGTCCACTCCCAGCAGCGGAGCTGGTACGAGAGCTGGCCACGGGCGCACGGTCGGCACTGGCCGCCGCCGCGCGGCGCTGGCCGGCTTAGCCAGGTACGCCCGAAGGACCGCCGCGCCGATCCTTGGCAGGTCACCCGTACTGCGATAGGCCAGGTACAGCGGCTCACGGCGGGGCTGGAACTTGGCCTTGAACGCGTGCAGCGAGGCGAACCCGTACAGCGGCTCCATCAGCCTGCCCGTGACGTCGAGGAACTTCTGCACCGGGCCGACGCTGCCCTTGTCCGACCGGACCAGCGGCGCGCCGGACAGCGAGACCAGGTCGACGCCCTCGGCCTGGAAGGCGAGGCACGCCTCGGCGATCATGAACTCGACAACCGGACGGAAGCCGTCCGCCTTGCGGCGCATCATGTCGAGTGTCCAGCCGCGAGGCTCGCCGGCGCCGTCCAGCACCGGCAGCCAGGACGTGACGCCGTGGACCGTGCCGTGCTCGTCGACCGCGATGCCGACCCGGACGCGCGGGTCCATGGCCTCGGTGACGCCGCCGAGCGTGAAGCCGAGCTCGGGGGTGTGCTTGCTCTTCAGCCAGCCCGCCGACACGTCCCTGACCTGCCGGATGATAGCCGGCGACTCGTCGGCGAGGGTGACCATGCGGAAGGTGATGCCGTCCTTGGTCGCGCGGTTGCGCGCGGTGCGGACGTCCTGCCACTTCTTGCCGCGGAACTCGAGTCCCGGCAGGTCGACCAGGGTGTCCTCGGCGACCTGGACGCGGCGCATGCCGGCCGTGGTCTGCTCGCTCACCGAGAACCAGGCGGGCACCAGGCCCAGCTCGGCACAGTGCGCGGCGAAGGCTCGCGGGGCCTCGCGGCGCCAGCCGGCCGAGCCGACCGGGTCGCCCAGCGCGATGGCGACGCCCGCGTGCCGGCGGTAGGCGACGTAGCCGTCATCGCCGTACAGGTACTCGGTGCCGGGCCAGGTGGCCATCCAGGACATGGTGCCGCCGCCGTAGGTCTCCAGCAGGTCGATCGCCCGGTCACCGGTGGTCACCGGGGTCGCACGGCGGACGAACAGGGGGCCGAGGGGCAGCGCGATCGTGACCGCCACCAGGTGCACGACGTCCGCGAGGTGCCCGATGACCAGCAGTGACCCGAGCACGTAGACGATCAGGGTGGCGCGGGTCCAGAAGCGCCAGCGGGTCGAGAAGGTCGCCGTGAGCACCGCGGCGGCGGCCATCGCGCCGCCGGACGGGCCGACGTCCAGCTCGGACGTCAGTGCGCTGCCGGTGAGGTCCACCAGCCCGATCGCGCCGAACACGCCCGCGACGTGCCCGATCGCCCAGACGGCGACGGTCCTGACCGTGCCGATCCGGTGTTCGAGCAGCCCGACGAACGCGGCGAAGCTGGCGAGCACTGCGACGTAGCATAGCGGCGTTATCGCGAACGGCACGCCGGTGAACACCGACCACCACCGGCCGTCCTCGAAGGCGGGCACGCCGTACGAGAGCCGATCGCCCCACGCATGTTCACCGAGCGGAGTGACGAACGACCCGAACAGAAGGCCCAGCGTGACGATCGCGAGGAACCCGGCGACTGTGAATGGGTGGCGGCGCAGAAACATAGGGCTAAGTCTGACTGCCCGGAGTGTCCGAATCACTGGCGCTGACACCCGAACCTGGGGTATGGCTAGCCGTACCATCCGCGTTTTGTCGGTGCCTCGTGACACCGTCCGGGGCCATGAAGAACCGAAGGTCAGGCCGTGCTCGCAGACATCCTGCCGTACCTGTGCTGCCCTCACTGCTCGGCTGGGTTGACCGTCTCCGGCGGCTCGTTGTGCTGTGGGTCCGGCCATGTGTTCGACGTGGCCCGGCAGGGCTATGTGAACCTGCTGTCCGGCAGGACCCCGGTGACGGGCGACACCGCGGAGATGGTGGCGGCGCGCGACGAGTTCCTGTCGGCGGGACACTACGCGCCGATCGTGGCCGCGACCGTGGCGGCTAGCTCCGGTGACGGCTGCGTGCTGGACCTGGGGGCCGGCACCGGCCACTACCTCGCGGCGGTCCTGGACGCCGTGCCCGACCGGGTGGGCATCGCGTTGGAGATCGCGAAACCGGCGCTGCGGCGTGCCGCACGCGCGCACCCCCGTCTTGGCGCGGTGGGTGCCGACACGTGGCGCCGGCTGCCGGTGCGGGACGGAGCGATCTCGCTGGCGCTCAACGTGTTCGCGCCACGCAACGCGACCGAGACGGCCCGCGTGCTGGCGCCGGACGGCCGGCTGGTCGTGGTGGCGCCGACGCGCACACACCTGCGTGAGGTGGTGACGGCACTGGATTTGCTGACGGTCGGTGACGACAAGGCGGCGCGCGTGTCGGCGTCGCTGCCGGGGTTCGCCGCGTCCACACAGGACAGGCGTGAGTTCTCGATGTCGTTGACACACGAGGAGGTGTTGGCGCTGGTAGGCATGGGGCCGAGCGCGTGGCATCTGGACCGGGCGGCCCTGCGGGTGCGGGTGTCGACCCTGCCGAAGCCGGTGCGGGTGACCGCGTCGGTGACGGTGACGACGTACGTGAAGGAGTAGGGCATGGTGCGGTACGCGATTGTCGGTGCGGGCCAACGCGGCGCGGGTTACGCCGGGTGGATAGGCCGGCACGGCGACCGCGCGCGGGTGGTGGCGGTGGCGGAACCCCGGGCGCGCCAACGGGAGGCGCTGACACGCGAGCACGGCGTCGCGCAGGTGTTCTCGTCATGGCAGGAGCTGGCGGCGCGGCCAAGGCTGGCCGACGTGGCCATCGTGTCCACACAGGACGCCGAGCACGTCGAGCCAGCGATCGCCCTGGCCGGCAAGGGGTACCACCTGCTGGTGGAGAAACCACTGGCACCGACGGCCGACGAGTGCACCCGGCTGGTCGACGCGGTGACCAGGTCGGGGGTGCTGTTCGCGGTCTGTCACGTGATGCGTTACCGGCCGTACACGAGGCTGGTCAAGCGGCTGGTGGACGACGGCCGGCTGGGCGAGGTCATGAGCGTGGACCACGTGGAGCCGGTGGGCCACTGGCACTACGCGCACTCCTACGTGCGGGGCAACTGGCGGCGCAGCGACCAGGCCTCGTTCATGCTGCTGGCCAAGTCGGGCCACGACATCGACTGGCTGAGGCATGTCGTGGGCAAACCGGTCGAGCGGGTGTCCAGCTTCGGCTCGCTACGGCACTTCCGGCGGGCGTCGCAGCCGGTGGGTGCCGCGGACCGGTGCCTGGACTGCGCGGTGGAGCCGACGTGCCCGTACTCGGCGTCCAGGCTGTACCTGGGCATGCTCCGCGAAGGCCGGACGGGCTGGCCGGTGAGCGTGCTGACGGACGAGGTGACGGAGGAGGGTGTCACGGAGGCGCTGCGGACCGGGCCGTACGGCCGGTGCGTGTACGCGTGCGACAACGACGTGGTCGACCACCAGGTGGTGGCGATGGAGTTCGCCGACGGCGTCACGGCGACGTTCACCATGACGGGCTTCACGCCGCACCAGGACCGGCAGACGCGGATCTTCGGGACACGCGGGTACCTGGAGGGCGACGGCGAGGCTGTCCGCGTGCACGACTTCACGTCGGGTGCCGTGGAGACGTTGACGGCTGGGCTGGAGACGGAGGAAGGGCATGGCGGGGGCGACGCGGGGTTGATGGACGCGTTCACCCGAGCGGTGGAGACCGGCGACGCGGGTCATATCTTGTCGGGGGCTCTGGAGTCTCTGGAGTCGCATCTGACGGTGTTCGCGGCGGAGCGGTCTCGGGTTCTGGGGAGGGTGGAGTTGGTTTGAGCTGCTGATCTGGGTGGGTCGGCCGGGGCGGTCGAGCCGGGCCGGGCCGGGCCGGGGGTGGGGCCCCGGGGTGGGGGAGGCTGGCCTGGTAGCGGGGGTGGTTGGGTGGGGCCGGTTTTCGGAGCGGTTCTTTGCTGTGCCCTCGGTTGATCTATGCCCGCGGAGCGGGGGTGGGCGTGCTTCTCGGTGCTCGCCATCGGGTTTGCTTTTCGGCGGTGGGGACCGCGTCTTCCGCGGGCCTGGGGTAGGGAGCGGTCAGCCGCTTCCTACCCCGGCCGAGTGGTGGAACATCGAACCGGTGCTACCAGGGGATTTGTGGCGATCGGTAGAAGTCGACGCCCATCGACTCCCAGCGGGGGCCCTGTGCGGCCAGGCGGGTGCGGAAGCTTGCCCAGTTGTGTGTCGACCATGGGGACCAGCCCAGTTCGGCGATGGCCGGCAGTCTTGGGAAGGCCATGAACTCGATGTTGTCGCTGTTCTCCAGGGTCTCCGACCACAGGGGTGCCTCGACGCCCAGCACGGCGGACACCGGCAGGTTCTCCACATATGCGCCGGGGTTCCAGTCGTATGCGTCGTCCACCTCGGTGAAGCCTGCCCAGGACAGGCCCAGTGGGGTGTTCTCGTCGTACTTCTGGTCTATGTAGGCCTTGTTCGCCGGTGACAGCAGGATCTTGTGCCCGGCCGCCGCGGCTTCCGTGACCAGGTCGTTGCTCGGCTCGGTGCCCCAGAACTGTCCCACGGCGGACGTTGGCGGGGTCGCCTTCAGGTACTCGTGCCAGCCCACGGCTCGCTTGCCCGTTGCCTCGACCATCGGGAAGACGCGGTCGAAGAACTTGATGAAGTCCGGTTCGGTGGTCGAGTGTGCCTCGTCGCCGCCGATGTGCAGGAACGGGCCGGGGGTCAGCTCCGCCAGTTGGTTGATCACGTCCCGCACGAACGTGTACGTGATCTCCTTGTCGATGCACAGCGAGCTGAAGCCGACGTCGGTGCCGGTGTACAGCGGCGGCGCGACGCCGTCGCAGTTCAGCTCGGCGTACGACGCGAGTGCCGCGTTCGTGTGTCCCGGCATGTCGATCTCCGGCACGATCGTGATGTTCCGCGCCGCGGCGTAGGAGACCAGGTCGCGGAACTGCGCCTTGGTGTAGTACCCGCCGGGGCCGCCGCCCACCTCGGTCGAGGCGCCGATCTCGGTCAGCCGTGGCCAGCCGTCGATCTGGATGCGCCAGCCCTGGTCGTCGGCCAGGTGCAGGTGCAGCCGGTTGATCTTGTACAGCGCGATCTGGTCGATGTAGCGCTTGACCTCGACCGGCGTGAAGAAGTGCCGTGCGACGTCGAGCATCGCGCCCCGGTAGGCGAACCGCGGGTAGTCGACGATCCGGCCGGCCGGCACGGCCCAGGGGCCACGCTGTTTCGTGCGGCTCTCGACCCTCCCCGGGAGCAGCTGCCGCAGCGTCTGCACACCCGAGAAAAGGCCCGCTGACGTGCGGGCCCTGACCGTCACGCCGCGCCGGTCCACCGTCAGCTCGTAGCCCTCGGTGCCCAGGCGCGGGGAGACGTAGCCCAGGGTCAGGTTGATGCCGCCGGGCCGGTTGGTGACCACCGGCAGCCGGTAGCCCGTGGACGGGCGCAGCACACCGGCCAGGAACTCACCCACGCCGCGGGCGCCGCGGGAGGCGCCGATCACGGTGTCGCGGGTCAACTCGAAACCGCCGCCGTGGCGGTCAGGTGCGACCGACACCGGCGCCGGTACCACCTGGTACATACGGGACTCCTCGGTTGCGTTGGCAGGTGCGTCGAGACCCAGCACGGCTAGGCCGCCGATCGCCAGCGCGGTAAGCAGACGGGACGCAGGGAACCTGGACACAAGATCCTCCCGAAGGTTCGGACATCCAGGTATAGACCACATATGGTCCAGACCACAAGGTCGCGGGACGGCCGACCCCGGTCAGCCCTTGAGGGCTCCCGCGGTGGCGCCGGACACCAGCTTCCGCTGCACGATCAGGAAGAAGACCAGGGCCGGCAACGCGTACATCACCGACGCGGCCGTGATGCCGCCCCAGTCGGTGCCGAACACGGTCTTGAACGTCGACAGCCACACGGGCAGCGTCTGCTTGTCCTTGTCCCGCATGAACACCAGCGCGTACAGGAACTCGTTCCACGCGGTGATGAACGCGAACACCGACGTCGCGACGATTCCCGGGCCGAGCAGCGGCAGCACGACCCGGCGGAACGCGCCGAACCGGCCGAGGCCGTCGACCATCGCGGCCTCCTCCAGCTCGTACGGGATGCCCTGCACGAACCCGCGCAGCGTCCAGACCGTGAACGGCAGCGTGAACGCGAAGTACACCAGCAGCAGCGACGGCAGCTGGTTCAGCAGCCCGGCGTCCTGCATCAGCAGGAACATCGGGATGAGCAGTGCCTCCAGCGGCGCCATCTGCGCGATCAGCACCAGCAGGAGGAAGCCCTTGCGGCCGCGGAATCGCATACGCGCGAGCGGGAACGCCGCGAGCACGCCCGCGATGAGCGAGCACAGCACGGCACCGACCGTGACGATGAGGCTGTTCATCAGGTGCGAGAGGAAGCCCGGCTTCTGCCACGCGCTGACGAAGTTGTTCAGCGTGAAGTGCAGCGGCACCAGGTCGTAGTCGGGGGTGAGGATTTCGGTCGACGGCTTGAACGCGCTGGTCAGAAGCCAGTACGTGGGAAAGGCGAACAGGATCGCGACGACGACGCCGACCGTGTTGAGCGCGAGTCGCTGGCCCCTGGACTTCTTCACGAGATGTCACCCTCCCGGGTCCGCAGCAACAACTGCAGGTAACGAGCGGTGAGCACGACGAGCACCAGGATCATCAGCACCGCGACCGCGGACGCCACGCCGAAGTGTCGCCCCGCGACGCCGCGCAGGTACATGAGCAGCGGCAGCGTCGTGCTCTCGCCGTCCGGACCGCCCTGGCGGATGGCCCACACCTGCGCGAACACCTTGAAGTCCCAGATCACCGACAGGAACGCGGCGAGCGTGACCAGCGGCCGGACCGCGGGCCAGGACACCGTCGTGAACGCCTGCCACGGTGTCACACCGTCCATTGCCGCGGCCTCGTACAGCTCCTGGGGCGCCTGCAGCAGGCCCGCGTAGATCGTGAAGCAGACGAACGGCACGGCCTGCCAGACGACCAGGATGCCGATCACGGTGAGCGTGCTCGCCCCGCTGGAGAACCACGAGTAGCCCTGGAACGAGTCGAAGCCGAGCTTCACGAGGGTCTTGTTGAGGATCCCGTACTGCTGGTCGAAGATCCACTGGTAGACCGTGGTCGCCGCCAGGATGGGTGTCGCCCACGCGAGGACCAGCGTCACCTGGAGTATCACCCGAACCGTCGCGGACAGGTGCCGCATGAGCAATGCGATCAGCAGGCCGAGCAGTACCGTGCCGGCCACGATCGCGGCCGTGAACAGCACGGTCCGCAGGGTGATCGTCCAGAACTCCGGGTTGGACAGCACCGAGGCGTAGTTGTCGAACCCGACCCAGACGAGCTCGCCGCGGACAAGCTCGCCGAGGTCGAGCTTGCGGAAGCTGATGCCGATGACCTGCACCGCGGGCCACCCGAGCAGCACCAGCATGACGACCACGGCCGGCGTGAGGAGCAGGTACGGGACCGCCTTCTCGCCGAGGTTGATCGTGCGGCGGCGACGTGCGCGCGGCGGTGCCGGCGGGGTGGTCCCCGCCGGCACCGCGGTGTTCACGGTCGCTGTCATCCCTTGAAGGCGGCGTCCAGCGCGGTGTTCGCGTCGTTCGTCGCGGTGTCGAGGTCCTTGGCGCCGGTGAGGTAGGCGGTCAGCATGTCCTTCAGCGGGTTCTGCCCGGCCTCGACGGTCGCCCACTTCGGGGTGGCCGGGGCGGCCTTGCCGCCGCCCTTGGACGCGTCGGCCATGGCCTTGCTGACCGGCTTCGCGTCGAGCGCGGACAGGTCGGACGAGGCGCCCGGCACCATGCCGGCCTCCGCGAGCTGCTTCTGGTACTTGTCGCTCAGCATCAGCTTCAGGTAGTCCTTCGCGAGGTCCGGGTTCTTGCTGTTGACCGGGATCGCGAGGTTCGAGCCACCCTGGAAGACCGGCGCGGCCTTGCCGGCGGTCTTCGACGGGATCGCGAAGGCGGAGGAGTTCTTCTCGATGTCCGGGTTGTCCTTAGCGGCCGTCCCCAGCTCCCACGGCAGCGCGATCATCATCGCGACCTTGCCCTGGCCGTAGATGCCGGCCTGCACGGGGTTCTGCTCGTCGTTGTCCTTGGGCGCGGTGGTCCCGGAGGCGTCGACGAGCTGCTTGTAGAACTCCAGGCCCGCCTTGGCCTCGGGGGAGTTGACGGTGGCCTTGAAGTCCGTGCCGCTCTTCTTGGCGATGTCGCCGCCCTCGTCGTAGATGAAGGAGAGCAGGGTGTACCAGTTCTGGCCGGGCAGGTAGAGCGGCTGGAACTGCGGGTCGCTGCCGAACTTGGCCTTGAGCTTGGTGATCGCGTCGAGCCATTCGGCGCGCGATGTCGGCACCGAGGCGATGCCGGCCTGCTGGAACATGTCCGTGCGGTAGAGGACCACCCGGTTGGCGGCGTAGAACGGCGTCGCGTACTGCTTGCCGTCCCACTCGCCGGAGTCCTTGAGGCTGGACAGCCACTGACCGCCGTTGAGGGAGTCGACGTCGCCGCTCAGGTCGGTGAGGACCTCATCGGCCGCGAACGAGGGCGCCTGGGTGTTGCCGAGCTCGATGACGTCCGGCGGGTCCTGGCTGGCGAGGGCGGTGGTCAGCTTGTCCTGGATGCCGTCCCACTCCTGGACCTCGTACTTGACGGTGACACCGTCGTGGGCGGCCTCGAACTCCTTGTTCAGGGCGCCGGTGAGGGTCTCGGGAGCCGAGCCGCTCATCAGCCAGACGGTCAGCGTCTTGTCACCGCCTCCGCTGTCCTTGCTGCTGCCCCCACCCGAGCCGGCACAACCGGCAGTGGCTAACGCGATGGCCGCCGCGCCGGCCATCAGCTTCGTCAAGCGCTTCACGATCTTTGTCCTTCCGTTGCGCTGGCCGCGCGTCCACTCAGTGGTTCAGACCTACTGGTATAGACCTAGTGGTTTAGACCAATGGGAGAACCTTGGTACCGCGACCGCCCACTGTCAAGACAATCGGGCAAGCTGTTGCCCGTCCGTTTTCGTTGACAGGCAACGAGATGCAAGATTGGTGCGAGAACTGTCCACGGACATCGTTGTCACCGGGTCCTGGGCGGTTGTTGTGAACGTTCAAACGTGAAAGTCGCTCAACCAACCGGTCGGCAGGTACGAAATGTGCGGGGTCGATCCGACGCGCGCGGCGCGCACCCGTCCGGTTCGCCTAGGGTTGCGTCGTGAGTACACATTTCAATGTCGTGGTTCTCGGCGCAGGGCCGGGTGGGTACGTGGCCGCGGTTCGGGCGACGCAGCTCGGGCTCTCGACCGCGGTCATCGAGGAGAAGTACTGGGGCGGGGTCTGCCTCAACGTGGGCTGCATCCCGTCCAAGGCGCTTCTGCGCAACGCGGAGCTGGCGCACATCTTCAACAACGAGGCGAAGACCTTCGGCATCGAGGTCGACGGCACCGTCCGGTTCGACTTCGGGGTCGCGCACGCGCGCAGCCGCACCGTCGCGGACGGGCGGGTCAAGGGCGTGCACTACCTCATGAAGAAGAACTCGATCACCGAGTTCACCGGGCGTGGCACCTTCACCGGCCCGAACAGCATCGAGGTGAACGGCGAGACCGTCACCTTCGACAACTGCATCATCGCCGCGGGCGCGAAGACCAAGCTGCTGCCGGGCACCAAGCTGTCCGAGCGCGTGGTCACCTACGAGGAGCAGATCCTCACCCCCGAACTGCCCGGCAGCATGATCATCGCCGGGGCGGGCGCGATCGGCGTCGAGTTCGCCTACGTGCTCGCCAACTACGGCGTCGACGTCACGATCGTCGAGTTCCTGGACCGGCTCGTGCCACTGGAGGACGTCGAGGTCTCCAAGGAGCTGGCGCGGCACTACCGCAAGCTCGGCGTCACCGTCCTGACCTCCACCCGCGTCGAGTCCATCGACGACTCGGGTGACCAGGTCACCGTCGAGGTCTCCGCCAACGGCGAGCGCAAGACGCTCAAGGCCGACAAGGTCCTGCAGGCCATCGGGTTCGCACCGAACATCGAGGGCTACGGGCTCGAGGCCGCCGGCGTGGCGACCACCGACCGCGGCGCGATCGACGTCGACGAGTACTGCCGCACCAACGTCGAGCACATCTTCGCGATCGGCGACGTCACGGCGAAGCTCATGCTCGCGCACAACGCCGAGGCCATGGGGATCGTCGCGGCCGAGAGCATCGCCGGCGCCGAGACCATGCCGATCGACTACCGGATGGTGCCGCGCGCGACCTACTGCCAGCCGCAGATCGCGAGCTTCGGCTACACCGAGGAGCAGGCCCGCGAGGCCGGCTTCGACGTCCAGGTCGCCAAGTTCCCCTTCACCGCCAACGGCAAGTCACACGGCCTCGGCGACGCCCGCGGTTTCGTCAAGCTGCTCTCGGACAAGAAGTACGGCGAGCTGCTCGGCGGCCACCTCATCGGCCCGGACGTCACCGAGCTCCTTCCCGAGCTGACCCTGGGCCAGCAATGGGACCTCACGGTCCACGAGATGGCCCGTAACATCCACGCCCACCCAACCCTGGGCGAGGCCGTCAAGGAAGCCATCCACGGCCTGGCCGGCCACATGATCAACCTCTAACCCGCGAGTCCCGCGTTCACACACCCGCGAGTCCCGCGTTCAGACATAGCGAGTCCCGCGTTCGCACATACTGAGTTGCGGTTTCATGCAGGTCGATGTGCACGAAACCGCAACTCATGGTGTTTGAACGCGGGACTCGCGAGTGTTCGGTCAGGTGACCGCTTGATTCGCGGCTTGACCGGCCGCTTGATTCGCGGCGTGGTCGGCGGCGTTCGGGGTGTGGTCGGCGGCGTGGAGGATTGGGCGCAGTGCGTCGAGGACGGTCGGGTCCTCGATCGTCGACGGGACCGGCTCGTCACGGCCGTTGGCGATGCCCCGCATGGTCTTGCGCAGGATCTTGCCCGACCGCGTCTTCGGCAGCCCGTCCACGACCGACACGTCCCGGAACGCCGCCACCGGCCCGATGTCCCGGCGCACCGCGGCCACCAGCTCGGCGCGCAGCGTTGCCTCGTCGATCTCCACACCGGCCTTGAGCACCACGAACCCGCGCGGCAGCTGCCCCTTCACCGCGTCCGCGACGCCGATCACCGCACACTCCGCCACCGCAGGATGCGACGCCAGCACGGCCTCCATCGACCCCGTCGACAGCCGGTGCCCGGCCACGTTGATCACGTCGTCGGTGCGGCCCATGACGAACACGTAGCCGTCCTCGTCGACGTAGCCGCCGTCGCCGGTCAGGTAGTAGCCGGGGTACCGGGACAGGTACGACTCGACGTACCGGTCGTCGTCACCCCACAGCGTCGGCAGCGTGCCCGGCGGCAACGGCAGCCGGATGGCGATCGCGCCCTCACCGCCGCGCGGCATCTCGTTGCCGTCGGCGTCCAGGATCCGGACGTCGTAGCCGGGCACCGGCACCGACGGCGAGCCGGCCTTGATCGGCAGGTCGTCGAGGCCACGCGGGTTCGCGCAGATCGCCCAGCCCGTCTCCGTCTGCCACCAGTGGTCGACCACCGGCACGCCCAGCTTCTCGCTCGCCCAGTGGTACGTCTCCGGGTCCAGCCGCTCGCCGGCGAGGAAAAGTGTCCGGAAACCGGACAGGTCGTACTTCGCCACCTCGGCCGCGGATGGATCTACCCGCTTGATCGCCCGGAACGCGGTCGGCGCGGTGAACAGGGCCTTCACCCCGTGCTCGGAGATCACCCGCCAGAACGCGCCCGCGTCGGGGGTGCCGACCGGCTTGCCCTCGTACAACACGGACGTTGCGCCGGCCAGCAACGGGGCGTACACGATGTAGGAATGACCCACGACCCAGCCGACGTCCGACGCGGTCCACCACACGTCGCCGGGATGGATGTCGTAGATGTTGGGCAGCGACCAGGCCAGCGCGACCGCGTGTCCGCCGTTGTCCCTGACCACGCCTTTCGGCTTACCGGTCGTGCCGGACGTGTACAGGATGTAGAGCGGGTCGGTGGCGTTGACCGGCACGCACTCGGCGGGCGACGCGCCGGCGACCAGCTCGTCCCAGTCGACGTCCCGGTCACCGAGGGTCGCGCGGGCCGCGTCACGCTGCAGGACGACCACCCTGTCCGGCTGGTGGATGGTGCCGGCCAGCGCCTCGTCGATGATCGGCTTGTACTCGACGACCCGCGTCGGCTCGATGCCGCACGACGCCGCGACGATGACCTTCGGCGTGGCGTCCTCGATCCGGCTGGCCAGCTCCTTGGGGGCGAACCCGCCGAATACCACGGAGTGCACCGCGCCGAGGCGGGCGCAGGCGAGCATCGAGACGGCCGCTCGTGGCACCATGGGCATGTAGATGATCACCCGGTCGCCCCTGCCCACACCGAGCGAGCGCAACGCGCCCGCGAACGTCGCGACCTCGTCCCTCAGCTCACGGTAGGTGAACGACGCCTTGCTACCCGTCACCGGCGAGTCGTAGATGAGCGCGGTCCGGTCGCCCCGGCCGCCGTCGACGTGCCGGTCGAGCGCGTTGTGGCACGTGTTCAGCACGCCGTCGGGAAACCATCGGTACAGCGGAGCCGTCTTGTCGTCGAGGGCTCTGGTCGGCGGGGACACCCAGTCGATCGAGTCGGCGGCCGCCAGCCAGAAGGCGTCCGGGTCCGCGAGGCTTCGTTGGTACGCGTCCTGGTAGCTACCCATGGGTACTGAACCTAGCCCGTCGCGGCAACCTGGTCACTGTCCTCAACGTCGACATAACAGGTCGACATAGGGGGGAACCTTCGACGTGGACGTCTGGTCTGATGAACGGAAAGGGAGGGAGGGCCGGTGAACCTGCTCGTCGAGATGGGTAGTTCCCTGCTCTCTCTCGCGCACACCATCTTCCAGCCGGCCTTCTGCCCCGGCGACTGGGTGTGGGCGACGATCATGGCCGGGTTCCTGGTCGGGCTGCTGCCGCCGCTCGGCGCGGTGCTGATCGCGCTGGTCCGCAAGGGCACGGGCAACACCTACAACCCGGTGACGCTGTCGGTGTTCGGGCTGTTCGGGGGCGCGTTCGCGTTCATCCTGCCGTGGCTGTACACGATGGGCGCGTCGGAGACGTTCCGGACGGTGTTCCACAACACCGTCGCGGAGCCCCCGGTCAAGCCCTTCAACTCGAACACCGGTCTGACCATCGGGGAGGCCGACTCGATCACGCAGAAGTTCTGCGGGGTCGACGCCCAGTCCTCCTACCTCGGTGGCCGCGCCACCGTCTACGACGTGCTGTTCCACCCGTTCGAGAGTGGCCCGATGCTGGCCCTGCGGTACGCGATGCTGCTCGTGATTCCGGGCATCGCGGTGCTGTTCGTGTGGCTGCAGGCGCGGATGGCGTTCCGGCGCGGTCCGAAGTGGCCCGGCCGGCTGCTCTGGCTCCCGTTCGTGGCGGCGCTGCTGCTGAGCGCGGCGGTGGCCGTGAACGTGGCGACGTACATGTGGATCGGCCTGCTGCTCGCGAGCGTGCTGGGGTTGTTGCCGCTGCTCATCGTGGGTCCGCCGAGCTGGTCGGTGATCGAGAAGCGGTACAAGCAGGACGCGGTCGCGCAGCAGCCGTCGCAGCAGCGGCCGCCCCCGTACCAGGCACCGCAGCAGCCGCAGCCCTACCAGCCGCCGCCTCCCGTGCAGCCGGCGCGCATGCCCCCGCCGACCAGGGTGGCGCCGCGGATGCCGGAGCCCGTGCCGGACCGGCAGGCACTCGCCGCGCTGGCGGCCGACCCCGGTCCGCTGCCGTTCCCGTCGGAGAAGCCGACGTCGATCATCCGGGCGGCCGGGAACCGGTTCCAGAAGCTGCGTCAGCTCGGCACCGGCGGGTTCGGCACCGTGTGGCTCGCGAAGGACACGCAGCTCAACCGGACCGTCGCGATCAAGATGGCGCACGCGCCGGACGCGGAGACCGAGGAGCGGATGCTGCGGGAGGCGCGGGCGCTGGCGGCCGTGCATCACCCGAACTGCGTGCGGGTGTACGACATCGTGTCCGACGGCGACGGCCTCGGGTTGATCATGGAGTACATCGAGGGCGAGCAGCTGGCGGAGGTCGTGCACGGGCAGGGCGCCCTGTCGGACCTGCAGGCCGCGCGGCTGTGGCTGACGATGGCCGGCGCGCTGACCGCGGCCCACGCGAAGGGCGTGCTGCACCGCGACGTCAAGCCGGCGAACGTGATCGTCGACCCGGAGGGCATGCCGCACCTGATCGACTTCGGCATCGCCAGGTCCAAGGGCGACCAGACGCTGACCGCCGCGGGAATGATGGTCGGCACGCCCGACTTCCTCGCGCCGGAGACGGCGACCGGCGTCGCCGCCACCCCGGCGTCCGACGCCTGGCAGCTGGCGGCGACGGTCAGCTTCGCGCTGGCCGGTCACCCACCACGCGGCGTCCGCGAGAACGCGATGGCGGCCCTGATGGCCGCGGCCAAGGCGGAACCCCTGTCCCACCTACCGCGCCGCAGCACCCACCTACGGCTGCTGACCGCGTCCCTGGACAAGGACCCCGCCCGCCGCCCAACCCTGGCCGCGGTCCAACGCGAGATGACGGCCTGGATCGCACGCGCCGGCCAGGAGACCGCCGGCCCGGTCACCCAGATCGTGTCCCGCGCCCACATCAACCCCCGCTAACTCCGCGAGTCCCGCGTTCGAGCACCGCGAGTCCCGCGTTCGCGCATACCGAGTCCCGCGTTTGAGCACCGCGAGTCGCGCGTTAAGACACCGCGAGTCGCGCGTTCGAACACTGTGAGTCCCGCGTTCAGACGTACCGAACTGCGGATTCGCGCACCCGGCCCGACCAAGATCGGCACGAAAGCGCAACTCGCTATGGGCGAACGCGGGACTCGCTATGTCTGAACGCGGGACTCGCGGGCTTGTGGGGGAGGGTTAGCGCCAGGAGGGTAGCCATAGTTCCTGTTGCCAGCGGGTTTCGGTGATCGAGTCGCCGTTCAGGATGGGCCACAGCCAGACGAAGTTGGACACGACGATGCCTACGTACAGGGCGACGACGAGCAGGCCTGTGCCGCGTCGTTCGTAGCCGTCGCGGACGGTGCCCATGATCTGGCCCAGGACCAGCACGATGCCGAGGACGAGGAACGCGGCCATCGGGGTCGCGTAGAAGAAGTACATCTGCCGGTCGAGGTTCATGAACCACGGCAGCAGGCCCGCCAGGTACGCCACGACGACGCCCGCGTAGCGCCAGTCCAGTCGGCCGATCATCCGCCACAGGCCCCAGCCCAGCACCGGCAGCGACACCCACCAGAGGGCGGGCGTGCCGATCAGCATGGTCGCGCTCACGCAGTGCTGCTCGCCGCAGGCGACCGTGCCGCCGTCGTAGTAGTAGAGCATCGGCCGCAGGCTCATCGGCCACGTCCACGGCTTGGACTCCCACGGGTGCTGCCCGGTCACCGGGGTCACCAGGTGCTCGTGGAAGTTCAGCACGTTGCCGGAGTACTGCCACAGCGACCGCAGGGCCTGCGGGATGAAGTCGTACCAGCCGTGGTGCACGGACTCCTCCGCCAGGTGCCGGTCGACGCCCGTCTCCGAGGTCAGCCAGCCCCACCACGTGGCCAGGTACACGAGGATCCCGACCACCACGAACGCCCACAGTCCCGGCAGCACGTCCTTGTAGAGCGTCCCGCGCCACGGCCGGTCCACCCCCGCGGCACGCCGGGCCGAGGCGTCCCACAAAACCGTGAGCAGGCCGAACGCCATGATGAAGAACACGCCCGACCACTTGGACCCGCAGGCGAGCCCGAGCGAGACGCCGCCGAGGAACCGCCACCAGCGGAAGCCGAGGTACGGGCCGTACACCGACTCCGTAGCCCAGCCCTCGCGGACGGACACCGCCAGCCGGCCACGCACCTGGTCCCGGTCAAGCAGCAGGCAGCCGAACGCCATCAGCACGAAGAACGCCAGGTAGATGTCCAGCATCCCCATGCGGCCCTGCACGTGCGACACGCCGTCGCAGATCAGGAGCACGCCGGCAATGCCGCCGAGCAGCGTCGAGCGGGTCAGCCGCCGCGCGATCCGGATGATCATGAGAATCATGAGCGAGGCGCACAGTGCCGAGACGAACCGCCAGCCCCAGCCGTTGTAGCCGAACAGCCACTCGCCGAGCGCGATGAGCTCCTTGCCCAGCGGCGGGTGGACGGTCAGCTCGTAGGCGGGGTTGTCCTCGTAGCCGCCGTTGCGCAGCATCTCCCACGCCTGCGGCACGTAGTGCTTCTCGTCGAAGACGGGCGTGCCCTGGTCGGTCGGGAAGCCGAGGTTCTGCAGCCGCACGAAGCCGCCGAAGACCGCGAGAAAGCCCGCGACCAGCCAGCCACGTAGCTTGTCCTTGGGCATCGGCTTGCCGATCAGGTGGATCTCGGCGAGGTCGGCTTCGGACAGCGGCCGACCGCCCGCGCCACCCAGGCTGGGCGAAACCTCAGCCACGCGATCGACGGTAAGACTCACGGGCAAGGATCGTAGGCGGCGCGATGTGGCGTCCGTGTCTGGATCACCAACTCGGAGCGATGTGATGACTGAACCCGGCAGGCTCGTCCTTGCCGCGACCCCTCTCGGCGACTCGCGGGACGCGTCCCCGCGCCTGGTCGAGGCCCTGGCCACCGCCGACGTGGTCGCGGCGGAGGACACCCGCAAGACCCGTGCGCTGGCCGCGGCCCTCGGCGCCACCATCGCCGGCCGGGTGGTGTCGTTCTACGACGCGGTCGAGACGAGCCGGCTCGCGGGACTGGTCGCGGCGGTCGAGGGTGGGCAGACGGTGCTGCTGGTCACCGACGCGGGCATGCCGAGCGTGTCCGACCCGGGGTTCCGCCTGGTCGCGGCCTGTGTCGAGCGGGACCTGCCGGTCACCTGCCTGCCGGGTCCCTCGGCGGTGACGACCGCGCTCGCCCTGTCCGGACTGCCGTGTGAGCGGTTCTGCTTCGAGGGCTTCGCGCCCCGCAAGGACGGCGAGCGCCGGCGGTTCTTCGCGGCGCTGGCGGAGGAGCCGCGCACCGCCGTGTTCTTCGAGTCGCCGCACCGGATCGCGGCGACGCTGTCACTCGCCGCCGAGGTGCTGGGGGAGGAGCGCCGCGCGGCCGTGTGCCGGGAGCTGACCAAGACCTACGAGGAGGTCCGCAGGGGGAGCCTGCGCGAGTTGGCGGACTGGGCGGCGGACGGGGTGCGCGGGGAGATCACGGTGGTGCTGTCGGGGGCCGAGCCGCGGCGGGAACAGGACGTGGACGCGTTGGCCCTGGAGGTCCGTCGCCTGGCCGACGAGGGCATGCGGCTGAAGGACGCGGCGGCACAGGTGGCCGCGGCGGCCGGCGTGAGCAGGAAGACGCTCTACGACGCGGCGGTCCGCGTTTGACCTGGAGCGTGCTCCAGGGTGTTTGCTGGGTGTCAGTCACAGCGAAGGAGAAGCACGTGGTTGGCAGGCGAAGGCTCGGTGACCTGGAGGTTTCGGCACTCGGGCTCGGTTGCATGGGGATGTCCGCGACCTACGGACCCGCCGACGACGACGAGTCGGTCGAGGTCATCCACCGGTCGGTCGAGCTGGGCGTGAACTTCCTGGACACGTCCGATGTCTACGGCGTCGGGCACAACGAGGAGCTGGTGGGCCGCGCGATCGCGGACCGGCGCGACCAGGTGGTGCTGGCGACCAAGTTCGGCATCAGGCGGGTCGTCGGCGGCGGCGTCGTCGAGGTCGACGGCAGCCCGGAGTACGTCCGCGGCGCGATCGACCGCTCGCTGAAGCGGCTGGGCGTCGACACCGTCGACCTGTACTACCTGCACCGGCGCGACCCGAACGTCCCGATCGAGGACACCGTCGGCGCGATGGCCGAGCTGGTGAGCGCGGGGAAGATCCGCCACCTCGGCCTGTCCGAGGTGAGCGCGGAGACGCTCCGCAGGGCACACGCCGTGCACCCGATCGCCGCGCTGCAGTCGGAGTACTCGCTGTTCAACCGGGGCGTCGAGGCCGAGGTCCTGCCGGTGGCGCGGGAGCTGGGTGTCGGCCTGGTGCCGTACTCGCCGGTGGGCCGCGGCCTGCTGACCGGCGACCTGGACACGTTCCGCAATCTGCCGGAGAACGACTTCCGGCGCGGGCTGCCCCAGTTCCAGGGCGAGAACCTGCAGCGCAACATCGCGCTCGCGGAGCGGGTCGTCGGCGTGGCGAAGACCGTCGGGGTGACACCCGTCCAGGTGGCGCTGGCCTGGCTGCTGGCACAGGGCGAGCACATCGCCCCGATCCCGGGCACCAAGCGGGTGAAGTACCTGGAGGAGAACGCGGGCGCGGCCGAGGTGTCCCTGACCGCGGACCAGCTGGCGGAGATCACCTCGGCGGTGCCAGCGGGTGCGGTCGCGGGGGACCGCTATACCCCGGAAGGGATGAAGGCCGTCAACCGCTGATGCCGTGAGCTCAGGGCAGTTCGGCGAGCGCGGCGGTTCGGTGAACCACCGTCGAGTCGCTGTCGGCCAGCATCGCGAGGGCCTCCGGCTCGACCTTCGCGGCGGTGATGTCCTCGCCCGCGAAGTCCTCGATGGCAGCCAGCGACTGCCACATCGTGTGGGCCGTCAGCTCGACCAGCTCGCCGACCGGCCGGGTGAGGAGTACCGCGCCCTGGAACCCAGCCAGGGCGCGGAGCTCCGGCAGCAGGGTCTTGCCGAAGTAGTTCTGGTAGTCCGCCGCGCCGGCCTCGGTCGCCCGCGCGGACCATGTCCTCACGATCACGCGCCCAGTCTCAACGCCCTGGCAACCGAATTACGGGGCGTCCCGAGAACCAGCGTCACACGAGAGTCCCTTTGGCTCGGGCTCACCGGGTGAAAGTTATCCACAGGCGGCGCTGACCAGCGGTTTTGTCCGTGTCGGCGACTACAATGGGACCGGGGCCGGCCCCCTGGGTTGGGTGGGGGACTGTCCACGCAACCATCTGCGTTCGCGTTGATCAAGAAACTGTCGGCGCGACTTTGGTTGCGGCTGGCTGCTGGCCAGGGCGCAGTATGCGTCCCGGCCAGCAAGGCCTCCGGGCGAGGTCGCCGGCCTCAGGCGTTCTCCTTCTGGAAGGTCCGCGCGCCCCACCAGACGGCGAGGACCGTGATCACCAGCAGCACGACGCTGCCGGTGAGCAGCCCGTCCACCGAGTAGTCGCCGCGGAACGAGGCACGCTCGGCGTCCATCACGTGCGCGAACGGGTTGATCCGCGACAGCACGTACAGCCACCGCGGCGCCAGCTCGGTCGTGATCGGGATCAGGATGCCCGTGAGCAGCAGCAACGGCACCGAGATCGTGGTCAGCAGCGCCGGGAACGCCTCCTCGCTGCGCACCAGCATGGCCATCGCGTACGACGCTGACGACAGCGTGACCGCCAGCAGCATCACCATGATCAGGCACAGCAGCACACCGGCGACCGGCGCCCGCATGCCGAACACCAGGTACGCCACCAGCAACAGCAGCAGCGCCTGGACCAGCAGCTGCACCGTGTCGTGCAGGACCCGGCCCAGCAGCAGCGCGAGCCGGCTGACCGGCGTGACCCGCAGGCGTTCCATGACACCGTTGCGCAGGTCGCCGAGCAACGCGAACCCGGCGAACATGCTGCCGAACAGCCCCAGCTGCACCAACAGCGCGGGGGCGAGGATCTGCCAGCTGTCACCGGGTGGGAAACCCGGCGTCGACGACACGATCTTCTCCATCAGCGGACCGAACAGCAGCAGGTACAGCAGCGGCTGCATGATCCCGATCATCACCCACGCGGGGTTGCGCAGCGAGATCGCCATGTGCCGGCGGAACACCAGCCACGTCTCACGCACCATGCCGCCCCCTCGCCAGTTCACGGTTCGCGTCACTCATTGGTGGCCCTCCTCGGCGTCGCGCAGGGTGCGGCCGGTCATGGCCAGGAACACGTCGTCCAGCGACGGACGCTGCACCTGGATGGACGTCATCGCGATGTCCTTGGCGTCCAGGGCGCGCAGGAGCTCCGGCAGTGCGGTGTCCCCACGCGGCACCCGGAAGCGCACGACGTTCTCGGTCGTGCTGACCTCGGTGGCGCCGGGCAGCCGGCCGGCGATCTCGGCGGCGTTCGCCACCGACTCGAACGGCACCTCGACCGAGACGCCGTCGCCGGACAGCCGCGACTTCAGCTCGTCGGGCGTGCCCTCTGCGACGATCTGGCCGTGGTCGATGACGAGGATCCGGTCGCACAGCGAGTCGGCCTCGTCGAGGTAGTGGGTCGTGAGGAACACCGTCACGTTGTGCTCTCCCCGCAGCGAGCGGATGTGCTCCCACAGGTTCGCCCTGCTCTGCGGGTCGAGGCCGGTGGTCGGCTCGTCCAGGAACACCAGCCCCGGCGAGTGGATCAGTCCGAGCGCGATGTCCAGCCGGCGCTTCTGCCCGCCGGACAACGTCCTGACCAGCCGCTGCTCGAGCCCCTCGATGTCGAGCTGGGCGGCGAGCTCCGCGCCCCGCCGCACGGCGTCGGCCTTCGAGAGCCCGTAGAACCGGCCCTGGATCTCGATCTCCTCGATCACCCGGCACTCGGGCGCCGTGCCGCCTCCCTGGGCGACGTACCCGATCTTCTTGCGCACCCCGACCGGGTCGGCGAGCAGGTCGACGCCACCGACGGTGGCGCTGCCGGCGGTCGGCCGCAGCAGGGTCGTGAGCATGCGCAGTGTGGTGGTCTTCCCGGCGCCGTTCGGGCCGAGGAAGCCGACCAGCTCCCCGGCGTGCACGTCGAGGTCCACCCCGCGGACGGCCTCGACATTACGGCCCCGGGACCTGAAGGTCCTGGCGAGACCGCGAGCTTCGATCATGTCTTTCCTCTCTCTGCCGGACGAGTCCGGTAATCAAATTTGACTAGAGCGGGGACAGCATGACGTCCCCGGTCACGGTTAGTCAAACTCGACTAGTCCTTCAGCGCGGCTGGAGTACCCCGTCGATGGCGGTGGTGACCCCTCAGTCCGGCGGCGCGCCGAACGAGCCGCCCTCGTCGTCGGCCATCACGTACCTGCCGGCCTCGAGCCGCTCGATCAGGCCGCGGAGCCACACCTCCTGGGCGGAGATCGTGTTGACCCACAGGTGGTACAGCTCCGTGACGTGCTCCGGCTGCCCCCAGCTCGTCCCGTTGTCCACCAGGTCCTGGGCGGTGGCCCGGTGCCCGGTGACCTGCGTCAGCCGGTGCTTCAGCAGGCTCAACGCCTTGATCCTCGGCAGCGCCGGCAGGAAGACCACGGCCGCCGCCAGCCGGTAGGACCCCTGTGCCGAGTCGTCGCTCTCCGCCAGGTACTTCTCGAGCAGCAGCCGGAACTCGGTCTCGCCGTCGTGCGTGAGCCGGTAGGCGGTGCGGTCCGGGCCGCCGGGGTGCGCGTCCGTCGTGGCCACCTCGAGCAGCCGCTCGGACTCCATCTTCTTCAGCGCGTGGTAGATCGAGCCGGGCGCCACGTTCGCCCACTTGTCCGCTGACCAGGTCAGCAGCTCACGGCGGACCTGGTAGCCGTGTGCGGTGCCGTGCATCCGCACAACCCCGAGCACCAAGAGCCGCGTGGCGGACACAGCTTCCTCCCGATAACCCGTTCGTCCTCGACCTGCGCTGCTCCGTAGGCTATTCGGGTATGAGCAACCCCGTGCTTACCGCGGTGGCCTGGCCCTACGCCAACGGCCCCCGCCACATCGGTCATGTATCCGGATTCGGAGTCCCTTCGGACGTCTTCTCCCGGTACATGCGCATGGCGGGGCACAAGGTGCTCATGGTCTCGGGCACCGACGAGCACGGCACACCGATCCAGGTCCAGGCGGACAAGGAGGGCTCGACACCGCGCGAGACGGTGGACAAGTACGCCCACCAGATCAACGGCGACCTCCAGGGCCTCGGCCTGTCCTACGACCTGTTCACCCGCACCACGACCGGCAACCACTACAAGGTCGTGCAGGACCTGTTCCTGGGGCTGTGGAAGAACGGTTACGTCGTCGAGAAGACGCAGCTGGGCGCCATCAGCCCGTCCACCGGCCGCACGCTGCCGGACCGCTACATAGAGGGCACCTGCCCGATCTGCGGCTACGAGAGCGCCCGCGGCGACCAGTGCGACAACTGTGGCAACCAGCTGGACCCGGCCGACCTGAAGAACCCGCGGTCGAAGATCAACGGCGAGGTGCCGGAGTTCGTCGAGACCGAGCACCTGTTCCTGGACCTGCCGGCGTTCACCGGTGCGCTGGGCCACTACCTCGGCAGCCGGCGGGACTGGCGGCCGAACGTGCTCAAGTTCAGCCTCAACCTGCTCGACGACCTCAAGCCGCGCGCGATCACGCGCGACCTGGACTGGGGTGTGCCGATCCCGCTCGACGGCTGGCGGGACAAGCCGATGAAGCGGTTCTACGTGTGGTTCGACGCGGTCATCGGCTACCTGTCGGCGTCGGTCGAGTGGGCGCGCCGGTCCGGGAACGACGACGCGTGGCAGGAGTTCTGGACCAACCCGGACGCCCAGGGCTACTACTTCATGGGCAAGGACAACATCGTCTTCCACTCGCTGATCTGGCCGTCGCTGCTGCTCGGCCAGAACGGGGCGGGGGACAAGGGCGGCTCGCCCGGCGCGTTCGGCACGCTGAACCTGCCGACCGAGGTCGTGTCGTCCGAGTTCCTGACGATGAGCGGGTCCAAGTTCTCGACCTCGCGCGGCACGGTCATCTACGTGCACGACTTCCTGCGTGAGTTCGGGCCGGACAGCCTGCGTTACTTCATCTCGGTGGCCGGACCGGAGACCCAGGACGTCGACTTCACGTGGGAGGAGTTCGTCCGCCGGGTCAACTTCGAGCTGGCCAACGAGTGGGGCAACCTGGTCAACCGGTCGATCTCGATGGCCCACAAGAACGTCGGCGCCGTGCCGACCCCGACCGCGGTCACGGCCGACGACGAGGCGTTGAAGGCCCAGTCGCGGGACGCGTTCGCGGTCGTCGGCGCGCACCTGCGCCAGTCGCGGTTCAAGCAGGCGGCGTCCGAGGCCATGCGGGTGGTCAGCGCGGCGAACAAGTACCTGTCCGACCAGGAGCCGTGGAAGCGCAAGGACGACCCGGCCCGCCGGGACACCATCCTGCACACCGCGCTGCAGGTCGTGTCCGACGCGAACACGCTGCTCACGCCGTTCCTGCCGCACTCGGCCCAGCAGGTGCACGAGGCACTGGGCGGCACCGGGGTGTGGGCGGCGCAGCCGGAGATGAAGGACGTCGAGGACCTGGACGTCCCCGGTCAGATCAACCCGATCCTGACCGGCGACTACGCCGGTGAGCAGGCCAGCTGGGAGTCGAAGCCGATCGAGGTCGGCCGGCCCCTGGAGAAGCCGACGCCGCTGTTCCCGAAGCTGGACCCGAAGCTCGGGGAGACCGGGCCGTCCTGGGCTCCCGTCGCCGACTGATGGCAGCACGTCAAGGGGAGCGCCCTCCGGTCCCGGAGGCGCTCCCCGTGCCCATTGTCGACGCGCACACCCACCTCGACGCCTGTGGCGCCAAGGACGCCGAGGACGTGGCCGAGATGGTCGACAGGGCCGCCTCGGCGGGCGTGGGCCGGGTCGTGACGGTCGCCGACGACCTTGCCGCCGCCCGGTGGGCCGCGGAGGCCGCCACCTGGGATCCGCGGGTCTTCGCGGCCGTCGCCGTCCATCCGACCCGCACGGCGGCGTTCACGGACGCGGACCGTGCCGTCATCGAGGAGCTGGCGCGCCGGCCACGCGTGGTCGCGGTCGGGGAGACCGGCCTCGACTACTACTGGGACTACTCGCCGCCCGAGGCCCAGCACGATGCCTTCCGCTGGCACATCGACCTGGCCAAGCGGGTCGGCAAGCCGCTGATGATCCACGACCGGGACGCCCACGAGGACATCTACCGGATCCTTCTCGAAGAAGGATCGCCCGAAAAGGTGATCTTCCACTGCTTCTCTGGCGACGCTGAGTTCGCGCGGCGCTGTGTGGACCACGGATGGGTGCTTTCGTTCGCCGGAACCGTGACTTTTCGTAACGCGAACGCGCTTCGTGACGCATTGGCGGTCATTCCCAGTTACCAGTTACTCGTGGAGACCGACGCGCCCTTCCTCACGCCGCACCCGTTCCGGGGCCGGCCGAACGAGCCCTACTGCGCCGCTTACACGTTGCGGGCGCTTGCGCAGTTCAAAGGGGTCGCCGTCGAAACTCTCGCCGCCGAGGTCGCGTCGACCGCCGAGCGAGTGTTCGATCTCCCTCGAACTACTGACCGTGAACCGAGCGGTCGCGGGGCGTGAGAACTGCGATGATCGGGCGACCCTGGCTAGTCCGTTCGAGGAGTGACCAGGGTCACGACATCCACAGATGTGTTTGCGCAACCTGCGCTCCCCCGTTACTGTCCCGTGACCGTACCCGGGATGAGGTTGTCCAGGGGAAAACCCGCGGCTAGGCCGGCACAGGTCGGGGACCGGTGGCCAACCGTGGGAAGTCGTAACAAGCGAAAGCGCGCAGCCGCGCAGTAGTCGGGCAAGGCCGCGGCCTTCAGGAGGTATCGACCCAGTGACTGGATCCGGTAGCAGACCTGGCAGTTCGGCCTTCGCCGACACTGACTGGTTCACCCCGGTTGTAGCCGGACCCGCCACGACGGTCCTCGATGAGGACTTCCGTGCGTGGCGCTCCGAGTTCCCCGACTTCTACGGCGGCCCGGAGGCCGACGCGGAGGCCTACTCGGGCTCCCTGTCGATCACCGACCACGACGTCCGTGTGGCCCTCGGCCCCCAGGCCGACGACCTCATGGCGGCGGCGAACGTCGACGTGGACGAGCTGATCCGGCTGATCAACGCCGAGACCACCGTCCTCCCGGTCATCCCGGACGCGCTGTCCGCCGACGGCACCGCCTACGAGCTGCCGCTGACCGACCACGACGACACTCCGCCCGAGGTCGTCACCGGCATCAAGCGCTGGAAGAAGTCGGTCCTCAAGGCGACGATCGCGTCCATCCTGGTCTCGCTGATCGGCGGCGGCGCCGCGGCGATCGCGATGAACAAGTCCGTGACGGTCGACATCGACGGTCAGGCGCACCAGGTCAGCACCTACGCCGACACGGTCGGCGAGGTGCTCCAGGACGAGGGCATCAACGTCGGCAGCCACGACGCGCTCTCCCCGTCCCCCAACGCCGCGATCAACGACGACGGCAAGATCGTCCTCCAGCGCGGCCGCCAGCTCCACCTGACGATCGACGGCCAGAAGCGTGACTTCTGGGTCCGCGCGACCACGGTCGGCGAGGCGCTCAAGCAGCTGAACCTGTCGACCGACGGTGCGAAGCTGTCGCAGTCCGCCGACAAGGAGATCCCGCTCAACGGGATGTCCGTCGAGGTCGCGACGCTCAAGAACATCACCCTGTTCGACGGGGCCAACGCGCCCAAGCCGATGCAGACCAACGCGGTCACCGCCGGCGACCTGCTGAAGGACCTGAAGCTGTCGCTCGGTCCCGACGACGCCCTCGCCCCGGGTGCGGAGGTCAAGCTCACCAACGGCGCCGAGGTGCGGATCACCCGCAACGGTGTCACGGTGGTCAACCAGACCGAGGCCATCGACCCGCCGGTCCAGGAGGTCGAGGACCCGAACGCCGACAAGGGCACCCAGGTCGTGGTGGACCCGGGCGTGGCGGGCGAGCGCATCGCGACGTATCGCATCACGATCAAGAACGGCAAAGAGGTCTCCCGCCAGGAGATCGGCTCCAAGACGACCAAGGAAGCCAAGCCGAAGGTCGTGCGGGTCGGCACGAAGAAGCCCCCGCAGCCGGTCATCTCGGACGGCGAGGTCTGGGACCGCCTGGCGCAGTGTGAGGCCGGCGGCAACTGGGCCATCAACACCGGCAACGGTTACTACGGCGGCCTCCAGTTCAACATCAGCACGTGGAACGCCAACGGCGGCGGCCAGTACGCCTCCCGCCCGGACCTGGCCAGCCGCGAGCAGCAGATCGCCATCGCGACCAAGGTCCGCGACAACCGCGGCGGATACGGCGCATGGCCGGCCTGCTCGAAGAGGCTGGGCCTGCCGCAGTAAAGCTCCCTCGGCTCCCCGAGACCTGTGGGCCGGTGCTCCTCCGCGGAGCCCGGCCCACAGGCATGTCACGGCCTGGCTAGGCTTTCCCGGTGACCGGGGCCGAGACAAGCGCACTCCTCGGGCCGGCCGACATCCGGCGCCTGGCCGAGGAGCTGGACGTGCGGCCGACGAAGAAGCTGGGCCAGAACTTCGTCCACGACCCCAACACGGTGCGTCGCATCGTCTCGACGGCCGCGCTCGACTCCCGCGACGTCGTGCTCGAGGTCGGGCCGGGCCTCGGCTCGCTCACCCTCGCTTTGCTCCCGGCCGTCGAACGGGTGGTGGCCGTCGAGGTCGACCCGGTACTGGCGGAGCGCCTCCCGAAGACCGTGGCCGACCGCGCCCCCACCCTCGCCGACCGCCTGACGGTGCTGACCGCCGACGCCCTCCGCGTCACCGCCGACCAGCTCACCCAGCCCACGGCGCTCGTCGCCAACCTCCCTTACAACATCTCCGTCCCGGTCGTCCTGCACCTGCTCGCCGAGCTGCCCACCATGACCAAGGCGCTGGTCATGGTCCAGGCCGAGGTCGCCGACCGCATGGCCGCCGCACCCGGCGGCCGGACCTACGGCGTCCCCAGCGTCAAGATCGCCTGGTACGCCGAGGCCCGCCGCGTCGCGACCGTCCCGCGCAGCGTCTTCTGGCCCGTCCCCAACGTCGACTCCGCGCTCGTCCTCCTCACCCGCCGGCCGACCCCCGACGCCGACCGTGAAGCCATGTTCCGGCTGGTCGACGCGGCCTTCGCCCAGCGCCGCAAGACCCTGCGCGCGGCCCTCGCGACCTGGGCCGGCGGCGCCGACCAGGCCGCCGAAATCCTCACCCGTGCGGGGGTGAGTCCCGGCGCGCGCGGGGAGACACTCACGGTTGGTGACTTCGCCGCCATCACCCGAATGGCAGGTAAGGCCCGCCCGTAAGGGGTGTGATCTGCCAAATATCGGGACTCAATCTGCCGGTTAGCGGGTTGCAATTTGACGGGTCCGTCAGGTGTACTACTTGAGGTATCCATCCCGAGCGGCCGAGAGACCTGGCTCTAAGACGCCGCAGCAACCACCCGTCGAGGGCAGGTGCTACCGCCAGGAGCGATGGAGGAGTGAGAACGGTGCAGATCCTCACCACCAGGCGGGTAATCGACCAGTGCCGTCGCACGGTCACAGGCTGTCGTCGCTGAGCGGAGTTTGCGCAGCCAACATCGCTGTCGCGCTCATCCCACGAGCCCACTGACGATTCCCGGCCCGACTACGGGCCACCTCCCACACGCGCGAGCCGGTAGTGCCGCGCGAGCCTGGACTGGAGCACATCGTGATCACCGTCGAGAACCTGACCAAGTCGTTCCGAAGTACAACCGGCGCCGTCGTCGCGCTGGACGACGTCAACCTGGACGTGCCGGCGGGGGTCATCGCCGGCGTCGTGGGCCCGAAGGGGGCCGGCAAGTCGACCCTCACCCGTGTGCTCGCCCTCCGCGAGCGTCCCGACAGCGGCGTCCTCCGCCTGGACGGCCTCAACACCGGCACGCTCGACGAGCGCAGCCTGCGTGCCGCCCGCTCCCGCATCGGCGTGGTCCCCGCCGGTGACTCGCTCCTCCCGCAGCGCACCACCGCCGGGAACATCGCACTCCCGCTCGAGCAGGCCGGCATGGACGGTCCGCGCCGCCGCGACAAGGTCGGCAGGCTGCTCGACCTGATCGGCCTCACCGACAAGGCCGCCACCTACCCCGACCAGCTCACCGCCGGGCAGCGCCAGCGCGTCGCCATCGCGCGGGCACTGGTCGGCGAGCCGGCGATCGTGCTGGCCGACGACCCGACCAGTCAGCTGGACGCGACCGGTGCCGCGGGCGTGCTCGCCGTCCTCGACCGGGCCCGTGCCGAGCTGGGCGCCACCGTCCTGGTCGTCACCCCGGACACCAGCGTCGTCCGCAAGATCGCCGACGACGCCGCGGTGCTCGACCAGGGGCGCATCGTCGAACAGGGCAAGCTGCTCGACCTCGTGCGTGACCCGGACAGCCGTGTCGCGCGGGCCGTGCTGCCGACCATCGACGACCTGGCACAGGGCGTCGCGGACGTCGTGCTGGTGGGCTTCGCGTCGATCGGCGCGCTGCTGCCCGAGGCCGCGAGCCGGTTCGGCACCGAGATCAGCGTCGCCGGCGGCGGCGTGACCAAGATCGGCGAGACGCCGGTGGCCCGCTTCCGCCTCGCGATGACCGGTAGTGACCGGGTCGACGCGGCGCTGGGCTGGCTGGCCGAACGGGGCGCGTACGTGCGGCGGGCGCTGACCGGTCCGCAGGGTGTCGCGGCCGCGTAACGGCGGGACTGTGACGTGCCCGTAGGCTGATGGGGTGCTCGCAGTCGTCCCCCGACCAGTGACCGTCCGGGTCCCGTCCAAGGTGAACCTGTACCTCGCGGTGGGTGACGTGCGCAAGGACGGGTTCCACGAGTTGACCACCGTGTTCCAGTCCTTGTCGCTGACCGACGAGGTGACGGTGGCGGTCGCGGACGAGCCGGGTGTCGAGGTCCAGGGCGAGGGCGCGACGGCGGTGCCGACGAACGGCGCGAACCTGGCGTGGCGCGCGGTGGAGGAGCTCGCGCGCCACGTCGGTCGCGACGTGGACGAGCTGAAGGTGCGGGTGCTGATTCGCAAGGGCATCCCGGTGTCGGGCGGCATGGCCGGCGGCAGCGCCGACGCCGCGGCGACGCTCGTCGGCCTCGCGAACCTGTGGAAACTGGAGATCGGCCGCGACGAGCTGTCGGGGATCGCGGCCAACCTCGGCAGCGACGTCCCGTTCATGCTCCACGGCGGCACGGCACTCGGCACCGGCCGAGGCGAGTCGATCGTCCCGGTCCTGTCGCGACACACGTTCCACTGGGTGCTGGCGTTCGCCCGCGGCGGCCTGGCGACCCCGAAGGTCTACGGCGAGCTGGACCGCCTACGCGCGGACGGCGAACCACGACGCGTCGGCGACGTCGAGCCGGTCCTGGAGGCCCTCGCGACCGGCGACCCGGAGCAGCTGGCACACCTGCTGGGCAACGGCAACGACCTACAGGCGGCGGCGGTCTCCCTACGACCGGGCCTGCGGCGCACACTGCGCGCGGGCGTCGCGGCCGGCGCACTGGCGGGAACGGTGTCCGGCTCGGGCCCAACCTGCGCGTTCCTGTGCGCGGACGCCGACGACGCGCTGAGGGTCGCGGCCGAGCTGTCGGGCGCGGGCGTCTGCCGAACCGTCCGGGTCGTCCACGGCCCGGTACCCGGCGCCCGCGTGATCGGCGGCGACGACGAGCCGAGGGCGGCCCCGCCACAGGTGCACGCCTGAGCCGCGTCGCCGGCCGTTCGGGCTGCTGATCACTGACCACTGACTGCTGTCGCCACGGTTGCGCCTCACTGTTGCCGCGTTGGGCTTGAACGCGTGTCGTTTCGGTGTGGTTGCGTCTCACTGTTGCCGCGTTCGGCTTGAACGCGTGTCGTATCGGTATGGCTGCGTCTCACCGTTGCCGCGTTCGGCTTTTAACACGTGTCGTATCGGTATGGCTGCGCCCCATCGTTGCCGCGTTCGGCCTTCAGCACGTCTCGCATCGGGCTTTCGTGGTCTCTTCGGAGCCCGGCCGCGCATCCCCAGTCGCGGCTAGAGATGCGCTCACAACATCCTCGCCTGGGGTGGGTTCACGCACCCGTTCCTCGTCGATGTCCCGGAGATCGGATCCGTCCTGCGGTTGCGCAACGCCGGCGTGCTCGCGGCCGGCTTCGAGCCGCCCGCTGTTCCGTGGAGCCGAGCTGATGGCTCTGCCGGGGCCATCCTGCCACCCGACACCGACAGAACCGCGCGTTCAAGGCCGGCAGTCCACAGGTTGTCCACAGGCGGGGTAGTTGTCCACAGATTGCCTTCTCGCGCCGACGCCTCACGATCGAAACTCGTAATGTGGTTTCCGGAGACCGGGCTACGGTCTCGGTTTCGCATTCTTCAACCGGATTCCGCTGAACCCCAGTGTCGTGCTCACCACGGCGTCCCAGAAAGGCCACAGGTTGTTCAGGACCCGCAGCTGTATCCCGCTTTCCTCGTGTAGCCGCAACAGGTCCCCGACCTCTTCCGGCGGGCCGAGGGGAACCAGGGATTTCGTTGACACATGGGCGTTCGGAACGGGGGTGCCTATCGGATAGAAATCGGTCGCCGGCAGGCGATACGCATACAACTTAATTGTGCGCATGGCTTCCAGCCAGCCGTACTCGATGACGTGTAGGCGATCACCGCCGCCCGGTCCGAGAACTCGCTCGCGGTCGGCGCGGGTCGACGTCCTGGTCGCCCATGCCATGGCGCGTGGGCAGTCACGCGGGAACCAGTAGTCGGGGCAGCGGGCGGAGTCCACCGCCCAGACGAACGGCTCCTTCCGCTGGGCCGTCGCCGCCACATGTGGTTCGAACCGGCTGATGGTCGGGTCCTCGGAGAAGTGGAGGACCTCACCCGGCTGCGGGCGCATGCGGCCACCCTACCGAGGCTCGGTAACGTCAGCGTCGTGGTCAACCTGGTCAACCTCGAGTCTGTCGCCAAGAGCTACGGGATCAAGCCGCTGCTCGACGGCGTCTCGCTCGGCGTCGCCGGGGGTGACCGCATCGGTGTCGTCGGCCTGAACGGGGGCGGCAAGACCACGCTGCTCGAGGTCCTCGCCGGGATCGAACCGGCGGACGACGGTCGGGTCAGCCGGGTACGCGACCTGCGGCAGGCCGTCGTCACCCAGCGGACCGAACTGGCCGAGGGCGCCACGGTGCGCAACGCCGTGCTGGACCCACTCGGCATCACGGCGGAGCACGAGTGGGCCGCGGACCCGCGTGCGCGGTCGATCCTCGACGGGCTGGGCATCACCGCCTTCGGGCTGGACTCGCCGGTGCGGGACATGTCCGGCGGGGAACGGCGTCGGGTTGCGCTGGCGGCCGCGCTCGTGCAGGAGCTCGACCTGCTGATCCTGGACGAGCCGACCAACCACCTCGACGTGGAGGGGGTGCGTTGGCTGGCCGACCACCTGCTGGCCCGGGGCACCGCGCTGGTGGTCGTCACACACGACCGCTGGTTCCTCGACACCGTGTGCACCCGCACGTGGGAGGTCGTCGGCGGCAGGGTCGAGCAGTACGAGGGCGGCTACGCCGACTGGGTGTTCGCGCGGGCCGAGCGTGCCCGGCTCGCCGCGACCGTCGAGGAGAAACGGCGCAACCTCGCACGCAAGGAGCTGGCGTGGCTGCGGCGTGGGCCGCCCGCCCGCACGTCCAAGCCGCGGTATCGCATCGAGGCGGCCGAGGCGCTGATCTCGGACGTGCCGCCGCCGCGCGACTCGGTCGAGCTGCTGGCGTTCGCCAAGAGGCGGCTGGGTCGGACGGTCCTCGAACTGGAGGACGTGACGCTCCGGGCCGGGGACAAGTCCCTGGTCGAGCGGCAGACGTGGCGCATCGGGCCTGGCGACCGCATCGGGCTCGTCGGGGTCAACGGCTCGGGCAAGACCACACTGCTCCGGTCGCTGGCCGGCGAGGTCGAGCCGCTGACCGGCCGGCGCGTGCAGGGGCAGACCGTGCGGTTGGCGTACCTGACGCAGGAGCTGCACGACCTGCCGCCGTCGCTGCGCGTGCTCGAGGCGGTCGAGGAGGTCGCCCGGCGGGTGACGCTCGGCAAGCAGGAGATGTCGGCGTCGCAGCTGGCGGAGCGGTTCGGGTTCCCGGCCGCGCGCCAGTGGACGCCGGTCGGCGACCTGTCCGGCGGCGAGCGCCGGCGGTTGCAGCTCGCCCGGCTGCTGATGGCCGAGCCGAACGTCCTGCTGCTCGACGAGCCGACGAACGACCTCGACATCGACACGTTGCAGCAGGTGGAGGACCTGCTCGACTCGTGGGCGGGCACGCTGGTCGTGGTCTCGCACGACCGGTACCTGGTGGAGCGCGTGTGTGACACGGTCGTCGCGCTGCTGGGCGACGGGCGCATCACCGACCTGCCCGGTGGCATCGAGGAGTACCTCGCGCGCCGTGACGCCGCCGCGCTTGTGCCGGCCCCGCTACCCGCCGGCCCGGCGGAGGCGCCGAAGTCGAACGCGGCCGAGCGCCGTGCCGCGCAGAAGGAGCTGGCCCGGCTGGAGCGCCAGCTCGACAAGCTGACCAGGCGGGAAGGTGAGCTGCACCAGGCACTGGCGAAGGCCGCGACCGACGCCGAGCGGTTGCTGGAGCTGGACGCCGAGCTGCGTGCGTTGCTTGCCGACAAGTCAACCGTCGAACAACGTTGGCTGGACGTGGCGGACGTGGCCGAATAGGGCCCTTTACGCTTGCCGTATGAGTCGTTTCGTCGACAGGGTGGTCGCCACGGCCGGGGCCAGTGATCGCGGTGTCAGCACAGGGGAGCCCGGCAACCTGGTGCGCACCACCTGGGCCCAGGTGCATGAGCAGGCCAGGGCGGTGGCCGGCGGGTTGGTCGGCCACGGCCTGGCACCCGGCGACGCGGTGGCCGTGCTGGCCGCGGCACCCGCCTCGATCGGTCCGGCCGTGCAGGCGGTGTGGCTCGCCGGTGGCAGCGTGACGATGCTGCACCAGCCGACGCCGCGTTCCGACCTGGCGCTGTGGGCCGAGGACACCGTGCGGGTGCTGAACATGATCGGCTCCAAGCTGGTCCTGCTCGGCGAGCCGTTCGACCAGCTCGGCCCGGTGCTCGAGCAGCACGGCATCGGCTACCGCCTGGTCACCGACCTGGGGTCGGGCACGCCGCTGGAGTCGTTCGTCGAGGTCGACGAGGACGCGCCCGCGTTGCTCCAGCTGACCAGCGGCTCGACAGCCGACCCGAAGGCCGTGCGCATCACACACGGCAACCTGCTCGAGAACATCACGGCGATGGGCCGCCGCGCCGAGCTGGACCCGGCGAACGACATCATGGTGTCGTGGCTGCCGATGTTCCACGACATGGGCATGGTCGGCTTCTACACGACGCCGATGGCGTTCGGTATTGAGCTGGTCAAGGTGACGCCCGTCGAGTTCCTGACCGCGCCACTGCTGTGGGCGAAGCTGATCTCCGACTACCGCGGCACGATCACGGCGGCGCCGAACTTCGCGTACGCGCTGCTGGGCCGCCGCCTGTCCGGCGTGGACAACGACGACGAGTACGACCTGTCCACCCTCCGCATCGCCCTCAATGGCGCGGAACCAATCGACGAGAAGGCAGTGGCGGCGTTCGTGGCGGCGGGCGCCAGGTTCCACATGCCCGCGGAATGCGTCTTCCCCGCCTACGGCATGGCGGAGGGAACGCTGGCGATCTCCTTCGCCAGCCCCATGATCGGCCTACGCCTTGACCACGTGAACGCGGTGGCACTGGAAGAGGAGAACAAGGCCGTTCCAGTGCCGGCGGACACTCCGGAAGCCGACCGCCGCACGTTCGCCATCCTGGGCCCACCCCTGGACGGCTTCGAAGCGAGAATCGTGTCGACCAGCACCGGCGAAGTCCGCGGCCCCCGCGAAGTAGGCGAAATCCAGGTGAAGGGCGCCTCGGTAACCCCCGGCTACCTGACGGTGGACGGCCCACTGGCCACACAGGACGAGGAAGGCTGGCTGTCCACCGGCGACCTGGGCTACCTGGTCGACGGAGAAATAGTCATCTGCGGCCGCGCAAAAGACGTGATCATCCTGGCCGGCCGCAACATCTACCCGACGGACATAGAACGCGCCGCGACCTCGGTGGACGGCGTCCGAGCCGGCAACGCCGTAGCGGTCCGCCTGGACGCGGGAACCCGCCGAGAACGCTTCGCGGTCGTGGTGGAGTCAAGATTCGCCAACGACGCGGAAAAGGTGAAGACCCTCCGCAAGGAGATCGGCGCGCGAGTCTTCGAAGCCGTGAACGCCCGCCCGTCGGCGGTACTCGTACTGACGGCGGGCACGTTACCCAAGACTCCGTCAGGCAAACTCCGCCGCGCGGCAGCCGGAGAACAACTGGCCGAGTCAATCAGGGACGCTGCCTCCTAGCAGCCACCAGCAGTCCAAGGCAGAAGCAGCAGACCAAGCGAGTCAGCAGCCCGAGCCGAGTCAGCAGACCAAGACGAAGCAGCAGACCAAGGCAGAATCGCGGCGCCGCACTCCTCGACGGGAGCGGCGCCGCCGTTCGTCAACGGGCGCGGCGTCGCCGTTCGTCAACGGGCGCGGCGTCGCAGTTCGTCGACCCAAGCCTGCCGAACCGCGTCCACGGCCTCCACGTGATATCCCTGCCCGACGAAGAAGGTGCGGGAGAGCTTGAGCGAGGCCAACTCGTCCGGCCCAGCGGACTCGGGATCGGCAAGCAAGGCGGCAAGAACCTGCACGAGCCGCTCGACATCACCAGGCCGGTAACCACGCTCGCCAGGCGGAGCGGGCGGAAGCGGCAGAACGAGCTGCTCCGAGTCGCGCCAGGCCGCCAACCCGGGGTCACCGTGCTCACCGGGCAGCGCGGCGTCCACCGCCGCCAACGCGACCGAGGGTTGGTCGACGCGCGGCGCGTCCGCAGGCCCGTGGATCGCGAGCCCGTCCTCAGGGTGCGATGCGCCGACGTCAGGGTGCGGTGCGCCGACTTCAGCAGGCTCCGCGTCCGAGGCCGACACGGAGGCAGAAGCAGCCACGGAGGCAGAAGCAGCCACGGAGGCAGAAGGAGTGACGGAGGCAGAAGGAGTGACGGAGGCAGAAGGAGAGCCACCAGGAGGACTCGCGACCAGCGAATCCGCTGCCACCTGGCCAACGTCCTCGGTTGCGGGGGAAGCGACGGTCTCCGACGTCCCGGTGGCGTCCTCAGATGAGGCGTCGGCCGGCTCCGAGCCACCCATGAGCGGCACTTCGGATGCGGGTTCACCAGGTGCGGCCGGGACTGCTGGCGCGGTGGCTTCGGATGTTGCGGGGGAGGCTTCGGCGTCGGGCGTAGCGATGGTGTCGACGGGTGAGGCGGGAGCGGGTGAGGTAGGGATTGCCGGCCCGGATAGCTCGGACGTTGAGGAAGAAGCCTCCACGTCCGGCGTTGCGGTGGCGTCTGCGGGTGAGGTGGCGAGTACCTGCGCGGTGGCCTCGGTCGAGGCGTCGTCCAGGGCCGAAGCCGCGGACTCTGAGACGTCCGTGGCAGGTTCGGCCGGGGAGGTCGCCGTCGGGGGCGAAGGTTCGGCTTCCGGAGTGGAACTCGTCGGGGAGGTCGGCGATGCCTGCGTCTCGGTCGCTACAGCGGATGGGATGGCAGGTGGGCTGGTCGCCGCTGACTTCGGTGCCTCCGGGTGAGGAACCTCGGTCGTAGGTTCGGCTTGGGTGGCCGGTGGCGGTGCGGTGCTGGTGGCCGACGCCGACGTCGGGACCGGAGCTGAGGCCGGAGCCGCAGACGCAACCGGAATCGGAGCCGCGACCGGCTGGTTCGGCGTCTGTCCAGAATCGCCGGCCGGGACGTCCGGTGCGTCTTTGGTGAGGGCCGGACCGGCGGGATCGTCGGGGCTCGTCGGCGCGCTGGATTTCGGAGGGCCGGACGCTCCCACTTCATCCCGTTCGTCCCGTTTCAGCGGCTGAGTGCCGCGCGGGGGCATCGACGGGGGTTGGGCGAACAGCATCGGCGCCGTCTGTTCCGCCGCGGTGGGTGGCGGTGCCTGCGGCGTGAGCCACTGGAACTGGGCAGCCTGCTGCTGGGCGGGCGGTGCCTCCGGTCGGCTCGTCGGCTGGGGGAACGCGCCCGTCGAGTAGGGCATCGGCTGCTGGCGGGCGTGCCCCGCGGGCGACGTGGGCCCCGCAGGCGACCCGGGTCGCTGGGCCGGCGTGCCCCGGCGTTCGAGCTCCTCGACCACCATGTCCAGGAACTCGTCCACCTGGTCCTCGTGGTAGCCGCGGCGGATGAACGGGGCCGGGTCGAACTCGACGTCGCGGACCTCCCGCGCCGTCAGGGTGTCCTTGCCCTCCAGCGTCGCCTGTATGCGGTCCAGGAAGTCGTCGACCTGGTCCTCGTTGTAGCCGCGCCTGCCCAACGGGGCGCGGTCGAACGTCACGCAGTCGACGACCACCGGGGTTAAGGGAACGACCTCCAAGGTCCACTCCTACCGTGCGTGGAAGAGGTTCTGCGCCGCTTCCAGGCCCTTGCCCACCAGCGCCTCCGCCGCGTCGGCGCAGTGGTCGACGTTGAGCGCCAGCTCCTTGCGTTCGGTCGCCGAGAAGTCTCGCAGTACGAAGTCTGCGGGGTCCATCCGGCCCGGCGGCCGTCCGATGCCGAACCGTACTCGGAGGTAGTCGCGTGTGCCGAGGGATTTGGAAATCGAGCGTAGACCGTTGTGACCGTTCTCCCCGCCACCCAGCTTGAGGCGCACGTTCGCGTACGGCAGATCCAGCTCGTCGTGGATGACCACCAGGTCCGCTGGGGCCACCTTGTAGAAACGGGCACTCGCCACCACCGGTCCGCCGGAGACGTTCATGAACGACCTCGGCTTGGCCAGGATCGTGCGCCGACCGGCCAGGCGGCATTCGAGGATCTCGGCGCCGCCCTTGTGCGCCTTGAACTTGCCGCCGACCCGTGCCGCCAGCTCGTCGACCACCAGGAAGCCCACGTTGTGCCGGTTGCCGGCATAACGCGGGCCCGGGTTGCCGAGGCCGACAACCAGCACGGGTTCGTCAGCGGAAGTCATGCCCTAAAAAGTAACCGGGCGGTCCCCAGCGAAGGGAACCGCCCGGTCTTCGAGACTCACTCGTCGGTGGACTCGGCCGCCGGCTCGGCGGCCTCTTCCTCTTCCTCGATGTCCGTCGCGGTCGGGGCGACGTTGACCGCCAGCACCAGCGCCTCACCGTCGGTCACCAGCTCCGCGCCGGCCGGCAGCGGGACGTCGGCGGCGGTGATCTGCGTGCCGGGCTCGGCGCCCTCGATGGACACCTCGAACTGCTCGGGGATGTGCAGGGCCTCGACCGACACCTCGACGGTGGTCAGGTCCTGCGTGACCAGCGTGCCCGGCACGGCCTCGCCGGTGACGACGATCGGCACCTCGACCGCGACCTTCTCGCCGCGCTGGACGAGCAGCAGGTCGACGTGCTCGATGTAGTTCTTGATCGGGTGCGTGGTGACGGTCTTGGTGAGCGCCAGCTCGGTCGTGCTGTCGAACTCCAACGTCAGCACCGCGTTGTTGCCGTGCTCACGGACCAGGCGGGCGAACTCGAGCGCCGGCAGTGCCAGGTGCTTCGGGTCGGAACCGTGGCCGTAGAGCACCGCGGGGATCTTGCCGGCGCGACGGGTGCGGCGCGCGGCGCCCTTGCCGAACTCAGTACGTGCTTCGGCGGCGAGACGGACCTCGGACACGGTGGTGCACTCCTTGCTACACGAAAACCTTCGGGGGCGGCGGTGGCCAGCGGCGACGAAGTGGGAACGCGCGGCAATATGACACCGCCGCGTCGATCACGCCAGGCGTAGTGCCTGCCCTCGCCGAGGCAACCGCGATAGTCTACGTCGCTGGTTTTCGCAAGTGCACGGCGGGTTGGAAATACGGTGGCCGACTGACCGGCGGATCCCCCGCCGGCGGCCCGGAACCCGCTGATCGACGGCTCGCCGCCGGGCCACCCGGGCACCGCACGCGAGCCGTCCGGGCTCAGGCGTTGCCGTCGAACAGGCTCGTCACCGAGCCGTCCTCGAAGACCTCCTGGATGGCACGCGCCAGCAGCGGCGCGATCGACAGCACGGTCAGCGACGGGAAGCGCTTCTCGTCCGGGATCGGGAGGGTGTTCGTGAGCACGACCTCGCGTGCGCCGCACCTCGAGAGCCGCTCGGGCGCCGGGCCGGACAGCACGCCGTGGGACGCGGCCACGACCACGTCGCGGGCGCCCTCGCCGATCAGCTGCTCGGCGGCCTTCGCGATGGTGCCGCCGGTGTCGATCATGTCGTCGATCACCACGCACAGCCGGCCGCGCACCTCACCGACCACGCGGTTGGCGACGACGTCGTTGGGGCGCAGCGGGTCGCGGGTCTTGTGGATGAACGCGATCGGCACGCCGCCGAGGTCGTCCGCCCACTTCTCCGCCAGCTTCGTGCGACCGGCGTCCGGCGACACGACCGTCACGTTGTCGGTGCCGTAGCTCTCCCGCACGTACGACGACAGCAGCGTCTGCGCGAACAGGTGGTCCACCGGGCCGTCGAAGAAACCCTGGATCTGCGCGGTGTGCAGGTCCACGGTCATGATCCGGTCCGCACCGGCGGTCTTGAACAGGTCGGCGATCAGGCGCGCGGAGATCGGCTCGCGGCCCTTGTGCTTCTTGTCCTGCCGCGCGTACGGGTAGAACGGCATGATCGCGGTGATCCGCTTGGCCGACGCCCGCTTCAGGGCGTCCACCATGATCAGCTGCTCCATCACCCACTGGTTGATGGGCTCGCAGTGGCTCTCGATGACGAACGCGTCGCAGCCGCGCACCGACTCCTCGAACCGCACGAACGTCTCGCCGTTCGCGAAGTCGTACGCCGACTGCGGCGTGATCGACACGTTGAGGTGCTTGGCGACCTCCTCGGCGAGCTCGGGATGAGCCCGCCCGGAGAAGAACATCAGGGTCTTCTGCGGCGTCCCGGACTTGGCGTTCATGTGTCCTCCGTGATCCCGAGCGCACGTTGTGCGGCCTCGGCGGCCGGCGTGCCAGGCCGTTTGCGCACCACCCAGCCCTCGATGTTGCGCTGGGTGCCCGCGGACACGGCGAGCGCGCCGGGCGGCACGTCGTCGCGCAGCACGGCCCCGGCGCCGCTGTAGGCGCCGTCGCCGACCGTGACCGGTGCGACGTACATGTTGTCGGAGCCCATCCGCACGTGCGACCCGACGACGGTCCGGCGCTTGGTCACCCCGTCGTAGTTCACGAACACGCTGGCCGCGCCGATGTTGGAGTGCTCGCCGATGGTCGCGTCGCCCACGTAGGACAGGTGCGGGATCTTGCTGCCCGCACCGATCTCCGAGTTCTTGACCTCGACGAACGTGCCGATCTTGCCCTTGTCGTGCAACACGCTGCCCGGCCGCAGGTAGGCGAACGGGCCTACGTTGGCGCCGTCGCCGATGGTCGACTCGCTGCCGTGCGTGCGGACGACCTTCGCGCCCGCGCCGATCCGCACGTCGGTGAGCGTGGTGTCCGGCCCGACGACCGAACCCTCACCGACCGTGGTGGCGCCGCGGAGCTGCACGTTCGGCTCCAGCACGACGTCGCGGGCCAGCTCGACGCCCGCGTCCAGCCACACCGTGTCCGGGTCGACCATGGTGACGCCGGCCCGCATCCAGTGCTCGGCGAGGCGCCGGTTCAGCTCCTTGCCCAGCGCGGCCAGCTGGACGCGGTCGTTGACGCCCTCGACCAGCCACGGATCCGTGCACACCCACGAGCCGACCCGCTGCCCGTCGCCGCGGGCGATGGCCAGCACGTCGGTGATGTACTGCTCGCCCTGCGCGTTGTCGGTGGACAGGCGGCCGAGTGCGTCGGCGAGCACTGCCGCCTCGAACGCGTACACGCCGGAGTTGATCTCGGTGATCGCCGCCTGCTCCGGGGTGGTGTCCTTCTGCTCGACGATCTCGGCGACCGTCCCGTCGGCGTCCCGGACGATCCGGCCGTAGCCGTGCGGGTTGGGAACGTCCGCGGTGAGGACGGTCACGGCGTTGCCCGCGGTCCCGTGCTCGGCGAGCAGCGCGGACAGCGTGACGGTGTCCAGCAGGGGCACGTCCCCGTAGGTGACGAGGACCGTGCCGGCGAGTTCGCCGAGGACCTCGAGTGCGCAGCCGACCGCGTGCCCGGTGCCGTGCTGCTGGTCCTGGACCGCGACCGTGATCGCCGCGTCGACGCCCTTCTCGACCTCGGCGAGATGCTCGGCGACCGCGTCCCGCCCGTGGCCGACGACCACCGCCATGCGAACCGGTCCGAGGCCCGCGGCGGCGCGGACGGCGTGCTCGACGAGCGAGCGGCCGGCCAGCCTGTGCAGGACCTTCGGTGTGCGGGAACGCATCCTGGTCCCCCCACCGGCGGCGAGAATGATCGTGCTGACTTCACCGAGCCCACTACGGCTCTCCGGCACAGCCGTCTCCCTTTGGCGCGATCGAATTCGGGGAGGTGCTCCGACCCCGGATTTCGATCCTACGTTGCCGCGCCGGGACCTTCAGAGCCGCGCCGGGCTGCCCTCCAGGGCGCCCGGGACCTCGACGGAGTCGTCAGGGCGCCGGGTCGGGGACGGCGTCGGCGGAGGCCGAGTCGGTCTCCGCCGAGTCGGCCGGCTCCTCGTCCGAGATCGCCACCACGTCGTTGCCGCCGCCGCGTTTGGCCTGGTACATGGCCGCGTCGGCGCGGGCGAGGGCACGGGCCGCGGTCTCGCCCTGGCGCAGGGACACGACGCCGACGGACAGCGTGACACCGTGTGACAGGTTCTGCGGCAGGCTGTTCACCGCGTCCGCGGCGCGGCGCAACGCGGCCGTCGCCGGCTGGAGCGGCGCGCCGGGCAGCAGGACGATGAACTCGTCGCCGCCGTACCGGGCGACCATGTCCGAGCCGCGCAACGTGTCGCGGACCGTGCTGGCGATCACCCGCAGCACGTCGTCGCCGTCCGCGTGGGACATCCGGTCGTTGACGCCCTTGAACCCGTCGAGGTCGACCAGCGCGATGGCCAGCGGCTTCTCGTCGACCCGCGCGGCGAGCTCGGCCAGCCGCTCGTCCAGGGCGCGCCGGTTCGGCAGCCCGGTGAGCGGGTCCTGCAGGGCCTGGCGCGCGACCGTGCCGTGCCGCCGGGACAGCCGCTCGTGCTCACGCCGGGTGTCCAGTGTGGCCTTGCGGGACCTCCGGTCGTCGGCCAGCTGCGCCTCAAGCTCGGCGACGTACAGCTGTAGCGCCGAGCTCGTCCGCTCGCCGCCGTCGTCGGGCCCGTAGGAGGACAGCCGGGCGAACTCCCGGATCAGGCACAGGTACAGGCCCTGCTCCGACGGGCTGCTGTGCAGGCGCTTCTGCACCGCGGCGATGGTCTCGACGGCCTCCTCGATCATCCCGGAGTCCTCGAGGCAGCGGGCGACCGCGATCCCGATGAAGATCAGCTCACGCTGCGGCGCGATCTCCAGCAGGCCGATGAGCCGGTCGAGGTGCTCGGCGGACGGGTTGGCCAGCGCGTGTGCGGCGCCGATGACCGGGACCTGGTCGGCGGCCGACTTCTCGGGGTGGCGCCGGAACAGCGACTCGCGGAACGGCAGCTCGATGGCCTCGGCCATGGCGGCCGCCTCCGCGAAGTGCTCGGCGGCCGCGGTGGACTCGCCGGCGCGTTCGAGCCGCAGGGCCCAGCCGAGCTGCAGGCGGGTGCGGGTGAGCAGGTGCACGGAGATGTCGTGCGAGCCGGCGCCGTTGCGGATGTGCCGGTTGGCCTTCTTCATCACCGTGTCGGCGGTCTCGTACACGCCGAGCTGGCCGAGCACGGTGCCGAGGTCCATGAGCGTGGACGCCATGAGCACGTGCCACACGCGGATGCCGAACTTCAGGTCCGGCACGACCTTGTCGTCGAGCATGGCGAGGCCGACCGCGACCTCGGAGAGCGCGTCGTCCTCGCGGCCGATCAGCAGCAGGCGCAGGCCACGCAGCGCGTGCGCGTCGGCCTGCAGCACCAGCAGGTCGTTGCGCTTGGCATGGTCGAGGAACTCCTCGACCATGTCGCTCGCGGCCTCGGCGGTGGCCTGGTCGACGACCCGGATGGCGGTCGCGGCACGCAGCAGCTGGGCGACCATCCTGGGCTCGCTGCGTGAGCGGGCCTGGTTGAGCAGCCGGTCCATCTCGTTGATGTGGCGGCCCACGTCCGCCCGCTCGCCCGCCTGGGTGATGGCGAGGAGCTCTCGCGCACGGCCGACCAACCACGCGTCAGAGCGCTCGTCCAACGCGACGAGATCGTCCCGTTCGCCAACCACGTGGCTGCCACCTTCACGCCTTTTCGAACCGCTGCCCGCAGGGGCACGAGCAGCTCCGCCGCCAGGGATCGAACCTGGACCATCAGAACCAAAATCTGAGGTGCTGCCTTTACACCACGGCGGATCGCGAGTGTTGGTTGTCACCCACGGTTGAACATCGTGGCATGCATGCCCGCGCGGTGGCAGTGGTACCCGGGCAACAGAGGGTAGGCGCGTCCAAATGGGTGTGATGCAGATCACGCGAGTGGCGGTGTGGCCACTTCGCCTGGTTCATTGGGACGCGTAAGTTACGGTTCCGTAGGCGAGGCAAGCCTAAGTAGGCGAGGAAGACGGGGTAGCTAGATGACGACGACCCTCGACGAGACATCAGGCGGCGCGGCGCCACCCGGTAAGGGCCCGAAGCCGATCACCGTGGGCCGCCGCAACAACTATGTCCAGCTGGGGGTGTACATCTTCATCCTGGTGCCGTTCGCGGCACTGATCGCCGCGGTGCCGCTGGCGTGGGGATGGGGACTGACCTGGACCGACGTGATCCTGGCGGTGATCTTCTTCGAGCTCACCGGGCACGGGGTGACGATCGGCTACCACCGGTACTTCACGCACGGGTCGTTCAAGGCCAAGCGGCCGTTGAAGGTCGCGCTCGCGATCGCCGGCAGCATGGCCGTGCAGGGCCCGCCGATCATCTGGGTGGCCGACCACCGGCGCCACCACGCGTTCTCCGATCGGGAGGGCGATCCGCACTCGCCGTGGCTGCACGGGACGTCGCCGCTCGCGGTGGCGAAGGGCTTCCTGCACGCCCACATGA
>NZ_DASQCC010000034.1:0-16511 GCF_035634895.1 Actinophytocola sp. | reverse complement strand
GGCGCCACCTTCGACGGTCGGATCTACGCGGCCGCGGTGTACAACGGGATCGCCGGCACCCAGGTCGCGGCACCGGATTTCACCGCGCAGGACCCGGAAGACGACTCGTTCTCCGACAGTCACGGCCTCGTGTGGACGGTGCGCGGACAGGCAGCGCTCACCGACCCGTCCATCCTCGGTTCGGGAACGATCACCAAGTTCCTGCCGTCGTGGGATCGCACGACCCGGGACGCGCGGATGGAGATCACCGCGCTGGGGGCGCGTAGGTCGCTTGGTGTCGGCGACGAGCCGCTGCGGTCGTCGCTGTTCCGGGATCTGTCCGTGAAGGCCAACGTGGTGGCGTACTGGCCGATGGAGGACGCCGCAGGCTCGACCTCGCTGGCGTCGGGGATCCCGGGCCATCCGGCGATGTCGTTCGTCGGCGCGGTCAGCTTGGCCTCCTACGGCGGGTTCGCCGCGTCGCAGTCCATCCCGACCTTCTCCGCCCCGCCTGTCGATGCGTCGTATGCGACGGGCGAGATCCCCGCCTACAGCGGGGCCGCGGACCAGCGGACGATCGCACTGGTGCACGTCCCGTCGAGCGGCGTGTCCTCGTCGGAACGGTCACTGCTGGAGTTCGGGGCGACCGGCACAGCAGCGCGGTGGGTAGTCGAGGTGCTGCCCGGTGTGGGGAACCTGAAGGTGACCGCCTACAACGCGGCCGGCACCGAACTGTTCAACTCCGGCCCGCTCGGGTTCTCGGTCAACGGCCAACACATCATGGTGTCGCTGTGGCTGCAGCAATCCGGCGCGAACATCAACTGGCAGCTGGCCACATTCGACATCGCCGGCGCGGCCGGCTCCGCGAACGGGACGCTGGCCAGTAACACCTACGGCCGGTTCACCTACGGCACGGCGGGCCCGAGTTTCGACCTTGCCGGTACCGCGATCGGCCACCTCGCGGTGATCAACGGAGACGTGAACAGCATCTGGGACCTGATCGGCCGGTCGCTTGTCGCGTGGACCGGTGAGACCGCCGGCAACCGCATAGCGCGGCTAGCCCGCGAAGCCGGCATCGGACTGCGCGTGGTCGCGGACCCGGCCGTCACCGAGGAACTCGGTCCACAGAAGACAACCGCGTTGATGTCCGCGTTGGACGCAGCCGTCGAGATCGATATGGGTTGGTACGGCGAGCGACGGGACCGACCGAGCCTGCTGTATCGGCCGCGTGTCGACATGTACAACCAGGATCCGGCGCTCACGCTGGACATGAGCGCCGGAGTGATCGCCAACCCGTTCCAGCCGCCGCTGGACGACACGCAGGTGCGTAACGACATCACGATCACGCGGGAGGGCGGGTCGAGCTACCGGGCCGTGCAGGAGACCGGCCCGAACAACATCCAGACCCGCAGGGACGACCCGCAAGGGATCGGCAGCCGCTACACCGACAGCAAGACGCTGAACCTCTACATCGACGGTCAGCTGCCGAACCAGACGTCCTGGCGACTGTTCCTGTCGACGGTGTCCGAGCATCGCGTCGCGGCGCTGGAGATCGAGATGAACCACCACCCGGAGCTGCAGCAGGCGGTGCTAAAGCTAGAGGGCGGCGACCTCGTCCGGATCACCAACCCGCCAGCAGGGCTGCCGCCAGGCCCGCTGGACCTGATCGCGGTGGGCTGGGCGCACACCATCACCGACCAGCAGTGGCGGGTGCGGATCATCTGCGCGCCGGGGTCGCCGTGGACGGTCGCGGCGGCTAGCGACGGCACCACCGACCGCCGTGCCCACGCCTATGGCTCCACGGTGGTCAGTGACTTCCACGCCGGCATCGACACCAGCCTCACTGTCGCCACCACCGCTGGCTATCCACGGTGGACCACCGATTCGGCCAACCTGCCGATGAAGATCGTGGCCAGCGGCGTGGTGCTGAACGTCACCGCGATCTCCTCAGCCACACCGCAGGTGTTCACCGTCTCCGCGACACCGGTGAACGGTGTCGTCAAGACCATCCCGGCCGGCGCCGCGGTGCAGGTGCTGCGGCCGATGCCAGTTCCCCTGTAGTCGAAGGAGGTACACCGTGCTCATCCCCGCTGGGACGTTGCTGACCGGCGATCTGCTGACTGCCGCCACGGGCAACGTGGTCGTCAAGAGCGGCACGCAGACCGTCACCTCCTCAACGACCCTGGTCGACGACAGCGAGCTGAAGCTGACGGTCCCGGCCATCACCGCGAAGTACCTGATGCTGGCATACCTGCTCTACGACGGCGCGCTGGATCCAGCCGGCGGTCTTAAAATGCAGTTCACCGGCCCTGGCACGATGACGTGGACGAACTTCGGCGCGAACATCAGTGCTCCGTCCGGGTACAACGTGGTGACCGAGCAGCTGTCCGCCGCCTCGCCTCGGGCTGTGCCCACGAACGCAGGTACCCAGATGTCCTGTTGTCCGATGGGCATCCTGTCGACGACCGGCTCCGGCGGCACGCTGCTACTGCGATGGGCACAGAACACATCGAACGCCACTGCCACCCGCGTCATGGCCAACTCCTTGCTGATGCTGGCGCGTGTCGCATGACCAGAGGAGGTGTAGGTGGGTGACGCAGCAACGCTCATCACCGCGATCGCAGGACTCATCACGGCCCTCACCGGGCTGGTCGGGGCGATCGTCGTGCTGGTCAAGGTGTCCAGGCGGGAGCCTCGGCGGGCCGCGCGCGGTGTCGCCGCGGAACTGGCCGAGGCCGCCGAGGACGGGGTGATCACCGTCGAGGAGCTCAAGCGGATCGCCGAGGGAGGGGACCATGACCGACGCCGAGATGGTTGAACGGGCGGCGACCGGGGCGCGTGACAGCCGCAGCCGAGTCTGGTTGCTGGTGTTCGCGGTCCTGTTCCTGGCCGGCCTGACCGCGCTCGCGATCGCGTTCTTCTCCTACCGGTCCACCACGTCTGGGCAGATCGACTCGCTCGCAGGGCAGGCATCCGCGAACGCGGCGGACGCGCGCGCGCTCGCAGACCAGGTGAAGCAGCTCGGCGCCGTGCCGGTCGTCGAGCCCGCACAACCAGGCGACCGTGGTCCGCAGGGCGAGCCGGGCCGTGACGGCGCACTCGGCCTGCCCGGGATGACAGGGCCAGCAGGACCAACGGGACCGGCAGGTCCAACCGGACCGACCGGTCCGGCTGGCGCCGATGGGGCTGCCGGCGAGCCAGGCCCCGCGGGCGCGCGAGGCGATCCGGGCCCGGCCGGCACCGACGGACAGCCAGGCGCCGACGGTGCGGACGGGCAGCCGCCGGCGAGCTGGACGTGGATCGACGCGGACGGCCGGACCCAGTCATGCACACGCGACGCCGACTCGCCGGACACCGCGCCGACCTACACGTGCACCGCCTCGCCACCGCCGGAGACCGTGCCAGGACTGCCGATCCGGATCGGAGGATGACCATGGCCACGCCGATCACGTTCGGCCTCGACCTCTCCCACCACCAAGACGCCGGCCTCGATCTCGCGCAGTGCAAGCGAGACGGCATCGGGTTCGTGTTCCTGAAGAGCAGCGAGGGCGCGTCGTTCGTGGACGCCGAGTTCGCCGCAAACCTGGCTGAGGCCCGCGCTGCCGGCCTGCTGGTCGCGGCCTACCACTACGTCCGCTCGAACGCGTCCGCGGCCGCCCAGGTGGCCAACGTGGCGCGCGCGGTGCCCCGCGACGTGCCGGTCATCCCCGACATCGAGGCCAACTCCGGCGGCGTGCCGCTGGCGCGCGAGTTCATCGACCGGCTCCGCGCGGCCGGCTACCGCGTGCCGCTCACCTACATCCCACGCTGGTACTGGCAACAGCTCGGCTCACCCTCGCTGGCCGGCCTGCCGCCGCTGTGGTCGTCCCGCTACCCCGACAACGTCGTCGGCTCACTGGCCGACGAGTGGGCCGACGTGCCGGCCGGCTACTGGGCCGGCTACGGCGGCCTGGACGTGGCCGTCCTGCAGTTCACCAGCTCGGTCCGGATCGCCGGCCACGCCCCGCTCGACGCCAACGCGTTCCGAGGCACACCCGGGCAGCTGGCCGCGTTGCTCGGCTACGACCAGGAGGAGGAAGACGTGAAGCCGTTCCAGGACCTGATGCTCGCCCGTGAGGCCGAAGGACAGCCGGGCAGCAGCTGGCCAAAGGTGTACGCCGGTAACGGTGTGACGTGTCGGCACGTGCAGAACGAGCTCGACCTGACGAACCTGCAGTTCCGGATCGAGCAGGCCGGCGGCGACCCGACCGTCCAGGAGGGCTGGGCGGCGGGCACGCTGCCGGGCGTGCTCGGCGTCGAGGTCGGCGCGCCGGCGCCGGTCGCGCTCGACGCCGGCGCGATCACCGCCATCGTCGACCAGCTCGTCGACCGGCTCGGCTCGCTGCGGTTCGAAGCCCAACCACCCGAAGGGAGCTGACACCCCCATGTCCAACCCCAACGACGCCTGGCCGCAACCCCGGCTCGTCGAGTCCGATCCGCCGCGGCGATCGATGTCCGACCGTCTGACGGCGTGGGTCCGGACCGTCGTGCCCACGCTGTGGGCCGCCGGCGTCGCCTGGCTGATCCGGCTCGGTCTGCCGCCGGCGGTCACCGACGCCGTGGCCGGCCTGGTCGACGTGCTCGTCGTGCCGGCCGCGCTCGCCGCGGTGTACGCGCTGCTGCGCTGGGTCGAGCCGCGGCTACCGGCATGGCTCGCTCGACTGCTGCTCGGCTCGACACGGCCACCCTCCTACCGCACCTGATCTGCCGCCGCCACCGGCGAAACGAAAGGCCCCCACGTCCTCACCGGACGTGGGGGCCTTTCGTCGTGCGTGCACACACAGGCTCCTGGAGATCGGGCTAGTCAAAGTCCTCAAGGTGCTTTGGGCACCCGTACGAGACGAACAGGTGCACAACCTTTGGAGTGGCCGCCTGGTAGATATCGGTCAGCGCGGTGATGAGTTCGTCTGTGGAATCACCACCGTCGAGGCGAGCGCATACCTCCTCGGCCAGCTCGTCAACCGCAGCAGGCGTGGCGGTCGAATCGTTCGGTCGAAGCGTCGAGTATTCGTTCATCAACGCAGCGCGCGAAATGGGCTTCGGCACGGCGGAGACCGTCGCCGCCGCGCTACCGCTGGCAGTCGCGTCGCCCATCAGGGTCGAAGTCACGATAAATGCACCGCCAACGACTACAGCCAGAGCTAGTAAGCCGCCGGCAATCCACAACCAGCGGTTGTTCTGACCCATCGATCTCCCTATCGCTAAAGGGGAAACGCTCGTCTCTGTGTCGGCTCGCCAGGGGCCGGCGTTACCGGTGACCACTTTTTGTCAAGAAGAGGACTGCCTCCAGCGACCCGGCGCTGGACGGTAGCTCGCCGCAGGGTTCAACTGGCCAGTGCGCGAGTCAGCTCTGCTCGGACCAGGTGTGGCTGCACGCGTTGCACGACCAGATCTCCCAGCCGTCGGCGTCGATCGGGCCCGCCCGCTGCACGTTCTGGCTCTGGCATTTCGGACACCGGGGGTTCCACTGGCTGTAGGTGTCTTTGCCCATGCCGCCGCCCTTAGGCGTCGGCCCGGGGGGTGAGGTCGGCGAGCACGGCGAGACAGTCCATGCACGGTGAACCGGTGGGCGCCATCACCTGGCCGAGCGAGACGGGATCGTGCGGGCACAGGGGCTCGGCCACCAGCTGTGTCGGCCCGTCGTAGCGCAGGCGGAACAGATGCGTGTGCTCGGGACTCGGCCGCAAGCTGCGCCAGAGCACCTCGATCTTCCCCCGGCCTCGACAGGTCGGGCACACACTGACCACCGCGGGACGCGAGCTGCCCTCGGCCACGTAGGCGAGCTTCCCGCGGCAGGCGGGGCAGGTCACGGTAGTGGAGTCCGGTGAGCCCATCGGGGACTCGTTGGGCTCACCGGAGTCGTGGGGAGCGGGGATCATCCGAGGCCACCTTCCCGGGCCTCGGCGGGCGCGTCACCGTCCTGGGGAGGAGACGTCGCGCCCGCCGAGGGGGCCGGAGCGGGGGACTCGCCGGGAGCCGCCCCGGCCCGATCAGGGTCGAGAGCATCGCTGACCTTCGGCATCTCTGATGGCTCAGTGATGGAAACGATGTTCTCGACCCCTGCCCGAGCCGCCTCATCTGCGGCTCGGGTATCGGCACCCCTCGGGGAGAGTCGGGTGCCGACGTTCTGCCGCTCCGCCTCGTGTTCGGCGACGCGGTTCAGCCAGATCATCGCGCCGTCCAGGAGCAGGACCACGGCGACGAAGCCCAAACAGATCAGCAGCGACTTCAGGGGTGGTTGTTCGTAACCGCTCCGCAGTGTCGCCATGCACAGAGCATCGGCCGGTCGAGACAGGACGGTCCAGTGGCCAAACTAGGGGCCACGGGCTCAGGCGTTGGTGGCCACCACATACACACGGGCGAACCAGGTGCCGATCTGCGCGGCGTGCAGGTGGCCGGCGACCGCGCGGTCACCCTCGACCCCCATGACCACGTGGACGTGCGGCTTGCCGTCGACGATCTCGCCGCTGCCGGTCATCTCGCCCGGCAGGTCGTAGTCGGTGATGACGTCCTTGGTCGCGTCGTCGGCCGGCATGGTCGACACGGTGAAGCTGTCCACGCCGCCGACCAGCGACACGATCGCTCCGTTGCGGACGCCCCGTTCGGCGAGCTGGTTGGTCAGATCTTGGATCAGCTCGCCGTCGAGGATCTCGATCACGTGCACGGGTTAGCTCCACTCAGGATCAGGCCGAACGTCCGCACGTTCTCCCGCACGGGGTCTCGGCGTAGCGCGGTGGTCAGCGCCTGTCGCGCTGCCGGGCTGCCATCCTGGCCCAGGAGACGCGCCGCGCACCACCGGGCGCCCGCGTCCCTCGGGTTGAGCACCTCGGCGGCCAACGCCTGCACCGTGTCACCGACCCGGCCGGTCAGCGCCTGCACGTAGCGGATCCGAGCCTGCTCGTCACGAGCCAGGGTGACCGCCACCTCGTCGAGCACGTCGACTTGGCTGGTGGTCTTGGCGAGGATGCCGGCCGCGTTGACTCGCAACACCGCGGTGTCACCGTCGGCCATCCATCGGGACAGCCGCATGAGACTGGCCCGGTCCGTTGTGGCCAGGCGCGAGACGGCCAGATCGGTGCGGTGGGTGGTCTGTACGTCGGTGAGGGGTCCCGGGTCTCCGCTGGCGATCGAGGCGACCAGCTCGGTGGCGGTGTCGGGGATGTCGAGCATGGTGGTTCCGGCTGCGAGCGCGGTCAGCCGGAAGAACTGTCGACGCTTCACCTCTTCGGCCTCCAGGGTGTGAGTCGGTACCTGTAAGGCCGTGGCGACGTGAGGTAGCCAGTACGTATTCGGGCTCCGCTTGCCGCGTTCCCATCGCGAGATGATCTCGCGGGTGACGGTGTCGCAGCCGCTGATCTTGCACAGCAGGTCGGCGAGTTGTCCCTGGGAGTGGCCGAGGCCCTCCCGCAACTCGCGGATCAGGTGCCCCAGCGCCCTTTTCGCATCATCGGGCATGCGGGTCTCTCTTCGCGGATCGACCTCTTCGCGTGCCCCCGGCCCGTCGACCGGGGGCGTTCCTCCGCGAAGAGGTACGTTGCCAGGCTACCTCGCCCGCCCCGGGTGGCTCATCAGCCGACCTTTCGCCTCCGGGGTCGTCGGCTCATCGGATCGCCTCGGCGAGCCATCCGCGGTACAGCGTGCTGGAGCCGTCCGCGTTCTCGGCGCCGACCACGACGTGCGCGACGCCGGGGAGCACCTCGACGGCGGCCGCGTAGGTCATGCCCAGCGGCGAGCCGGTCGGCGGGGTGAGCAGTGTCCCCGACGTCACCCAGTTCGCGCCGCCGTCCTTGTTGACGGCCATTTCGGCGGCCCGGGTGTCGGTGTCCCGGTAGATGGTGAGCATGGTGCCGCTGGCGTAGACGAGGGTGGTCGGCCGGCCGGTGGCGTGGCCGAGGATCTTGCGCGGCAGGGTCCAGTGGGCGCCGCCGTCGGTGCTCGAGGTGATGCCGACCGAGTCCCAGCTGCCGTAGCGGTGCAGCACGTGCAGCGTGCCGTCGCGGACGACGAGCCACGGCTCCTGGTAGTCGCGGCCGTCGGCGACCCCGTCCGCGATCCGGGTCGATGTCCAGCTGGCGCCGCCGTTGGTCGACCGGGCGAACCACACGGAGTCGCGGGCCTGGCCGGCGGCGTGGCCGTAGTAGACCGCGGCGACCGTGCCGTCGGGCAGTTCGACGACGGGCGCGGCGATGGCGGCGTAGGGCAGGGAGTCGATGCGCACCGGCGGCCGGTCGCCGCGCACGACGTAGGCGCCCTGGGCGGCGTTGCTCGCCGAGCCGGTGAAGTAGGTCAGCCACAGCTCGTCGTCGATCGCGCTCACCGACGGGTCGCGGTAGTCGGTGCCGCCGCCGAGGACGGCGTCGGGGTCGTGGTAGCTGAGGCCGGAGTCGAGGCTCGTGGCGATGACGATCTGGCCGTCGCGGCGGCCGACGTGGTCGCTGCCCTGTCGCCACGCCAGGTCGAGGGTGCGGCCGGGCGTGAAGGCCAGGCCGGGGAACGCCGCGTGGCTGCCGGCCGGGCTGAGTGCGACCGGGGTGAGCGGGGCCGTGAGGGTGACATCCGGCTTGATGGGGATGCCACGCGGCTGAGCGGCCGCGGCGCGTAGGGGCTGAACGTAGTCGCGCGATGGGGCGGCGACGATGGTTGCACTCGTGAACACGGCCGAGATCAGCACGAGGAGCGCGAGCGTAAGTGACCCATTTCTGGACCATTCGCGCTCACGGGTTCGGCGACCCGAGATCGAAAACGGCGCTGACCTGCGGCGGTGCGCCCCCGGCAGGACTCGAACCTGCGACCCAAAGCTTAGAAGGCTTCTGCTCTCTCCGCTGAGCTACGAGGGCATGAGGTGCCTATCCGCCGAAGACGGATTGGGCGTCCCTGAGGTCTGATCGTTCGCCGGGCCTCTGGCGTTTCTCGTTGTGACCAACTCGTCCAGAGGTCACACGACAGGGGCAGTCGAACCGCGCACCTGAAGTTCCACGTCGATGGTGACCGGCTCGCCTGGTCTGGCGCCGTTGAGCATGCGTAACGCCAGCTCACCGGCCTGTCTGCCCTTGGCGACGAGGTCCTGCCGCACCGTCGTCAGCGGCGGGTCGCTCCAGCTGGCGGCCGGCGTGTCATCGAATCCCACGATGGACACCTCCGCGGGCACCGCGAGCCCCAGCTCGTTCGCCGCGCGGATGGCGCCCAGTGCCAGCTCGTCGGACATGCACAGCACCGCGGTCGGTCTCGGCTCGCGTCCGAGCAACCATCTGGCACCCTCTCTGCCCAACTCCCGGACACTCCCGGGTGCCTCCCAGATCGGCACCTCATCGGCGACGATACCGTGCTCCGCCAGGCCTTCCAGGTAACCGGCAATCCGGTCGAGGGACACCTGGAAGTGTGCGGTCGCAAGTCTGTGTGGTCCGATCGGCCCACGGGTGCCGTCCGCGCTCATGCCGAACGCCAGGATGCCGACCCGCCGGTGTCCGAGCGACGCGACGTGCCGGCCCGCGAGCCGCGCGCCACCCACGTCGTCCACCCGCACCCGTGCCGACGCCGGCACGTCCGGCTGGTCCACCACGACGAGCGGCAGCCCGCGCTCCCGCACCGCGTCCAGCGCCGGCGCGTTGTCCGGCAGCGAGTACGCGACCACCACGTCCGTCTGGGCCCGCATCACGGCCCGCGCGCGCGGGCCGCCGTCGTTGGTCCCCGGTAGGAGCAGCAGCGACCGCTCCTCGTTGTCCACTGTGGACGACAGGGCGTCGAGCATGATCGACAGCGCCGGGTCGGAGAACGCCGAGGACAGCCCGTCGCACAGCATGAACGCGACCGAGCCCGCCTGTTTGGTCGCCAGGCTGCGCGCCACCGGGTCCGGGCCGGCGTAGCCGAGCTGCTTGGCGGTCGCGATGATGCGCTCCCGCAGCGCGGTCGACAGCTGGTCCGGCCGGTTGTAGGCGTTGGACACCGTTGCCCGGGAGACGCCGACGCGCTGGGCGATGGTGTCCAGCGTGGGGCGGCGCCCCCGGTCCTGGGTCACCGGCCAAGCCTACGACCTGGTGCGATGGCAAAGGAATGGCGTTCTCTGAAGCGCTTCAGTAGCCTGGATGCATGACCAGGGGAGCACAGGTGCGTTCGGGGCGGCTTTCCGTGTTCGTCGTCTTCGCGCTCAACGGCATCGTCATCGGCTCGTGGGCGCCCCGCATGCCCGCGCTCGCCGCGCAGATCGGCGCGAACCCCGGCGTGCTCGGGTTGGCCCTGCTCGGCGGCAGTGTCGGCATGATCGCGACGGCCTCCGTGGCCGGCCGCCTGTGCGCCCGCTTCGGCGCGCCGGTGGTCGTGGCCACCTCGGCGCTCACCGCCGCCGCGGTGGTCGTACTGCTGGCGGTGGTCGCCACACCGCTGCAGCTCGGCCTCGCGCTGGTGCTCCTCGGTGGGTCGGTCGGCCCACTGGACGTGGCGATGAACGTCGCCGCGGTCACCGTCATCCGACGCACCGAGCGGCCGCTCATGCCGGTCTTCCACGCCGGCTTCAGCTTCGGCGCGCTGGCCGGCTCGTTGGGCGCCGCCTTCGCCGCGGGGCACGGCCTCGGCCTGGTCCCGCACTTCCTGCTCGTCGCCGGGGTGACGGTGCTCGTCACCGTCGGGGTGATCCGCTTCGTGCCGCGTGAGGCGCGGGTGACCAGCACGGAGGCACACCACGGACCCGACCGCCGCATGATGCGCAGGCCGGTGCTCTGGCTGCTCGGCCTCATCGCGTTGTTATCGGCGATCGTCGAGGGCGCGAGCGGCGACTGGTCGGCGTTGTTCTCGGTCCGCGAACGCGGCCTGTCGGAGGCGGCCGGCGCCGTCACCTTCTCCGTGTTCTGTGTCGCGATGGGTCTCGTCCGGCTGTTCGGCGAGCAGATCGAGCGCTGGTTCGGCGCGGTGAAGGTACTGGTCGGCGGCGCGCTGACCACCGGGTTCGGTCTGCTGATGACCGCTGTCGTGCCGGCCGGCTGGCTCGCGTACGTCGGGTTCGGGCTGGCCGGCGCCGGGCTCGCGTTCGCGTTCCCGGTCGCGCTCGACCTCGCCGGCGCGGTCGGCAGACGCGCCGACGGCACCGGCGGCGAGCGCGAGATCGGGTTCGTCACGACCATCGCCTACTCGGGCTTCCTCCTCGGCCCGCCCATGATCGGCGGCGTCGCCCAGCTGACCAACCTGGAGTTCGCGATCGGGTTCGCCGGAGCCGTCGCGGTGCTCATCGCACCCGCCGCTCTCGGTGCCGCTACCGCGCGTAGGCGTGAGGAGGAGAAAACCACCCGAGAGAGGCAGGAGACCATCGCCGTTACGGGTTAACTACCCTCAGGGCGTGTCAGTAGACAGCCCGCCGAGACGGAGTCCGAGCGTCCTCCCTCTCGTCGTCATCGCCACGCCGTTCGCGGCACTGGTCGCCGTCGTGCTGCTGAGTTACTCCACGGCGGACGCGACCCTGGACGTCAAGCTCGGCGCCGTGGTGCGGGTCTGCGCGGACGCGGGCGCCGTGCTGACCGTCGGCGCGCTGCTGTTCGCCGGGTTCCTGGTCGGCCCGCAGAAGTCGGGCACGCTCGCCGCGGGCGGGTACGGGGCATTGCGGACCGCCGCCTGGTCGGCACTGCTGTGGGCCGTGGCCGCGTTCGCGTCGGTGCCGTTCCTGACCGCCGACGCGACCGCCACGACGGCCGCGAAGATGATCGGCGACCCCAGCCAGATGTGGGAGGTCGTCGGCGTACTGGAGCAGGCGAAGGCCTGGCTGATCACCGCGGGGATCGCGCTGTTCATCTCCGTGGCCGCGTTCGTCGTGCTGTCGTGGGGCTGGACGACCGTGCTGTTCGGCCTCGCGGTGTTCGCGGTCCTGCCGGTGCCGATGACCGGGCACTCCTCGTCCGGCGGCCAGCACGACCTGGCGAGCAACAGCCTGGTGTTCCACCTGGTCGGCGCGTCGCTGTGGGTGGGCGGGCTGGTCGCGCTGATGGTGTTCGCGAGCCGGGTCCCGCGTGGCGAGGCGCTGCGGGTCGCGGCGACCCGGTTCTCCGCGGTCGCGCTCGTCTGCTGGATCGTCATGGCCGCGTCGGGCGTGCTCAACGCCTGGGTGCGGGTGCCGGTCCGGGAGCTGTTCAACTACTCCTACGGCCTGCTGGTGGTCGCCAAGGTCGTCGCGTTGCTGCTGCTCGGCCTGTTCGGCTACATCCACCGCAAGCGCAGCATCGCGGCCATCCAGGAGGGGCGGTCCGGCAACCTGCTGGTCCGGCTCGCCGCGGTCGAGGTGCTGGTCATGTTCGCGACCATCGGCATCGCGGTCGCGCTCGCCAGGACGCCACCGCCGCCGCTGCAGTACCTGCCGGGCCAGGTCGAGCTGGAGCTGGGTTACCCGATCGGCGAGCCGCCGACGCTGTTGAACCTGCTGACCGCGTGGCGGTTCGACCTGATCTTCGGCACGCTCGCGATCGTCCTGGCCGTCCTGTACCTGCTGGGCGTGCGCAAGCTCCTGGCCAGGGGGGACGCCTGGCCGATGGGCCGCGTCGTCGCGTGGCTCGCCGGCTGCGCGGTGCTCCTGTTCGCGACGTCGTCGGGCATCGGCCGGTACGCGCCCGCCATGTTCAGCGTGCACATGGAGACGCACATGATGCTGTCCATGCTGGCGCCGGTGCTGCTGGTGCTGGGCGGGCCGGTCACGCTCGCGCTGCGTGCGCTGCCGGTGGCCGGCAAGGACGGGATCCCCGGTCCGCGTGAGTGGCTGCTCGCGCTGGTCCGCTCGCCGCTGTCGAAGTTCCTGACCAACCCGATCGTGGCGCTGGTGCTGTTCGTCGGGTCGTTCTACCTGCTGTACTTCTCCGGCCTGTTCGACTGGGCGCTGGACAAGCACTGGGCGCACCTGCTGATGAACGCCCACTTCCTGATGGTCGGCTACATCTTCTACTGGCCGGTGATCGGCATCGACCCGTCGCCGCGCCGGATGCCGCACATCGCCCGGCTCGGCATGGTCTTCGCGTCGCTGCCGTTCCACGCGTTCTTCGGCGTGATCCTGATGAGCATGCAGACGGTCATCGGCGAGCGGTTCTACCAGCTGCTCGCCCTGCCGTGGAACGCCGACCTGCTGTCCGACCAGCGGCTCGGCGGTGGGATCGCGTGGGCCGCCGGCGAGCTGCCGCTGCTGATCGTGCTGGTCGCGCTGCTGGTCCAGTGGGCGCGGGCGGACGACCGCGAGGCCCGGCGGCAGGACCGCCGGGCCGACGCTGAGGGCGACACCGATCGTGAGGCGTACAACGAGATGCTGAAGAAGCTCTCCGACCGTTCCTGAGCTCCTAGGTCGCGAGCGGCCGCCGGAAGCCGCGGACCGCCGCCCAGACACCCACGACCAGCAGCCCGATGCTCGCGGCGAGCGCGCCGACGACCCCGTTGCCGACCGGCATGTCCAGCGCGAGGTTGCGGGACGCGTCGACCGCGTAGGTGAGCGGGTTGATCGTGGCGACCACGCGCAGCCAGACCGGCAGCCCGTCGATCGGCACGAACGCGCTGGAGGCGAACATCAGCGGGAACATCGCCAGGAAGCCCACGGACTGCATGGACTCCGCGTTGCGGACCCAGGCCCCGACCGCGAGGAAGACCCACGACAGGGCCCAGCTCACGGACAGTGCCAGCAGGAACGCCGGCAGCACGCCGAGCAGTCCGCCCGCCGGCGAGAAGTCGAACAGCACCGTGGCGGCGACCAGCAGGATGATCAGCTGGACCGCGGTGCGGACCAGGTCGGACAGGCTGCGTGCGACCAGCACCGAGACGTTGCTGACGGGCAGTGACCGCAGTCGGCCGAGCACGCCGTTCTTCATGTCCGTCACCAGCCCGATGCCGGACTGGAGTGCCGCGCCGACACCGCTGGTGACGAGGATCGCCGGCATCAGGTAGTTGATGTAGGTGACGCCCGCGGGGAAGTTCGCCCCGCCGGCCATGCTGCCGAAGACCTGGCTGAACAGCAGCAGCATGATGAGCGGCTGCAGGAGGCTGAGGATCAACAGTTTTGGATCGTTCACCAGGGCACGTAACGAGCGGCCGGTGAGGATCGAGATCTGGTTGACGAGGCCCGTGCCCCGCCAGCGGGGGAGTGCTTGCGTTGGTGCGATGGTCATCGTGGTCATGGCTGGCTCCTTCAGGCGGCCTTGTTCTTGGCGAGGTTGAGGTAGACGTCGTCGAGGCTGGGCTCGGTCAGTGCCAGCTCGGCCACCTCGACACGAGCCTCGTCGAGCGCCCGGACGACGAGCGCGAGGTCGGCGGAGGCGCCGACGGGCGTGCGCAGCTCGCCCTTGGCCTCGTCGAGCACCGGCGCGAGGCCGTGCTTCTCGAGGGTGACGACGGCGGCCGGGGCGTCCTGCGGCGTCGTGAGCGTGACGTGCACGGCCCGCATGCCGACCTGGGACTTCAGCTCGGCGGCCGTGCCCGTCGCGACGATCTTGCCGGCGGACATCACGGTGATGCGGTCGGCGAGCCGGTCGGCCTCGTCGAGGTACTGGGTGGTGAGCAACACGGTCGTACCGTCACCGACCAGCCCCTCCACGACCTCCCACAGCCCGATCCGGCTGGCCGGGTCGAGCCCGGTGGTCGGCTCGTCGAGGAAGATCACGTCCGGCCGTCCGACGAGGCTCGCGGCCAGGTCGAGCCGCCTGCGCATGCCGCCCGAGTAGGTCTTGGCGGCGCGCCTCGCCGCGTCGGTGAGGTCGAAGAGGTCGAGCAGCTCGTCCGCCCTGACCCGGGCCTCGCGCCGGCCCGCGCCGAGCAGGCGGGCGATGAGTACCAGGTTGTCGACCCCGGAGAGCTGCTCGTCGACGGAGGCGAACTGGCCGGTGAGGCCGATCCGCCCGCGCACCTCGTCCCCCTGGTGGGCGACGTCGAACCCGGCGACCTTGGCGGTGCCGCTGGTGGGCGGCAGCACGGTGGTCAGGATGTTGACCAGGGTGGTCTTGCCTGCGCCGTTGTGGCCCAGCAGGCCAAGGACGGTCCCGTGCGGCACCTCGATGCTCACACCGTCCAGCGCGGTGACCGCGCCGAAGGTCCTGGTGACGTCGGTTGCCTCGATCATGATGTCGGTCATCTGTGGTTCCCCTCTTCTTCTCTGTCCGTGACCCCGTGCAGGAACAGGTCGACGATCTCGGCGGGGTCCTCGATGGACTCGCCGAACCCGGTGGCACGCAGGCGGTTGCTGAACACGAGGCTGAGCAACATCCGCACGGCCCGCTCCGCGCCGATGCGGAGGTTGTCGGTGGACTCGTCGAACAGCCCCGTCATGGCCTCGGAGACCCGGATGAACTCGGGCGGCGGACCTGGCTCGCGGGGCTTCTCGTCGTCCCCGTGCATGCGCTGCTGCATGGCGTCCGGCCCCAACCCCGCGGACCGCAGCGCCTGCCCGACACCCCAGACCCGGTCCAGGTAGCCGCTGACCGCGCGGACGCCTTCGGTGAGCCGGTCCTGGAGCGGCGCGTCGAGCCCGATCGCGGCGATCCTGGCGACCTCCTCCTCGGAGTTCATCCCGGCCTTCATGCAGGCGAGCAGGAGTTCCTGCTTGTCCTTGAAGGCGCGGAAGACCGTGCCCTCGGCGATGCCGGCGGCCGCCGCGATCTGACTCGTGGAGACGGTGCCGCCGTGCTCGATCAGGAGGGGGAGCGTGCTGCGCACGATCGCCGCCCGCCGCTCCTCCTGGCTCATCGCCGGCGCTCGCCGCCGCTTTTCGTCCTCGACCATGGGGCCAACTATATGAGTGAGAACTCACTCACGTCAATGAGTGAGAACTCACTCATGTGTGTGTCGCGTACCACACGACACCGACAACCCGCGCCCACAACCCGCCGTTCGCGGGGGGTCTGTCCACAGCCCAGGCACTTGTCCACAACTCGGCGGTAGGTACCGACCTGCTCGCCGAATCCCCGGCATCGTGGACGCCGACAGAGCTCACGACGAAAGGAACCGACATGAGCGTCAACACGACCGTGATCACCGCCGTCGGCCGGGTGGTCTCCGATGTCACCACCCGCGTCGTCCCGACGGGCGCCAAGGTGGCCAACTTCCGCATCGCTTGCCAGGAACGCGTCTTCGACAAGGCGCAGGAGACGTGGGTGGACGGCGACCGCATCTACATGCGGGTCGCGTGCTGGCGAAAACTCGCCGACAACGTCACCGACTGCCTGCGCCAGGGAGACCAGGTGATGGTCAAGGGCCGCCTGCGAATCCGCGACTACGAGCCCGAGGAGGGCGAACGCCGCACCGTGGCGGAGATCGACGCGTGGTCCGTCGGCCCGGACCTGGCGCTCCACACCGTCGCGGTCAGCCGTCCCGACTGGGCCGTGTCGCCGAACCAGCAAAGGTTGCTGGACCCACCCGGCCAGCTGGCCAGAGAAGATCCCGCCGAGGCTGGCCTCGTCGAGGAGGCCGCCTAGTGTCCCGCGCCGGAAATGCGGTGATTAAGTCGGTGGATCCAGGTTTCTGCTGGCAAGGCGCCGGTTCGTCCTCGTACT
>NZ_DASQCC010000033.1:0-27824 GCF_035634895.1 Actinophytocola sp. | reverse complement strand
GCCGGGATCGTCATGACGTACACGAACCTGGCACCCGCGAACCTCCGCGGCGCCGACCTCACCGGGGCCACGTTGGCGGGCATGGCGCTGAGCGGCGGGAACCTGGCCGGGGCCCGGCTCACGGCGGCGAACCTGCGCCAGTCGGTCCTGGCCGGCGCCGACCTGACGGACGCCGATCTCGACGGTGCCGACCTCAGCCGCGTCCGCTGGTCGGACGACACGCAGTGGCCGCCGGAGTACGAGCAACCGGTGCTCGGGGCGTCGACCGTCGACGGCGCCGGCTACGTGATCGGTGAGCTGCGCCTGCCCGGCCGCCAGTAGGGTGTCGGGGTGAACCGGACGCTGCTCGCCCCTGCCGAATGGCGGGCACGACGGGACGTGCATGTCGCCAGGGTGCGGAAGTGGACGGACCCGCTGCGGGAGCGGCGGTCACGCGGTGCGCGACACCCCGTCCTCGACTTCCTCTTCACGTACTACTCGTACCGGCCGGCCAAGCTGCTGCGCTGGCACCCCGGCCCGGGCGTCGAGCTCGCCGGCGCCGGCGAGTTCCTGCGGTGGCCGGCGTACCGGGAGACACCGCGGGGCGTCGAACTGGGACCGCTGCCGGACTCGCGGCGTTCGACCGTCGAGTTCGCCCACGGTCTCCTGACCGCGACCGCCGCCCGGCCGCCCCGGTTCGGCTGCTTTGGGCTGCACGAGTGGGCGATGGTCTACCGGTCCGGGGACGTGCGGCACGAGGACTGGCCGCTGCGGCTCGGGGCGACCGGCACGGACGCGGTCGTCGAGTCGCTTCCCGCGCGGTGCACGCACTTCGACGCGTTCCGGTTCTTCACGCCCGCCGCCCGGCCGCTCAACATGGTGCAGCCACAACGGTCCGACCAGGTCGCACTCGAACAGCCTGGCTGCCTCCATGCGGGCATGGACCTCTACAAGTGGGCGTACAAACTGGACCCCTACGCGCCCTCCTCGCTCGTCGCCGACTGTTTCGAGCTGGCGCTGGACATCCGCTCGCTGGACATGCGTGCCAGCCCGTACGACCTCGCCCCGCTCGGCTACGCTCCGGTCCGGATCGAGACGGCCGGCGGGCGTGCCGAGTACCGGCGGGAGCAGGCCGACTTCACGGAGCGGGCTCGTCCCCTGCGGGCCGGCCTGATCGCGTTGTGCGAGGAGCTGCTCGGCTGAGGAGGACGCGTGCGGGCATGGTTGTCGGCGCTGTTGTCGGCGTCGCTGGTGCTGGCGGGGTGCGGCACCGAGGTCGCCGGCGCGCCGGAGAAGGACACCTCCCCGACCGTGGGCGCGGTGAGCCTGGTGGTCCCGATCGAGCTGCGTCCGGTGGCGGACGACGGCACCAAGGTCCTGACGGACCCGACCACCGGTGAGTCACTGACGTTGGCCGACCCGATCATGACTGTCGAGCGGCTGGACGGCGCCGACATCAGCAGCGACAACGGCACCTGGGCGTTGGTCCTCCACCTGAACGCCAAGGACACCAGGACGTTCGCCGACTGGACCACCGCGCACACCGGCGAGCGGCTCGCGATCGTGATCGACGGCAAGGTGGTGGTCGCGCCGACCGTCCAGGCCGCGATCACCGGCGGCGACGTGCAGGTCAGCGGCAACTACACCCGGGACGACGTCGAGGCGTTGCTGAACGAGATCACGGGCCGCTGACCTGTCGCCGGCGGCGAACCCGAGAAGTCCCGGCACAGCAAGGAGGTCCGCGCCGAACCGGGCGCGGACCTCCTCGTGCGCGACGACACGCACCTGGTTGCGGTTGCTAGAACGTCACTGATACGCCTCGATCGGGGGGCAGGAGCACACCAGGTTGCGATCGCCCTTCGCGCCGTCGATGCGGCGGACCGGCGGCCACAGCTTCGGGCCCGACGCGCCCTCCGGGTACACGGCCTCCTCGCGGCTGTACGGGTGCTCCCACTTGCCCGCGACGGACTCCGCCGTGTGCGGGGCGCCGCGCAGCGGGTTGTCCTCCAGCGGCCAGTGGCCGCGGGCGACCAGGTCGATCTCGCGGCGGATCGCGATCATGGCCGTGCAGAAGCGATCCAGCTCCGCGAGGTCCTCGCTCTCGGTCGGCTCGACCATGAGCGTGCCGGCCACCGGGAACGACATCGTCGGCGCGTGCAGGCCGTAGTCGGCGAGGCGCTTGGCCACGTCGTCGACCGTGATGCCCGTGGCCTTCGTGATGCCGCGCAGGTCCAGGATGCACTCGTGCGCGACGAACCCGCCCTCGCCCACATACAGCACCGGGAAGTGCTCGTTCAGCCGCTTCGCGACGTAGTTCGCCGCCGCCACCGCGGTCATGCTCGCCCGGCGCAGGCCCGCGGCACCCATCATCCGCACGTACGCCCACGAGATCGGCAGGATCGACGCGCTGCCCCACGGCGCCGCGCTGATCGGGCCGACGCCCGTCCTCGGGCCGGCCTTGGGCTGCAGCGGGTGGTTCGGCAGGTACGGCGCGAGGTGCGACCGCACCCCGATCGGGCCGACACCAGGGCCGCCGCCGCCGTGCGGGATGCAGAACGTCTTGTGCAGGTTGAGATGCGACACGTCGGCGCCGAACCTGCCGAAGCGGGCCAGGCCGATCAGCGCGTTGAGGTTGGCGCCGTCCACATAGACCTGTCCGCCCGCGTCGTGCACCAGGCCGCAGACCGTGCGGACCGTGTCCTCGTACACGCCGTGGGTCGACGGGTAGGTGATCATGATCGCGGCGAGGTCGTCGCGGTGTGCGTCCACGGTGGACCGCAGGTGGTCGAGGTCGATGTTTCCCTTGTCGTCACAGCGAACCACGACGACCTTCATGCCGGCCATGGCGGCGCTGGCGGCGTTCGTGCCGTGTGCGCTGGCCGGGATGAGGCAGACGTTGCGCTCGCCGTGGCCGCATCCGCGGTGGTACGCGCGGATCGCGAGCAGGCCCGCGAACTCGCCCTGGCTGCCGGCGTTGGGCTGGAGGCTCACCGCGTCGTAGCCGGTGAGCTGGGCGAGCCACTCCTCCAGGTCGGTGACGATGCTCAGCAGCCCGGCGGCGTCGGCGGCGGGCGCGAACGGGTGCAGGTTCGCGAACTCCGGCCAGGTGATCGGCTCCATCTCGGCCGTGGCGTTGAGCTTCATCGTGCACGAGCCGAGCGGGATCATGCTCCGGTCGAGCGCGACGTCCTTGTCCGACAGGGCACGCAGGTACCGCAGCAGCGCGGTCTCCGAGCGGTGCGTGGCGAACACCGGGTGTGTCAGGTACTCCGAGGTGCGGGCCAGCGTCGCCGGGTACGCGTCGGGCGTGTCGGCGTCGAGCAGGTCGACGTCCCCGCCGACGCCGAAGGACGCCCACAGCAGGCGCACGTGCTCGCGGGTCGTGGTCTCGTCACAGGCGACCGCGACGAGGTCCTCGGACACCCGGCGGATGTTGATGCCGCGGTCCCGCGCGTTGCGGACGATCTCGTCGGCGCGGTTCGGGGTGCGCACCTCGACCGTGTCGAAGAAGCTCTCGTGCGCGAGGTCGAAGCCACCGGCCCGCAGACCGGCGGCGAACACGGCGGCCATGCGGTGGGCGCGGGTCGCGATGTTCCGGAGTCCCTGCGGGCCGTGGTAGACGGCGTACATCGAGGCGACGATCGCCAGCAGGACCTGTGCGGTGCAGATGTTGCTGGTGGCCTTCTCGCGGCGGATGTGCTGCTCACGGGTCTGCAGCGCGAGCCGGTAGGCGCGGTTGCCGTCCGCGTCGACGCTCACGCCGACGAGCCGGCCGGGCAGCTGCCGCTCGAGACCCTGGCGGACGGCCAGGTAGCCGGCGTGCGGGCCGCCGAAGCCCATGGGCACGCCGAACCGCTGGGTGCTGCCGGCGACCACGTCCGCGCCGATCTCGCCAGGTGAGCGCAGGAGGGTGAGCGCGAGGATGTCGGCGGCGACGACCACCTGGGCGCCGCGCTCGTGGGCCTGTTCGATGAGGTCCTCGTGGTCCCGCACGGCACCGCTCGCCCCGGGGTAGGACAGCAGGAGGCCGAAGAACTCGCCGTCGGGCAGGCCCTGCGCCAGGTCGGCGACCTCGACCTCGATGCCGAGCGGCTCGGCACGGGTCTCGATCACGGCGATGGTCTGCGGGAACGTGTCGGCGTCGACCAGGAAGCGGTTCGACCTGGCCTTGCCGGCGCGCCGGACGAGCGTCATGCCCTCGGCGGCGGCCGTGGACTCGTCCAGCATGGAGGCGTTGGCGAGCGGCAGGCCGGTGAGGTCGGCGACCATGGTCTGGAAGTTGAGGAGGGCCTCGAGCCGGCCCTGGGAGATCTCCGGCTGGTAGGGCGTGTAGGCCGTGTACCAGGCCGGGCTCTCGATGACGTTGCGGCGGATGACCGGCGGGGTGACCGTGCCGTAGTAGCCGAGGCCGATCATCGAGGTCAGCGGCTTGTTCCTCGCGGCGAGGGCGCGGAGCTCGGCCAGCGCCTGGGCCTCCGAGGCGGGCGGGGGCAGCTCAAGGTCCGGGCTGACCTCGCGGATCGACTCGGGGACGGTGCGCTCGACCAGCTCCTCGAGCGAGCCGACGCCGATGACGTCGAGCATGCCGGCGAGCTCGGCGGCCCGCGGCCCGACGTGCCGGTCGGCGAACAGGGTGCCGTCCTCGAGGGCGGCGAGGGGGATCCGGTCCTGGGTCATCTGGCGCGCCTCCGGGCGTCGGGGTGGGCATGGCTTCGCTGCCCTCCCCCTCTGTCCGTGCACGGTAGGTCGTGCGCCTGAGAGCTTCGTCCAGCATCAGCGGACTTGCACCTTCGGCGGGCCCGGGGCCACTTTCCAGAGGCGTCTCACCCACGCGGTTCGGGTGCCTGAGAGGTTCCGGGGAGGATTTGCTCCTTCGGCGCCGAGCCGAGACTCGGACTCTCCCGCGTGGATTCGGCGACTACCGCGCAAGCCTACCCCAGCCCCTCGCGAGTCCCGCGTTCAAACACCGCGAGTCCCGCACCCGCACATAGCGAGTTGCGGTTTCGTGCACGGTCCGTGTGTACGCCGTGTGCACGAACCCGCAACTCGGTGTGCGCGAACGCGGGACTCGCTAGGTCTGAACGCGGGACTCGCGGTTAGCCTGCGTTGCGGGCCTTGCGGCGGGCGGTCAGTTCGTCGTCGGTGACCGTTTCGACGATGCCGCCGTCGGCGCGTTCGGCCGGGAAGTCGTGGATGGTGCCGTTGATCTCCTGCATCGCGCCGGAGACGGCTATGCCGAAGACGCCCTGGCCGCCCTGCAGCAGGTCGACGATCTCCTCCGGGGAGGTGCACTCGTAGACGGTCGTGCCGTCGGAGAACAGGGTGATCCTCGCCAGGTCGCGGACGCCGCGGCGGCGCAGGTGGTCGACGGCCACCCGGATGTTCTGGAGCGATACACCCGTGTCCAGCAGGCGTTTTACCACCTTCAGGACCAGGATGTCCTTGAACGAGTAGAGCCGGGCCGAGCCGGAACCGTGCGCGGTACGTACGGTCGGTGCCACCAGGCCCGTCCGCGCCCAGTAGTCCAGCTGGCGGTAGGTGATACCGGCGATCTGACAAGCCGCGGGTCCGCGGTAGCCGACGAGCTCGTCCGGTCCGGAAGAGTCCGGAAACAGCTCACCCTGCTCACCGGTGACGGGACCATCCTCGACCACGCCTGCCTCCAGTCTCCTGCCACACGCCCGAACCTGAAAACCACAGGCTCGTAACACGACGGTAGGTCGGCGGGGGGACAGGGTCAACGCGACGCGCGGGCAACAGGTCGCAAACCTAAACCTGTTGTGGAGACTTTGTTACCGACTAGGTATCCGCGCCCCGGAAGTCTTCCGGGGAGACGCTGTCCAGGAACTCCCGGAACTTCTCGACCTCGTCCTCCTGCTCGTCCGGGATGATCAACCCGGCCTCCTGGAGCACGGAGTCCTCCGCGTGGATGGGCACCCCGACCCGCAGGGCCAGCGCGACCGAGTCACTCGGCCGGGCGGACACCCGCACGTCACCGTCGAACACCAGCTCGGCGAAGAACGTGCCTTCGCGCAGGTCGGTGATCCGCACCTGCTCGAGCTCCCGTCCCAGCGCGCCGATCACGTCCTTGAGCAGGTCGTGCGTCAGCGGCCGCGCCGGCCGCACCCCCTGCTGCTCCAGCGCGATGGCCGTTGCCTCCACCGAGCCGATCCAGATCGGGAGGTACCGCTCACCTTCGGTTTCGCGTAGTAGCAAGATCGGTTGATTGGCCGGCAGTTCCACCCGCACGCCCACGACTCGCATCTCGCTCATCGGGTTCGCCTCCCTCCGCACGCTCAGCGAGGATATGCACCCACATCATCGAGGATCGCGTATCGCTGACGTCGACGCTACCCGTCATCGGGTCCCAACGCTTGTGTAATCAGATCGATGTCCAGGCTCTGGTGCCCGAAGAGGCCAACGCCCTGATCGACAGCTTACTTCCCGGCGATGCCGCGGAGCCCCGCCTTGACCAGAAGTGTGTGCAGGCCTACCGACAGTGCGGCCAGCTCGCGGACCATCTCGTCGACTCGGCTGTCGTCCTTGCGCACCGGCGACACGATCTGCTCGACCAGCCCGACCTCGCGGTCCGCCGCCGCACGGAAACCACGCAGGTGCCGGGGCTCGATGCCGAACGCGGCCAGTGCCCTGGCCGTCCTGGCGATCTGCGCGGACACCGTGTCGTACAGCCCGGCCTCACCGGTTCTGATCAGGCCGAACTGCTCCAGCTCGGCCAGCACGGACGCGTCGATCCCGGCACTCGCGAGCAGCTCCTCGCGAGTCATCCGCCGGATCGGCGCCTCGGCGAAGTCGTCGGCGGTCGGCAGCCCGTCGGTCGCCACGGCACGCAGCACACGTGGCCGGTCGGGGGTGCCGTCGGCCGCGTCCAGCTGTTCCTTGATGACCTTGAGCGGCAGGTAACGGTCGCGCTGCGCGGCCAGGACGAACCTCAGCCGCTCGACGTCGGCCGTGGTGAACTGCCGGTACCCGGAGGCGGTGCGGGCCGGCCTTACCAGCCCTTCCGCCTCCAGGAACCGGATCTTCGAGATCGTGACGTCCGGGAACTCCTCGCGAAGCCGGCCGAGCACCGCACCGATGCTCAGCCGGTCGCCGATTGGCCGCCCGGCCGCCGTCACACCGACTCCCTGTGTCGCTCTGGCTCGCTCCGCCCGCTGCCCGAGTGGTCCGGGAAGACGGCGTCGTCCTGCGTGCGCGGGCCCGGGTTCATGCCGGGCCCGCGTTGCTCGTCAGTCCAGCGCCGCCGACCACTCAGGACGACTAGTGTGCGGTGGCCCCGGTGAGGAACACCAGGCGGAACTTGCCGATCTGCACCTCGTCGCCGCCCGCGAGCACGGCCGAGTCGACCGGCTCCCGATTGACGTAGGTGCCGTTGAGGCTGCCGACGTCGATCACCACGAACTCGCCACCCTCGCGCCGGAACTCCGCGTGCCGACGTGAAACCGTGACATCGTCGAGAAAGATGTCGCTGTCAGGATGCCGGCCCGCGCTCGTGGTGTCGCGGTCGAGCAGGAAGCGCGAACCCGCGTTCGGCCCCCGCTTGACGACGAGAAGAGCCGAACCAGCCGGCAGAGCGTCGACACCGGCTACCGAAGGCTCCGGTGGTGGCTGCTCGTTTCCCTCGGCGTCGAGGAAGTCGGCCCGGAAGACGGACGTCCGCTCCGGCGACTGCTCCGGCGGCACGCCGGGCCCGTCGTTGGTGCTCACCTGAGCTCTCCTCCTGCTGGTCCTACTTCGTACGCACCAAACCTACCGTGCGCGATCAGGGCTCATGGAGGTGACTCCCCTGATCAATCCTTCTCGGTCAGCTCCTGGTAGGCGGCGGCGTCCATCAGCTCGTCGAGGGCGCTCAGATCCTCGGCGTTGATCTCCACGATCCAGCCGTCGCCGTAGGGGTCGGAGTTGATCAGCTCGGGGCTGTCGTCGAGGGCGTTGTTGACCGCCACGACCGTGCCGGACAGGGGCGCGAAGATCTCCGAGACGCTCTTGGTGGACTCGACCTCGCCCAGCGGCGTGCCGGCTTCCACCGTGGCGCCCACCTTGGGCAGCTCGACGAACACGACGTCGCCCAGCTGGTCCTGGGCGTAGGCCGTGATGCCGACGCGCACGGTGCTGCCCTCGGTGACGGTCAGCCACTCGTGCTCGTCGGTGTACTTGAGGTCTTCCGGCGTCACTGAACTTCCTCCGCGCTCGGGGTTTGGCCGAATGGTAGAGGTGGTGGGGCGGATGTGCTCGCGCGCAGTGCCGCACGCGTCTGCACCACGTAGAGCAGCCCCGACCAGACGAACAGCACGCTCCCCCACACGACGAACGCGTACGCGAACGGGCGCGCGATCGTGGCGAAGTCCGAGCCGCCCTGGGCGATCAGGAGCAGCGGCATCGCGTACATCAGGTTGAACGTGGCCGCCTTGCCGATGTAGGTCACCTCGGGCGGGCCGAAGCCGGCCCGGCGCAGCAGCCAGATGCAGACCGCGACCAGCAGGTCCCGGCCGACCAGGACCAGCGCGAACCACAGCGGGATGATGCCCCGCAGCACGAACGCGACCACCGTGGCCAGCGTGTACAGCCGGTCGGCGGCCGGGTCGAGGAGCGCGCCGAGACGGCTGGCCTGGTTGAGCCACCGGGCGATCTTGCCGTCGGCCCAGTCGGAGACGCCCGAGTAGACGAGCACGGCGAGCGCCCAGCCGTCCGCTTCCGGACCGAGCAGGAGCCACAGGAACACGGGAACCAGCGCCAGGCGGATCACGCTCAGCAGGTTCGGGATGGTGAGCCACCGGTCGGGCAGCTCCTCGGGCGGGGAGGCCATGCCCGCAGCGTATTCGCCGGTCAGCGCGGCGCGCGGGGGAGGCTCCACACCGGCGCGGCGGCCACGGCGTACCGGAACGTCTTGGGCAGCAGGACGGCGCCGTCCGGCGCGGCCACGGGGGCCGCCGACTCGGCGAACGCGTCGCGCACCTTCGCCTCCCCCACCAGCCGGACCGCACGCTGCATGTCCTCGCCGCGGAGCATGGCCGACCACGCGGCGCCGGTGCTCGGGTAGTTGGCGGTGAACCGCACGTCGCCGCCGCCGCGCACGGCCAGCCCGGCGGACCGCAGCTCGCCGTCGAGACCGTCGTCGGTGCCGGTCGCGGGTGGGAGCAGGCCGAGCCGGCGCAGGTGGCCCGCGAACGCCTCGGTCCAGCAGCCGGACGGTCGGACCCAGCGTCCGACCGCGACCAGACCGCCGGGCCGGACCACCCGCGCCAGCTCGGTCAGGACGGCGCCCTCGACCGTCCTGGCGGTGACCACGTCGAACGTGCCGTTGTCGAACGGCAGGTCGTCGCCCACGTCGGCGACCCGCAGATCCGCGTCCGGCAACGCCCAGCGGGCGATCTCCAGACGTGCCACGGCGGCGTCCGTGCCGGCCACCAGCGCCCCCCGCCGCTCTGCCGCTCGCAGGAACAGACCCACCCCGCAGTCGACGTCCAGCAGCCGCAGCCCGTCGACCGGCCCCAGCGCGGCGAGCACCGCCTGGTGCAGCGGCCGTTGTGCCTGCTCGGGCAGCGGCGGCCAGTCCTGGCCACGGTCCGATAACGGGTACCCGTCGATCGTGGTGGTGATCATGTCGTGCTCCCTGTGTCTCACCGGGGTCAATCCTGGCCGGACCAGGGGTGACGCACATTGGGCATTGCCTCAGATCGGCCTTACCGGTGACTTAGGCGGGACGCATACTGTCCGCGTGTCGAGACGGGTGTCGGTACCTGAGCTGATCGGCCGGCAGGCCGAGCTGGCCGTACTGGCCGGCGCCCTGGCGGACGCGGCCGCCGGCACCGGACGGCTCGTGCTGGTCGAGGGCGACGCCGGCGTCGGCAAGACGCGGCTGGTGCAGGAGTTCGCGGACCAGGCCGCGCGGGACGGCGCGACCGTCCTGTCCGGCGGCTGCCTCCAGCTCGAGGCGGACATCCCCTACGCGGCGTTCGACGAGGCGCTGCCCGGCACGTTCTTCACCGGCACACCCGACCGGGCCAGCGAGTTCCGCCGGGTCGCCGAGACGATCGCGAGTGCGGGACAGCCGGTCGTGCTGGTCCTGGAGGACCTGCACTGGGCGGACGCGTCGACCCGCGACCTGCTCGTGTTCCTGCAGCGGGCGTTGCGGCACGCGCCGGTGCTGCAGGTCGGCACGGTCCGCACCGGCGAGGTCGGCGGCGACCACCCGGTGGCCGGGATGGTCGCCGAGCTGGCCCGGCTCCCGCACGCCGAGCGGCTGCGGCTGTCGCCGCTGACGCCGACCGAGACCAGGGCGCTGGCCCGCGGCCTGCTGGGCGTGGAGCCAGGCCGCGAGATGGTGACGGTGCTGGTGTCCCGGGCCGAGGGCAACCCGTTCTTCACCGAGGAGCTGATCGCCGCCTGGCCGGCGCCGGGTGAGGTGCCCCAGACCGTGCGCGAGGTGGTGATCACCCGGCTCGCGCGTCTGACCGAGGGCGCGCGGCAGCTGTCCCGCCTCGCCTCGGTGATCGGGCGGACGGTGTCGCACGACCTGCTCGCCTCGCTGGCCGAGCTGTCCGACGTGGACATCGCCGGCTCGGTGCGGGACCTGGTTCACCACGGTCAGCTCGTGGCGGGCGAGGACGGCTACGCGTTCCGGCACGCGTTGATCCGCGAGGCCATCTACGCCGACCTCCTGCCGGGCGAGCGCCGGGACGCCCACGCCCGGGTCGCCCGGCTGCTGGCCGCACGGCCGACGCCGGTGGCCGAGCTGGCGCACCACTGGGACGCCGCGGGCCAGGTGGACGAGGCGCTGGCGGCGTCCGTGCGGGCGGCCGAGTCCGCGAGCGCGGCGTTCGCGCCTGCCGAGGCACACGCGCACTACGAGCGGGCGATCCGGCGGTGGCGGGAGGCGACCGCGCCGGAGCCGTTGACGGGGTTGGACCTGGACACGCTGCTGGAGCGGGCCGCGGCGGCCGCGAGCATCGCGAGCCGCAACCGGCGGGCGGTCGAGCTGACGCAGCAGCGGCTGGCGCTGCTGGACCCCGTGGTGGCGCCGGAGAAGGTCGCGGTGGCGTACGCGGAACTGGCGCACCGGGCGTGGGCGTCCGCGGACTGGCCGCTGGCCCGGTCGGCGAACCTGCGTGCGCTGGAGCTGGTCCCGGCCGACTCGCCGGAACGGATGGCGATCATGGCGCACCGGGCGGGGCTGGCGATGCTGTCTTCCCAGCACCGCGACGCGCTGCGGTTCGCGCGTGAGCTGCTGCCGGTGGCGTCGGCGGCCGGCGACAGGGTCACCTACGGCCGCGGCCTGATGGTGTTGGCCATCTCGTCGATCGGCACGGGACACGTGGACGACGGCCTGTCGTACCTGCGCCAGCACCTGGCGCTGGCCAACGAGATCCGGGTGCCGCGCATGCTGGGCGTCAACTACGCCAACCACCCCGAGGCGCTGGTGTGGGTGGACCGCCCGGAGGAGGCGCTGACGCTGGCCCGCGAGGGCATCGCGCGGGCGAGTGAGTTCGGCTTCGACTTCTACCTGCTGCTCATCGTGGGCAACCAGGTGCGCGCGCTGGCCGAGCTGAACCGCTGGGACGAGGCGCTGGACGCCGCCGAGGACCCGGCCGACCAGGCCGCGGACGCCTTCACCCGGCTGCCGATGGACCTGGCCCGCGCGGACGTGTACATCAAGCGCGGCGAGGTGGCCGCGGCCGGCACGCTGCTTTCGGCGTGCGCGTCCGTCCTGACCGGCCAGGACGACGTGCAGCACGGGACGGAGCTGTCGGCGCTGCAGGCGTTGCTGGCGCTGCGGGAGGGCCGCTTCGCCGACGCCCGCGCTGCGGTCGGTGAGGGTCTGCGGGTGGCACTGGCCGCGGACAACCAGCACCGCTCGGCCCGGGTGGTGTGGGTGGGCGTGCGGGTGGAGGCGGACCTCGCCGACGGGGCGGCGCGGGCCGAGGAGATCCTGTCGGCCGGCGAGGCCCGCCTGGCGGCACTGGAGACGGACGGCGCCCAGCTGCTGCCGAGGACCCGCCGGTACCTGGCGCTGGCCCGCGCGGAGCTGACCCGGTTGACCACGCCGGCACCCGAGGCGTGGGCGGCGGTGGATCCGGCGCACGACCGGTTCCTGCTGGCCTACCAGCGGTTCCGCTGGGCGGAGGCGGTGCTGCTGACGCGTGGTGCCCGGCAGCGGGCGGTGACCGCGCTTACGGAGGCGGCGGCCGTCGCGGCGGAGCTGAGGGCCGCGCCTCTCGCCGCGGACATCCAGGCGCTGGCGGACCGGGCCCGGATCACGCTGCCGGTGGCCCAGGTGCCCGTGGCCGAGGACCCGGACGGCCTGACGGCGCGGGAGGCGGAGGTGCTCGCCCTGGTGGCCCGCGGCCTGACCAACGCGGACATCGCGGCGGAGCTGTTCATCAGCGTGAAGACGGCGAGCGTCCACGTGTCGAACATCCTGCGCAAGCTGGGCCTGAAGAGCCGGATCCAGGCCGCGGCGGTGGCACAGCGCCGCGGCATGTGAAGCGGTTTACGACGCGGTCTGGGGCGTCGTCGCCGCGGGCGCCGCGACGGCCGGCGCGTCGACCACGCCGGCCTTGCCGCTGCGGGGCCGGCCGAACCACGAGGCCGCGGCGGCGACCAGGCTCGCGACGATCGCGAACCAGAACGCCACGTGCAGGCCGTCCGCGAACGGCTGCGTGATCAGGCTCGGGAAGAAGCTCTGCCCGGTCAGGAAGCTCGCCTGGTCCGGCGGCAGCCCGCCGAGTGTCCCCCCGAGCAGGTGCTGGATCGGGTTGTAGCCGAGGAACGCCGCGAACAGCACGCCGACCGCCGGCAGCTGCGCCACCTGGTCCGCCGCGGCCGCCGACACACCGTGGGAGGTCAGGCCGGTGCTCATCGCGGTCGGCAGCGACGACGACAGGCCCGCGATCATGAGGCTGAAGAACACGCCGATCGACAGCACCATCGCGGAGTTCTGGAACGTGGCGGTCATGCCCGCCCCGACGCCACGCGCGTTGCCCGGCAGCGCCGACATGACCTCGGCCCGGTTCGGTGACGTGAACATCCCCATGCCGATCCCGTTGACCACCAGCACCGCGGCGAACAGCGGGTAGGAGAAGTTCACCGGCAGCTCGGTGAGGAGGAAGAACGTCACCGCCGTCAGCACCATCCCGCCGGTGGTGAAGAACGCCGCCCCGCGCCGGTCGGACAGCATGCCGGACAGCGGCGCGGAGATCAGGAACCCGACCGTCATCGGCAGCATGTAGATGCCCGCCCACAGCGGGGTCTCCTCGTAGGAGTACCCGTGCTGCGGCAGCCAGATGCCCTGCAGCCAGATGATCAGGATGAACTGCAGCCCGCCCCGGCCGAGCGAGGCCATCAGGTTCGCGATGTTGCCGAGGCTGTACACCCGGATCCGGAACAGTGACAGGTTGAACAGCGGGTTGGCCACGCGCCGCTCGATCCAGGCGAACACCCCCAGCACCGCGACACCGCCCACCAGCGCGCTCAGGACCCAGGGGTTGGTCCATCCCATCGAGTGACCGCCATACGGCTGGAGGCCGTAGGTGATCGCAACCATCACCGCGATCAGGCCCACGCCGAACGTGATGTTGCCGCCCCAGTCCAGGTGCGCCTTCTGGCGCTCGGAGGTGTCGTGCAGCCGGAGATACGCCCAGATCGTGCCGATCACCCCGAAGGGGACGGACACGAGGAACACCCAGTGCCAGTTGACCGGCGCGAGCACCCCACCCATGACCAGGCCGAGGAACGACCCGGCGACCGCGGCGACACCGTTGATCCCGAGCGCGAGGCCGCGCTGGTTCGCGGGGAACGCGTCGGTCAGGATGGCGCTCGAGTTGGCCATCAGGAACGCGCCGCCGACGCCCTGGACCACGCGCCAGCCGATCAGCCACAGCGCGGCCGCGTCGCCGGTCATCCAGGTGACGGCCAGCAGGATCGACGAGATCGTGAAGATCAGGAAGCCCAGGTTGTACATGCGGGCACGGCCGTACATGTCGCCGAGACGCCCGAAGCTGACGACCAGCACGGCCGTGACGATCAGGAAGCCCATGATCATCCACAGCAGGTAGCTGGTCTTGGCGGGGTCGAGCGGGTTGATCCCGATCCCGTTGAACACGTCGGGAAGCGCGATGAGCACGATCGAGGAGTTGATCGTGGCGATCAGCATCCCGAGCGTCGTGTTCGACAACGCGATCCACTTGTAGTGCGGGCCGAGTTCGGCGAGCGACCGCACACGCGACACAGTGAAGCCCCCTTCACACAGGTTCCTTAGCAAGGCTAACCCATTTCGTTCACTTTGCTAAAGACCGTGTGGCGAAGCGGACAGTCCCCCGCGAGTCCCGCACCAGAACAGCGCGAGTCCCGCGTTCGGACACACTGAGTCGCGGTTTCATGTAGACCGTTTTGTCCAGACCGTTTGTTTTGTCCGGACCGTACGTATGCACGAAAACGCGACTCGCTATGGGTGAACGCGCGACTCGCGAGTGGTCAGTCCGCGCGGTGGCGGCGGCGGGGGGTGGGTGTCGGCTGCTCCTGACCGTGCGCCGCGGACTCCGCCGGTGGCGCCTGAGACGGTGCCGGCAGGGCCGGTGGTTGCGTCGGCGGCTGCCCGGACGGTTGGGTGGCGCGCGGCTCCGCTCGCTTCGCCATCTCGCGCAGCAGCTGGTCGAAGATCGGCGTCGACATCACGTTCTCCCGTGCCATCCGCGCCCTCCTTAACGTGAAGATCCGCCAGGTGCGGACGGTAATGCCCAAGCCGGCCAAGACTCCCAAACCTCGGCCGCCACGATCGGGGGAACTCGATGGTCGAGTAGGACATACTGCGAGTAAAAGCCGAACGGGTGAGGATGGCAGGCATGACCGACAACCTGGTCTCGCTGAAAGTGGATATCGCGGACGGGGTCGCCGATGTGACGCTTCTGGGGCCGGGAAAGGGCAACGCGATGGGTCCCGACTTCTGGCGGGAGCTGCCCGTCGTGTTCGGTGACCTGGACCGGGACGACGCTGTCCGCGCGATCGTCCTCACCGGCAGCGGCGCCAACTTCTCCTACGGCCTCGACCTGCCCGCCATGTCCGGCGACTGGGCCGGGATGCTCGGCGGCAGCTCCCTGGCCAGGCCGCGCACCGACTTCCTCGGCAGGCTCCGTGAGCTCCAGGAGGCCGTGACCTCGATCGCCGCCTGCCGCAAGCCCGTGATCGCCGCGGTCAGCGGCTGGTGCGTCGGCGGCGGCGTGGACGTGATCGCCGCGGCCGACATCCGGCTGGCGAGCGCCGACGCCAGGTTCAGCGTCCGCGAGGTCAAGGTCGCGATCGTCGCCGACCTCGGCAGCCTGCACCGCCTCGCGGGGATCGTCGGCGAGGGGCACCTGCGTGAGCTGGCCTTCACCGGCAAGGACATCGACGCGGCCCGCGCCGAGAAGATCCAGCTGGTCAACGACGTGTACCCGGACCAGGAGTCCCTGCTGACCGCGGCCCGCGCGCTCGCCGCCGACATCGCGGCCAACCCGCCGCTGGTCGTGCAGGGCGTCAAGGACGTGCTGGGCCACCAGCGTGAGCACGACGTCGCCGCCGGGTTGCGGTACGTGGGAGCGTGGAACGCCGCGTTCCTGCCCAGTGAGGACCTGACGGAGGCGGTGACCGCGTTCGTCGAGCGGCGGGCGCCCAAGTTCAACGGAAAGTAGGAGGACAGCCAAGGTGAGCACCGGAGCCACCGAGACGTTCCGCGCCGCACGGGACTTTCTGCTCGAGCACCGAACCGACTTCCTCAGGGCCGGCGTGGAGTTCGAGTGGCCCGCGCTGACCACGTTCAACTGGGCACTCGACTGGTTCGACGTGGTCGCCGGCGCCGAGCCGACCGCCTCACGGCCCGCGCTGTGGATCGTCGAGGAGGACGGCAGCGAGCTCAGGTGGACCTTCGCGGACGTGTCGCGGCGGTCCAACCAGGTCGCGAACTGGCTGCGCACGAACGGCGTCCGCCGCGGCGACCGGCTGATCCTCATGCTCGGCAACCAGGGCGAGCTGTGGCTGACGATCCTCGCCGCGATGAAGCTCGGCGCCGTGCTCATCCCCGCGTCGACCCTGCTCGGCGCCGCCGACCTGCGGGACCGGGTGGACCGGGGCCAGGCCGCGCACGTCGTGGTGCGGTCGGCCGACACGCCGAAGTTCGCCGACGTGCCCGGTTCGTACACCCGTATCGCCGTCGGCGAGCCGGTCGAGGGCTGGCTGGACTTCGCCGCCGCCGAGGGCGAGCCGGCGGGTTTCACGCCCGACGGCGTCACGAACGCGGACGACACGCTCCTGCTGTACTTCACCTCCGGCACGACCGCGCGGCCGAAGCTGGTGCGGCACACGCACGTGTCCTACCCGGTGGGCCACCTGTCCACGATGTACTGGATCGGCCTCGAACCGGGCGACGTGCACCTGAACATCTCGTCGCCGGGGTGGGCGAAGCACGCGTGGAGCAACGTCTTCGCGCCGTGGAACGCCGAGGCGACGGTGTTCATCCACAACTACGCGCGCTTCGACGCGGTCGCGCTGATGGGTGTGATGGACCGGTGCGGGGTGACGTCGTTCTGCGCGCCGCCGACCGTGTGGCGGATGCTGATCCAGGCCGACCTGACCGTGCTGAGGACACCGCCCACGAAGGTGGTCGGCGCCGGCGAGCCGCTGAACCCCGAGGTGATCGAGCAGGTCAACAAGGCGTGGGGCGTGACCATCCGGGACGGCTTCGGGCAGACGGAGACGTCGGTCCTGGTGGCGAACACGCCGGGCCAGCCGGTCAAGCCGGGGTCGATGGGCCGCGCGCTGCCCGGTTTCGGCATCGCGCTGGTCGACGCGGTGGGCGTGCCGAGCGACGAGGGCGAGATCTGCGTCGACCTGTCCCGCCGACCGGTCGGCCTGATGTCCGGCTACGCGGACGACGAGGAACGCACGGACGAGGTCATGCGCGCCGGCTTTTACCACACCGGTGACGTGGGCGCCCGCGACGCGGACGGCTACATCACCTACGTCGGGCGCGCGGACGACGTGTTCAAGGCGTCCGACTACCGGATCTCGCCGTTCGAGCTGGAGAGCGTCCTGATCGAACACGAGGCGGTCGCCGAGGCGGCGGTGGTGCCGTCACCGGACCCGATCCGGCTGGCGGTGCCGAAGGCGTACGTGGTCCTCACGGCGGGCCACGCCCCCGACGCCGACACGGCCCGGTCGATCCTGGCGTTCGCCCGCGCGCAACTCGCCCCGTACAAGCGAATCCGCCGCCTGGAGTTCACCGACCTGCCGAAGACGATCTCCGGCAAGATCCGCCGCGTCGAACTCCGCGGCCGCGAACACGAGGTCCACGCCGACCCAGAAGCCCGCGTCCCCGGCGAGTACCGCGAGGAAGACTTCCCCGACCTACGCGGCTAACCCCCACCCCCATCCGCGAGTCCCGCATCCAAACACAGCGAGTCCCGCGTTGAGACATAGCGAGTCCCGCGTTCACGCACACCGAGCTGTGGTTTCGTGCAGGTCCTTCCCCCACGCCGCGGCCGCCACCCAGGGCCCGTGTGCACGAAACCGCAGTTCATGGTGTTCGAACGCGGGACTCGGCATGTTTCAACGCGGGACTCGCGGTGGTCGAACACGGGACTCGGCATGTCTGAACGCGGGACTCGCGTACGCGGCTAACGTCCCGTGCCCATCCGCGAGTCCCGCGTTGAGACATAGCGAGTCCCGCGTTCACGCACACCGGGTTGCGGTTTCGTGCAGACCACCCTTCCCCCGCGCTCCGCACCCTGCCCAGGGCCCGTGTGCACGAAACCGCAGTTCATGGTGTTCGAACGCGGGACTCGGCATGTTTCAACGCGGGACTCGCGGTGTTTGAACGCGGGACTCGCGAGTGGTTGGGCGTGGGAGTTGTGGGGTTTGTGCTAGTGGGCTTTTATTTGGGAGTGTACTTTCAAGTTTTAGTTGACTAGTGGAAGGGGTGGTTGGGATGGGTGAGGGGAGTCGGCGGTGGTGGGCGTTGGGGGCGCTCAGTGTTGCTGTGTTGGCTGTTGCGTTGCCGGCGACGATCTTGTCGGTCGCTTTGCCGACGTTGGCGAGGGAGTTGGGGGCGAACGCGGCGGAGTTGCAGTGGATCGTGTCCGCGTTCACGCTCATGTTGGCTGCCGGGGTTTTGCCTGGTGGGCTGCTGGGTGACCGGTTCGGTCGGAAGAAGATGCTGGTTGTCGCACTTTTGATCTACGGGGTGGGCTCGGTGTTCGCGGCTCTCGCCACCGGGCCCGGCATGTTCATCGCCGCGCAGGCGGTGCTCGGGCTCGGGGCCGCGTTCGTCATCCCGCTCGTGCTGTCCGGGCTGACCGTGATGTTCACGCCGGAGGAACGGCCACGCGCGATCGGCATCTGGTCGGTCGCCAACTTCCTCTCCCTGCCCCTGGGTCCGATCGTCGGCGGGTGGATCCTGTCGAACCTCTGGTGGGGCTGGGTCTTCCTGATGAACCTGCCGATCCTCGCGGTCGCGCTGGTCGCGGTGCTCGTCCTGCTGCCGGAGTCCCGCAGTCCCGAACGCCCGTCCATCGACCCGGTCGGCATCGCCGCGTCGAGCCTCGGGCTCGCGGCCCTCACGTTCGGCGTGGTGAAGGCCGGCCAGGACGGCTGGGGCTCGGCCGGCGCCCTCGGCGGCATCGTGGGCGGCCTCGTGATCCTGGCCCTGTTCGTGTTGTGGGAGAAGGCAAGGGGCACCCGCGCGCTGGTCGATCTCCGCCTGTTCGACGACAAGCGGTTCACCTGGGGCACGATCATCGCCGGCCTGGGCATCTTCGCGTTCTTCGGCGTGCTGTTCGCGGCGCCGCAGTACTTCCAGGGGGTACTCGGCACCGACGCGATGGGCAGCGGCGTCCGCCTCCTCCCCCTGCTCGGCGGCATGATGGTCGGCGCGGGCGGCGCGGACCGGATCGCCGCGAAGGTCGGCGCCAAGGTCACCGTCGCCGCCGGCTTCGTGGTCCTGGCCGGCGCTCTCGCGCTCGCCACCGCCACCACGGCGACCAGCGGGTACGGCCTCGCCGCCACCTGGACCGCGATCGGTGGCCTCGGCGCGGGCCTGGCGCTGGCCACGGCGTCGAGCGCGGCGCTGTCCACCATCGACGCCGACCGCGCGGGTGTCGCCTCCGCGCTCATGCAGGCCGTGAACAAGCTCGGCTCCCCGCTGGCCGCCGCGATCCTCGGCAGCGTCCTCAACGCCGGCTACACCAACCACCTCCCCGCACTGCCCGCGCAGTTCGCGGACACCGTGCGGGACAGCGTGTTCGCGGGCGTCGCCGTGGCCGAGAAGCTCCACGCGACCGCCCTGCTCACCCAGGTGCGGGCCGCGTTCGTCACCGGACTGGGCCAGCTCGCCTGGGTCGCGGTGGGCGTCGCGCTCGCCGGCGCGCTGCTGACCCTGCTGTTCCTGCCCGCGCGGGCCACCCGGGTCGCGAAGCCAGGGTCGGCACCCGCAGAATCGGGTCATGACGTCGTTGTTCGGTAGACCGGCCGCGGAGCCGGCAGGCGGACTGCGTGAGCGCAAGAAGGCGAAGACCAAGATCGCCATCCAGGCGCACGCGGTCCGCCTGTTCCGTGAGCAGGGCTACGCGGCGACGACCGTGGAGCAGGTCGCCGAGGCGGCGGAGGTCTCGCCGAGCACCGTGTTCCGGTACTTCCCCACCAAGGAAGACCTGGTGGTGACCGACGACTACGACCCGATCGTCTTCGCCGCGTTCCAGGCGCAGCCGCCCGAGCTGACCCTCATCCAGGCGTGGCGGGCCGCGCTCCGTGAGTCGTTCGAGCAGATGACGGAGACCGACATACGGACGCAGTTCGACCGCGGCCGGCTCCTGCTGTCCGTGCCGGAGCTGTGGGGGGCGACGCTGCACGACACCCAGAAGACCCTGGAGATCATCACCAGGCTCAGCGCGGAGCGGGTCGGCCGGTCGCCCGACGACCCGGCCCTGCGGGCGACGGTCGGCGCGATCTTCGGCGTGATGCTGACCGCGGCGCTGGACTGGGTCCGGCTCGACGACCCGCGGGTGAGCGAGAACCTGGACGACGCACTGCGACTGCTGGACGAGGGCCCGCTGCGTTGAGTAGAACTCCCGCATGGGGGTTCTGTCGCACGCGCGGTTCCGCTGGCTCGCGGCCGCCCGCACCACCGGGTACCTCGGCAACGCCGCCGCGCCCATCGCGCTGTCGTTCGCGGTCCTGGACCTGACCGGCTCGGTCAGCGACCTCGGGATCGTCGTCGGCATCCGGTCCATCGCCAACGTCCTGCTGCTGCTCGCCGGCGGTGTCCTCGCCGACCGGCTGCCGCGTGCCTGGCTGTTGCAGGGCTCGAGCCTGGCCGCGGCGGCCACGTCCGCGCTGATGGCCGTCGCGGTGCTGACCGGGTTCGCGTCGGTGCCGCTCCTGGCGGTGATCGCGCTGGTCAACGGCGCGGTCGCGGCCATCGCCCTGCCCGCGTCGGCCTCGATCACGCCGGAGACGGTGCCGGCCGAACTGCTCCAGCCGGCCAACGCGATCCTGCGGATCGGCACGAACACGGCCGCGATCACCGGCGCCACCGTGGGTGGTCTGCTGGCGGCGAGCGCCGGTCCCGGCTGGGCGATGGTCGTGGTGGCGGCCGCGTTCCTCGTCGAGGCCGGCGGTTACCTCAAGGTCGGCGGCACGCGGGTGAACCGGCCCCGCACGCACCCGCTCACCGACCTCCGCGAGGGCTGGTCGGAGTTCGTGTCCCGGCGCTGGGTGTGGGTCGTCGTGTTGCAGTTCATGATCGTGAACGCGGCGATGGTGGGTGGCGAGCAGGTGCTGGGGCCCGCGGTCGCGGACGAGACGTTCGGCCGCGCGGGCTGGGGTGTCGCGCTGGCCTGCCAGACCGTGGGCGCGGTTGCGGGCGGGCTGCTCGCCACGCGCTGGCTGCCCCGGCGGGCGCTGTTCGTCGGGGTCGCGCTCATCGTGCTGATGGCGCTGCCACTGCTGGCGCTGGGGTTGGCCCCGCGGCTCGTGGTGCTGCTGCCGGCGTTGTTCCTGTGTGGTGTGGCGATGGAGCTGTTCACACTCGCCTGGGACCTGTCGCTGCAGCAGAACGTGCCGGGCGACAAGCTGGCCAGGGTGTACAGCTACGACATGATCGGCTCGTTCGTGGCGGTGCCGGCGGGACAGCTGGCGGTCGGGCCGGTGGCGCTGGCGGTCGGCTCGTCCGCGACGCTCGTGGGCTGCGCGGTGCTGATCGTCGCGGTCACGCTCGCGGCGCTGACCAGCCGGGAGATCCGCACACTGCGCCGAGTTTCCCGCACACCCGACCACACCGTGCCAGAACAGGCATGATGTGGCGAGTGGACGCACCCCCAGCCGCCTACCGGCAGGTCTCGCAGGCGCCGACCCTCCCGGGTGGACAGGCGCACGAGCCCGACTTCGACGTCGCCGCCCTGTACGAGACGCCACTCTCGACCGGGGCGCCGGCCGGCGCGCTGCCGCTGGACGAGAAGCTGCGGCAGGCCTACTTCTGGATCGTCAACCACGCCATCATCAGCCCGCACTACGACATGGAGTTCGCCGACGGGCCGTCCCCGTCGGTCACGCTCGGCGACAGCAAGGCACGACTGACCCTCCCGAGTGGACAGAGTTACTCCAGCTTCGTGTTGGTCCCCCTGCTGACGTTCGCGGTGCGTCGCCGGTGCCTGCTCGTCGGTGGCCCCGGTCGGGGGAAGACCGCCAGCGCGATCCTGATGGGCGTCCTGGCCGGCTACCCACTGCGCGAGGTCCGCAGGTCCATGCAGCACGGGCATCCCCAGCTGACGATCTCCGACCTGCTCGGCACCCCGCTGCCCGCGGACCTGATCAAGGCCGAGCGCACGCAGGACATCGACATCGCGTGGCGCAGCTGGCTGTCCATGCGCGTGAAGATCATCGACGAGTACAACCGGATCCCGACCCGCACGCAGTCGGCGCTGCTGACGCTCATGTCCGACGGGTACGCGGAGGTGTTCGACCAGATCTACGAGTCGACCGACGCGGCCTGGTACCTCACCGCGAACGACGACGCCGGCGGCGGCACGTACCAGGTGATCGAGGCGTTGCGGGACCGGATCGACGTGGTCGTGCACGCGTTGTCGTTCAACTCCAGGTTCCTCGGCGAGCTGGTCACCCGGATCGAGCAGCGGCTGCGCCCGGAGGAGCTGGTGCCGCCGGAGATCGTGTTCTCCGAGGCGGAGCACGAGCGGATGTCGAACGAGATCCTGCGGGTCCGGCTGTCCGACCCGGTGCGGCGGCGGCTCGAGTTCTTCGCCGCGCAGTTCGAGCTGCTGGAACCGGCCGGCGAGCAGTTCGAGTACCGCACCAAGGACACCGCGAAGCTCGCCGGCGTCGAGCCGCGGCTGCTCGCGGCCGGTGAGTCCGGGCGGGACCGGATCGCCGACATCGGTTCGCAGACCACCGCGGGGCTGTCGGTGCGGGCCCTGCAGAGCGTGCTGCACTACGCCAAGGCGCTGGCGTACTTCCGGGACCGCGACGAGGTCGGGCTCGACGACCTGCGTGCCGTGCTGCCGTACGTGCTGCACGACAAGCTGACCGCCGACGACACCTCACCCGCGTTCGACGAGCCGGGTCACCAGGCCTACCGGACGGACCGGGTCAGCTGGGTCCGGCACCTGTTCGACCGCGCGTGCGCCGAGTACGACCGGCTGGACCTGGACGTGCAGGACCCGGTGGGCGAGCTGCTCGCGGAGTTCGCCGCCGGTCTGGACGGTCTGGACGAGCGGGCCGTGACCGGCAGGCTGGCGAAGATCGAGGCGCTGCTGACCGAGTGGAGCGCGGGCCGCAAGCTGTACGGGCATGTCTACGACGACGCGCTCGCGCTGAAGTACCTGCACCAGCGGTACGTGAACTACCGGACGTGGTTGCGGTGGAAGCGCTGAGAACCTCGTCCCCGCCGGCGGCGAGCAGCCGGTTCCACACCGTGCTCGCGTCCCGGCGGGAGCGCTACAACCAGCAGTTCCGGCTGGCCAGGCACCACGCGCGTGGCCTGGACCCGGCCGAGTTCCTGGCCCACCTGCGGGAGGTCGTCGGCCCGATCGTCGACGCCGTGGCCGGCGACCCCGAGCCGGTGTGCGACGCGCTGGTCGAGCTGTCGCTCGCGCTCGCCCAACGCGGTCGCCTCGGCTCGGCCGGCGCCGTGACCGACGGCCTGCGGCGGTTGCTGCCCGCGATCCCGGCCCTGCTGGCGGCCGAACCGCGACGGCTGCCGGTCGCGGTCGTGAACGCCTTGCACCACCTGGAGGTCTCCCCTACCGGCGACCCGGCCGGCTGGCTCGACACGATGCTGGCGCTGGGCCAGCACGTCACGGGTGTGTCCGAGTTCCTCGACGCGGGCGCGGTCGCCGCGTGGCGGCGAGGTCTGGCGCAGCTACGGGACGCGGCGCTGGCGACGGCGGCCCGGCTGCCCGGCGAGCTGGTGCGAGTCGCACTCGGCACGACGTCCACCGTGGACGTCTCCCGCCTGGCGGCCGACCCGTGGCTGGACCCGTCCCCGGGCGAGCGGGCGGAGGCGCTGCTCCTTGTCCGGCGGGTCGGTGGTTTCCGCGGCTTCGGCGGCACGTTCCGCCGCCCACCGACCGTGTCCACCTCGGCCGGCCGGTGGTACGCGAGCGATGGCGCCGACGCGTGGCGCGTGCAGGCCGACCGGTTCGGCGTGCACCTCGGCCGGGTGGCCGGCATACCAGCCGAGCGCGGCGACGCCGGCCCGCTGGTGTTGAAGGCGGGCGGGATCGTGTACGACACGTCGACCGGCGCCACGCTGGAACTACCCGAGCTGGCCGACGCGACCAGCTGGGCCGGCGCCGGCGGCACCCTGGCCGCGACCACGCCGTGGACCCACGGAATCCTGTTCGTGGCACGGACGGCGGGATGATGGACCTCGCCGAGGAGTGGCGTTCGCACTGGTCGCGGGCACTGCGCACGTGGGGCCCGTTCATCACCCTGCACGACCCGACCATGTTCGGGTCCACCGCGGCCGCGGCGAACGCCGGCCTGACCGGCTCGTTCGCGGCGTTCTCCCTGTACGACCACGAGGTGATGATCGACCTCGCGGCGGTGCGGGCGCTCGGCCTCGAGGACCTGCCGCTGGAGGTGCTGGCGCACGAGGTCGGCCATCACGTGCTGTGCCCGGCGGACCTCACCGACAAGGGCCGGCTGCTGGTCCGGGTCCGGCGTGGCCTGCCCGGCCTGGAGGAGCACGCGCCGATGATCCAGAACATGTACGCGGACCTGCTCATCAACGACCGGCTGCTACGCAGCAGGGGACTGCGGATGGCCGAGGTGTACCGGCGGGTCCGCGGCGCGACGGATCCACTGTGGACCTTCTACCAGCGGATCTACGAGATCCTGTGGGCACTCCCGGCCGGCACCCTCGTCGCCGGCGAGGTGGACCCCGCGATGGAGGGCGACGCACAGCTGGGCGCGAAGCTGGCGAGGGTGTACGCGACGGAGTGGCTGTCCGGCGCGGGCGGCTTCGCGGCGCTGTGCCGCCGGTACCTCGAAGCGTCGGTCGCGAAGCCGGCCGAACACCCGCGGCGCCTGCTGTGTGCCGGCGTGGTGAACCAGGACGAGCAGATCCCGGGCCTGACCCGCGTCGAGGAGGCCGGCGAGGTACTCCACCCCGCGCTGGACCCACGCGTGAACGACTTCGCGGAGCCCGCCCCCGCGGCGCCGGTCTCGGACTCGGGCGCGCAGTACCGGGAACCGTTCGAGTACCGGCAGATCCTGCGACAGCTGGGCCTGGACGTGTCCGCGCAGGAGGCGGCCGCGAGGTACTACCGCGAGCGTGCGCTGCCCCACCTGGTGCCGTTCCCGGTGACGCCGCGTCCCCCGTCGACCGAGCAGCTGCCGGAAGGCCTGGGCACGTGGGACACGGGCGAACCACTGGAGGCGGTGGACTGGCTGGCGACGACGCTGCGGTCCCCGGTGGTGGTGCCGGGCGTGACCACGGTGCAGCGCCTCACCGGCCCGGTCGAGGGCGACGAGCGGGACGAGCGCCCGGTGGACCTGGACATCTACGTGGACTCGTCCGGCTCGATGCCGAAGCCGACGGAGCTGGTGTCGTACCTGACGCTGGCCGGCGTGATCCTGGCGGAGTCGGCGCTGCGGGTGGGCGCGCGGGTGCAGGTGACGTTGTGGAGCGGCACCAACCAGTTCACCAGCACGGACGGTTTCGTGCGGGACGAGCGCGCGATCCTGGCCGTCCTGACCGGCTATTTCGGTGGTGCGACGGCCTTCCCACTCCACGTGCTGCGTGACACGTACCGGGACCGCGACCGCCCCACCCACATTGTCGTGATCTCCGACGACGGCGTGGACACCATGTTCCGCCCGACCGACGAGCTGGGCACCCCGGGCGCGGCGATCGCGGCGGCGGCCCTGTCCGCGGCGCGCGCCGGCGGAACACTGTTGCTGCGCCTGCGTTCCGAGCAGCAGCGGGAGAGGATCGCCGCACTGGCGCCGGGTTGGGACGTGCGCAGGGTGACGAGCTGGGACGAGCTGGTGGAGTTCGCGGCCGCGTTCAGCCGCCGGGCCTACGAGAGGAGCCGCGCATGACCGAGGTCCCGGTGGCCCGGCTGACAAGACGCCTGGCCGACACACCCCCGGACTTCCTGGCCGAGGACGCGGTGGTCGCGGCGGTGGTGGGCGACCTGCTGCTGATGGCGGGCGGTTCGGCACTGCGAGCCGACGAGGCGGTGCGATTCGAGTCCGGCACCCCGAACTGGCGCCGAACGGTGCTGGTGACGTGCTGGCTGCTGGCCGACCCGGCGCTGCTGGCCCGCGGCCCGATGGTGTTGTCGGCCTGGCTGACCGCACCGGACCTGGTGACGTTGTCGGCACTGGTGGACCCGCTGAAGTTCGTCCGTGACCCTGACCGCCGAGAGGAACTGGCCCGCGTGACGATGCGGGCACTGGCCTTGGCCCCGGCCGCCGAGACACCGGAACAGGCCACCGACCGTCTCTCTACAGTGGACAGCGCACGACGCCACGAGGTACTGCTGGCCGCGAAGGTGGCGGAGGAACGAGCGGCAACCGTCCGCAAGGCCATGGAAGAACAACGGGCCCGCGAGGCCGCGGCGAGGTACAGCCAGGTATGACCGCACACGTCGACTACCCGGTCGCCGACTACGAACCAATGGCGGCCACGGCCCTGACCGACGATGAACGGTGGCCACTGCTGACCCCGGCGGCCGCGAAGATGTTGTCGGACCTACGTGACCACCCCGCGGCGCCGCTGTACAACCACGCCTGCGGCGACCGCCTGACGGCGGCCGCACGGGACCGGCTGGTGTCGTACCGTACGCGGCTCGATCGCGGCGTTCCCGCGCCGGACTGGGTGATGCCCCTGGTGGCACGGGTGTACGGGACGGTCCCGAGATACCGGGGCCGGCCGGCACCGACGTCACTGACCGAGGTCCCGACCACGGACCGCCACGACCTGCTGTCCCACGCCGAAGCCCACGTCCCGGACGACGCGGACCTGTCCGAGCTGATCGTCTACCGGACGTCCGGCTCCCGAGGCCCGGCGGCGACCGTGCCGATGACCCCGGAGTTCTGCGCACTGGACCTACCGGTGATGCAGCACGTGCTGGCGAGGTCGGGGGTCCGGCTGGAGGGTGGCCCGTCCCGGGTTTCGCTGGTGAACGTGTACGACCAACCGGTGGCGTACCAGTTCGCGTCGGTGTCGTCGTACCTGGACGGCGCGGGCGTGCTGAAGGTGAACCTCCACGAGTCCGCATGGCGGTCCGAGACGGACCGGGTGTCCTTTCTGGACTCCTGTGATCCCGAGCTGTACACGGGCAACCCGATCTCGCTGGCAAGCCTGGCGTCCCTACCACTGACAACCACCCCGAAAGCCGTCCTGAGCGGAGCGATGGCCCTGGGCGAAGGCCTACGCAAGCGTTTGGCGGCGAGATTCGACTGCCCGGTGGTGGACCTGTACGGCCTCACCGAGGCAGGCCTGATCGCGTGGCGCGAGGGCAACGGCCCCCACCGCCTGCTGCCGAGACGACTGCACGTGGAGATCCTGACCCCGTCCGGCACCCCGTGCCCCCCGGGCGAACGCGGCGAGGTAACGGTGACCTGCGGCGAGAACCCGCTGCTCCCGCTGTTGCGCTACCGGACGGGCGACCACGCGACCCTGTCTGAAGTCGATGGCGTACCGGCACTGCTCAACCTGGAAGGCCGAGACCCGGTGCGGTACCGGGCCGCCGACGGCTCCTGGGTGAACTCGATAGAGCTGACTCATGTGCTGTCGCCGCTGGGCCTGGCGGCATGGCAACTGCACCAGGACGAGACCGGAGCGGTGACGGTCCAGGTCCACGGCGAGGCGGACCCGGCAGCGGTGGAGTCGGCGGTGGGGAGCCTGCTGGGCGCCGTCCCGGTGAAGGCGACCCCGACAGACCTGGCCGGCGACGCGAAGCCGCAGCGCTACTCGTCGACGCTGGCGGGAGCGTTGCTGGCGTAGGTCCACATCTCGGCCATGAGCAGACCGGGGCTTGCATTGCTGCCGCAGGGTCGATACGCGAGCCGAAAGGCTGCTGGAACTCGACTTTGGCGGAGCCCTGAGGGCCTGGATTGCCACAGGCAAAGGGCAAGGCAGGCGTTGGGCAGAGACAACCCGAACGACGGACCAACCGGAACGGCAGGCAAAGCCCGAACGGGAGGCAAGCCAGGCAGGCAAAGCGGGGCATGGAAAGCCCGAACGCCTTGCAAGCCGGGCAGGCAAGCCCGAACGCCAGACAACCCCGAACGACGGACCAACCGGAACGGCAGGGAAAGCCCGAACGGCAGCCAGG